>CAWAUQ010000014.1:0-102531 GCA_963785225.1 uncultured delta proteobacterium | reverse complement strand
CGATCATTGCCTATCGATGGCAACTTAATTGTCGAAGGCAAGCTTAAACCTTCCGATATTGCGTTTATACGGACCGACCTGCCTGCTACTGTGAAGCTGGATGCTTACGATTACTCAATATATGGGAGTCTGGATGGCAAGGTAATTTATGTCAGTCCCGATGCCATTAATGAGGAAACTCGTCAGGGCGAGCAGCTCTACTATCGAGTTCAAGTCAAAATCGATGAAAACAGCATAGCAGAGCACAACAGGAAAGGGCGTGGTAAAAAATCTATTGAAGTACAGCCCGGCATGACAGCGGGAATAGAAATAGAAACCGGCAAGAAAACCCTGCTCAGTTATGTGACAAAACCGGTTACTAAAACGATATCCATGTCATTTAGTGAACGGTAAAAGAGGGAGCGAGCCACGCACCGACTGTGTGCGCAGGCAGTGCACGGATTCTCATTCCATTGCTAAGTCAAAGATGATATTGAGGCGTCAAGGAAGAGGCGACGGAGACGCGGGGCACCCGCTTGCGGGTCGAAGTATGTCGAGAAGACGATGACGCTGGCAACGAAGATAGCGCTTTGAATGAGAAATGGAATAAAGGGGCATATGAATTGACAGCAGCAGGTCAAATGTCAAATTTTGGTGATTTATTTTCATTATTTGGTGGCCATCTAAATGTTATGTACAGATGCGGACATGGTGCATTGCTTTGTATAGCAACAACTTATAGCAATAGTATTGGTTTATTATCAATATTGAATAGTAGTTCGACTAATATGTTCAACGAGTGATAATGTTGTTATAAATAATTACAAGGCAATGAGATATTTTCGTTGAATTTGAGAAAAAGATAACTCAGGAATAAAAATAAATAAGGGGGCAATAAAATGGTGAATAACCGTGACAACAGTGAAGTGAGTGTGAGCAAAAAAATAGCAGCCGATGTAATGAAAGAATCTACAAAAAATGTCAGCACTCACGCTAAACAGAATCAGGGTGAAATGTTCAATGCAGCCAATAAGAATACGCACAGCGTAAAAATGGACGGCAACCTTACACCGGAGAATGCCATCCCCAAAAAGACAAGAGGGAATATCATTGTTGCACGGGACGACGAGGACATCGTTGATTCGAATTACGGCAGTGACACAAATGAAGCCGCGTTAACACCCGATGCTTTTGACGATTTGGGTTCATTGGAATCTTCCCTGACACCTGACCAGTCAGCTGAAACGCTTGAGCCCTCCATCGTGTTAGCACAGGCTACGTCAGGTACAGCCGAAGAAGGTCAAAATTCTCCTGTAACAGGCTCTGCCGGCACATCAGACAATACCGTTGTTTCAAATAACCAGGAAGCAGACGCGATTCTCGAAGAGGACCCTCCGGCAGCAGGCCCGCTTCTCGGACTACCCCTCGCGCTTATTGGAGGTGTTGGTGCAGCAGGAGCAGGACGGCGGCAGTGATAGCCGGAAGTGACGGCGGCAGCAGCGGCGACGAGAGCGGCGGCAGCGCGGTAACGAGAGACACCATCGCCCCGGCAGCCCCCGCAGTTACCGGTATTACAACGGATTCCGGAGTATCAAACGACCATATCACCAACGATGCGACCTTGATCTTCAGAGGCACTGCCGAGGCCAACTCCACGGTAAAGGTTTTTGTGGACAGCGTTTTCAAAGGTACGACAACGGCAGACGCATCCGGTGCATGGACGTTTGATTTTACAGGCACGACGCTTGCCGATGGCATGCATCAGATAACGGCGACGGCCACCGATGCCGCCGACAATGCAAGCCCCACATCAGCCGAGTATACAGTAACTGTTGACACAATCCCCCCCACCTGGAGTGTCGGTGTTACGATGAGCGACACCAATCTTATCCATGGGGAAACTGCTACCGTTACACTTACCTTCTCGGAAGATCCGGGGAGTGATTTTAGTGTGATAACGCCAAACGGCACCCTTTCAAACTTGATGGTCACCGGCGACCCCAAAATCTATACGGCAACCTTCACCCCGACCGAACACATTTATGATACAGACAATCTAATCAGCGTTACCGATTTGGCGGGAAATGCAGCAACTGATGTGACCAGTCCAAACTATATTGCTGATACGAATCCGGAGACGGTGAATTTGAACACTTTCAGTGTCACCGGCGGCGCTCATGGCTTCAGCATTATCGGCGAAGCGAATAGTGATCAGAGCGGATACAGCGTTTCCTCGGCGGGCGACGTCAACGGCGACGGCCTGGATGATTTAATTATCGGGGCGGAGTATGCAGATCCAAGCCCCGCCAATAATGCAGGCAAAAGCTATGTGGTTTTTGGCAAAACAGGTACGGATACGGCCCATGTGCATCTGTCCGCCATTGCAGCCGGCACGGGCGGCTTTGTCATTAACGGCGCCTGGGGCGCTGGCGGTATCGAATCCGATCATTTAGGATGCAGCGTCTCCTCGGCGGGTGACATCAATGGCGATGGCCTGTCCGACCTCATCATGGGGGCATATACTGCACACGATGGCGTAATAGAAAATATCGGTAAAACCTACGTAGTTTTTGGCAAGTCGGATACGAGTGCTGTGAATGCTTCTGCGGTTGAAGGCGGCTCGGGCGGCTTTGTCATTACTGGTGCATGTGCCCAAGACTGGAGCGGATATAAAGTTTCCTCGGCGGGCGACTTCAATGGCGACGGTCTGGTTGATCTTCTTGTCGGGTCAAGGTATACAGACCGCCCCTATACAGAGGATGATGCAAATGTCGGCAAAAGCTACCTGATCTACGGCAAGGCGGATATGGGTAACATGAACCTTGCCTCCATTGAAGCCGGCACGGGAGGTTTCGTCATTAACGGCGGTGCGGAAAAAGATTGGTCAGGATGCAGCGTTTCCTCAGCGGGTGATGTTAACGGCGATGGCCTGTCCGACATCATTGTGGGGGCCTTTGGCGCAGACTCCAACAAGGCCAGGATTCCGGCAGCAGCTACGTGATCTTTGGCAAGACGAGCATGGACGCATCCCCCGTGAATCTGGCCGCTATTGCCACCGGTACGGGTGGTTTCGTTATTAAAGGCGCTTCGGGTGGTTACACGTGGTCACGGCAGTACAATGGTTACCGGTGATCAGAGCGGCTTGAGCGTTTCCTCGGCGGGGACATCAACGGCGACGGCCTGGCCGACCTGATTGTCGGGGCGATGTACAGCGACCCTGCCGCCGGCACCAATGCCGGGCGCAGCTACGTCGTGTTCGGCCAGACCGGAACCAGCGCGATCGACCTGTCCGCTGTGGCCGCTGGCACCGGCGGTTTCGTCATCAACGGCCAGGGTGCGAGTGACCTGAGCGGCTATAGCGTTGCCGCCGCCGGCGACGTCAACGGCGACGGCCTGGCCGACCTGATCGTTGGGGCGTATGGTGTAGACATTAACGGCCAAGATTCCGGACAAGCCTACATTGTCTTCGGGAAAGCAGATAGCAGGCACGGTGGAAATGTCCTCCCTGGCCCACAGCTCTGCAGGCTTCATCATTGACGGCGTAACATGGCCCATGAAAGTCGGCTACAGCGTCTCTGCGGCGGGCGACATTAATGGCGACGGCCTGGCCGATTTACTCGTCGGCGCACCATACGCAACAGGCGAGGGGGTAAACCCCGGGTATGCCGGGCAGACCCACGTTATTTTTGGAGGGATGCAGAATGCCACAGATGTGGATCAGTTAGGTACAAGCGGCGCCGATACGCTTAGCGGCACCACGGCCTCCGAGACCATTGTTGCCGGCGCTGGTGATGATATTATTTACGGCAACGGCGGGGCCGACGTCCTCTATAGCGGACATGGCGACGATGCAATAATTATTAACGCCGATAATATCACCAAGCTGTCTGCCGGCATAACCGATGGCAAGTACGCCCGCATCGACGGTGGCGGCGACATTGACACCATTAAGCTTGACGGCAGCGGGATCATCTTTGACCTCACCACAATAGCCAATCAGGGCGCATCCAGCCCCGACGGCAGTTCGCGGATCGAATCCATCGAAAAGATAGACATAACCGGCTCTGGTGACAACACATTGAAGTTGTCGCTAAACGATGTCTTCGACATGTCCGGAATGAATGTGTTTAACAAGCGGCGATGGCTGGACGGGCGTTGACGGCACCGGCAAGCACCAGTTGGTGGTGGACGGCAACACCGGCGATACGGTAACGGTGGATATGGCAGGAGGATCATGGACTAATATGGGTGATATCACAAACGCAGGCATCACGTACCATGTCTATGAGAGCGCAAACCACCAGGCGCAGTTGCTGTTGGATTCAAGCCTGCAACATACGGGCGCAGTGCTGTAGAAAATTACGTGGATGTATCGGTATCAATACCCCGCCCGTTTTTGGCGGGGATTGATTATTAAACCGGCAAGTAAAGACCTTAAGATTTGTCATTCCGGACTGATCCGGCATTGGACCTGATATGGAAAGCCCTGTGAACAGGATAAGCGAGATGCGGACGTGGTGCATTGCTTTGTATAGCAACAACTTATAGCAATAGTATTGATTTATTATCAATATTGAATAGTAGTTCGACTAATATGTTCAACGAGTGATAATGTTGTTATAAATAATTACAAGGCAATGAGATATTTTCGTTGAATTTGAGAAAAAGATAACTCAGGAATAAAAATAAATAAGGGGGCAATAAAATGGTGAATAACCGTGACAACAGTGAAGTGAGTGTGAGCAAAAAAATAGCAGCCGATGTAATGAAAGAATCTACAAAAAATGTCAGCACTCACGCTAAACAGAATCAGGGTGAAATGTTCAATGCAGCCAATAAGAATACACACAGCGTAAAAATGGACGGCAACCTTACACCGGAGAATGCCATCCTCAAAAAGACAAGAGGGAATATCATTGTTGCGAGGGACGACGAGGACATCGTTGATTCGAATTACGGCAGTGACACAAATGAAGCCGCGTTAACACCCGATGCTTTTGACGATTTGGGTTCATTGGAATCTTCCCTGACACCTGACCAGTCAGCTGAAACGCTTGAGCCCTCCATCGTGTTAGCACAGGCTACGTCAGGTACAGCCGAAGAAGGTCAAAATTCTCCTGTAACAGGCTCTGCCGGCACATCAGACAATACCGTTGTTTCAAATAACCAGGAAGCAGACGCGATTCTCGAAGAGGACCCTCCGGCAGCAGGCCCGCTTCTCGGACTACCCCTCGCGCTTATTGGAGGTGTTGGTGCAGCAGGAACGGCGGCAGTGATAGCCGGAAGTGACGGCGGCAGCAACGGCGAGAGTGCCTCCGGTTCTGCTCCTGCTGCGGTTATCATCACTTCAGTGAAGGACAATGTAGGCGAGCAGCAGGGTGAACTCAAATCCGGCCAGTCCACGGACGATAAGGTGCTGGATCTCTCCGGCACGCTTACTGCCGCATTTAAAACCGGCGATACACTCGTCATCTACGACAACGGGACGAAGCTTGGTGAAGCCACCGTAGCAGCGGACAATACATGGACCTATACCACGGCCGATCTCGCCGACGGTACCCACATCTTTACGGTAAGGCTCGAGGGACCTGAATCAGGGAATGGCCCGTTCTCAAAGGAATTTACTGTTATCGAGAACGGCATCTCTATTACTGATATCTCCGATGATGTAGGAACAATAAAAGGTACTCTGGCGTCAGGCGGCACGACCGACGACACCACCCCGACACTCTCCGGCACGCTTGATGCAACGTTGGGTGCAGGTGAGAAGGTTGTCATTTATGATGGTACAATCAAAATAGGCGAAGCTGCAGTCACAGGCACAAGCTGGACATACACCCCGGCTTCCCTTGCCGAAGGTGCACATAATCTGTAAGGCAGTAATTGAAAATACAGCTGCCCCGGGTGTCGCGATCATCGAGTCTGGAGCATCTTCTTTCACTGTCGACACGCAGGCACCCACAGTCACCGTCAACGACAGCCTCGCGGGTACCGCCAATGTAACAACCGCCAACGTTGCTTATACTTACACCTTCAATGAAGCGGTCACCGGCCTTGAGCAGATGACTTCACCGTAACGAACGGTACTATCTCAAGCATCACCGGTTCCGGGACTACATGGATAGTGAATGTCACCCCCACCGCCAATGCCGAAGGAACCATCACCCTTGCCCTCAACGCAGGAGCAGTGAATGACGCTGCAGGCAACCCGAACGCCCTTCACACCGAGAACAGCCAGGCGATAGATACCATCGTGCCGACAGTCTCCGTCACCGACGATGTATCGGGCACCGCCAATGCAACCGCCAACGTTGCCTATACATACACCTTCAGTGAAGCAGTTACCGGCCTTGAGGCAGGCGACTTCACCGTAACGAACGGTACTATCACCGGCATCACCGGAAGCGGGACCACCTGGACGGTCAATGTGACCCCCGCCGCCGGTATCCTATGGCAACATCACCCTTGCCCTTAAGGCGGGCGCAGTAAGCGACATTGCAGGCAACCCGAACGCAGCCCATGCCGAGAACAGCCAGGTGATTGATACGTTTCCTCCTGCGACTCCATTCGTGATGCTTGCTGTTGACGACGGAATGAGCAATACTGACCACTCTACCAGCCAGGCGACAGTAAACATTTATGGAATCGAGAGCGGGGCGACGTGGCAGTACAGCCTTGACAGTGGAGCAACCTGGGTAAACGGCACAGGTGCCATGATTGACGCAGCAGTGTTCGGCGCTGCTGGAATAAATAATGTCCTGGTACATCAGACCGACGTCGCAGGAAATACCAGTTCATCGGCTGTCCTGGATTTTACTCTTGGTGTGGCACCCACGCAGACGGCCACCATCGGCACGGTGAGCGACAACGTGGGTGTGCAACAGGGCAACCTCACGCCGGGTCAGAGCACGGACGATACCACCCTGGCGCTTACTGGCGCACTCTCTGACATACTCAATACAGGCGACACAGTTGTTGTCTATGACGGCACTGTGAAGCTTGGCACCGCTACGATGACGAGCGGCACGACATGGACCTATGCTACGGGTACGCTTGGTGCCGGCACGCATAATCTCATGGCACGAGTTGAGAACACAGACACGAATCTTGCCGGTTCATACTCAGATGCGTTTGCGGTCATTAAAAGCAGTGTCACGATTGCCAACATCTCAGATAACGCAGGCACAGTAACCGGCACAGTAGTATCAGGTGGCGCTACCGACGACACCACCCCGACATTCACCGGCACGCTCAGTGCGACGCTCGGTGCAGGCGAAAAGGTCTCCATCTACGACGGCGCGACCAAACTCGGCGAAGCGACGGTCACGGGCACAAATTGGAACTATACCCCGGCTGCCCTTGCCGACGGCGCCCATTCTTTCTCGGCGAAGATCGAGAGCTCAACAGGCACCGCAGAAATCGCTTCCTCAGCCTATAGTGTCACCATCGTGGCAGCCCCTGTCGCTCCCACCCAGATCGTTGCCATCACAGCGGTTACCGACAACGTGGGCGTTCAGCAGGGCGGCCTGATACCTGGCCAGAGTACGGACGATACCACCCTGGCGCTTACCGGTACGCTCTCTGCCGGGCTCAACTCCGGCGATAGGGTTGTAATATATGACGGCGCCACAAAGCTTGCCAATACGGCGACTGTGACGGGCACTAATTGGATCTATATTACAAATGCGCTCAGTACCGGCGCACATAATCTTACGGCACGAGTCGAGAACTCCGCGGGGCTTGCCGGTTCATCTTCGACGGTCTTTACCATCATAGAAAACGCTGTTTCTATCACCGGTGTCACAGATGACGCAGGCACAGTAACCGGCATAGTAGCATCAGGTGGCGCCACCGACGACACCACCCCGACACTCACCGGCACTCTCAGTGCAACGCTCGGTGCAGGCGAGAAGGTCTCCATCTATGACGGTGCGACAAAGCTCGGCGAAGCGTCGGTCACGGGCACAAATTGGACATTTACCCCGACTGCCCTTGCCGACGGCACCCATAGCTTCACGGCCAAGATCGAAAACTCAACAGGCACCGCAGAAATCGCCTCAAGCTCTTATAGCATCACCACCGTGGAAGCCCCCATTGCTCCCACACAGACGGTCGCTATCACACAGGTGAACGACAACGTGGGCATACAGCAGGGCGGCCTCACATCCGGTCAGAGTATGGACGATCAAACGCTGGCACTTAGCGGCACACTCTCTGACGTACTCAATACGGTCATAGGTGACACAGTTGTTGTCTATGACGGCGCGACAAAACTCGGCCCCACAACTGTCACTGGTACCTCGTGGACCTATACCACGGGTGCGCTCAGTAACGGTACCCATGATCTTACGGCACGAGTCGAGAACGTCGCCGGGCTTGCCGGTCCGACTTCAATGGTTTTTAACGTCATCAAGAGCTCTGTATCGTTCATTAGTGTAGTGGATGACTCAGGCGCAGTAACCGGTAATGTCGCAAATAACGGCGCCACCGACGACACTACCCCGACACTCACAGGCACACTTGGTGCGCCCTTGGTGCAGGCGAGAAGGTCTCCATTTACGACGGCGCGACAAAACTCGGCGAAGCGACGGTCACGGGCACAAGCTGGAACTTCACCCCGGCTGCTCTTTGCCGACGGCGCCCATAGCTTCACGGTCCAGATCGAGAGCTCAACAGGCATCGCAGGGATCGCCTCCTCAAGTTCTTATAATATCACCACCGTGGCAGCCCCCATCGCTCCCACACAGACAGTTGCCATTACACAGGTGAATGACAACGTGGGCGTGCAGCAGGGCGGCCTGATACCCGGCCAGTCCACAGACGACCAGACGCTTGTGCTTAACGGGGCGCTCTCTGATGTCCTCAATACAGGCGATATGGTTGTTGTCTATAACGGCACTGTGAAGCTTGGAACCGCAACTGTCACAGGTACATCATGGACCTATACCACGGTAGACTCAGTGCGGGTAGTCACGACCTGACGGCACGAGTCGAGAACGCCTCCGGGCTTGTCGGTTCGTCTTCAATGGTTTTTACGTTATCAGGAGCCTTAGCGTCACGATCAGCGCATTCAGATGACGCAGGCGAGTCACAGGCACGTGACAAATAACGGCACCACCGACGACACCACCCCGACATTCAACGGCACGCTCGGTGCGACGCTCGGTGCAGGCGAGAAGGTCTCCATCTACGACGGTGCGACCAAACTCGGCGAAGCGACGGTCACGGGCAGAAATCTGGACATATACCCCGGCTGCGCCTTGCCGACGGCGCTCATTCCTTCTCGGCGAAGATCGAAAATTCTTCAGGTACCGCCGAAATCGCTTCAGGTTCCTATAATGTTACTATCGTGGCAGCCCCTATCGGTCCCACACAGTCGGTCGCCATCACGCGGTGTATGACAACGTGGGCGTGCAGCAGGGCGGCCTGATACCCGGCCAGACTACGGACGACGCGACGCTTTGCTCAACGGGGCGTTCTCTGACGTACTCAATATGGGCGACACGGTTGTTGTCTATGATGGCGCTGTGAAGCTTGGAACCGCTACAGTGACAGGTACGACATTGGACCTATACCACGGGTGCGCTCAACCCTGGCGCCCATGATCTTACAGCACGAGTCGAGAACAGCATCTCGGGGCTTGCCGGTTTGTCTTCAACGGCCTTTAACGTAATCGAAAATGCTGTTTCTATCGCCAGTGTCATCGACGATGTAGGCGCGGTAACCGGCATAGTGGCATCAGGCAACGCTACCGACGACACAGCCCGACACTCACAGGTACGCTCAGTGCGACCTTGGCCTCAGGCGAAAAGGTCTCCATCTACGACGGCGCGACCAAACTCGGCGAAGGGTCGGTCTTGGGCACAAGCTTGGAGCTACACCCCGGCTACGGACCTTGCCGACGGCGCCCACTCCTTCACGGCAAAGATCGAAAGCGCCTCAGGCGTGGCCGAAATTGCCTCAAGCTCTTATAGCATTACCACCGTGGCGGCCCCCGTCGGTCCCACCCAGATGGTTACCATTTCGGCGGTGAACGACAACGTGGGCGTTCAGACAGGCACTCTCGCCTCGGCCAGAGTACGGACGACGCGACAGTTGCCCTTTCCGGTACGATCACTGGCGGACTTAACCCCGGCGACACGCTCGACGTTTATTCCAACGGCATTAAGCTTGGCACAGCAACCGTCACGGGCACAGATTGGACCTATACTACAAGCGCACTTGACGCAGGCATCCACAGCATCACGGCACGAGTGGAGAATACTGCATCAGGTCTTGCCGCACCGTGGTCCTTGCCTTTTACGTTCATCGAGAACGCTGTTTCTATCACCAATGTCTCCGACAACGTAGGCGCGGTAACCGGCACAGTAGCATCAGGCGGCATAAGCGACGACACCACCCCGACACTCACCGGCACGCTCAGTGCGACGCTCGGTGCAGGCGAAAAGGTCTCCATCTACGATGGCGCGACAAAACTCGGCGAAGCGACGGTTTTGGGAACAAGTTGGACTTACACACATGCTACGGATCTTGCCAACGGCGCCCATAGCTTCACGGCCAAGATCGAGAACTCAACAGACACCGCAGAAATTGCCTCAAATTCCTATAGTATCAACACCTTTGGAGGTCCCGTCGGTCTCATGCAGTCGGTAAGCATCACAGAGGTGAATGACAACGTCGGTGTGCAGCAGGGCGGCCTCACATCCGGCCAGTCGACGGACGACACGGTGCTTACGCTAACAGGTACGATCAATGCCGCACTTCTCATCGACGACACGCTAGTCGTTTATGATAACGGCGCCAAGATCGGCACTGCAACCGTCACGGGCACTGATTGGACCTATACTACAAGCGCACTCGGCGCCGGCGCCCATGATCTTGCCGCACGGGTAGAAAAAGCATTCTCGGGAGCGGCAGGTGAGTTCGCAACTTTCAAGGTTATCGAGAACACCGTTTCTATCACCAATGTCACCGACGATGCAGGTGCAGTTGTCGGTAATGTGGCATCAGGTAGTCTAACCGACGACACCACCCCGACACTCACCGGCACGCTCAGTGCGACGCTCGGTGCAGGCGAAAAGGTCTCCATCTACGACGGCGCGACAAAACTTGGCGAAGCAACGGTCACGGGCACAAATTGGAACTATACCCCGACTGCCCTTGCCGACGGCACCCATTGCTTTCACGGCCAAGATCGAAAACTCAACAGGCACCGCAGAAATTGCCTCAAGCTCTTATAGCATCACCACCGTGGCAGCCCCCGTCGCTCCCACCCAGACGGCCACTATCGCTGCGTACGACAATGTGGGCGAGTGGCAGGGCAACCTCGCATATGCTCAGAGCACGGACGATGACGATGTGTTGCTCTACGGCACACTATCCGCCCCGCTGAATACAGGTGACGAGCTTGTCCTCTATGACAACGGCTTTAGGCATGTCGCCTCTGTGACGGGAACATCATGGAGCTACAATCTGGGTATGACAACATATATTCCCGACTATATAACTGTGCAAGTCGAGAACAGCTTCACAGGGCTTGCCGGTCCGGCCACGCTGGAGTATAGGATCATCGCAAATTCTGTCTCTATCACCAACGTCTCCGATCATACAGGAGCAGTAAGCGGCACGGTGGCATCAGGTGGCGTTACCGATGACACCACACTGACGCTCACAGGTATGGTAGGCGCCAAGTTTGGTCTTGGTACGGGCGAGAAGGTCGCGATCTACGACGGAGAAACCAGACTCGGTGAAGCTGTAGTGACGGATCGGTCTTGGAACTACACCACGTCTGCCCTTTCCGACGGCGCCCATTCCTTCACGGCCAAGATAGAAAGTTCCTCGGGCATGGCAGAGCTTTCCTCCGCCACCTATAATCTCACCACCGTGGAACACCCCATCGATCCTATCCAGACGGTCATAATCACACAGGTGTTTGACAACATCGGCGTTCAGACAGGCGCTCTCGCGTTAGGCCATAGCACGGACGACACGACGCTTGCCCTTTCCGGTACTCTCTCTGCCCCGTTGAATATGGGCGATGTGGTCTTCGTCTATGACGGAACCACTAAATTGGGCACTGCAACTGTGACAGGCACTACATGGACCTATACTACGGGTACACTCGGCGTAGGCCCCCATGATCTTACGGCACGGGTAGAAAATGCCGCATCAGGCCTTGCCGCGCCGTGGTCCTTGCCTTTTACGTTTATTGAAAACGCCGTTTCTATCACCAATGTCTCCGATGATGTAGGAACAATAAAAGGTACTCTGGCGTCAGGCGGCACTACCGACGACACCACCCCGACACTCACCGGCACGCTTGGCGCAACGTTGGGTACGGGTGAGAAGGTCTCGATCTACGATGGCGTCTTGAAGCTCGGCGAAGCGACGGTCACGGGCACAAACTGGAGCTACACCACGGCTACGGCCATTGCTGACGGCGCCCATAATTTCACAGCGAAGATTGAAAGCGCAACAGGTACAGCCGAAATTGCCTCAAGCTCATATAACATCACCACCGTGGCAGCCCCCATCGCTCCCACCCAGACGGTCATAATCACAGCGGTGAACGACAACGTGGGCGTGCAGCAGGGCAGACTGATTTCCGGCCAGTCCACAGACGACACAACCCTGGCCCTTTCCGGTACTCTCTCTGCCCCGCTGAATACGGGCGATGCGGTCTTTGTCTATGACGGTGCTACTAAATTGGGCGCTGCAATGGTGACGGGCACGATATGGACCTATACCACAGATGCGCTCGGCTTCGGCGCCCATGATCTTACGGCGCGGGTCGAGAACGCCGTCTCGGGGCAGGCAGGTCAGTACTCGGCAACCTTCGGCGCCGTTGAAAACGCAGTTAATTTTGTCGCAGCTTACGATGACGCGGGCGTAGTTACCGGCAATGTCCTTAGCGTGTCTAATGCAGCCACGGACGACACCACCCCAACCCTCTCCGGCACACTTGGCGCGCCTTTGGGTATGGGCGAGAAGGTCGCTGTCTACGACGGCATACAGTATCTGGGTCAGGCCACAGTTGAGCAAATGGGTACATCCATTGTATGGAGTTACGATCTGGCGGGCCACACCCAGACACTCACAAACGGCATGCACAGCTTGAAAGTGGTAATTGAAGATGACGCGGGTATGCCCGTCATCTATTCCAATATATCTTCGATGACTGTTATTGACAGTCCGGCGGCGCCGGCGGGTACGGTCACAATCAACAGCGTTTATGACGACATCGGAAACACAACCGGCGCCGTGACGAGCGGCGGCCATACCGACGACGTGCACCCGCAGATTTCTGGTATACTGGATGCGCCTCTTGCAGCGGGCGAGGTCGTGCATGTCTATGACGGCGTTACAATGCTGGGCGAGGCCACAGTCACCGGCACGAACTGGACCTATACGCCGGTCACACCGCTCGCAATCGGCGATAACGGCCTGAATGCGAAAATATACAACACTGTCAGCGGGCAGGCAGGCACGGTGAGTAATACCTATACGATCACCGAGCAGCCCGAGCCGCCCGTACAAACGGTAACCATTGCGAAAGCAGAAATATGGGCGGGGCCTGGTGAACCGTCATCAACTAAAGGAATCGCAAACGGCACGAGCTCACAAGATACAACGCCGAAACTCTCCGGCACACTATCCGCTCCGTTGACTACCGGTGAAGTGCTCGCTGTATACGACGGTGTGACAAAGCTTGGTAACGCAACAGTGAGCGGCGCTGACTGGACCTACACGCCTGCAACAGCGCTTAATTACGGCAGCCACAGCCTGACCGTGAGGGTGGAAAACGCGACGACAAACGGGCAAGGGGGGATGAGCGATCCCTGGGTGGTCAATGTGGTGAATATACCGGGAATAACATTCACCTCTGATGATGGAACCCCGGCGGGGATCATCCATGAAGGTAACGTTGATATTGCCTATATTTCTGATGCAACGCCGACATTTTCCGGCACACTGGGTTCGACACACTTAGGAACAAACGAGCAACTGGCAATCTATTATGCCGTGATGAGTCTTGGCTACTGGACATACATGGATAATGCAACGGTCAACGGTGACGGGTCCTGGAGCTTTACACCGGATCAACCGCTTGATGGGGGCTACACATTCTATGCCCAGATTGAGGATGCCACGACACATGTCACAAACATCGATTGGAATCACCAGATAAGGATGCATGCAGTTATCGATACGACGCCCGTAACCCAGATGCCAACCATCGATGCGATGAGCGTCGTCAATATGGATGAAGACCTTGAAAGTGTTGCAAGCGGCACAACCGCCGGCGATAGCAACCCGGTGCTTATAGGCAGTCTGGACAACCTCCTGTATACAGCCCACGACGAGGTAACCTCCAATATCCAGGCGAAGCGTGTAGCGGTATACGACACGGTAAACGGTGTGACGACAAGGCTGGGCTATGCGGATGTAACTGCTACCGAATGGACATACACACTTGGCGCCCAGGGTGTAGGCGACCACCATTACACGACGCGGGTCGAGAGTGCAGATGGCACCCTAATCGGGTCATGGAGCAGTGCCTTCGACTATACCGTGACCGGCACACATCCGACCCAGACGGTGAGCATCAGTCAGGTGGTGGACGACATGGGCAGTACCAAAGGCAATATCATAACCGGCCAGCAGACGGATGACGCGACACCAACATTCGGCGGTACCTTAAGCGGTCTTCTTGGGACGCATGATGTGGTAAAGGTTTACAATGACGGTACCGAGTTGGGCACGGCAACGGTAGATGGGCTGCACTGGTCATTTACACCGGGCAGCGGGCTTACAGACGGGACGCACCACATAACCGCTGCAGTTGTCAACACCGATCTGGCCACAGACACAGGGGCACCATCCGCAGACTTTGCCTTCAACCTTGAGGCTGCACCTGTTGCACTGACAACTATGCAGGTCTTAGATAACGCAGGTGCCCTTACGGGAGGCATCAGCGGTAGCACAGACGATACGAACGTGTCGCTGACGGGAAGCGTCACAGGTTTCGAGACCGGAGGGAAGGTGGAGATCTATGATGGATCGACACACCTGGGCGATGCCGCCATCGGCACCACGAGCAACAACGTCACGAACTGGAGCTACACGCCGTCTTCGGAACTGGCCCTCGGCATCCATACACTGAAGGCAGTTTTTGTGAACCCGGCAGGCGCCGGCGACACCGCACACCAATCGAGCCTCACGTTCAACGTTGCGTCCGGCGATCATACCTTTGACGCCATCGCCAATACCGACCCGGTGAGCGGCATGAGCGTCAAGTCTCTTACCCTGACAGGGGAGAACCAGATTTTGTCTCTTGAGGGTTTCACGCACGGTGAGATCGATGTGGTGAACCTCCATACAACGGGTGCCAGCGGCAGCAATACCGTTAACATCAGCCTGGCGGATGTAGTACAGAACGGGACGAACCTGTTTAATACAGACAGCGGCTGGGCGGGTGTAGACGGCGCCGGCAAACACCAGATGGTGGTGAACGGCAACGCCGGCGATACCGTTAAAGTAGATTCGACAGCGCAGGCGGGGTCATGGACATATACAGGCACCGCCACGAATGGAGTTCATGAATATCTGATCTACGACAACGCAGCCGCACATGCCCAATTCCTGGTGGACAGCCACCTGCATCATTCGGGGGCGGTTCTGTAATAAGATTGCGTGGATGTATCGGTATCAATACCCCGCCATTTGTGGCGGGGTATTGATTTAAGAAGGAAACAATGAAAAGGGCGATTAAAATTGTAACGGCAGAAATGATCTTTCTGCATGGGTTAGAGTTAAATATAACATCTTAGGCATCAAAACGGAGGTGGCCAGTATGAACATTCAGAATATTCGCATGGCGCAATCTTGCGCAACAGAGGCTCGCCAGGCAGTAGCGGAATTTCATGGGGCGGTGGTACAGCCGGACATGGAACTGGTGATCTTCTTTTGTTCCAGCGAATACGACCTTGATGTGCTGGCTGTAGAAATGAGCCGTCTGTTTGCCGGGATTCACGTTGTGGGCTGCACCACGGCTGGCGAAATTGGTCCAGCCGGCTACCATAGCCATAGTCTGTCGGGTGTGAGCTTTCCTGCCGGTAGTTGTGTATCAGTCAGCGGACTGCTTGATCGTTTGAGCCAATTCGAAATCGCCAGAGGGAATGATTTTGCCCAAGCCCTGTTGCAGCAGCTTGAAAGCAGAGCTCCACAAGCAGGTCCGGATAGCAGTTTCGCCTTTATGCTGATTGACGGTTTGTCTACTCGTGAAGAGCCGGTGGCGCATGCATTGCAGTATGCGTTGGGCAAGATCAGCGCTGTTTGGCGGTTCGGCCGGTGACGACATGAAATTCGCCAAGACCTATGTGTATAGTGATGGCCACTTCCATTCCGATAGCGCCGTGCTGATTCTGATCAGTACTTCTTTGCCCTTCAGGATATTCAAGACTCAGCATTTTGTTTCCACCGATGAACTGGAAGCGGCACGGTTGGAAACCGAGAAAATTACCCGTGCATTGCGTGAAAGTGAAGCTAAATGCCATAGTATCTTCCAAAATGCTGCTGGCATGGGAATTCTCCGAACCGCTCCTGATGGTCATTACTTGAGCATTAACCCTGCCGGAGCCAAGATGTACGGCTATGAGTCGGAAGAAGAAATGATACAGTTGGTCACAGACAGTGCTCATCAGTTATATATTCACCCCGAAGACCGGAAACGGTTGAATGAACTGTTAGAAATCAGTGGATTTGTCGAAGGCTTCGAGGCGCCGCATTATAACAAAGACGGAAGTATAATATGGGTTGCCATGAATGTACGTGTGATCCGTGATAATTCGGGCGCCATACTTTACTATGAAACCATTTCTCAGGACATTACCTCCCGCAAGCAGGCTGAAAAGGAGATCCTCAGCGAGAGGTCAAAGCTGAAAACCCTCTCCGACAATGCCCCCTTTGGTATGGCCCTTATTGATAAGGAAGGCCATTTTACCTATATCAATGCCAAGTTCACAGAACTCTTTGGTTATGATCTTTCCGATATCCCTGATGGCAGAACATGGTGCAGAAAGGCCTATCCTGATGCCGAAAACAGGCATACAGTCATCTCGGCCTGGAGTGAAGACCTGGGGGGTGCAAAACCCGGTGAACAGAAACCGAGGGTATTTACCGTAACCTGTAAGGATGGAACACAGAAGATCATCCAGTTCATTACTTCGACTCCTTATTTCCGGTGATTACCTGATGTCCTGTGAAGATATCACCGAAATAAGGCAACTCGAAAACCAGCTCCGCCAGGCCCAGAAAATGGAGGCCATCGGCACCCTGGCAGGAGGTATCGCCCATGACTTCAACAATATCCTTACGGCCCTCATGGGATACGCCGCCCTCATACAGATGAAGTTGGATACATCACACCCCTTGCGGCCATATATTGACCAGGTCCTTTCAGCCTCCGAGAAGGCAGTTGATCTCACCCAGAGCTTGCTTGCCTTCAGCAGACAGCAGGCCGTTACTCTTGTACCCCTTAATACGAACAATACCATCAAAGAAGCGAAGAAATTACTGAGGAGGCTCCTCACCGAGGATATCGAGCTTCACACATCCTTGGCCGACGATGATATGATTGTCATGGCCGATAAGTCCCAGATGGACCAGATCCTCTTTAACCTCGTCACGAATGCGAGAGATGCCATGCCGAAAGGAGGGATACTGACCATAGAGACAAAGTGGCCGCCATAGACAATACCTTCGCCAAGGTCCACGGCTTCGGGGAGGTGGGGAAATATTTAGAGCTGAGCATCTCCGATACGGGCATGGGTATGGATGAGCAGACACGGTCAAAGATCTTCGACCCCTTCTTTACCACAAAAGAAATAGGGAAGGGTACAGGTCTCGGTCTTGCTACTGTCTATGGTATCGTGAAACAGCATAATGGATACATCACCGTAGAGAGTGCGCCGAACCAGGGTACTGTCTTTCACATCTATCTCCCGCTCGTGAAGGAGAAGGTCGGTGAAACAGATGATACGACAATCCCTCCCATAGGCGGAACCGAGACGATCCTTATCGCCGAAGACAATGAAGGGGTAAGACGCTATATGCGGGAAGTACTCCAGAAATACGGCTATACCATACGGGAGGCAATAGACGGTGAAGATGCTGTAGAGAGATTCAAAGAAAACCCTGACATAGATCTCATTATTATCGATTCCGTGATGCCCAGAAAGAATGGACGGGAGGCCTATGAGGAGATACACGCAATTGATCCTCAGTTGAAAGTACTCTTTACCAGCGGGCACACAAAAGACATAGTTCTCGATAAAGGGATTGAGGAAAAGGAGTTCGACTTCATTGGTAAACCGATGTCGCTCAGTAAGCTTCTTCGGAAGATCCGTGAGGTGTTGGATAAATAACAAGAGAGCCGGTCTTAAAAAACTGGACAGTGACATAAAATGAGGAAATTAATATGATAAACTGACAATATAGAAATATATTGCTGTTATTAAAAAACAAGGAGGAATGGTATGCGATCAACTATTTCCAAGCAAATCTTGTGGATAGGCATTACAGTCAGGGATAGTCTCCGGTAACCCACACACATGTTTTAGGGTCCATCACGGAATTGTGATTATGAGCGCCCTTGGCATTTTATCAAAATGTTACCTTCGTCATTGCATCAACACCGGCAAAACCAAAAAAGCCGTTTCACCATATAAAAAAGTCTGCCGCCGCAGCCGGGAAAAGTTGATAGATTTTTACCAAAAAGAAGACTATACTTTTTCCATGGGCGTTAAGCCAACAAAGAGGTGTCAGGCATGATGAAGGGGGTAAAGTGAGCAAAAAGCCTGACCGTAAAGTGTATCCCGGAGACAATGAGTCTTCGTCAGAGAATATTCGCAATGGCTTGAGCCAGCATTCACTCTTGAGCGCGTACTCTGACAACCTGATTTGTATACAGGGAAGGGGCATTCCAGAGATCGCCACACCGTACGATCGGTACATGGCATTAGCCTATACTGTGCGTGATCGCATGATGTTCAGGGCTGCCCACGCGCTCCATGCATACATGAGCAAAGACTTTAAGATCATCTGTTACCTCTCGGCAGAATTTCTCATGGGCCCCCATCTACACAATAATCTTGTCAATCTTGGTATCTATGACGAGATAGAATGTGCCCTTAGGGCGGCAGGGTATGACATAGAAGACCTCCTCAAACAGGAAGAGGAGCCGGGTCTTGGCAACGGAGGTCTCGGACGGCTTGCGGCATGTTATCTCGACTCCCTGGCTACCCTTGAAGTCCCTTCAATTGGATACGGAATAAGGTATGAGTTCGGCATTTTTGATCAGGAAATACATGATGGCTGGCAGGTTGAACGAACAGACAAATGGCTTCGACTCGGCAATCCCTGGGAGTTTGCCCGTCCGGAAATCTGTTTTAACGTGAAAATCGGAGGCCGTACTGAGCCTTATACTGATGAGCAAGGTCGTTATTGTGTTCGTTGGGTGCCCCACCGTATTGTAAGGGGCATTGCTTATGACACACCGATACTGGGTTACAGGGTTAGTACCTGCAATATCCTTCGCCTCTGGAAGGCTGAGGCAGCAGAATCTTTCGATCTCGAGGCCTTTAACTACGGCGATTATTATCGTGCTGTCGAGGACAAGGTGGTATCGGAGAATGTGACGAAAGTGCTTTACCCGAACGACACACAACTCCGGGGCAAGCAGTTGCGATTGGAGCAGCAGTATTTCTTCGTCTCCTGTACTCTCCAGGATATGATCCGGATCCATCTCGCAAGGGGGAAAAACCTTGAGGTGTTTCATCAGACTTATGCCGCCCAACTCAATGATACGCACCCTTCCATAGCTGTTGCTGAACTCATGCGCCTGCTTGTGGACGATCACCGGATGGACTGGGATAAGGCATGGTATATTACCGTGAACACCTTTGCCTACACAAACCATACACTGCTGTCCGAGGCCCTTGAGTGCTGGCCCCTCCAGTTATTCGGCGAACTTCTACCAAGACATCTCGAAATCATCTTTGAGATCAACCGGCGGTTCCTCGATGAAGTAAGAATACAATATCCGGAAGATGAAAGCCGCATAGCACGTCTCTCGCTCATTAACGAGACTGGCGGGCGTTCCATTCGCATGGCACATCTTGCATGTGTGGGCAGCCATGCGGTGAATGGGGTAGCGCAGTTACACACTGATATTCTGAAAAGCACGGTCTTGCGCGATTTTCACGAACTGACCCCTGGAAAATTCAGCAATAAAACCAATGGCGTAACGCCGCGACGATGGATAGTCCTCTGCAACCCTGATTTGACAGCGCTCATTATTAAGAAAATCGGCAATGGATGGATAACAAACTTGGATGAGTTACGAAAACTAGAAAAGTTTGCCGATAACAAAGAATTCCGCGATGAGTGGTATCGCGTGAAGCTCAACAATAAAAAGAAGTTTGCTTCGCAGATCATGGAGATAACCGGCATTACCGTGGACCCTGATACACTCTTTGACATACAGGCGAAACGCATCCATGAATACAAACGTCAGCATCTCAATGTCCTTCACATTATCTCTCTCTATATTCGCCTCAAACAGAACCCGGACATAGGTATTACGCCCCGGACATTTATCTTCGGCGGGAAAGCTGCACCAGGCTACTTCATGGCCAAGCTGATCATTAAGCTCATTAACTCTGTAGCAGAGGTAGTCAATAACGACCCTGATGTGCGCAGATTCATTAAAGTCGTTTTCTTTCCTGGCTTCAATGTAAAAAACGGTCAGAATATGTACCCGGCTGCCGACCTGTCTGAGCAGATCTCGACAGCAGGGAAAGAGGCATCGGGGACGGGAAATATGAAGTTTTCTCTCAATGGCGCCATTACTATAGGCACTCTTGATGGTGCGAATGTGGAGATAAGGGAAGAGGTCGGCGCAGAGAACTTTTTTCTCTTCGGGCTCACAGCAGAGCAGGTACAGGAGATGAAATCACGCGGATACAGACCTTCCGCTTTTTATGATTCCAATCCACTACTCGGAGAAGTAATTGAGCTCATAAGGGCCGGGCGTTTTTCACCGGAGAACCCGCACCTCTTTAAGCCACTTCTGGACGCACTCATGGAACAGGATGAGTACATGCTATGTGCAGACTTTCAGTCCTATTTGGATTGTCAGGCCAGGGTTGCCATGGCCTATCGCGATGTTGATCGCTGGACACAAATGTCAATTCTGAATACCGCACGAATGGGAAAATTCTCTTCCGACCGTGCTATCAAAGAATATTGCAGTGATATTTGGAAGGCAAAGCCTATAAAAGTTGACACGACACGATAGCAGGCGTAGGACTTTAAGAGTAAAAACGTGGTTTTACTCAACACTTGAGCGTGGAACTGTGGACAAAGAATATTATCAATCGCACCAATAGAAGGAAACTATGGAGGAGAATTTGATATGAGGATGAGACACACTGGTTGGCGTATCACGATCAAGCGTGCTTTGACAAACTTTACCGTCATCTGTTTTTGTTTCCTGCTTTTTGGTTTTGGAGGCGCCAAGATTTCCAGTCAACGCGAAGTAGGCTCTGTGCCATCAAATATGCCCCAAGTAATCTACGTAACCGACTTTGATCTTGAAGTCCAGGACATTCAATCCGGGCCAGGCATCTTGCGCCCGCATGGATCAAGAGCCAACATCCTACCAAAACCACGGGCCGCCCGGAAGGATCCCGCAACACAAGCACGTGAACTTGTCGACCTCATGTCCACATCGCTGGTGAAAGAGCTTATCAAGCTTGGATTCGATGCTCAGCATCTGCATGCTGCTGATGCGCGTCCTACCCAAGGTTTGCTTGTTCGGGGAGTTTTTACCCAAGTGGACGAAGGCAATCGCCTTCGCCGAGCCGTTATCGGTTTTGGAGCCGGAGACACGGATATGCAAGTCGCAGTCACTGCTGATGATCTTTCGCAAGGCTTGCCGAAGCCATTTTACGAACTCGACACCAGTGCCGAGAGCCGCAAAATGCCAGGTGCCATTATCTCTATGAATCCATACGTAGCAGCCGCCAAATTTGTAATCTCCGGCAAAGACATAAATAAAAATGTCACGGCGACTGCATCGAAAATCGCTACTGCCATCGCTGAACGTATCCGGAAACAAAATATCAAAATCACTGAGTAAATATATACAACAGAGGTTCAAGCTCCGCAAAACACAGTGAAATGGCATGAGACAAAAGCCGTCTCTGAAGCCATTTCGGACCAGTACAAATCCTATCCATTCCCTAGAACTGAAAGGGGTGCCCCACCATCATGCTGACTCCGTAGCTTCCATTTCCCACCGCCGTATCAATGCGGACCATGAGGCCTTTGGCCATGGCCCGGATACCGATGCCTGCATCCCATTGCATTTTTGTGTGGAGTGTGTCTAAATTCCAGGATGGAGCCACCCGCCCTACTTCGACAAAAGGAACTATTTGCCATGTCGTGATTCCAAGATGCTTGTCAACCCATTCAATGTTCGCAAAGGGGTTCCACTTTGGGGTCATCCGATACTCAAGAGCATAGAAAATAGCAGCCTTGTCGTGAAACCTTTGGGTGGGGTATCCCCTGAGCCGCCAGAGTCCACCTAATGTCGCCCCCACAAAAGCGGGAGACCTCTGAAACACCCTCTCGCCGTTCTTTATATTGTAATCATTATAGGAAGGAGTATCGGCTGTCCAGAAATCAAAGGCAAGCACTCTCTGCCTGAAGTTCTCTGTTGCTCCCAGCGGAATATATTTACTGAACTCTGCGTCCATCACGCTGTAGGGATTTGAACTGTCGAAATTTCCCCAGTCTTTCGTATACCTCAGGCGTAAGGAACTACCTACCGAAGGGTTCTGGGGAAAATCGGTGTTGTCCCGAAATGCCGAGAATTCGACACCATTTGTATTTTGCCTGGCAAACCTGAAAGTTGAGTCGACGGTCTGGTTGCGCCAGAAAGGCTTCACTTCAAGGGAAGTCTTTCCGCTGACAAGAGGATTCCAGGAATATCCCCCTGCCATTCCCTCTATCGGAAGACCTTTGTCGAGTACCAACGTGTTTATTGCCTGATCTTTTGCACCACCGATAGGGAGGATGTACCTGAATTTGATTTTGGCGAGATTGTCGTCTCCGCTGCCTCTGATGTAGTTGTTCTTGGAGGAGTCATTACTGCCCGCTTGCTCGTTCCTGTATAACGGGTTACCGTTGGAAAAGCTCGTTAAATTGCCGAAGGTGCTCAATGCAATGTCCGTATCCATAAAAAACCGTTCGCCAAGAGGTATCTGGAAATCCCGGGAAATCATGTAAAAGGCGAAGGCGCTACTAGAACCCCCGATAACAGTCGCGAGCAAGGTCGCCTGTTTCTGTGGCCACCCGGTAGCGCCATACACGAAGCCCGCGGCTGCGCCGAAAGAAGAGTTGTAAAAAGCGTAAGGAACAGCAAGCTCCTTTACTGCAGTTTTTTTGTCCGGACCGACCATAATGGTCTGAGCATAGGCCCCATGGTATATGGATATGAACACGAGGCAGAGTGCGGCCACCGAAAGGCAACGCTGTAAAAATACGTTTAGTAACCGTAGGGATTCGGAGCTGTATACAATTCTTTTTTGCTGCATCTATGCAGGTTGTGTCATGCCTATTCATTCTTCGTTTCCGACTTCTTCCATGTTTTGTCGGGATCAAAGAGTTTAATAACCCGGGCAGTCTTCGCAGTCTCTTTTCCAAGATCCTTCTCGTAAACAATGCCCTCATGGTTGACGACAAAGGTCATGACACCAGAAACACCATATTGTGCAGGATATGCGACCATGGCAAAACCACCGATCATTTTCCCTTTGACAAGGTAATCCTGAGCTCCGCCAGTGGCATGTTTGCCCTGGGCCTTCAGAATCTTAAAATAATACCCATGGTAGGGTATAGGTTTATTGCTTGTCTTCTTATATCCTTCACGGGTGGCCCTGGCAAAAATATCACCTAAAGGGCTTTCCTCTTCACCTTCGTTTACATTCCAGTAGAGGCCGTCTTTCTTGCCGGGTGTGCTTATAAATTTCTGCGCGTATTCAAAAAGACCATCTCCGTCCCGGTCTTTAGCCGCATATTCCCGTTGCGCATCAACATAGGCAAGACAGACCTGGATAGTATTCAGTTCATTTCTACCCACACGCCGGTTGATGAGCTCTTCTTTCCCTTTTTTTGTATCGAAGAACCATTTTTCACCCTTCTTCACGACAGGGATAGGAAAAGGCCATTCCTCCTCGCCTATCTGAAGGACAGCCTTCGCGTCATCGGCCTTTACGAGGGTATTTTTCGTCTCATATGCCTTGAGGAACCGCTCCCTGCCGGCCTTGTCCTCTATGGGATCGCCGGAGGAGAAGACTTCTTTCCCTGCTGGACCGAAGATGGCATTCAGCTCCTTCATATTATCGGTTTTCACTGCATCAATCAAAGCTTTCACTGCTTCCTCGGAAGAAGCAAAGGTCTTTTGCACAACCTTTGCCCCGTGCCCCTGCAAAGGGATAGACAGCACCATTATCAACGTTGCGACAGAGCACAAAAACAGTAAAAGCCATTTTTCATTTTTCTGCGTGTATGAATTCATATCCTCACCTCCCTATCTTCTTCCGCCACCGCTACGGCCACCACCGCCACTACTACGGGAACCGCCACCACCGCTGGCACTACCGCCACTACGGGAACCGCCACCACTGCTCGCACTGGCACCACCGCTTCTCTGTGAAGGCTGTGCGGAAGACATGCTCTGTCTGCTTGAGCTTCCCCGGTCACTCTGCATTTTCGTAGTACTGCCTTTATCCATGCCACCGAAGGCATCCTGCCTTCCTCCGCTTTGCATCGTTGAGGGGCTTTGTCTGCCGGTTCCCTGACTACCCTGCTCTGTCCGCCCCGATCCATTGTTGATGGTTTGCCGGCGGCGCCTGCGGGCTGCTGTGAGACTCCTCCGCACCCTGGCCGGTCTTGCCCCGGTAAGCTTCCCGGTTCTGTGCGCCTTGCGCTGATGATCCCCGGTTGTATTGCTGGGCTGTGGCCTGATTGCGATAGGCAACCCCTCCCCGGTGCTCCGGGCTGTGCTTCCATTGACCCTGGCCACCCTGACCTTTTCCCTGATATTGAGTCGCATACTGCTGCCGGTTAATGCTCTTGTTGACGTTGGCATTCTGGTTGACGTTGACATTGACATCGCCTCCGTGCCAGTTGGCGTTACCCCAGGCATAGCCCCATGCGGCGCCGACGGCGGCGCCCGCCATAAAGGAAAAGGCGGCTGTTGTGGCCACATATCCCGGCGGATAGACCGGATATGGCGGGTAAGCCGGATAGGCCCATGTGCCGTATACCACAGCCGGGTTATAGGCCGGTACATAGACAACCTGCGGACTGGCAGGTTCGATGATGATGACCTCCTGCTCGACCTTGACAACCTGCTCCTTCGTGGTTTTCAGGTTACCAGATGCCTGTGCTTTTGCCCGAAGTCTCTGGATAGTCCCCATGACGTCCTTTTGCTGTGACAGGAAAGCATCACCCAATTTTTGTGTCCAGTCGAGTTTCTCACCCATCATGGACAGTACCTGGGGAAAGTTCACCAGGGACTTAACACTCGGGTCCCATGGTTGAGCTTCAAGGGCCTTTGCCAGGGCGTCGCCCTTCATGTCCTTGTTCTGCTTAGCCCAACGATCAGCCTGCACAATTTCAAGGGGATAAGTGGAAGCCATCAGTATCTGGGTAAGCAGGGAGTCCGGATACAGAGCAATGGGAGCAAGTATCTGGTCCAGCTCCTCGGCTTTGAACGACTGGGCTCCCTGAGCATATGAACAGGGGGGTACAATCAGGGTCGTTACGCAAACATAGACCACAATCATTAGGAAATATTTCTTTTTTTTCATAATCACTCCTTTCCTTGACCCACTGAAGGTCAATACAAATCAGTGTATTGTCCTGACAAATTTAGGAGTATTGTTCGTAAAAACATCACTCCTAAATTTGTCATAATCATTTCTGTAGGCAAATATCCCCGTTCTTAATGAGGTATCACTTAGGGGTTACATCGTCTATAAATTTCCTGATTTTATCAGACCAGACCTTGAAAGCCTCCTTGGCCGCACCCAGAGATGTAAATCGTTCCGTATAACCGGCTGTACGTTCGTCTACAGCAGCCACGAGAACATCATCCGTCATGGAGTCAAGAGCCATAAACTCTGCTTTTGTTCCTCCTGAACCGCTATATGAACCTGTAACACCCTTCTTTATAAGACTGATGCCTATGCCTGCGGGGACTATTGAGGAAATGACGCTACGGCCCGGTTGGCTCTTTTTCAACCCTGTGATGGCGATTTTCAGGCGTACTATACCAGGACCCGGTTCAGCTACAATGTTGCGCTTTTCTTTCAACGCATTTATAATCTCCTGATTAAAGGCATCGGCAAGCTCCGACATCTCCACCGCATCGATGCCTTTGTCCTTCGAATCATCGGCAAAGTAGAAAACAACACTCTCCACTATCAGCCCGTTATACTTCGACCAGTCAATCCCAGGTTTTATCCAGCGCAGTTTCACTCCATCTTTAGGGCCAGGAGTCAGATTTTTGTAATAATCGCCAAGAAAACCGGAAAACTGCTCGGCAGCATACCCTGTCGACACCATAAGCGCAAATCCGATTGCAACACTCATTGCCATCACTCTTACTGTTTTTTTCATGCGTACCTCCTCGGTTATCATAAATTATTTATAGATCATACCAAAAACCATCTCAATAAACACAGGAAACAGACCATGATCTACCGACCAAGATGTGTCAGGGCCTCGCGGAGTGGAGTATCAGAGATCCGGAGCATCCCCTGATACGGGTGGTCTAACTCCTGGATCAGAAAGAGTGATCCCGCAAAGCATAACGCACAGAGGAGCAAAACGGCAATTACCGTTGTGTTCCGTGGCGAGAACAGGCCGAAACTGGTGAAGATAAGGGTGAGCCAGAAGACCAGCATCAGGAGAAAGGTCATTGGGAACGAGCTCTGTCCGAGCTGCTCGACGAGGTGCCAGCGAGTTTCGGCCAAATTATCGCTAATCTGCAAGGCCCGTGACTTATGCCAGCGTTGAACGTTGTTCTTTGGGGACAGTTGCTGCAGCCTGTCTTGAAGATCCTCAAACCAATCCCCTCCCTCACGGATCTTTGTGATCTTATCCTTTTCTTCTGACTGGACCTGTTGGACCTTGGAGTTAACAATCTGGTACAGGAGGTTGCGTATTTCCTTTGTTTCCGGGCCATAACGGGCCAGAGCGTGGTCGAGCAGGACAATCTTCGAGCCAATCTGCCTGAGTTCATGGCTCACGGTGTCAAAAGTCCCCTTCGCCGACGAGATCAACAGACCAAGGACGAGGGCCGCCAGTGTCGCGATTATGCTGGCTCCCAATTTCACCACGTCTTTTGAGTCATGGCTCACATGATGTTTGGGCAAAAGAGCGCCAAGCAACATGCCAAACAGGGCACCACCAAAGATACAGACGAAAGCGATTAAAGAAATTACCAGAGATTGCACTATCTACCTCCGTCTACGGATCCTCAAGCGTAACGATCATAAACCAAATCTATTGCCTAATAAACAATACGGGCCGACCCATTACGTAATCAATGCATATTTCATTGTATGACCCCTTCTCTCATATAAAAACGAGACCGATCAAGGGTGCTGGTAGAATTATTCCTTCTTCCCCATCAAGGAGCCTTGAGTGTTGACTTTATTGTTATCTTTTGGAACACTCATTTGCTCTGCCGTTACAATCCAGCCACCGCCCATGGCCTTATAAATATTTACGAGTGAAACGAAGAGTGAGGCGCGTGACTGGGTGTAATTGAGTTCTGAAGGGAAAAGCTGCTGTTCTGCCTGGAGCACAGTTGAATATGGCGAATACCCTCCGTCATACTGGAGGCGCGCAAGACGGACATATTCGCTGGTTGCCTTAACGAGGCGTTGCTGTGCCTGTACCTGGTCAATAAGCTTCTTTCTGATCACCAATGTGTTTTCGACATCAGCGAATGCGCTTTGAATAGTCAATTCATAGTTGTTGAGTGCCGCCTTACGGCTGGCCTCAGCTTGTTTTATCTGTCCGAAAATCGCTCCTCCGGTGAATATGGGGCCTGTAACAGACCCGCCATAAGTCCAGACGTGTGCCGGACCCGTGAAAAGATCGGAGAGATGTGAACTTGCATATCCATAGGCGCCTGTGAGGGAGATCGTCGGGAAGTAGAGGGCCCTGACCGCACCGATCTGAGCATTTGCCGCAATGAGATTTTGCTCTGCCTGACGAATGTCCGGGCGGTTGGCAAGCACATCAGAGGGCAGACCGGCGGGAACGGCAGGAAGCACCAGTTCGTGAATTGTTTTGCCCCGCGGGATAGGCCCAGGGTTCCGTCCGAGGAGTATTGAAAGGGCGTTCTCCGTCTGAGCGATCTGTGATTCAATCTGAGGAATCGTTGCTGCGGCTGTTTCGTATTGGGAACGGGCCTGTTCAACATTCATCTGTGACACCTGGCCATATTTGAAACGCAGTTCGAAGAGCCTGACCGACTCGGCGTATGTAGCCAGGGTCTGTTTGGATATGAGAAGCTGCTCATCGAGGCCGAGTAATTGAATATAATTGCTCGTTACCGAAGAAAGGAGGGAGAGGACCACGCCGCGACGCGCTTCTTCAGTGGCAAGGAGCTTCGCGCGGGCAGCTTCGGAGAGCCTCCGGATACGACCCCAGAGATCGATCTCCCAGCTTGCACTTGCAAGTGCCTGATACGAGGTCTGGGGGTTCTGCACTATTGAAGATAATGGTGTGGCGTCTGCTTCGCTTGCGCGCTGTTTCGCTCCGGTACCGCTGTAACCGATCTGGGGAAAGATCGGTGATCGGGTCTGCATGAGCACCCCCGCAGCCTGTTCAACATTAGCAGCAGCGATCTTTATGCTTCTGTTGTTGGTAAGGGCATCGGCAATAAGACCATCAAGTATCGGATCCTGAAACTGCTTCCACCACTCGGTATTTGCTGTCTCTTTCGTCTCTTTCTCCTCGTACCTGAAAGCGGCTGGCGCCTGGACTACAGGTGGCACATAATCCGGACCAACCATGCAGCCGGTAAGCAGAAGAGTAAATAACAGAACAATGAAGTTCCGCATGTCAGTTGTCCTCCGGCTGCTTTATCGGAGCATCTTCAATGGTGTTTCCATCGGCTGCGGCTTTCTCCCCGGGTTTCGCATCCTTTTTCGTTTTGGACCGTTCACCAAACCGATCAAAGAGGTAAAATAACAATGGCACATAGAGCATGGCCAGTGTTGTCTCTCCAATCATGCCGCCGATAATGCCTGTGCCGATGGAATGGCGGGCATTGGCGCCTGCGCCCATGGCTATTGCGAGGGGCAGCACACCAAGGGCGAAGGCAAGAGATGTCATAATGATCGGTCTCAGCCGCTGCTCACCTGCCTCGATAGTTGCTTCCATAATTGACCGGCCCTGTTTGCGCAGTTCGACAGCGAAGGAGACCCTCAGGATGGCATTTTTTGCGCCCAGACCGATGAGGACAAGAAGACCAATCTGGAAGTAGACGTCATTTTCAAGCCCTCGCAGCCAGTTTGCGGTCAAAGCACCGAGGACACCGAAGGGCACTGCCATCATTACCGTACCGGGCAAAGTCCATGACTCATACTGGGCGGCAAGGACGAGAAAAACGATGATGAGGCCGAACAGAAAGGCCAGTGATGACGTGCCGCCGGATTTCTTTTCTTCGAATGCAAGGCCCGACCACGCGAAGGTGTACCCCTGGGGCAGCACCTCACGGGCAACCTGTTCCATGGCCGCTATCGCCTGACCGGAACTATACCCGGTTGCAGGATTGCCATTCACCTTAGCAGCGGGGAAACCATTGAAATGGGGCAGTAAATCCGGACCCGTCACCCATCTTGTTGTAACAATTGCCGAGAGGGGGACCATCTCACCCTGACTCGACCTCGTGTACAGGCGTGTAAGATCACCGGGGTCCTGACGGTATTTCGGATCGGATTGGAGAACAACCCACCAGACCCTGCTGAACTCATTGTACTGGCTGGCCGTGAGCGACCCGAATTGCGCCTGGATGGTGCTGTAGACGTCCTTTATGGATACACCAAGAAGATTGGCCTTTTCCCGGTTCACATCGGCGCTCAATTGCTGGGTCGTGGCACGGAATGTTGTGTTCAAACCACTCAGTTCGGGTCGCTGCCGCGCTTTATTGAGAAATTGCCGGGTAAGTTCATCCAGCCTCGCCGGTTCACCAGCCCCGGTATCCTGGATCCAGAACTCAAAACCTCCTGTGGTCCCGATTCCCGGAATCGCTGGCGGCGCAATGGGGAGGACAAACCCCTCCTGTATGCCCTTCGCTTCCTTGTTCAGGTTTGTCAATACAGCGCGTGCATTTTCTGCGCGTGCTTTCTTTCCTGAAGAATAGCGCTCATCAAAAGGCTTGAGCGTTACAAAGAATGTCCCGGCATTGGTCTTGAACCCGCTGTCAAGGAGACTGTAGCCGGTAAGTTGCGTACGGTCTTCAACACCGGGTATGTTTTTCAGAATATTCTCAACACGTCCCGAAACACTTTGCGTGCGGTCAAGGCTCGCGGCATCGGGCATGATGATCGCGGCCATCACATATCCCTGGTCCTCGTTCGGCACGAAGCTCGTGGGCAGAACCTTGAAAAGATGAATGATCACATAAACAAGCACCGCCAAAACAATAAAGGCAACAATCATTCGTTTAATAATAAGCGTCACGGCATGTCCAAAACCGCGGGTAATCCCGTCAACTCCACGGTTGAACCAGGCAAAAAAACCTCGCGTCGGAGGCGTGGTGTGCTTCAGCAGAACCCCGCACATGGCCGGTGTAAGTGTAAGCGCCACAAATCCTGAAACTGCCACTGAAATGACTATGGTGATTGCAAACTGTTTGTAAAGCTGGCCTGTGGTTCCGGGCAGAAATGCAGCGGGAAGAAAAACTGATGCCATAACCAGCACTACCGCCACCAGTGAGCCGGATATCTCCCCCATGGCCCTGATTGTCGCTTCTTTTGGAGAGAGATGAAACCTTGCCATGTTTCGTTCAACGTTCTCGACTACCACGATGGCATCATCAACGACCATACCGATCGCGAGCACCAGACCAAAGAGGGTAAGCAGGTTGATGGAAAAACCCATTGCAAGCATACCGGTAAAGGTGCTGATAAGAGCGACAACAATGGCGACCGTACAGATGATAGTAGTCCGGTAACTCTGGAGAAAGAGGTATACGACAAATACTACAAGGAGGATCGCCTCGAAGAGCGTATGGATTACCTCTTTAATGGAGAGGCGCACGAAATCATTTGTGTCCAGAGATACCCGATAATCTATCCCATCGGGAAAGTTCGGTTTCATCTCTTCAAGGGTCTTGCGGACGGCCTTTGAAACTTCCATCCCATTCGCCCCGGGCTGCTGGTAGATGGCAACAAAGGTAGCGGGATTCCCGTTCAGCTTGCTTTCGATTATGTATTGCCTCAGGCCCACTTCGGCACGGGCCACGTCCTTTAAGCGCACAATACTGCTACCGCCCTGACTTGCCCGCAGAATGATGTTTTCATACTGTGCCGGATCAGTGAAAGGCCTTTGCGTCACCACCGGAAACGTCATCTGCACAGGTCCCGATGTGGGTTGTTGTCCGATCTGGCCTGCGCCGTAGAGGGCGTTCTGACTTGCAACCGCCTGCTGGATATCACTGGTAGTAATACCAAGCGATGCCATACGGTCCGGGTTCATCCAGATACGCATCGCCTGATCGGGCAGACCCATAATCTGCGCCTGTCCGGCACCCGGCACCCGCTTGATCGCGTCCAGCACGTAAACATTGGCATAATTAGCAATATAGTCACTGCTGTAACGTTCACCCTTAGCGAAAATGCCGATCAACATCATGATCGACGAGGCCTTTTTTTGTACTGAAACACCTAATTGTGTTACGGCCTCAGGCAATTGGGGCAGCGCAAGATTGACCCTGTTCTGCACTTGCACCTGCGCAACATCGGGATCGGTATTGAGAGCAAAATAAGCGGTGAGGGTCAACTGTCCGTTCGAGGAGCTCGTCGAAGACATATAGAGCATATTGTCTACGCCGTTGATCTGCGCCTCGATCGGAGCAGCAACAGAATCGGCGAGAGTCTGTGAATCTGCCCCGGGATAGGTTGCCGATATTGTAACCTGCACGGGTGTAATCGTAGGGTATTGCTCGACCGGAAGACCGGTCAATGAGACAATACCGGCAATACAGATGATGATCGCAATGACCGTAGCAAAGATCGGTCGCTCAATAAAAAACTTGGAGAACACTGATCAAATATCCTTTATATTATTTTATAACCTTTGTTGCTTCTGCCTTAGATGGGGCTCCGCCGGCCGCAGTCGTTTCCTTCCCGGTGTTATAAGGTTTTGTGGTGACAGACATACCGGGGCGGAGCGTGAGACCGCCGTCTACCACCACCCGTTCACCGCTCTTCAGACCTTCGAAAATGAACCAGTCATTTTCGTGCCATTCGCCGACCACCACAGGTCGTTGCTCGACCTTGCTCTCCTTGTCCACTACCCAGATGAAGTGGCCCTTTGATCCTTGTTGAACGGCCCTTTGTGGCACCAGGATCGCTTTCGGCCGGATAGCGCCTTTCAGGCGCGCCCGGACATACTGGTTCGGGCGCAGTATCCCCTGAGGATTGTTGACACTTGCGCGGATGAGAAAAGTCCCGGTCTGGGCATTATAGGAGGGTTCGGCAAACGTTATCTGCCCTGTATAAGGATGGACTGATCCATCAACGAGTACGACTTCGACGATAAACTTCTCCCCTTTGGGAAAGCGCAAGAAACCCTTTGCAATCTGGTCGCGGTTTTTCTGCATCTCGTTCTCAGACAGGCTGAAATTCACCCACATGGGGGAAAGAACGGCCACCGTTGTAAGCAGACTGTTCTGCGGATTGATATAGGTGCCGTCTGTCTGGCGGGCCGAACTGCTGACACCGGTCACCGGGGTAGTGATCGTTGTGTAGGACAAATTCAGTTTCGCAGTTTCCATCTGTGCCCTAGCCTGATCTGTAGCCGCCGCGGCGGACTGGTACTGGCCTGTGGCATCATCAAGGTCTTTCTGAGAAAGGGCGTGCAGTTCGGTAAGCGGTTTAGTCCGTGCAAGGTTTGAACGTGCTGTTTCAAGGGCTGCCTCCTGTTTTGCAAGGGCGGCTTTGGCCTGATCAAGCTGGACCTCAAACGGTTTGGGGTCCATCTGAAAAAGTATCTGTCCCTGCTTTACGAGAGCACCCTCGGTGTACATCCGTTTGTCGAGGAAGCCACTTACCCGCGCATGAATGTTAACAAGATGCGAACTCTGGGTCTGGGCAACGTATTCGGCGGTAACAGGCGCATCGCGCTGGACAACATCCATGACGGTAACAGTCGGCGGAGGGGCAGTTGCTACCTTTTTCTCACTTTTACAGGAAAATGGGAGTAAGGCTGTTGCTGCAATGATAATGGTTATAGCGAATCGAGCTGACCACAAAGAATTTATTCGATGACCCTGTTCACGCTGCAAGCTCTATCCTCCTGCTCCAAACCTCTTGATTGTTCCTGGAACATAATGCAAACATTCTCGGCAATCCCGATCTTTATCTTCACAATAAGATGGTTTTATCCATAACATAATAAATTATCTCGCTATGGTCTTTTTCTTTTTAGGCAACGCGAAACTCCTTTGATCTCATAAAATAATTAAGAAAATTATAAGTTAAGTAGCGTTGCATTGGAATATTGCAATAATATTTACATTATTAATATTGTTAATATGCTATGACTTCGTTTCATATTCAATTCTCAGCCACTGTAGATTGCTTGTTACTTATAAAAGTGGCAATAACTCGGCTGAATGTCAAGCAAAATCGTATAGCTATGTGCAAATATTTTATCGGTAAACCTTTTAGCCTCCTTGTGGGATGACATATTCTATTGCTCAATACGTGCAAGTTTCTAACCGGACAATGCTGATTTAGTATAATTATATTATATCAATTATGCTAATATTGCTTTACACCTCATATGGATAGTATTTTATACACATGTGGATTCTTCAAAAAGCGGTAATTCATCGGATGTCTTACAAGAAAAATATGAATCTATCAATTGCGGCCTTTTCTTTAACGGACAGGCTGCCGATCACAATATACCGCGTGTCCAAGACATGAAAAAAGTTTAGCAGCATAGGCAAACAATGGGAAACCCGTCTGCCGTTGAAAATATGCGGTATATTGGTTTTCATTTAACAACTTAAGCAAAATTGTTACCATGAAAAAAATATATTTACTATTACTCGTGGCAGTTCTTGTGGTAACAGGCATTGCAGGCACGGAAGGAGACTTCCGGCTTGTTATCAACAGGGAATGGGTGGAAAAAAGCTGCGGCAAAGAAGCGCTACCACGTTTTATGTCCTGGGAAGAGTTGATACACCAGAATAAAAATGCATCTGACCGACAAAAACTTGAAATAGTCAACCGTTTCTTCAATAGGATTAGCTATGCCGAAGATATTGACGTCTGGGGAGTTAAGGATTACTGGGCAACTCCTTATGAATTTTTATGCAAAAACGAAGGAGATTGCGAAGACTATGCCATTGCCAAGTATTTTACCCTCATGGCAATGGGAATGAAAGAAGAGAAACTGTACATTATGTATGTCAAGGCTCGCCAGTGGGGAACCACTCAAGCCCACATGGTACTTGCCTACCATAACCATCCCGGTGCAGAACCGTTGATTCTCGACAATCTGATCGATTCCGTAAAACCTGCTTCTAAGCGAACCGATCTTTCGCCTGTCTTCGGTTTTAACGGCAAAGAACTCTTGATGGCCAAGCAACGTGCGGAGGGAAAACCTCCGAGCAGCAGTGGACAACTCATGGTCTGGCAAAATCTCGTAAAGAAAATGTCGGAGAAAAACTACTGATGCGTGTATCAAATTTATATAACGAGAGGATATAACCATGACTCTATACCGCCAACTCTTTATTTTTATCTTTTTACTTTTTTTCATTTTTTCTGCTGGAACCTGGTATGCAAAGATTAACAGCACCCGTACATTTCTCACAGATCAGCTGGCATCTCATTCCCAGGACACGGCAACCTCACTTGGCTTGTCCGTTTCGCAGTATGCGCTCAAAAGGGATATGGCTGTGGTTGAAAGCATGATTAATGCCGTATTCGATCGCGGCCGCTACAAGACCATTCGCTTGACCGATTCAAAGGGAAATGTCCTGTACGAACGTGTTCTCGATGTAACCATCGAAGACGTTCCACAGTGGTTCATTCACCTGTTCACCCTTGAAGCACCTGATACCACCACCAATGTTATGGCCGGCTGGAACCAGGTCGGTTCAATTTATGTGAAAAGCCACCCCGGTTTCGCCTATAAAACGCTCTGGAAAGACGTAGTCAGCACAACCCTATTGTTCACTATATGCAGCATTTTAGTTCTTTTTGCCGTAGGACTTGGCCTGCATATCCTGCTCAAATCTCTGTTTTTTGTTGAGCGGCAGGCAGATGCCATCTGCAGAAAGGAATACGAGATCCAGGAACGCATACCATGGACCAAGGAACTGAGGCGTGTCGTTGAAGCCATGAACCGTATGACTAATAAGATTAAAGAAATTTTTGAAGAGCACATTACTCAGGCAGAAGAATTTCGGGTGCGCGCCTATCATGATCCGTTGACAGGCTTGGGTAATCGTCGCTATTTTGATACTCAGTGCGCCGCAAGACTCGATCATGGCGACTCTATCACCAAAGGCGTTATGATTCTGGTTACATTGAACGACTTGCAAATACTCAATCATGAGAAAGGTTTTGAAGCAGGGGACAATTTGCTCAAAAGGGTGGCTGTTCTACTTCAAGACGTATCGAACAATTATGATAGCTGTGTGGTGGCCCGTCTCGTTGGAGGCAGCTTCGGCATCTTGCTCCCCGATGCTCTGTTGTGTGACGCAGAGACAATCACCAGTGGATTAGCAAATCAGATCCATCAACTCAGCACGGAAAAGATTACTGCTTCAGACAATGTCGCTTATATGGGGACCGTTGCGTATACGTCTACCACCACTCTTAACCACCTGCTTTCAGAAGCAGATACGGCCCTTGCCGCCGCCAAGCAAATGGGGCCCAATGGATGGAATGTACGCTCGATTAATGAAGGAACATACGCCATGCCTGCGGGGAAACAACAGTGGATGAACATGCTTGATGATGTTCTTAAGGAACGCAGAATAAGCCTTTATGCTCAGAAAGTTGTCAAGATAACAGACTGGAATCATATTCTGCATTGTGAAATTTTATCCAGAATTATTCAGGAAGACGGTAAACCCCTTGGCGCTCGTTTGTTCATCCCCCCGGCGGAGCGCCTGAATATAATGCCATTAATAGACCGCGCCACCCTCGAAGAAGTGATGCAGCTTGACACAGAAAAACTTCCTGTTAAAAATATCGCAGTTAACATATCCCATGCTTCGCTGAAGGATCATTCTTTCCGGCAATGGCTCCAATCCGCATTAAAAGGCTTGCCCGACTCCGCTCCCCGGATAATTTTTGAATTTACCGAATTATGCGCATTGCATAATTCGGATCTGGCAAAGAAATTCCGTGATATTGTGCATGGATTTGGTCATGCCATATGCCTCGATCATTATGGTCAGGTCCTCTCGAATTTGGGATACATTAAAACACTTCGACCCGACTACATCAAGATCGATCGTGCCTATACCAGGGAACTAAAAGATAAAGAAAGCGATAGCCGGTTCTTCATAGACTCGTTGTGCAGCATTGCTCGAAATATCGACATTTCGGTTATTGCCAATGGGGTGGAAACGGAACAGCAGGTTCAGATCCTCACAGAGCTTAACCTGTATGGGCTCCAGGGTTATATTGTTGAAAAACCCAGGCCTCTTAAGGAGATTATACAAAAATAGGTGTTCAGAACGGGAATATTTTCTCGGTTCATTTATCAAACGGTACATTATGGCCGCCCTCTCTGATGCGGGCACTGACACGGTCAACGTTGATATTAGAACTCTGCGTAGTAACATACACTAAATGGACATGATAACCGTGCACTTTGGCGGCATGCATAAAATCAATCTTCTCATGTGTCGAAAGCACCGTTTCCATAACAAAAGATTGGCTATTTTCAATTGCTTGCGCTCTTTGCCGTGTTGCCTCTAACGCTGCCTCATATGGGCCCATCCCTTATTCTTTTGCAATAATATCTGCATTAATATTTTCTTCTCACTGCCATGATAAAAAGTATTCTTTGTCTGTTTGCGCTATACTCGCTTTCCGGGAGACCCGAAAAATGTTATGCAAGCCTTCAATAAGGAAGGCGCAACGGTCTACATCGTAAAACCCATCAGTAAAGGGGCACTTCTGAAAGAAATCCGCAAGATGGGGTTGATAAAGTAAGCAGTAAAGGATAGAATTAAACTGATCATTGATTCCCAGGTCTGTTGGTAGCGATGATTACTGCCCTTAAAACATCACTGGGTATTTAAGTATTTAATAGATTCTTCGATAAGTAGTTTGAGGATAAACGAGCTTTAAGAGCCGCATTATTTAAGACCATTATAGGGTGCATTTTAAATAATGGGAAAGATCCTGAAGAGAAGCAGATAGGTTACGATGAAGACATGCATAATGATAGTTGATGATTTTTCCAGTATTCGCAGCATGATCACCATTATTCTCAAAGGGGCAGGCTACGAGACGGTTGAGGCAAAAGATGGCAGAGATGCCCTGTTAAAGCTCGAATCAACGCTGGTCCATATGGTCATTACAGACCTCAGTATGCCTAATCTTGATGGGATGGGGCTAGTTAAAGGTATACGGGCAAACCCGGCCTATGCTGCAATCCCTATCATAATGCTCACTACAGAGGCAAGAGATTCGAAACGACAGGAAGGTAAATCGGCAGGGGTAACAAGCTGGCTTGTCAAGCCTTTTAAACCGGAACAGCTTTTAGCGGCTGTCAAAAAAGCACTGGGATGATGGACTCTCTGAGACCCTTTCGTTTTCTCTAATGATATAACACAAATGGCAGATCCTGGAATTCTTCGGAATATTCTTTTTTCATTTATTGTGATACATAATTAATATGAATTGATGAGGAGCAGCCTCATGGAGAGCACGTCACTTACTGCGTAGTTTCATCTTAAAATCTCCTTAAGTTTCTCCATATCTTCCCAGGCTTCTTTGATTTTACCCTGATTGCGGAGGAGATAAGAGGGGTGGTAGGTTGGGAGAAGTTTTGTCCCCTGATAGCTGGTGAGGGTGCCCCTGATACGGGTGATCTTTTCGTCAACATCCAAGAGCGTATTGTAGGCGTGGCGTCCCAGCGTACAGATAACTTTTGGTCGTATGAGATCAAGTTGATTGATGAGATAGTTTTTGCAAGCTGACGCCTCGGACGGTTCAGGGTCCCGGTTGTTCGGGGGGCGGCATTTGAGGACGTTACAGATATAGACCTCGCTTCGCCTGAGGCCGATACGCTCGATGAGTTGGTCGAGGAGCTTGCCCGCTCTCCCCACGAAAGGTCTTCCCTGAGTGTCTTCATCTTCGCCTGGCGCCTCTCCGATAAAGACAAGCTGTGCATTGGGATTGCCTTCACCGGGGACAACATTTTTACGGGTCTTCGCAAGATCACACTGTGTGCATCTGCCTATGATCTTGTTGAGCTTTGAGAGGGTAAGGCCATCACCCTTATCGAATATGTACGAGTCTACACCCATATCTTTTAAGGCACTGAGAAATGATCTTATATTTTTCTTATCAATCTCTATAGGTAGTCGTGGATTGTCCATATTTATTGTCCTTCTATCATTGTGGGGGCTCGTGCCTGTCGTCTCGCAGGGTCTCTCGCCCCCTCCACCAGCAAAGCTACCGGAGCTTCCCCTTCTCGCTCACTGTGTGGGCTATGTCCACATTTCCAGAATTATGCCTTTGTGCTGTATTTGTCGGGTATTTTCTTCACCTTCCGCTCGGTTTCAAAAACATATGCTGCCTGAAGCATACGGGCTTCGTCAAGGGGTTGGCCGATGATCTGTAGGCCGATAGGAAGACCGCCTGCATCGAAGCCGCAGGGGATTGACAATCCGGGGAGCCCCGCCAGGTTTACCGGTATGGTAAAAATATCGGAAAGATACATGGTAAGTGGATCTTCCGTTCTTTCGCCTGTTTTGAAAGCAGTTGTCGGCGATACTGGTGTTACGATGATGTCGCATTTCTTGAAGGCTTCATCAAAATCGCCTCTGATGAGGGTCCGTACTTTGCTCGCTTTTCCGTAATAGGCATCATAATAGCCCGAAGAGAGAACGTAGGTCCCAAGGATAATCCGTTGTTTTACTTCCTTGCCGAAGCCCTTGAGCCGTGTTTTTTTATACATGTCGATAATATCTTTTCCTGTTTCCCGGAAACCATATTTCACACCGTCGTAGCGGGCGAGATTTGAAGATGCCTCTGCTGTGCAGATGATATAATAGGTAGCAACGGCATACTCAGTATGGGGCAGGGTGATGTCGACAGGAATGGCCCCTTGTTTTTCAAAAAGCGAAATAGATTCCGCCATTGCCTTTTTCACGTCTGGCTCTATGCCTTCAATGGAATACTCCCTTGGGATGCCTATCCTGAGTCCTTTAATATCTTTCCCCAGCGGTGCGGTGAAGTCAGGCGCCTTCTGCGGAATGGCGGTAGAATCCAGCGGGTCATATCCGGCTATGACATTGAGGATTGTCGCACAGTCGCTGACGTTGCGAGAAAGGGGGCCTATCTGGTCAAGGGATGAAGCGAAGGCAATCAGTCCAAAGCGTGACACCCTGCCATAGGTTGGTTTCATGCCTACAACCCCGCAGAGACTTGCGGGTTGTCTGATAGAACCGCCCGTATCGGTGCCCAGCGATGCCACACAGAGACCGGCTGCAACGGAAGCAGCAGACCCTCCGCTTGAGCCGCCGGGGATACGGCTTACATCCCAGGGATTTTTTGTTGTTTGAAAGGCTGAATTTTCTGTCGATGAACCCATGGCAAACTCGTCCATGTTGAGCCTTCCGAGATGGACATAGCCTGCTTGATTCAGTTTTTCAATAACCGTAGCATTATAAGGCGGAACAAACCCTTTTAAGATTTTCGATGCGCAGGTTGTCTCTATTCCTTTTGTACAGAGGATATCCTTCATACCGAAGGGGATGCCGAGAAGGGGTGCATCTTCCCCCTGGGCTATTTTTGTATCTGCTTGCCGTGCCATGTCGAGCGCGTACTCTTCAGTGGTCCTTAAATATGATAAAATTTCGCCATCATATTTTTTGATGCGCTCCAAATAGAAAGCGGTGAGCTCAACGGAGCTGATCTCTCTTTTTCTGAGAAGTTCCTTTAATTCAATAATTGTCTTATCAAGGATATTTTCCATGTTGTATTCCTTTCATCCACTGTTTAATGAGTAATCTCTTTTTTTTACTCTTCTATCTATTCTTCCACCTCGATAACAGGTGGCACCTGAAAGAAAGAGCCTATCCGTCCAGGGGCATTCCTCAAGGAATCGTCGACGCTGAAGGAACTTTTTGCACTGTCATCCCTGAGTACGCATTCGACGGGGACTGCGTGACTTGTGGATTCGATGCTATCCGTGTTGAGCCTGTTGAGGGAGTCCATATATTGCAGAATACTGTCGATCCGTTGCGTATAGAGGTCCACCTCCAGGGGTTCAAGCTCAAGCCTGGCCAGATGGGCTGTGTTTTCAATAATTTCTTTCGTAATCTTCATATCTGTCTACCGTCCTTATAAACTATCTGTTGCAGCCACTGAAGCAGTTTTTTATCACCCGCATTCAGCTACTGCCTTGATTATATCACTTCTCGTTACAATACCGACGAGTTTATTGTTATCAATGATAGGGATCCTATTGACGTTATGCTCCAGCATAATCTTTGCGGCAGTCACCGCTGATTCGATTGGTGTTGCCGTAATGACCTCTCTCACCATCACATCTTTTACAGTAAGTTCCTGAATGGTGCCCTGTTTTAAACCCTTGAGAATATCACTCTGACAGATGATGCCCACGAGCTTTCCCTTATCGACGACAGGCATGCCGGCAACCTTGAAGAGCTCAAACTTGTTCAGAATAATATTCAGTTTCTCCGATGAATGACAGGTAACGACATTCTTATTCATAAGTTCTACGATTTTCATGAATACTTCCTCCTTAAATAGCCTCTCCGAAAAGGAGTGTTTCCTGGATATATTTTTGGAATGATTCCACTGTCTTCATTGCTCTGCGAAGTTTTTCCTGCTCATCCTGCCCAAGCATATCCGGTTTCAGATAATTTGAAATGCTCTCTATGTCCTTTCCTGCATTGATCTGGTTCATGAGCCTGAAACGAACAAATATAAGATACGCGTCTATGAGTTTCTTTTCCATATCTTTGTTAATGATCTTTTTCCCCCTGAGGATGCCTATTCGCTTCAGCGTGTTTTTTTCATATATGCCGCTCGCAAGACAGGTCATACGCACCGAGAGGATAAGCGGCGCCCAGCCAAGGAGCTTCAGATTAAATTTCCCTTTAAATTCACCTTCTTTTTCCACCTTGAAGTTGCCGAAAAAGCCCAGAGCGTTGGGCATTAAAACAGCCGACTTGATGAAATCTTTCATAAAGCGTTTATTCTCTGTGATCATAGAGAAAAAATAATCGAGAAAGACATCGAGGAGTTTATAATTTCCATAGATGGCCCTGGCGTCAGTCAGGATGATAACATCAAGAGGTTCAAAGATCCCTTTTTCAAAAATAATGCCCTCTTCGATCCTTGCTTGCCAGTCTTTCAGGGAGCCACGCCATTTTTGGTTGATAGCCATGACACCACCTTTGCAACGTTCAAACCCGACGGTATAGAGGTTATCGGAGGCCTTTCGAGCAAAGACCTCAAAATAGTAATCGAGATATTCCTTCGAGGTCAGTGTGTCGCGGGATAAGGCGCTGTCCTTGCCTTTCAGGTGTGCGTAACATTTGTCTTTTAGTTCCTTTGACGCAAAGTCATCGTTAGTATCGTTATAGAGTAGGAGATTATCCTGGTCGGTGATGATTGTCTGTTCGTCCCGGCCTTCGCTCCCCATTCCTGCCCAAACATAATCAACAGGGGGTTGACCGTAGCCTTCAGCGATCATCTCTTCTTCCACAAATTGCATAATTCTGGTGGTGAGCGCGTCTCTGACAATACGAAAAATATCGTGGACATCACTTATTGTATCTTCTTCATGGAAAAAGCTTTCTATCCCGGCAATAGCCAGTTTGTGATAGTCCCTGAGCTGCTCTAGCGTTTTCGACTTTTCCCTGATATCAGTGACAAGAGAGGAAAGCTCGGCTTCAAAAGTTTCGTAATCCTTAAGCACCGCCCGGATCACCTTTCCGAGTTGTGTCAAAACACGGGCGCGTTCACGGCGCAAAAGCACCTTTTCATTCATTACTTCCCGGTGTTTCTCGATAAAGGAGTCTATGTTAGTAAAGTTGAGCGGCATCTTTTATCCTGCAATGGTCTCCAGCATTTTTTTACTTGCAAGAAGCTTATCCTTTTTTGCCGTGAGTTCGCTGAATTGGGTCTCGTTCTTTGCAATGACTTCAGCAGGGGCCTTTTGCCTGAACGATTCGTTGCTCAGTTTCTTGGAGATTTTCTGGCACTCTTCGTCAATTTTATTTATTTCTTTTTCAATACGTGCCCATTTCTTTCGTGACATCGATAAGTTGTTTTAGGGGAACAAAGACCTCAATCCCTTTATAGACTCCTACTGCTGAATGTTCCGGTGTTGCACTGCTGTCGACAAAACTCAGCTTTTCCACTTTTGCCAGTTCTTTCACGTAATACTCATATGATTTGAGGAGTGGTTCCTGTCCTGTTGCCCGAATGATGGCTTCAACCTTCACGTTAGGGGCAATGCCGGTTTCGCCGCGAATATTACGGATCACGTCGATGATGCCCATGATAGTTTCCATCTGGGCTTCACTTTCTGAATCGGCCTCAGACTCATCAAAGACAGGAAAAGCCGAAATCATGATGCTTTCGATCTGGTCTCTTCCCGGTAGCCGCTGATAGATCTCCTCGGTGACAAAGGGCATGACAGGGTGGAGCAGCTTGAGAATATCCGTTAATGTCCGGTAGAGGGTAGACCGTGTTGCAGCGTTATCGAAAGTATCCACTTTGCCGTAGAGATTCGGTTTGATGATCTCAAGATACCAGTCGCAGAATTCATGCCATACAAAGGCGTAGAGGGTGTTTGCTGTGTCATTGAAGCGATATTCCTCGATACTGGCCTTGACCTCTTTGATGACCTTCTGTGCCCTTGACCGGATCCATTTATCGGGCAGGAAAGAAGACTGCATAGGCACAGGCGAAGGTTTCTCATCGCCCATGAAGATAAGTGATAGTTTGGAGGCATTCCAGACTTTATTGACGAAATTTCTTGAACCTTCGATCCTCTCTTCAGAGAGCAGTACGTCCCGGCCCTGTGCGGCGAGCATGGTAAGGGTGAAGCGGAATGCGTCAGTGCCGAACTGATCGATGATGGTGAGTGGGTCGATGACGTTCCCCTTGGACTTGCTCATCTTTTTTCCTTCAGCGTCCCGTACCAGCGCATGGATATAGACATCCCGGAAAGGTACATCTCCCATGAACTTGATGCCCATCATAATCATACGGGCCACCCAGAAAAAGAGAATATCAAAGCCGGTGATAAGCAGTGATGTAGGATAGAACGTCTTCAGATCATCTGTTTTATCGGGCCATCCCAGGGTGGTAAAGGGCCAGAGGCCGGAAGAGAACCAGGTGTCGAGGACGTCCGATTCCTGGCGGAGGGCGCCGCCGCATTTTGTACATTTATCGGGGGTTTCCACGGAGACATGTATTTCGTTACAATCATCGCAGTACCAGACAGGTATCCTGTGTCCCCACCATATCTGACGCGATATGCACCAGTCTTTGATATTTTCCATCCACTCAAAATAGACCTTCTCCCACATTTCCGGAATGATGCGGACCTTATGGTCCCGGACGGCCTTCATGGCAGGTTCGGCAAGTGGTTTCATCTTGAGGAACCATTGGAGTGATAGCGCCGGTTCGACGACTGTCTTGCAGCGGTAACATTTGCCGACGCCGAGATTGTATGGTTCCAGTTTTTCGAGAAAACCCTTTTCTTTCAGTTCTTCAACAATCTTTTCGCGGCAATCGAAGCGGTCCATACAATTATAATGGATGGCGTTTTCATTCATTTTACCGTCTTCATCGATGACGCGCACGATCTCCAGACCGTGTCTTTTCATAATCTCGAAGTCGTTTACATCATGGGCCGGCGTCACCTTGAGGGCGCCTGTACCGAATTCCATATCAACATAGCTGTCGCCGATGACGGGTATTTTCTTCCCGACAATGGGTAGAATGACGTCCTGTCCCACATATTTACCAAAGCGTGGGTCTTTGGGATTTACCGCAACTGCTGTATCGCCGAGCATCGTTTCGGGACGTGTTGTCGCTACCGTGAGGTGGCCTGAGGCGTCTGCAAGCGGATAATGTATGTAATAGAGAAATCCCTTTGTCTCTTCATGTTCTGCCTCAAGGTCAGAAAGGGCTGTTTTGCAGCGGGGACACCAGTTGATAATATAGTTGTCACGGTAGATGAGACCTTCATTATAGAGCCTTACGAATACTTCCTTTACGGCCCGTGAGAGGCCTTCATCCATAGTGAATCGTTCTCTCGACCAGTCGCAGGAGCATCCAAGCCTTTTGAGTTGTTCAATGATCGTGCCCCCCGATTGTGCCTTCCATTTCCAGACACGGTCGATGAACTTATCTCTCCCGACTTCATCCCGATGAAGCCCTTCTTTCGCAAGCTCCCGTTCTACGACATTCTGTGTGGCGATGCCCGCATGGTCCATGCCGGGAAGCCACAAAGTGTTGAAGCCTGACATCCTGTGAAAACGGGTGACAATATCCTGGAGCGTATTATTGAGGGCGTGTCCCATATGGAGTGAGCCCGTTACGTTCGGAGGCGGGATTACCATTGAAAAAGCAGGCGCCGTTGAGCTGCTTTGAGCCGTGAAATACCCCTTTTCAATCCAGAGTTCGTACCATTTCTTTTCAATCGCGTGGGGATCGTAAACCTTTTCCATTATAACTCCCTTAATTTAAAAAATAACCAATGATCATATTGTAATAACTATTACTCCGATAAGTCTGTTGCCCACGTGTCCCTTGAACGGTGATTCCGGCAATGAATCCATCCATTTTCATACAGGGATGTTCCACGGCATGGGCAGGAAGATTTTTTCAAAAAGAGTAAAGGCGTATCGGTCTGTCATACCTGCGATGAAATCACATACACATGTTGACGCCTCATCGTAGAAGTCGTCCCGCTCGGTTTCTTTCAGAAAGGCCTCAGGGTTTTTCAGAAAATACCGGTAAAGATCTTCTATGATGCGAGAACATTTAATAAAATCAGTATGGACTATATTGCTATCGTAGACCCGCTCATAGAGAAACTCACGGAGTTGCACAATGTGGGATTCAAGCTCTTTGCCGAATCGCACCTTCAGACCGGGGCTTGAAAGGGTTTCGGAAATAACACCATGAATCATCGTGTCGATCCTGTCGGAAACAGTATGGCCGAGATAATCCCTCTGAAGTTTCGGCAGGTCCTCTTCGGTAATGACGTTTCCGCGAATGGCGTCATCAATGTCATGATTCAGATAGGCGATAATATCGGCGACCCGCACTATCTCAGCTTCTTTTGTGAGAGGTTTTTCTTCTCCGTCCCTGACGATAATATCTCCCTTTCCTTTGGAGTGATTCACGATCCCGTCTCTCACTTCCAGGGTAAGATTGAGACCCTTGCCGTCTTTTTCGAGTAAATCTACAACCCTGAGACTTTGTTCATAATGCCTGAAACCGCCTTCATGTATTCTGTTCAGTACATCCTCGCCGGAATGACCGAAAGGTGTATGGCCGAGATCATGTCCGAGGGAAATGGCTTCTGTGAGCGCTTCATTAAGAGAGAGGGCGCAGGCAATTGTTCGTGCAATCTGAGACACCTCAAGGGTATGGGTGAGCCTTGTCCTGTAGTGATCTCCGGCCGGGGATAAGAAAACCTGGGTTTTTGCCTTCAGCCTCCTGAATGATTTACTGTGAGTGATTCTATCCCTGTCATGTTGGAACGCGGGCCGTATGTCACACTCGTCCTCTTTCTTGAGCCTGCCCCGTGTTTTACTGCTCTTTTGAGCGAAAGGAGAAAGGAACTGTTCTTCCCTTTCCTCCAGCCTTTCCCGAATGTTCATACCAATTTGCCTTCCTTCGTATAGCTTTCTGTTGTCGTTATCACAAGCGCATTATCTGTAACGCCTTGTTAACTCCTCTTCATTGCTTTGCTCTATATAAAGGGGCTTAAGTGCCCCCTTATACGGCAAAGCCGTTGGAGTCTCCCCCCTCTCGCTCGCCGTGCGAGCTAAGTAGATCCCACAGTGCCGTGAGCGTGGAGAACGATGGGTCTGAGCACATGAAACATTTTTGGAATCAAAACCGGCATTACACACTCTTTTCCAACCCCTAATTTATCACAAGAATATAACGATTTCAATTCATTATAAAGAGTAGTTACTTGAAAAAAATCTCTTTTCTTCATATATTAAAGAAAAAGAGAGACATCTGGAGGCGTGATGGCGTTAATCGATGATTTAAGACAAAGGACTGAAGCGGGGCTGAAGACCCTCAAGGAGACTGCCCAGGATATTGCTTTTAACGTTGAGAAACAGGCGATGATCGGCAAAAAAAAGTATGTCGATATAACGCGGATACAGAAGAACATACAGAAAACGCATGGTGAAATCGGTGAATATGTTTATGATCAATTTACCTCTGGGAAAACCATTGGAAAGGATGACCCCTTTATCAAGGACAGGATCAGCACAATCACGAGAATGCGCATGACGATCAAAGATATCGAAGAGGATATCGACAGTATTCAGAAAACGATACCGCCGAAGCATGAGTTTTAGACGTGAAGATCTGTGAATCATAAATCGTGTATTTACTGTTACTTATCTGTAGCTACCGGAGACGGGCTTTTTCGAATACGTTATTGATCATTGCGATAGCTTCGTCTTGTATTTGACGCAGATGCTCACTGTCTTTAAAACTTTCCGCGTAAATCTTGTAGATGTTTTCGGTGCCTGAAGGTCTGGCGGCAAACCACCCGTTTTTTGTTACTACCTTAAGACCGCCGATAGGGGCCCCGTTGCCGGGGGCATTGGTCAATTTTGCCGTGATCTCTTCGCCTGCAAGGGAAGGGGCGCTCACCTGATCGGGTGAAAGTTTGCTGAGAATGCTTTTCTGCTCCGGGGTTGCAGCCGCGTCGATGCGCTCATAGAGAGGGGTTCCAAAGGTTTCCGTCAGTTTCCGGTAATGTACGCCCGGATCGTCACCTGTCTTTGCTGTGATCTCTGCGGCGAGGAGGTCCATGATGATGCCGTCCTTATCGGTAGCCCAGACAGTCCCATCTGTCCGGAGGAAGGATGCGCCTGCGCTCTCTTCACCTCCGAAGCCGTAACTGCCGTCGATAAGTCCCTCCACAAACCATTTAAACCCCACCGGAACCTCGTAGAGCTTTCTGCCAAGGTGCGCTGCTACCCTGTCTATCATAGCGCTGCTTACGAGGGTCTTGCCGACGGCCGCGTCCTGCCTCCATCCAGGTCTATGCTGAAAAAGATAAAAGATCGCCACCGAAAGATAATGGTTTGGGTTTAAAAGTCCAGCGCTTTTTGTGATGATACCGTGTCTGTCAGCATCAGGGTCATTGCCGAAGGCTACATCATAGGTGTCCTTTAAGTCAACAAGACGGGCCATTGCATAAGGAGAGGAACAATCCATTCTGATTTTTCCGTCCTTATCGACGGTCATAAAGCCAAAAGTGGGATCTATTGCGCGGTTTACCACGTCAATCTTCAGTCCATATCTTTCAGTAATAGGGTCCCAGTAAGGAAGTGATGCGCCGCCCATGGGATCAACGCCGATAGTGAGCCCCGACGATGCAATAATTTCTATATCTATGATATTCTTCAGGTCATCGACGTAAGGCTTTATGTAGTCATATTCATGGATTGTGCCCATTGCAAGGGCAGACCTGTAAGGGACCCTTTTTACTTCTTTATTGCCGCCTCGCAGAAGTTCATTGGCCCTCCGTTCCACCCATTTTGTGATGTTTGTGTCGGCGGGTCCTCCCTGAGGTGGGTTATATTTGAATCCGCCATCTTCAGGAGGATTGTGTGAAGGTGTGATGACGATGCCATCTGCCAGGGCCATTGTCCGCCCCCGGTTATATGTCAGGATTGCATGGGAGATGACAGGAGTGGGAGTATAACCTGAACCTTTCTGAATCATAACGGTAACGTTATTTGCAGCAAGCACTTCTATTGCGGTTGCATGGCTTGGCTCTGAGAGGGCATGAGTGTCCATGCCGAGAAAGAGTGGACCGGTGGTCTCACGCATTGCCCTGTATTCACATACCGCCTGGGTGATTGCGAGGACATGGGCTTCATTAAAGCTCTGTCTGCAGGAAGAACCTCTATGCCCAGAAGTGCCGAACTCAACCATCTGCTCGTTTACTGAAATATCAGGCGTATCCGTATAATAAGTGCTTACGAGCCTCGGGATATTGATGAGCATTTCTCTCGGAACTGCTTTGCCTGCAAGACTATGCAATGCCATAGACCCTCCTCTTTTTTTACATTATAGATATTAAAAAGGTGATAGGCAAGAGGAAGAAGCGATGGATAGCGGATAGTAGATAGCGGATAGTGAAAATACACGCTACTTCACTTTTTGCGGTAAAGTGGGTGATGAAGGGTTAGTTGACGATATATGCACCTGTTCCTACAGCTACAAGCACGTCTTCCTGATTTTTGAGTTCCATCCGGATAACGGCAATTTTCTTTCCCGTCCGTATCACAGTGGCGTAGGAAAAAAATTGTGTTCCTTTGCCGGGTCTCAGGTAATCTATACGCATGTCGAGTGTTCCCGTCCTGGAAATGCGGTGTTTAATTTCATCTGACGAAAGCCCTTGCATTCTGTCCAGGATAGAGGCAATTGACATCATTCCGCCTGTGGCGTCAAGAACCCCGGAGATAACGCCCCCATGCAAAATACGGTGGGTGGCATTACCGATGAGTTCTTTTGTCATGGGAAATGTGAAACCGGCCCGGTCTGTCTCCAGATGATCGACCTTCAGCCCAAGAAGCCGGTTAAAGGGCATATTTTCAAATATTTCCCGAACAATCCGGAGTAGAGGTCCCATACCTGCTTTGTCTTCCTGCATTGATGTTCTCCTATTGTAATTGTAATATTACTCCGGCACCAAAAGAGCTGAATTTCCGTCATTCCGGCGAATACCCTGAAAGGCACACGAGCCGGAATCCATTGAGGAGACTGGATGCCGGATCAAGTCCGGCATGACAAACTTTAAGGTCTTTATTTGCCGGTGAAATAGTAGTATTTACCCTAAGCGTTGTCAATGGTAATAACGATTTGTGCCGTTGGATTATGTTATTTTAAAAACTTATTCCAGTTTGTATTTCTTTACTTTTGACAATAGCGTTATTCTTGAGATACCAAGGACCTGGGCGGCTTTACTCTTGTTTCCCTCGGTGTAGCCGAGTATTTTTTTGATATGGTCTTTCTCCACATCGGCCATGGATTTGAGTGGTATATCGGTAAAACCTTCATCGAGGACCGTAGCGCCTTCTAAAAAATAGTTGGGGAGAGACTTTTTCCTGATCTCATTTGTGGACTCGATAATTACAGCGCTATTTATGACATTCATGAGCTCCCGGATGTTACCGGGATAATCGTGATGTGTCAGAGGTTTCATCGCAGCATCGGATATCTTGTCTATTTTTTTCTCATTGACTATGCAGAATTTCTTCAGAAAGTGATAGGCGAGAAGAGGGATATCTCCTTTCCTTTCCCTGAGCGGCGGCAGATAAATGGAGTTCATGTTCAAACGGTAGAAGAGGTCTTTTCTGAAGTTCCCTTTCAGGATTTCTTCATGAAGATTTTTGTTGGTGGCAGCAAGTATTCTTGCGTCGACCTTCAGGTGTTTGGTGGAGCCAAGGCGGAAAAATTCTCCTTCCTGTAATACCCTGAGGAGTTTGATCTGGATCGGAAGGGCAAGTTCACCGATCTCATCCAGAAAAAGAGTTCCTTTGTCGGCTTCTTCGATCAATCCCCGTTTGAGGGTTGTAGCGCCTGTAAAGGCCCCCTGGTTATGACCGAAGAACTCAGACGAAAAGAGTTCATTGGCAAAGGCGCCTGCATTTACGGCCACGAAGTTTTCCTTATTGCGCTTACTGATCTTGTGAATGGCCCTGGCAATCAATTCTTTGCCTGTGCCGCTTTCGCCCCAGATAAGGATACTGCTGTCCGTCTGGGCCATCTTTTCAACATTAGAGAAGATGGTATGCATCTTCTCGTGCTGGGTAATAATATCCTTAAAGGCGTCACCAAATTTCAAACCCGGCGAAACTGGGACATCCCCGTCGATCATCTTCTGGTTATTCCGGTTCTCCAGCGCTGTATTGATGAGGTCCAGAAGACGTTCGTTGTCAACTGGCTTAATAAGGTACTCAATTGCGCCGAATTTCATTGCAGATACTGCAAGCTCGATGTCCTCAACACCCGTCAGGACCACCGTCGCGATATCTATACCGTTCTCTTGAATCTTCTTCAGGATGTCAAGGCCTGTTACCTCCGGCATATCCATGTCAAGAAGGAGGAGGTCGTAATGGTTACTTTTGAGCACATCGAAGGCTTTTGTGCTATTACTCAGAGTGGTCACATCGAAGATCCCTGCCTGAAGCAGGAATATGTTCAGGTAATTGAGAACTGCCTGATCGTCGTCGATAACTAAAATCCTCTTCATCAAGCCTCCACCTGGTTTCTGGGAAGGCAGATAGAGAAGGAAGTGCCCACCCCAACCGTGCTCTCCACATTTATTCTTCCCTTGTGTTCTTTGATGATGCCATAGGCGATTGAAAGGCCGAGCCCCGTTCCACCCTGGTGTCTTTTGGTGGTGAAGAAAGGATCAAAGGTCTGTCTCAATGTCTTCTCGTCCATGCCTTTGCCGTCGTCCTTCACCCGAAGAATAACCTCGTCAACGTTAGACTCGGAAGTAACATGGATAGTTCCTTTTGGTTTTTCAATGGCCTGTGAGGCGTTGATGAGAATGTTCACAATCACCTGCTGTAGCTTCTGTGCGTTCCCCGTTATGGTTGGGAGCTTTTTATCGAGATCCACCTTCACATCTGCTGTCCTCCGTATCTGGTTATCTACCAGGCGCAAGCAGCTTTCCGTGATGGCATTGAGGTCTACGTTTTCATTGAGGAGCCCCTCATCACGCTTCGCAAATTTTCGTAACCCATCGACGATGCCTTTGATACGGTTTGCTCCCTGAGCCATATCGTCAATGAGGACCGGGACGTTCTGTCTGAATATATCATATTTGAGACGGGCGATCTTCAGATCAGGATTGGATTTATAGACCTGGTCAAGAAAAGGGAAGATGTCATTCATAGCTTCCTGCATGATATGCAGATTTCCCCGGATAAAGGTATTGGGGTTATTAATCTCGTGGGCTACGCCCGATACGAGTTGTCCCAGTGAAGCAAGTTTGTCTGCCTGAAGGAGTTGTCTTTCCATATTTTTCTCTTTTGTGATGATCCGTGAGATTTCGAGGGCGCCTGTTACCTCGCCACTGGAATTAAAGATGGGATAGTCCCGAAGAAGATAGTATTCACCATCGATTACCTTTTCTAAAGTAATGGAGGTTTTCTCTTCAAGTACTCGCCTGACCAGACAATCCTCGCAGGGGTGCTCCTGGCCAAAGACCTTTTTATAGCATTTCCCCTTGTTTCCGATGGCCTTTTGGTTGGACATAAGGATGTTATAGTCCCCGTCGATTACTGTTACCGTGTCAGTGATAGTCTCGAAAAGGATTTGGAGCCTGGTTTTGCTCTCCCGCAACTTCTCTGACAGTGTCATCAGTTCCTGGTTCTTTTTAACAAGGAGGTCTTTCTGTTTCTCCAAATCCAATGTCCGTTCATGGACATTTCTCTCCAGGTTTTCGTTCTGTTCTATGAGTTTTCTTTCAAGCTCTTTCCTGACACGCACATCTTTATACACGGATTCAACGTTCGACTCTCCATCAACATCAATCCAGATATATGATCCAACGACAGGAATCGGGTTGCCGGTCCTGTCCATAAGGGTCAACTCATAATCGTCAAGTTTCCCTTCTTTCTGGAGAATATTGAAGATTACCGAGCGGACTTCAAGTTTTTCGTAAACCTTGTCCCGCACCATATTGAGCGGCACGGAACCGTCTTCGGAATAGCCCAAAAGCCTGTAGAACGCCCGATTTGCTTTTGTTATATCGCCGTTAGGAAGAGAGATGAGCATAGGCATAGGTGCATCGGTGAAGAAGTTCTTGTATCGGTTCTTCGATTTTTCGAGTTCCCTGGTCTTCTCATCCATAAATTCTTCGAGTTGACGAAGGCTATAATGAACCTTTGAATGGAGTTCCCGTCTCTCTATAACTTTTGAGAGTCTCCTTCCAATCTCTGTTATCATCCTCTTTTCTTCTTCAAGAAACCCTTCTTTTTTTCTGTAGTAAACCTCAACGACGCCACGCTTTCGACCTTCCACCACAATGTCTAAGCTGAAGGTTTCCATAATATGTGCATGATGTGGCGGTCTGGAGGAATACTCAACCCCGTCGAACCATATGGACGATGCAGCGTTTTCCGGAACCTTGAGGCCTGCAACCAGATGTGCGGTGATGTTCCTCAAAACCTCTGTCAGATCTTTATCCGACTCTATCTCAAATCCTGTTTTATAGAGGCAGTCCAGTTCCTGGAGCCTTTTCTTCAGGTCTTTTTCAATGCTTCGTTCATCCCGGGCCTGCTTCATCGCTTTACCCTCCCTTGGTCATGAACACTACACCATTTTTACTATACCATATAAAGAAATGAAGGGACAGGCGATTTTCCCATAAGAACGCCTGTCCCTCGCTTAAACTTCATCCTCTTTTATTCTATTCAGTTAATCTACCTCTAACCTTGACGTTGAAATAATTTTCACTGGACAGGAAAGGTTTCTTCTCCATGTTACACGGTGAGGAGTCCACCGATATTATACTGAATTGCCCTTTTCCATCGGGAGTCATGAAATCCTTCCCGAGGAATCCCTTACCCCAGAAATAACCGGGGGTAACGCCCTTGTAGAAAGGAACTATCTTCTCGATTTCTTTGGCGATGCTGTTCACCGTCGCGAAACTCATCTTGGCGCCCAGTTTTTCGGAAAGCTTCTTGATTATTTGCCAGTTCTCCATACCTGTCAAAGGTTCAAAAATTTTGGCAATTTTCTGGACCCTCCGGTCGCAGGCAGTGTAAGAACCTTCTGTCTCAACCGGTACTGACGCAGGAAGGACGACATCTGCTTCCATGGCTGTGCTCGTCATAAAAGAGTCAACAACAAGGATGAATTCCACCCCTCCTGTCAGCTTGAAGTTCGATGTAGTATAAAGGGGGTCCTCGCCGAAGACGATGACAGCCTTGATCTTCTCTTGCTCCATGGCTTCCTTGAGATCTACCGGTTTGAAAATAGTTTCCAAATCAGCACCCCACTTCTTACCGAGGGCGGCAATCTGTTTTTTGTCATGGTGGCTCACGTATCCCGGAAGATAATGAGGATCCACACCCATGTCGAGAAGGCCCTGAGAATTTGCGAAATCCCTGAGTACCAGGATACCGTTCCCCGCTTTCCCAACTCTACCCGTCAACATCATCAGGTTGCCTATTGCCTTCAGGTCGTTCTTTGATTTTTCCCACAGAGAATCAATGCTATAAACAACCACGAGGTTCATCTTCGGCCTTGCAATCAAGTCACAGAGCTGATTAAGCTTGTTTTTATTTACTCCGGTGACTTCCGAGATGGTATTTAGATCGAGACTTGAGACTGAGGCCTTGAATGCTTCATATCCTTCTGTCCTCTTGTCGATAAAATCCTTGTCGGCAAGTCCCCGATCCAGGACCGTCTTAGAAAGGAAATTGATGAGTCCCGTGTTCGTACCGCGCTTTGAATCTATCCATAAATCTGCAAATTTGTTAAGCTCCAGTTCGGAGGAGTTTACGGTGATGAGGCGGGCGCCGTTCTTCTGTGCGGCCTTTATCTTCAGCTCTGCAATAAGGTTGTCTTCAGAGAGTTCTGCGTTTATAAGGAGGATCACATCTGCGGCAGCGAGATCGTCCATGGTAGCCGTGGATGTGGTAATGCCGAACATATCATCAAGACAATCCTGTTCCACCCCGTTGATGAGATTGCTGAAACTTCCGATGTTATTCGTTTTAAGTCCTTTTCTGGCAAACTTCTGGAGCAGGTAAAGTTCCTCATTCGTCATCCGGGGAGACCCGAAGACAGCCACCGAGTCGGGACCGTAGGTCTTTATAATATTGTTCAGCCTCTCTGCAGCGTAATCAAAGGCTTCTTTCCACGATACCTCATCATGTCTGCCTCTCTTCTTAATCATAGGTTTCGTGAGCCGGTCTTTGTCAAGCATATACCGGTAACCGAAACGTCCCTTTGCGCAGAGGAACCCTTTGTTGTGGGAATCTCCGTTTACATTCTCAACAGTGAAACAGTGGTCGTGAAAAATCTTGTAACTCAGGTTACACCCCACTGAGCAAAAGGAACAAACGGAGGGAACATTCTTCGAATCCCATGGACCGGGTTTAAGAAAGGGTAATTTCTCAGTGATTGCGCCTGTCGGACAGGCGGCAACACAGTTCCCGCAGGAAATACAGTTTGTCTGGAGAAGCCTTTTTTCCATTGAAGGTTTTACTACGGAGTTAAAGCCCCTGTTTACAAAGCCCAGGGCCGAGATCTTGAGGATCTCGGAACAGGTGCGTACACACCGCCCGCAGGAAATGCATTTGTTCGGATCAAGATTTATAAAAGGATGTGCAGTGTCTACTTTAAATCGTCTCACATCTCCCAGAAAGTGGCTCAGATCAACACCGAAATCCGACGCATGTTTCCTCAGATCGCAATCGAAATAGTCTGAACAGCCGCATTCAAGACATCGCGCCGCCTCATTTTCAGCCTGGAGTTGGGTAAACCCGGTTTCCACCTCATCCTGGTTTTTGATTCGCTGGAGTACCGGTAGCTCGCCCATCTTCTCTTTTTCCAGTTTCTTGTACTGAGCGAATTCAATATCGGGAATACTGCCGAAGCTATCTTTCTTGCTCACAAAACCTCGGTCGATGGGAACCATCTTCCCGGTTTGCATGTATTGATCCATACAGAGGGCAGCAAGCCGTCCATGAGCAATGGCGTCGATGGCTACTGCCGGGCCGGTCATGCTATCACCGCCTGCAAAGACACCCGGTATGGATGTTTCAAAAGTACCCTCTTGTACCACCATCCCATTCCATCGCGTTGTCTTGAGTTTCCCGTCGGCATTAATCTGCCCGAGGTCTATATCCTGACCGATTGCGGAAATCACAAAATCGCAGGGGAGTTCATATTCAGAACCCTTTTGAGGCACAGGACTTCTCCGGCCACTTGCATCCGGTTCACCAAGTTCCATGCGAATGCAGGTGAGTGCACTCAAACGGCCATCCTTTGTTACAATCCCTTCAGGAGCAGAGAGGGATATAAGTTCCACTCCCTCTTCAAGGGCAGCATCTATTTCCATTTCGTGAGCGGGCATCTCTTTCTTAGTCCGTCGATAGAGAAGCGTCACCTTATCGGCGCCTGTTCTCAGGGCTGTCCTCGCCGCGTCGATGGCTGTATTGCCACCGCCAACCACAACCACTCTCCCGTAAACCTTAGGAGGATTCTCATCCTGCATGGCCCTCAGATAATCGGCGCCACCGATGACGCCCGGTGTCGCTTCTTCGCCGGCAATTCCCATGGTTTTGGCCTTCTGGGCCCCGATGGAAAGGAATATTGTATCAAAACCCTCATCCTTGAGGGATTGTATGGTGAAATCTTCTCCCAGGACCGTATTCATCTTTGCTTCAACACCGAGGTCGAGTATGCACTGGATCTCCCGGTCGAGGAGCGCCTTGGGCAGCCGGTATTCCGGTATACCGTAACGAAGCATGCCGCCCAGATGAGGTGATTTTTCAAAAAGGGTCACTTTATAACCTTTGATTGCGAGAAAATATGCACAGGTAAGACCTGCAGGACCACCACCTACCACTGCTGCCCTTTTTCCATTCCAGGGGGCGACCTCAGGCATCCAGGGATCTTCAATGTCGATATCGGTGGCATAACGCTTCAGGTAATCGATGCCCACCCGGTCATCAACGGAATTTCTCCGGCAGGCGGTTTCGCACTCCCTCACGCAGACCCTGCCGCAGACCAGGGGCAAAGGGTTCTTCTCTTTTATGAGTTTCACCGCCTCTCTGTTTTTTCCCATGGCGACAAGGGCGATATAACCCTGTACGTCAACCCCTGCCGGGCATGTCTGAGTGCAGGGCCCGAGACAGTCAGCATAATGATTTGAAAGGAGGAGTTCAAGGGCTGTCTTGCGTGATTCCCTGATCCTGTCATTGTTTGTATGAATCACCATCCCGTCAGCCACAGGGCTTGAACATGACGGGATCAGTTTCTCGAGCCCTTCCTGTTCTACTACACACAGATAACACGAACCATAAGGAGGCAGGCGCGGGTCATAGCAAAGGGTCGGAATGTCGTCGATATTGTTGGCCCGGACTACTTCAAGAATCATCTGTCCGGGATTTGCCGTATATGCTTTTCCATTTATTGTAAGTTTCACTGTATCTGTCATGCCTGATTCTCCATTTAGTTTTTTAGAACTGCGTTGAATTTGCAGGTCTCGAAGCATTTACCGCACTTTATACAGGTCGTAGTGTTTATCTCATGCACCTTCTTCTTTTCACCGCTTATTGCTTCCACAGGACAGGCCTTTACACAAAGGGTACATCCTTTGCAAGCATCGGCCGAAATGGAGTAGGTGAGCAGAGGTCCGCAGCTATGAGCAGGACATTTCTTGTCCCGGATATGGGCCTCGTACTCCTCGGGGAAGTATTTAAGAGTAGTGAGTACAGGATTCGGAGCTGTCTGGCCAAGCCCGCAAATGGTGTTATTCCGTATCTGGTATGCCAGATGCTGGAGAAGTTCAACATCGCCTTCGCGACCATTTCCATCGGTAATCCTCTCAAGAATCTCGAGCATCCGTTTGGTGCCAATCCGGCAGAAAGTACATTTGCCACAGGATTCTTCCTGGGTGAAGGTAAGGAAAAATTTGGCCATTTCCACCATGCAGGTTGTTTCATCCATGACCACAAGTCCACCGGAGCCCATGATGGCGCCCGTCTTGTTTATCTGCTGGTAGTCTATCTGGAGGTCACCCATGGAGGCAGGGATACAACCGCCTGATGGTCCGCCCATCTGTACTGCCTTGAATTTTTTTCCTCCCTTGATGCCGCCCCCTATATCATAAACTATCTCATTTATGGTAATACCCATGGGGACTTCAGCAAGACCGCCCCGGGCGATCTTTCCGGCCAGAGCGAAGACTTTGGTCCCTTTGCTGTTCTCCGTTCCCATTGCCGCAAACGCTTCGGCTCCGTTCATAATAATCCAGGGTATATTTGCAAAGGTTTCAACATTGTTGATATTGGTGGGTTTATCCCATAATCCCTTGTTGGCAGGGAAAGGAGGTCTGAAGCGGGGCATGCCCCGCTTTCCTTCAATAGACGCGATGAGAGCTGTTTCCTCACCGCACACAAAAGCGCCGGCGCCTTCTTTGATCTTTATGGAAAAATTGACATTGGAGCCGAAGATATTCTTCCCCAGGAACCCCTTTGCCAAGGCTTCTCTAATTGAGTGTTTCAAACGGGCCACAGCCTTTGGATATTCTGCGCGGCAATATATGTATCCTACCTCGGCGCCGATCGCATAGGCGCCGATCATCATACCTTCAAGCACAGAGTGGGGATCACTCTCCAGGGTTGACCGGTCCATAAAAGCTCCTGGATCTCCCTCATCAGCATTGCAGATAATATATTTCACCATTCCTTGTGCCTGGCGACAGAATTTCCACTTCACGCCGGTAAGAAATCCTCCTCCACCCCGGCCTCGCAGACCTGATCTGGTCATGATATCAATGACCTCTTCGGGGGTATTTTCATTGATCACCTTTTGGATGGCCTTATAGCCTCCGGAGGCAATATATTCATCAATGGAATTCGGGTCGATAATACCACAGTTTCTCAATACAATGCGGTGTTGTTTCTGAAAAAAAGCATCATCCTCTGTCGGACCGGAGTTGCTGAACAATCCATTCCTTCACAGGCATGTTTTTGAGTATATGGTCGGTCATGATCCTCGTTGCCTTTTCAGGAGTAACATCTCCGTACAGAAATGAGTGGTTCTCCTCATCGATCACTTCCACTAAAGGTTCACGATAGCACATACCGTTACACCCGGTCTCCTTCAATATGACCTGGATATTCTCTTTTTCAATCTCATGTTTTATGGCTTCATAGGTTTTTTCGCCGCCGGCGGATACTCCACAGGTCCCAAGCCCGACTTTAATTGTCTTCATCCTCACTCTCCTCATTTATTGGGGATTACGCCTGCCACCCGCATGGGTGGTCGCCCCCTCCAGCAGCAAAGCTACTGGAGCCTCCCCCTCTCGCTCGTGAACGAGCTAAGGGTTTTTCCCATTAATGCTGCATAATCTTCTTTTCACCGTCATTATACTTCAAACTTATTACTCTTGGAATGTTTTTTTGCTATTGGGGAACACGACCGCCACCCGTATGGGTGGTCTTCCCTGCCTAGTTTCACCTCTGGAGAAGCAATTTTAAATTTCAAATTTGAGATTGCTTCTATGACGCCTCCTCCCTTTCTTGCTCATGAATGAGCTGAAGTTTTCGCCTTTTTTAGTTTTATCCTCTCACTTTCATGCATTTCCGTTCTCTCTGAACTCTTTGACCAGTTCTTTGACCTTCTTGGGTGTAAGTCGTCCAAAGGTATCATCATTTATCATTATAACCGGAGAAAGAGAACAGCACCCGAGACAGGCAACCTTCTGCAGAGTGAAGAGACCATCCTCAGTGGTTTCATTGTTTCTGATCTGAAGCTCATCTTCCAATGCTCTCAGAATGCCTGTAGAAGCATTTACGTGACATGCGGTGCCATCGCAGATCTTGATGATATTCTTACCCATGGGTTTCAGGCGGAACTGAGAGTAAAAGGTGATGACCCCGTAAATCTCAGCCCCAGGAATTTCCACCACCTCGCTAATATGATCAATGGCCGACTCCGGTATGTAACCGTACGCCTCCTGGGCGGACTGAAGGAGCGGTATTAACGCTCCCATTTCACCCTGGTACTTCCACAGCTCTGCCTTGAAGTCGTAAAATGGACTTTCCGTATTTTCTTTTTTCATCTCTTCCTTCTGTAGCATATCTATTTCTCCCTCATTAATCAATGTCGTTTACCATGCACAACTGCACGGTATTATTCAAACAGGGTGATAATCGGCCATTCCTTAATCCTGAGGACGCCATCGAGGGGTTTGAACTTATTCTTTATGGTGTTGTCTATTTCGCTGAAGCTTGTGCCCTTCATGAGGAGGAGGATATCGTATTTGCCTCTCACATAGTCACAGTAGACGACCTGATCATTAAAATAAAGTACCGGATAGATGGCTTCAAGTTTTTCTTTCTCGATCTCAAGCATCACGTAGGAAGATGCTCTGATTCTGGCAGGCTGGCTCGTATAGACTTCGCCTTCTTCTTTGTCCCTGCCTAATGCTTTGTCCACAGAACTCATAATGTTCACGACGTTTTCTCCGAAGACCGGTGATTCCACATTGAGAAGGGTTACATCGGCTACGCCTTCGATAGTCTTTACTTCTTTATCCAGTACAGCCTGGATTTTATCAAATGTGGGGGCCTGGAGGAGCAGGACAATGTCATAGTCGCCCCTGATGGCATCACAGTAGAGAACATTTTCCAGAAAATAGAGTTTCCGGTATACCTTGAGGAGGTTTGCCGAACTGTCGATGGACAGAAGGGCATAGGCGCTTACCGACTGGGAGGGTACCGCTGATTCTGCCGGTGTGCTCTCAGGAGCGGCACTCTCTTCAACGGCTACATTGATCCCGGAGAGCACCTTTGTAAGATCATCCATGCTGAAGGGTTTTTCCAGGTAGGCATCTGCATGCTGGGTTGTGGCTTCCTCAAGGGTTGCCTCATTGCCGTATCCGGTAATCATGATAACGGGGAGGTTCGGATAATTGAACTTGATCACCTTCAAGAGTTTCAGACCATCGATATCGGGCAGCTTGATGTCAACAATGGCATAGTCCAGAGGGATATTCTTCCTCTTGAACATTTCCAAAGTCTGGAGTGCCTTCATACCGTTCTCACAAGGTTCTGTCTGATAACCCTGTTGCATGAGGCCCATGGAAACACTTCTTCTCAAAGATGCTTCATCGTCTATGAGTAATACCTTTTTTTCTGTCGCTATCGCGTTCATGATTGGCTCCTTTCGTTCAAATTTTTCTTCTGGTTCAGGTGGTTCATAGTACAAGATAAAGCAAGAAGGATGCCACTCACCAACTTCCTTGTAATTTCAAGGAGATAAAGAATTGAGAGGTATTTGTTCAGCTATGCAGCTATACAATACTTTATCACTCAAGTGTGTAGATCAAGGATGGGAAAGGGATTGGGGAAGTGATAAAATACTATACACTTATCAGTAACCCGTAACATATTGATATTGTTCATCTATAAGCTATATAAATAATATATAGCAGGAAATTAAACAGTCTCAATTGCTTCACGTGTTACCTGAACCACAATAAGGATGCTTTCTAACCATATTCATGTCCTAATAAATATTACTGTAACTGTTTGTAGGCATCAATGAATAAATCCTTTTTTTGTAAACCCGGTTTTGTAATAATGTCAACGTGTCTTATAATATAAAAAACCTTTGAGAGGAGAGAAGAATGAAGATGATACAAAAGAGTATGTTTTGGCAGGGTACATTTTTGTCCTTTTGTTTTATCTGTATGATGATTATTTTTTGTTGCCCTCTGTCAGCGCAGAATATCATTGAAGAATGGAGTACTGTGAAGGCTCCGCCTGCGCCGGAGTTAAAGTCAGTGACAATTGACCCGAAGGTGACGGCGCTTCTGCTCCTCGATTTTAACAAGCAGACATGTAACACAGATCGCCGCCCCCGTTGTATTGCTTCTATTCCGAAGGTTCAAAAGCTTCTCACCGAGGCCCGCAATAAAGGTGTCTACGTGGTGTACAGTCTCTCTGCCGGCGCTGTTGCCGCCGATATTGCAAAGGAGTTGATGCCCCTTGGAAATGAGCCTCTGGTGACTTCGGGACCGGATAAATTTCTCGGGACAGACCTTGAGAAGATCCTTAAGGAAAAAGGTATTAAAACCGTTATCGTAACAGGGACAGCAGCACATGGGGCTGTTCTGTATACTGCCAGTGAGGCGGCATTCCGGGGGATGCAGGTCATTGTACCAGTCGATGGCATGTCGGCTGAAAGCACCTATGCCGAGCAGTATGTTGCGTGGAATATAGTGAATGCTCCCCGTGTCTCAAGTCAATCGGTGTTGACAAGGATGGACATGATTAAGTATTAGCGCAGGTCATGTATACTATCTGGTCATGTATCTATCAGGCTGCGTTCTTAACAATATCTACCAGTTCCGGCAGACTACTGATCACAAAATCAGCCTTTTTCTGAAAACCATTTCTTCCGTAGCCGTGAGTGACGGCAACAGTTCGCACAGAGGATGCCTTGCCTGTCTGGATATCAACCTCACTGTCTCCAACTATTATCGCCTCTTCCGGGACTATATTGAAGGATGAAAGTACGTGCATGACCGGTATGGGTGATGGTTTACGCTCAGCCATGGTATCGACGCCGACTATCATGTCGAAATATATATCAAGATCGAATGCTTTCAGGGTTTTCCGTGAAATGTCTTCTGTTTTGTTAGTGACAATTACCATTTTCAGTGCTTTGAGCGCCTCAAGCATTTCTCTTGCGCCGGGGTAGGGCGCTGTTTTATCTGTGGGGTGGGCTGCGTAGTAATCCAGAAATTGTGTTACAAGAGCCTCTGTATCGGAAGACAGATTATGTTTCGCCAGCGCGTCCTGAATCAGCCTTGACGGTCCTTCTCCTATCAGCGGGGAAACTTCCTCCGGCGTAAGATCATCTACGCCAAAGGGCTTAAAAGCGTAATTGAGGGCATTGGTAATATCTCCTATGGAATCAATCAGGGTGCCGTCAAGATCAAAGATGATAAGTTTTATAGCCATGTCCTGAATGTAATCCAAATCATTTCAAATATCAACTCTTCCCAGATTCCATGCAGGCATCACATGAGGGTAATAGCCTTCTCAGGACAGATTTCCTGACAGCAAAAACAGGCAATGCACGTGCCCATGTCTGCCTGAGGACAACCCTCATATGTAGCAGGATATATCATTACCCTTGACATGGTTCGTTCTCCTCCATGAGATACAGCACGAATTGTCTTGTAATATTTTAGTACTCTTAACAACAATACGCAATATGTGGAAGACATGGTGTAGGTCCGATTATTCCACTTGAAATTCTATAATGATTGCGAGAAAATGGATATGTGATGATTTGAAATCGGATCAAAGATATAAGGGGTTAAATAAACAGGAGAGGTTATACATGGAGAACCCTCAAGCTATTATGACAGAAATAATGAGTTTTATGAGAAGCCGTGTGGTGCTCACGGCTGCAGAACTTGATTTATTTACAAAAATCGATGAAAAACCCATAACCGCAATAGAGCTTGCTGAAATGTATAAGCTGAATCTAAAGGGATTGACCAGGGTGCTCGATTGCCTCGCGACCTTTGGATTTGTCAGAAAAGAAGGTGATGGTTATTCCAATACAGAAAAGGGCGCTTTTTTCTCTTCTCGCCATCCAGCTACTATTCTTCCCATGGTCCTCCATTTTAACAAGCTCTGGGATACCTGGGGTTCCCTTACGGAAATTGTAAAAGGAAAGAGAGGCAGAAGGTTCTCGGTCATAAAGGCATCAGATAAAAAAAGCAGAGAAGCCTTTATTGGCGCAATGCATGTCATTGGCCGCACGCTTTCGTCCGAAATTGCAGGCGCTTTAGATATAAGCCGTTTCGAGCGTTTACTCGATATCGGAGGGGCATCAGGTACGTACACAATGGCATTTCTCGGTAAGAACCCGAAAATGGAAGCTGTTCTTTTTGACCTGAAGGAGATTATACCCTTTGCAAGGAAGAGGCTTAAGTCCGAGGGTTTCATCAATCGCGTGAAACTTGTCGCAGGTGATTTTTATACTGATAAACTTCCCGAAGGATGTGATCTTGCGCTTCTCTCTGCCATTATCCACCAGAATAGCGCTGAAGAGAACCTGGAGTTGTATAAGAAGATATTTATGGCATTGAAACCTGGCGGAACATTGCTTATCAGAGACCACATTATGGACGCATCAAGAACAAACCCGCCTTCGGGGGCACTTTTTGCTATCAATATGCTTGTAAATACTCGTGGCGGGGATACCTATACCTTTGTTGAGGTTGAAGATACGCTAAAAGAAGCCGGGTTTGTCGATATAAGACTAATCCGAACCGGTGAGGCGATGGATTGCCTTATAGAAGCAAAAAAACCGGTTTAGATGACCTTCCCGGCTAACAGGTAAAGAATGTTGCCATTTATCTGAATAAGAATAAGGCAAGGGGGGGGGTTATGTTGCTAAATCTATAAAAATCGCCTATGCTATGTCCGTTTCAATGGAATATCCTTGAATGAGTATTTTGGGAAATACAAGAGTGGAGATATTATGAAACGAGCTTTAATTTTTTCCTTTGTTATGGTAGTAGCCATTGCCGCTTAGTGTTTGCTCAAAGGAAGCTATAAAAGAAACACATACTATAAAATGTATGAATACAAGACCTGCTACGCTGGGTTTTGTTAAATGGGTCCTGCTATCATGAATATCACAGATTATCTGGAAAAAAAATTTCGGCGTTTCTCCATACCGAATATCACCCTCTACCTCATCATCGGTCAGGCGGCGTTGTTCGTCCTCGATCTGTCCGGTAAATCCAATCTCGCATCTATGCTGCTCATTCCGGCATTGGTGTCTGCCGGCGAGTGGTGGCGACTCATCACCTTTATTTTTATCCCGCCCGCTACCCATCCGCTCTTTATGATTTTTGCATGGTATCTCTTTTATCTCATGGGGAGCGCCCTCGAAGAGCATTGGGGTGCTTTTCGGTTCAATCTCTTTCTTTTAGTTGGTTACATCATCACTGTTGCCGTTTCGTTCCTGTTTCCTGCATACCCGGTCACAAACCTTTTTATCGCTGGTTCCGTTTTTCTTGCCTTTGCTTTCCTGTACCCCGATTTTGAGATTCTCATCTTCTTTATACTCCCTGTAAAGATGAAATGGCTGGCCCTGCTCACTGGGATCGGCTACGCATATCAGGTCATAGTCGGTCCATGGCCGACACGTCTGGTTGTCCTTGCATCGATCGCGAATTTTCTTCTCTTTTTTGGCAAGGACATCCTGTGGAGGATGAAAGCCGGTAACCGCCAGATGATCAGGAAGACGAAAACAATCTCAACAAAGAAAGATCCTTTCCATCACTGCGCAATCTGTGGCATCACTGACCTTTCTCATCCATATATGGAATTCAGATACTGCCGGGAGTGCGGTGGTCTCGGCTATTGCAGCGAACATATCACAAACCACGAGCATGTGAAAAAAACCTGAAGAACAAATGTGCCATCAATATAGAATCCCTATATAAAATGTATCAATATACAAGACCCACAGAGTTAGCAAAAAGTTTCCCCCTATTCAATTCTTCAGGTTGACTATATGTCTCTACACAAAATGATGCCAGCTACCAAAATTATAGCTAAGAAGCAGATCAGGATATCCCCTTGCAACAGCAGGGAGGAGATCACCAACAATTATGCGTCGCAGCAACTCACGCGGGCTACCCCAATGGGTGCACTTATCACGGCCCCCCTTGACAGCTCTCTCAACCATCACTAGATTGCCTTTATCAGGAGTGGTTCCAGATTGATTGATGCTATGATTAGAGAGTCGATGTTAAGAAGGTTAAAGGAAAAGGGACTGAAGATTACCCCTCAGAGGCTTGCTATTATTGAGGTATTGGTGGCAATGCGGAAACTTCACCCCAGCGCAAGCGCCGTGTACCGGGAGGCAAAAAGGATGCAGAAAAGCTTGAGCCTCTCGACCACTTACGCCACACTTAAAGAGTTTTCCGTTCACGGCATCATCAAGACACTACAGTTTGACACCGGGGAGAACAGGTATGACGCGAACCTCAAGGAGCATCTCAACCTGATCTGCGATGGCTGTGGGAAGATACTTGACTATGAGGTGTCTACTCCGGCGGATCCCGGTGAGGTGGAGAAAAGAACGGGTTTCTCGGTTACAGACAAAAGGCTGGAATATTATGGCTACTGCGAAGAATGTCGGAAAAAAGGACTGGGCAAGGGGTAATCGGCTTGAGCCAACCGACTCTGGCTGACACTCGCGTTAGATAGATGAACAACGAAAAAACACTATTATTGTTTACAGTAGCACTGTTCAACAAATCAAACAACGGAAGGGAGGTAACATTATGACAGACGACAGAAAGGACCCGATAACGGGCTTACCAAACCCACAGGCAACCGGCAGGGGCAGGACGAACCGAGACTGGTGGCCCAACCAGTTGAACCTCGATATCCTGCACCAGCATTCCTCCAAGTCTAATCCCATGGGCGAGGATTTCAACTACGCCGAAGAATTCAAGAAGCTTGACTATGCGGCCTTGAAGAAAGATCTCGCAGCGCTGATGACCAACTCGCAGGACTGGTGGCCAGCGGACTTCGGCCACTACGGACCTTTGTTCATCCGTATGGCGTGGCACAGCGCCGGCACCTACCGCATCGGTGACGGTCGTGGCGGCGGAGGCAAGGGAAACCAGCGCTTTGCACCTCTTGCCGGCTGGCCCGACAATACGAACCTTGACAAGGCGCGACGACTGCTCTGGCCGATTAAGCAGAAGTACGGCCGGAAAATCTCCTGGGCCGACCTGCTGATCCTTACCGGCAACGTCGCCCTGGAATCGATGGGTTTTAAGACCTTCGGTTTTGCCGGCGGGCGTGAGGACATCTGGGAACCCGAAAAGGACATCTACTGGGGTCCCGAGACCGAGTGGCTTGGAGACAAGCGCTATACCGGTGACCGGAAACTCGAGGGGCATCTTGGCGCTGTTCAGATGGGCCTGATCTATGTGAACCCGCAGGGCCCGAACGGCAACCCGGACCCGATCGCGGCGGCCAAGGACATCCGCGAGATCTTCGGCCGCATGGCGATGAACGATGAGGAGACGGTGGCCCTCATCGCGGGCGGCCATGCCTTCGGCAAGACCCACGGCGCCGGTGATAAGTCACACGTGGGCCCGGATCCGGAAGCCGCCGGCATCGAGGAGCAGGGCCTGGGCTGGAAGAGCAGCTTTGGCACGGGCAAAGGCAACGACACGATTACCGACGGTGAGGAAATTATCTGGACCAACACTCCCACGAAGTGGAGCAACAACTTCTTCCGGATCTTATTCAGCTTTGAATGGGAACTGGAGAAGAGCCCGGCCGGGGCGTATCAGTGGAAACCGAAAGGTGACTCAGGCGCCGATACCGTGCCGGATCCGCACGACCCGTCAAAGCGTCGCTCCCCAGGTATGCTTACCACGGACCTCGCCCTGCGGTTCGACCCTGTCTACGAAAAGATCTCACGGCGCTTCTACGAGAACCCGGATCAGTTTGCGGACGCCTTTGCCCGAGCATGGTTCAAGCTGACGCACCGCGATATGGGCCCGCGCCCGCGCTATCTCGGCCCGGAAGTTCCGGGAGAAGAGCTCATCTGGCAAGACCCCATCCCTGCCGTCAATCACAAACTGGTCGATGCACAGGACATTACCTCCCTCAAGGGCAAGATCCTGGCTTCCGGCTTGTCAGTGTCGGAGTTAGTTTCGACCGCCTGGGCGTCGGCGTCCACCTTCCGTGGCTCCGATAAGCGCGGTGGTGCCAACGGTGCCCGTATTCGTCTGGCGCCGCAGAAGGATTGGGAAGTCAACCAGCCTACCCAGCTGGCGAAAGTGCTCAAGACCCTGGAGGGCATCCAGAGCGCCCTCAACAGTAAGCAATCCGGCGACAAGAAGATATCAATGGCTGATCTGATCGTCCTGGCGGGTTGCGCCGGTGTCGAACAGGCTGCGAAGAATGCCGGTCACGAGGTGACGGTTCCCTTCACGCCGGGACGTATGGACGCATCACAGGAGCAAACCGACATAAAGTCATTCGCCGTACTCGAACCGGCTGCAGATGGTTTCCGTAACTATCAAAAAGCCGAATATGCGGTAAGGCCAGAGGAAATGCTGGTTGATCGTGCGCAGCTTCTTACGCTGACCGCTCCTGAGATGACGGTTCTCGTGGGCGGCATGCGCGTCCTGGAGACCAACTTCGGAGGGTCCCGGCACGGCGTCTTCACCAAGCGGCCAGGGGCGCTCACCAATGACTTCTTCGTGAATCTGCTCGACATGAGCACGACATGGAAGGCAACCGCGGAAGACGATAATATATTCGAGGGTCGTGATCGCGAGAGCGGCGCACTCAAGTGGACCGGTACACGTGTCGACCTGATCTTCGGTTCGAACTCTCAACTCAGGGCCTTGGCAGAAGTATACGGATGTGAGGACTCCCAAGAGAAGTTCCTCCATGACTTCGTAGTGGTGTGGAACAAAGTTATGGACCTTGACCGTTTCGATTTCATCTGATCATAGAACGTCTTCGATGACTTCTGACGGTGCGGCAAAAATGGTCAGCTAAGAACCGGTTCCAGCGGCAGCGATATGCTGTCCGCTGGAACCGGAACGTTATGCCAGCTTTTGTACCGTAACTTTTACTTCACAGACGGGGCTACCATACTGCTCTTGTAAGTGTAAAAAGTATCGGCTGCTCCCTGAAGTTCACGCTTTGGCATTTTCACCGAATGAGTAACATTTCAAACTGTAATCGAGAAGAGAATTGTCAGAATATTTTACGGTTCTCAAAATGACTTTTTTTGCAACCGGTACATCTGTTCCTTATTGTGTTATGTATCCGCGGTGGCAATTGGGGGGATGACCATGTAATTTTCGGCACCGAGTCAAAGAAACGGCTTGCAAATGTGTCGAACCATGCTATTATTTTAAGATAAATAGGTACTATTTTGCGGCTGTTTGAGAGGATTATAGGTTTCAAAAGGAGGGATTACGATGATTAAGTCGGGGTTTCGTGAAAGGTCGCTGGCGATCATAGCCGGTACCATCCTGCTCGGTTTCCTTGCCGTGCCCGGAGCATTGTGCCAGGATAGGGGTGGCATGGGCGAACCGGGCTACTACAACCAGCGTGGCGTTGAGTATTTCAAGAAAGGTTTTTATGACCATGCGCCAAAGAATCAGGCAGTGGAGGCTCAGAGGAATTACGGATTCGCCATAAATGAGTTCAAAGCTGCAATTGCCAAAGATTCTTCATACACAGAGGCTCACAGGAACCTCGCCCGAGTTTATTACGTACAGAAGAACTTTGATAGTGCTGCAGAAGAATACAAAAAAGTCACCGAACTTGATCCGGGCAATCTCGACGCGTATGTGAATCTTGCCCTTGCCCTTATTGAACTGAATAGGCCAGACGAGGCTATCCAGGTCCTGGAGAGCGCCAAAGACCAAACTGCCGATACAAAGGCGCTTAATAAGCTAGATACTTATATAGCAAAGGTTCGCGCCCATCAGGCAGGGGAGGTGAGATAAATGTTGAGAAAAAAGAATGCGGTGTTTTTTGTGCGGCATTTTATCTCCTTTATTGCTCTCCTCCTTTGCTTTTATACGCCCCTTTCAGCCGGTGATCCCCATTCGGCATATTATAGTTCCGACACGGACAAGCTGTTATGGTTTATCCATGCTTCCGATCCTCACATAGGAACGTCCGGGTCCACAGATTCCACGAATCTTCAGTGGCTTACTGGTCAAGCAAAAAATGTTATCAATCCGAGCTTTATCGTGGTTACGGGAGATCTGACGGATTCGACGAACGGGAACATTTTCGGGTATCCTAATGGCCCCTATCAGACTGAATGGGATCAGTACAAGAACATTCTCAGCAGTAATGGCGTGTCCGCGAATATCTACTATGACATTCCCGGAAACCATGACGCATATAACGATCAATACTTCAACTACTACCGGGCGAATTCCGTGCAGGGACAGGCGACCGCGCAGACACAAGCCTCCTGGACGAGGACGGGTCCTTGGGGAACATATCACTTTCTCGGGATTAATAGTGCTGACAATACCGGGAATTCTTTCAGCCTGTCTTGGCCTTACGGTGATAACGCAGGACTGGATAGCGATGAACTCTCCTTTATCAGTGGGGAGATGTCCGCCAACGTGGGTGCCAAGCTCACGCTGGTCTTCGGGCACCATCCTCTGGCGCCCACAGGCAATAGCAGCGACACGTATTTGTTCTACGGGAAAGACGAGTTTGTAAATCTCATGAACAATTACGGGACCTCGCTCTATGGGTACGGGCACACCCACGCCTCCTCAGAGAAGTTTTTTACCCAGAACATGACCGACGGGGTTTTCTACTTCAACGTGTCAAGCATTGGCAAGGACAGTCCTAACCAGTACACGGTCGGAGCTATTGACTGCAATGGTATTTCCTCAGTCACTCAGACTGCAGGCACATGGCCGGTGGTTCTCATCACTGCCCCGATGAACAGGGGCCTGGGGGGAATTGTCAATCCTTATGCCTACACGGTGACCAATGCGGCGTCGAATCCGATCCGCGCCCTGGTTTTTGATCCCGCTGCGGTTACGCAGGTACAGTTCAGGGCAAACGGGGGAACCTGGAAGACTATGACGAGCGTATCCGGCAATCCTCATCTCTGGCAGGGAGCGTGGGATGCATCGACCCTGCCCGAAGGGGAGCACACCCTGGATGTCCAGGCAGTGACGGGTTCGGGGACACGGATGGATACAGTGACCACCTATGTTAAATCCTTGGTCCTGCAAAAGGTGGGTGTAAGCGACTCTCATTACCGGAAAGTATGTAACCAGTGGAAGCGGAAAGAACAAGACAACGGTCTTTTCATCGACCAATTCATTCAAGAGGGGTGAAACGGTTGTTATTCGGGCGACAGTGAAAAATGCGTCAGGCAGTTCCGTGACCAATGCAACGGTGCAGCTTGCGGTGAACGGCCCATCAACTCTTAGCCTCACCAGCGGACCGAGCGACAGCAATGGCATAGCAGAAGCGAAGTGGACGACGACAGCTCCCAATAAGAGGGGACAGGGTGGTACACCTATTGGAAATAATTATAGTGCTACCGTGAATGGTGTGACGGCTGCAGGGTATGAGTGGGACCGCGGTCCCGGTTCTGTGGGTTTTACCATCAACTAAAAGGGGCCAGGTGACCTCGGGAAAGTGACAACGAGTAGATCAGGATTGTGTGCCATACAGTTTGAGCTAAACTCAGGGATGAATGTTTGAATCTGAACTGGTTCATGTCTATCGAGGACGCAAAATTGAAAATAGAAAACTGGCGAAGAGACTACAATGGATTTAGACCCCATAGTTCCCTCGATAACATGACACCAGATAAATTTGCAGAAATGTGCCGCCTGAGGGTGGCTTGAAAGCCCGGAAGACTAACATAGTGGCATGTACAGTTTTTGGGGAACACCCAAATGAATGCAAAACCTCTAAACCTGGGTTGTACTAAAGGTGGGGTACGGTCAATCATTTCTCAGCTATATTTATGCCTTGACGTATACATCGTCTTGACATATCAGCTATTTGTGCTATCAACAATATATAAGCTTATAAAAAAATATAATGAAAAGGAGGTTGCAAATGAAAAGAGTTATTTTTACTACTTTATTTCTTTTCTTTTTCATGGTCGGTTTTACTTCCGCTGGCCAGTTCGGGCCCACAGAACCGACGGCCGCACAAGGTAAGTTCTCCTTCGGTGTTGGGTATTTCTGGGAGGATACTAAGTTTGATGTGCTGGACGGGAGCATTCGGACAAAATCAGATCAGGTTTACGTCCAGGGATCTTTTGTCCCAATAAAGAATTTAGAAATATTTGGTCGGTTGGGTGGAGCTAACCTGGAAATCAAGGACACTGATGTTGACTTCAAGGATGGTGCCAAGTTATTTGGCACTTTAGGGGCCAAATTCATGTTTTTTGAAACCAAGATGTTTGGTTTGGGCGCCTTCGCACAGGGTACATACCATTTTCAAGATTATAAGGACTCCTTTGACGGAGCAGATTTAAAAATAAAAAACTACTATAACATACAGGCTGGCCTTTCAGGGCAGGTAAAGCTGGAGAATTTCATTATTTATGGCGGTGGATTCTGGTCTTACGCGAGAGCAACGATAGATGCAACTGGCAGTTCAATTGAAGGTCTTAGTGATAGCGCAACGATGGAGGAAAAGACTCCCATCGGTGGTTTTCTGGGAGTTAAAATACCCTTTACCAAACAGATTGCTCTGAACCTGGAAGGACAGTATAGAGACGAGTTTTCAGGTGGAGCTTTTCTGAGCTATGCATTCTGAATTTGTTGACAGGAATGAATATACAGGGCGGGGTTGATCCCCGTCCTGTATATGTTCAGTTCATTACAAACAACAGGATCTTAATTACCTATCAGTAAATCGTGCTTTCAGAAAGTAATTTAGAAGGGTTATTTTTCAGATCCAGTAGAATGATTCAGGAGGGACAAGATTCCTGGTTCCTTATGGAATAGCGATTGGAGCCTTGTGGAGCTTTTAAACGATAAAAAGGCAAGTCAAACCAGCCGTTTCGTGACCATACTGGTCATAAAGTCCTCCCGTAGCTCCTAACTGAAATGGCGGGATCTTGATGTTCGATCTGTTACGTTAATTTTAAGTGAAGGAATAATATGAACTATACAAAAAATATACAATTTGAGGAGGATTGTGAATATTGATGCTTTGTAACGTGTTGATATTATATATGGGCCGTGGAGGATTCGAACCTCCGACCAATTGATTAAGAGATAAGAATATATAGGGCCTTATCAGTTATTGATTTTCATCCTATCGTTATGGATTCTCATCTTTTTGATGGTCCTATAAATCCAAGCATTATGCATGGTTATGAATTTCCATAGTATGTCTACTAGACAAAAACTGTACAGCGAGGGAATATTGATAGTTATTCAGAAAATTATGTGGCTGGCTGGTACTTCCTGAAATTGAGTTTTTGACAAAGAAGCAATGGGTGCCATGTTTCAATCGGTAATGAATAATTTCTTGGAATCTAAACTTATATTTTTTTATTTAAACATTCAGAACGTTACAGGTAACCATATGACGCTTTAAAACCAGCGCGATTGTGTGGTTTCATTACTGAAATGTTTAGCGGAGAAAATAAACCCAAATTTGTGAAGTCAGAATAAGACAGCAGAGGGTCAGTTTCCAATAACTCATTTAGCGGGACCAGCAAAATGAAGGGGACGGCCACGGATCTCCTCGGGTGAAAGGCCTGCATCAATTGCACAATCATAAAGGGAAGCAAGTTTCTCATTCTCCCCGGCGTCATCGAGAATAGCCCCGAGTTTCTTGACGGTCCCCAGATACCTGCTCCGGAATCGGTTCCGGGAAGGGACAATCCATTCATCATCATCTGCGTTCAAAAAATCTCCTTTGTAGACCTCACGAAGAGATGATATGGTCCGTTGCACTTGGTCGAAGACCTTTCTTCCCCTTCGATCTGCCCACACTTGCCTTACATGCTCGGCCAGGCGCTCAAGGTCCCACGTATCAACCCGGACGAACCTCCCGTTCAGGCTCACTTTCCCTCCCTTCACTTCAATCGCTCCCTCGATTTTCAGGAGTCGGCGCAGCCGGGAGAGGGTTGTCTTCAAGGCAACGCGAGCCATATCTCCCTCCGCCTCCGGCCATAGCATATCCTCTAACATGTTCTCAGACACCTCTTTGCCCCCCAATGCTATGAGAGCCTTCAGGAGAGCAAGGGGGCGTTTCTGTACCTTACCAATAAAGTGGAGAGGTTCATTGTTCACCAGTACTTCAAAGGCACCAAAGGTAGCTATCTTAAGCGGCCAAGGCCATCCGTCAACATCGACCAGCGCTTCGTCGGGGATAAGATTTTGGGATCGAATGATGTGCTGCACGTGCTCCACCTCTATTCCCTTAGCCAGAGCAACCTTGCAGAGACGGACCATGAGGGCTGGCTGCCACCAAGAGCACGGGGCCATATAGCCTTCCCTTTTCCCCAAAGCGAAGGCTTCTCTCAGGATGTCGGGGACATGTGGCATATCCTCATAGAGGGCAAGCGACGCCTCGGCAATCAACCGGCTATACTCAATGATCATGCAGGAAGCTACGGGCAGTGCTCGGCAAGCGGCAATACAGTTTCTGGCTTCACTGAAACGTCCAGCCTCAAGGAATATGAAGGCAGAAATAATATATGTGCCTGCTTCAATAGGAATAAATCCAGTTTCTGCAGCGATCCTTCTGGCCTCTTTCCCGTGGGTAACTGCACGTGCCATATTACCGACCAGAACGTAATAGAGGGCGTAAGCAGAATGGTAGCGAATATGGGTAATACTTGGAGGGTCGCCAAGTATTGACTCCAGTTGTTTCAGAAACTCCAACCCCCTCTGGTGTTGGCCTGCTATGATGGCGGCGTAAAACCCTGTTGTAAGGAGGCGCGGAACCCAATGTAGCATCCCGCTCTCTGCCGATAATTTCAATCCCTCTTCAACAATGCTCAGCGCCGATTCTTCAAGCGGGAGGGTCTCATTGATAAGGCTGGCTTTGTTGTAATACCAACAGATGGTGTAAAAGAGATCACCTGATTTTGCGGATTTCTCTGATTCCCTGGTTACCATTGCCCAGCGTCCATAATCCCCCAAAAACATGTGGGCAACAGCGAATAGGGGGTTAGACAGTGTGCGGGCCTTGTCGAGCCATGTCCTCAGATCGGGGCGATCAGGACGCCGGGCCAGTAAAGCAGCGGTTATACCTGATGCAACATTAGACTCGATCTCCGAAGAGGGGAAGGGTTGACCACTCAGGGTATAGTTATCGAGCCAGTCGATCCATGTATCATACAATTTCATATCTCTGCCATTAAACATTATTGAATGGACCGCACCGCTCCAGGAAAGGAGGGCTCCTTTGGTATCATTTCTTTCTTCAAACAGATTGAAGGAGCGCACAAACAGGGCATAACTGGCAGGCGGATCGTAATGCTGGCTGCAGACAGCGAGCCAGTAAAGGAGCCAAGGTATTTTGGAGTAGATCTCCCCGGGAATCCTGCTGAATCCATCGTTCAAGTGTTTTATCCCTCCCCTCTGTCACAAGAGTTGGGGCCTTATCAAGGATAGCAGGGATGAGGGAATCCCAGGAGCCTGATGCCGCCAGAAGGCATACGGCCTCCTCTATCTGCCCCGATTTTAGAAGAAACATTCCTGCACTTCTCTCGAGTCGCGCATATCTCTTCGGGAGATGAAGAATTTTCTGACTCTGGAAAGAAGGAACTCCCTAAAGAGCGGGTGATAATGATACTCGGAACCATAGCGAGTGACAAAGCAGTGGTTCAAATTTAGATCGGCCAGAATCTGGGCACTTTCCTCCACACCGGCTAAGTTGACAACCACTCTCGGGAGAAACGGAAGGCAGGAGGGCAGTGCCGAGGAGAAGACACTGTGTACGGGAGTCAAACTTTTCAAATACTTCGCTGGCAAAATAGTTGAAGACAGCACTGTGGCCGACAGGCTCAACCCTTGACGACGAAATCTCTCCCTGACCCACCATGAGAATGACTATGGCAGCAACCCAACCCTTGGTCTCCTCATGAATGCGAACCGCTAATGCTTCGGGGATGGCTGTATTGCTCCGTTGACTCATCAACTCACGGACTTCGTCCACGGTAAACCGTATGTCATCCCAACCTAACGAGGCGAGCATGCTCTCTGCCTGAAGGGAGACAAAAGGAGGAGGAAATGCTTTTCTGCTTACCATGAAGACCCGCAAACCTTCAGGGACTACCTTGAATCCGTTTCTGATTACTTCATGAATCTCAGAGTCTTCTGCAACATCCTGGTAATTGTCGAAAACTATCGCTCCCGGTGGGGTCATCCTGCTATAGAGCGATTCGAAATAGTTATGAGTAAAGGCGACCAGACCAAGGCGGTACTTGGGGGTAAAGAGAGGCAAGGGTTTTGTACATCCTTTCAGCTTTTGAGCTACTTCTCTCATGTGGTAGAAAAAGCCCGCCACATCATTATCGCTCTGGTCCACTCTGTACCAGAGTGCAGGCATACTCCGTGTCCTGATGTAGCTTGCTACCAGCGTGGTCTTACCCGACCCGGCAGGCGATGCAACCCACGTCACCGGATAATCGGCCAGTTCATCAAGGCGACGAAAAAGGCGCTCCCTGTTGACTATCACTCCAAGGTGTGGAGCTTCCGTCTTTATCTGATATGCCTTCATGTTTACACATCATTTAAGATTTAAGCATTAAGAGAAATGGCTACATTGAATATGTGAGAGGTGTTCCCTGTTGGCTATCGCTCCAAGGTGTGGACCTTCTGGTTGGGCTTCTACCTTTATCTGATATGCTTTCATGGCAACACATCGTTAAGCAATAAGAAAAAGGCTATATTTAATGATAATAGCAGATATTTCACGATAGTCAATAGGAATAACGACAGAGATGTGCAACCAAACCGCTTGATTCCCGCAGGCATAATTTCTTCATTCGCTGTAAAAAGAGCGGTTACGGGTCTGTTGGAGGGGGATGCCAGCGACAGCATACCCCCCCCATAAAAATGATTTCTCCTTCTTATACCAGATAGCGTACCATAAGTTGAGAAAAATAGGCGCATTGGTTATTAGAAATCTCCGCGGTTGTTATCTGCATTTCCATGCGATAGAGGGAAGTAATGTCCTCTTCTTCAAAGGTATTTAAGGGAAAGTTGAAAGCGTCGACAGACATACCCTCTTCAAACTGCCTGGATACACCTTACCACTGTCCCCTGCTGAGCAACTGAGACACTGGAGATAATCACAAATAGAGAAAAGACTAACACCATCACTGCTTTCTTCAAGACCTCCTCCCTTCCTTACGTCCTTTGATTACCAAAAGATCTGGTAATCTGCGGGAACAAACATACTGGAGCCCAACCAGCAATACACCAGCCAAGACAAACAGTACCATCACCACAAGCAGGGCAAGAATAACATCCCTGTTAGCCGGAAATTTCGTGTGCATATGACTCCCCGTTTACATAAGAAGCTCCTGTTGCATGAACAGTATTCATAGTATCTCCTCCTTTCGTTACACTCAACGCATAACGTACCACTGGATCGCCCGCGTTGATGCTTCTCTATATCAGATCCCTTTCTCTCTCTCAGACTCCCATACGCGTCTCAGTCCACGGCGGTGTATATTCCTTTTTGAGACTGATTGTCACCTTTCCTGATTCTGTATTGTCGTCAGTTGATTTGATAGCTAAAGAGAAATTGTAGAAGCCATTTTCTTCAGGTATTATGGTAAAAACTGTAGTCGCCAAGCTACATACTTTTCGCCGACAACGTCCACTCCCGTTCATGAGGCAGCAGGTGAGGTGTTTCACATCCTTGGAACCCTGTGCTTCGACAAAATAGCAATCTCCTTTCTCCAGATACAAGGGGTATTCCCTGACTTCACCAGCCTTCATACGCTCCTCCACTCTGCGTATGGTTTTCTCCCTTATGGGCAAATCCATAAGTTTTTCCACGATGTTCTTCATAGTATATCCTCCTTGATTTGGATTTTGACCTCCCGCTTATATCTTTATCATGTACAAGGTTACAGGCCGGTTACAGATCGGTTACAGATGGTAATAAATACTTTTCGGGATTCATTATTTATTTGTTTTCTTTAGGTGTTAGAAAGTATCTGCTTCTTCCTGTAGTCAACGAAAATGGATTTCTGGACAAAGTGAAGATTACTAATGGTAATCGGGGAAGCCTTAAATTCTTGCATCGATGTCAACAAGCGTCACAGACAACCCCACTTGCCCCGTGTCATAAAATCACACAGGATGCCCTGAGCCCTGGATGGGGTAATTCACGCAATCTACGAAATCTATTTACAAGCGTTTGTCAAAAATGCATAAGTGAGCTATAATAAGTATGATGTTGTCTTACGGAGCGGTTTGGTCAACGAAACGTGAGATAACTGTCATCAGATGAACGAAGGGAGGAACCCATGAAAACATATCGATCGATGAAGACAGTATTAGGCATTGTGAGCACAGCATTGGCTTTATCGATTCTGAGCGTGTTCGCCTTTGGAGCGGAACTCCCGGAGCAGGCGTTGAGTCATGCCAATCCGCGCGTTCAAGAGGTAATGGCAGTCCAGGAAGCGGTGACACCAGATTTGATGTCCATGCCGGATGTGCTGGGAACTGCTGTGGGACAGGACGATGACGGTGAACTAACCATACTGGTCTATGTGAATCTGGAAGGAAAAAATCCGGCGGCAAGTGCCAGAAACATACCTCGAAGTCTACGGGGCAAGAGCATCACCGTCGAATTCACGGAGCCATTTCGTGCCTTGGTCAAGCCCGCTGCCCGCTCCTAAGGTGTCTCACACTGCAAAGCAGACTCCTCCGATTCAGCTTGGAACGTCTGGTGGCTGGGGATACGATCTTGCCAACGGCTACTGCTGCGGAGGCACACTCGGTTCGCTGGTCCAGATCGGTGGGACTCAATACATCTTGAGCAACTATCATGTGTTCGAGTCAGATATCGTCTCCGGAGGAAATAGCAGAGTTGCAACAACGGGAGATCCGATTATTCAGCCTGGGCTGATTGACGTAGGCTGCAATGCGGCCAATGCTCAGAACGTTGCGACGCTGGTCAAAAACAGTTCGTTACCGAACTCAAACGTCGATGCTTCCATAGCGCAGGTCGTGTCAGGGATGGTGTCGGACTGATGGCGCTATCCTGGAGATCGGGACGATTTCATCACAAACCGTTGCGGCATCCATCAATCAAGCTGTTAAGAAAAGCGGCCGAACAACCGGGCTTACCCGCAGCAAAGTATCGGGTCTGAACGCTACAGTATCAGTTGCCTATGACAATGAATGTGCCGGCGGCGCAGCCTTTACCAAGACTTTCACAGGCCAGATCATAATCAGCAACAGAGCCAGCAAATTCCTTGCGGGGGGTGACTCCGGCTCCCTGATGGTGGAGGATGTTGCAACCAATCCCAGAGCGGTGGGCCTTTTATTTGCAGGAAGTAGCACTCTCGCCGTGGCAAATCCGATTGATGAAGTCCTGAGCTTTTTGGGCGCCACTATGGTGGGCCAATAGAAGCAATCGGGTTTGGAGCAAATGAATTTGGGGCAAATGCACAAGATCGGGCTCTGCTCTGTTTTGACCGTTATTTTGCTTTCGATAGCATGTTCTGCCACCATACAGAGCCCGGTCAATCAAACCGGACAACAGGAATCAATGACTCGAAAGGATATCAACGCCGTCCTTAAAGACCACGATAAAGAGTTGCTGGCCATACCGGGTGTTGTTGGTGTTTATGTAGGTCTGCTCCCGGATGACAAAACGCCCTGCTTGAAAGTGATGGTGGTTAAGGAAACTGAAGATCTCAAGAGGAGGATTCCGAAATCTATCGAAGGGTATCCGGTGCTTATTGAGGAATCTGGAGTCATTCGTCCACTGAAAGGTCGCATTCCAAGCGATAGTTAATCTCTTTCATCCCGTAATCTTCAGTTCTTCGTGATATGACTAGTGCTTGACTCGTAGGTGGAACGGCCATTTTTCAACAGAGAGCATTTTAAAAAATTATATGAGTAAAATCTGTTTGCTGCTTTCTGTACTAAATAAATCGTTAATCTCAGTGAAAATGCACACTTTCAATCCGTACTCGATGAGAACCCTAATGATCTTCCCCCCCCCCATGAGCAACGTACTGCCTTTCTCTTTTTCCCTTGCATTCTCTGGATGACTATGGAAGAATAAATTTATAACGGCGGGGAGATAGAATAAAAAATGGTGCCCGTTCACTTTTTCCATATGTACTTCACTAGGCCAGAATAAAGGGGTAGGTCGTTACATGGGCGCCGGTACCGCGCCCTGCCGTCAATTTCGGACAGTATACTCAACAGTACAGCTGTTCCAACGGGGGTCGTGATGAATCGGTCAATTAATAAGGAAATAATCATCGCCATTTCTTGTCTTTTCCTCGTTCTCCTATTTGCAGGCCACGCCTGGACGACGGAGCATGGTGTAGAAAAGGGCATCAAACGGCCTTCCGTGGCAGCCCTTACCACGGCAGATCATGCAACACTGAAGCTGCGGGTTTCCACTATGCGGAACAGCCTCAACTCTTTGGAGAGCTGGCTGGACGCCATGGTGAAGATGCCTCCCCCGCAGCGCGAGCAAGCCTGGAAGGGTGTACATGATTCTGTCGAGAGATTAAAGGCAGATTCGTTGCAAATGACCGAACATATGTCCTCCTTGAAAAGAAAGAACCTTGGAAAAGCCGATTGGGCCTCCCTGCATCAGTCAACCGGAAATGATACGGAGGTGATCAAAGCAAAGCTGGAAACTGTTCTGAAGAAATGTGAGACCCTCGCGAAGGTAGCGCAGTCGAAAGAAGACATCAAGGCAACCAGAAGTGAAATCGAATCGAAGTTCAAGGCCGGAGAACAGGCACGGAACAGCGATTACAATATCCTCCTAACCATCGTGAAAAGGATTAATGAGGAATTGGGGATATTCAATAAAGCAATGAATTGAGGGGAAACAGCAAAGGTTAAGGGAGCGGGGGAAGATAGTGAAACCACTATACCAACCAGTACTTGAAACATAACCAAAAACCAAGGCCACGATGTGATTGGTCAAGGAATCTATGAAATTAACATTGCGGTCACGGGAAAAAGCACAGACAAGTACTTCTTGAAAAGGATTCACGGGAGGGCATAACGAACTGATGGGGCCGACCAGTAGCAGTGCACTGTGAAATCCGTAAGCCTCAAGGTGGGTGGGCATTGTCCTGCCGTCCGGCGGCTCATCATAGCGTTATACTACATTACTTTCCGTAATCCTCGGTTTCTCTTGATAGGTCCATGCTCGCTTCGTAGGTGGAACGGCCATTTTTCAATAGGGGGCATTTTCAAAAAAAATATGGGAGTAAAATCTGTTCGCTTCTTCCTGCAAGCGAGTTTCCAGAAATGAAAAAAGTCCTACCATCTTTTATTGGGCAATGGTTACTTTGTTTAATCTTGTTGTGGAGCCACTTCTTCATTTTTGCTTCCTCCCTATAATATATTTTTATTTCGTATTTAACTCATGATCGTCTAACTGTTGTTAGCAATAGTGCTCTTTTACTCGCGTCCAGGGGGCTTAGGCCTATTTTCCTTTCCCGCAAACCAACCCTCGCTTGCATGCGGAAAAGAATCAAATCGTTGAACATAGGGCTTTATGTCTATGAGAGGGGTATTATCGAGGATATCTATACCACTGACCTCAAGTCTATTCATCTGCCTTCTGATAAGTCTTACGATAGTCAACCCAATACCGTTGGGTCTTGATGGATGTCTAGAGGCAAATATCCCGTGTGGTTGGTCATCGAGGAACGTAGGCCTTACAAGTTCGACCAATCCGGCCCGGTCGAAGGCATAAATGAGGAATATATGAGAAAACATATCAACATCATTTAGCCCTTCCTCATATTCCGGAAAAAGCTCGACCCATCCGGTTACTTCCGGCCGGAATATGCCTTGGATAGGCGTTTCTTCTTTTGTTATGTATGGAGAATGAATCACTCCTATTGGTTTCAGCACAACTGTCATTTCTGTTCCTTTCATTCCATTTTCTCCTGCATTTTCCATGTTAATTCTTAAACCAATCTGCCGATGCGGGTTGTTCACCGCCAATGGGTTTTACGGCTCCTATCCAAGAAAAGGTGTCTTGAGGTGTGGCGAAATAATGATATTTAGCGAATATTACATTGCTTTCGCTAGACGTCATGAATTTCTTGAACTTCTCTGCTAATGGAATAACCCTTGAATGAGAGAGGAGGCTGACTTGACCTGAACCTATACGTTGAATCTCGTCCGCCCTTAGTTTTATGGTATCAACTTTATCGGGGTACCATTGACTGAGGTTATGAAGTCCTATGATAACATCTACATTCTTTAATACAAGCGCTGCCGCAAGTTTGCTGAAATCCTCTGGATAAGCAACCAAGTTTTTCTTGAATAGTTTCCTTTCGTCAGGGCTAAGTGACTTTTCAACTAACTCCGCAGCAAGCATTCCTGTAAATACTATCTCTGGATTGGCAATGGCCACTCTCAGGGATGGCCGTGTCAAATCCTTTAAGTTTGTGATCCCCTTGGGATTACCTTTTTGCACGTTGATAGCGGGTACCACGTACGCAAATGATTCTATCGAGCCAGGAGCAAGAAGCCCTTTTGTCTTAGCCTGCTCCATCACGTAGGATGATGGCACAACGAACACATCTCCAAGCTTTGTTAACATTATCTGGGAAAGGAGCATGCCAACTCCTCCATATGTTATAATTACTTCAACCTTTGTCTTTGCAGTAAAAGCCTGGACAATCTCTTCCATTGGCTGCTTAAATGCCGCACCGCAAAAAACCATGAGTTTTTCCTTCGCATGTACGTTGACCGATAAAGTCAAGAAAATGAAAACAATGAAGCCAACAACGAAATACTTCGATTTCATATTTACCTCCTAAGGTTGAACAATGGGTGACCCCTATCATTTAATTGACTGTTATATACATAAATATACAACGATCTGTCAAGTTTTTATAAGCGGGAAACAATCAGAGTCTTGTTTTTGCACCAACTAAGTTTTTCATAAATCCAACGTTTCTACGCGTAATTCATGATTGAAGCCAAAAGACCTTATGCTCCACTTGTAGGTGCAACATCAACCCTTACCATGATAACCCATGGAAGGAAAATAGCTTGATTTTTTATCGTTCATTGGGTATCCATAAAATTATTTGAACTGTCGATAAAACCGTGTAACAATTTATAAAAAATAACCATTGTTCGGTAAAGGAGATACGATGGATAACAAGGAATGGTCGAAGTCAGAAAAAGAGGTTGCCCGACGAGCCTTTAATCTGGCCTATACCCGAGAGTGCAAATCAATTGAGGAAGAGCTCCGAAGCAGGGTAAGTGAACTGCAAGATCCAAAGGGTCTGTGGGGCATCCATGACTATCTCTCTGAAAAGCGACGAGATACCGACAGAAAATATGACTACCGATATTCTGTTCTGCCTTCTGTATTCGCCAGTCTTTTGTATGAAGGGTGGATCACGGTTGAGGATCTTAAAGGGTTATCCGAGCAGAAGGTTGAAGCCATAAAGAGAATGGCAGAATCTGCAAAAGAATAGCGAAGTCAGGTGAGGTAATGGCATATATTAAAAGCACTCTTTCATGTTGTACTTCTTACCAGTGATATCACACAAGGGGCCTTCCCATATTGATCGGATGTATTGCTATCATTGATTTCCGAGTGGAACGTTGATAATTAATTGTACACTTTTTGGATGAGCAGACGGATGATCTGCCTGATTCTTATGTAAAATGTGTAAGTTTTTGACTGTAATCTACGCCTTGGCAATTTCCTTAAATATGCTACATTACAATTGGCATTCAATTATATACAATGTTTATTGACATTTTTATTATCAAATACTAATATTTCGGAAATTACCGCTGGCGGTATATTATATGTTATGCCCAAAATGATGAATAGAGTAGGCTACGTTACGGCAGTGAAAGACACTATCATGAATGGAGTAAACAGAATATGTTGTTAAATATATTGAAGAAATACGAAAAGTTTATGATCCAAGCACTTATGGTGATGATGGCAATCGTACTGGGACTTGCAACCCTTGACCTTGGTTGGCTTATAATCAAAGATGTCACACATCCACCTTATTTTCTTCTCGATGTTAATCAGTTGCTTGATATATTCGGGCTGTTTATGCTGGTCGTGATAGGGATTGAGCTTCTGGAAACCATAATGAAGACTTACATAACTCAAGGGCAACCTCATTATGAAGTAGTTCTTTCAGTGGCAATAATCGCAATTGCTCGTAAGGTAATCATCTTAGATCTGAAGGAGGTGGACAGTCTAAGCCTGATTGGAATCGCCTCTATTATAATTGCACTGACTGTTGGCTATTTCCTGATGAAGAGAAGTCAGTCTCATGATAAGGCGGAATAAAGTATATATTGAGAATATGCTTACACAATACTTATCCGGGTCGGTCTTAAGTAACAGCGTGGGAGGCTGTAACCAAAGGTTCCAGGGGGTGGCCGGACTTTTTCGTGGGAAAAATGAATTTTAGGCAAACATACTGTAAATTATCCGAGGTGATTGTCATGAAACATTCGATTTCATTTATATTTGCATTAGCATTAGCGCTTATAATCATTGGAGCTGTTGATTCTCAGGCAATTGAAGAGGCTGTGTACAAAGTGATTAGTGCGGACGGCAAGTTCGAGGTCCGCGACTATACAACCCACATTCTTGCCGAAACTGTCGTTGAAGGAGATTTTAAAGAGGCTGGAAACGAGGCATTTAAAAGGCTCTTTCGTTACATCTCCGGCGATAACCGGTCTCGCGATAGAGTAGCAATGACAGCTCCGGTATCACAAGAGTCAAAGGGTGAAAAGATCAAGATGACGGCTCCTGTGGGACAACAGCGTCTTCAGGAAAAGTGGACTGTCAGTTTCATGATGCCCGCCTCGTATACGCTGAAAACCCTTCCGGAGCCAGAGGATCCAAAGGTTACGTTGCGTCAGGTACCGGCTCGCCGGATAGCCTCAGTGCGCTACTCCGGTTTCTGGAGCGAGCAGAACTACCTTCGATATAAATTGGAACTGGAGTCATGGATTAAGGAAAAGGGCTTTACCAGCGTGGGTGATCCAATATGGGCTCGCTACAATCCACCTTTTACACCATGGTTCTTGCGGCGGAACGAGATTCTGATTCCCATAGATACAGGGGCTGACCAAGAAAAAGCAAAATAATCCTGTGGTTCACTGTGCTATCAAATACGGCAGCGGTCGCGTCAAACCCCATATGTAATTTTAGGGGGTGAGAAATGAAACGAATGCAAATAAAGATCTTATCAATACTGACCGGAAGTAAAAAACCGAAGGTAGGGGTAATTGCGGGCTTATGTGCCTGTCTGGTTCTGTGCATGAGCGCAGGATGTATGATGTGGCACCCGAAATGGCCTGATGTGTCCAACACACCCTTGCGGCAGGATGCCTCAGGTCGTCTTGAAGAAGCTCTTCAACTGGGTAACAAAGCGGATTCTGGAAGCGCCATTAATGCAGCCGTTGCAGCCTATCAGGCAGTGCTTGACTTAGATCCTAAAAATTATCAGGCATTCGTTGACCTTGCGCAACTACACCTTCTTCTGGGAGATGCTTATGCAACGAGCATTTCAGAGAAACGGGCATGCTTTCAAAAAGCTATGGTATACGCCGAGGGGGCCATGTTCACGAATCCTTCTTTCAGGCAAAGTGTTCAGCAGGGAAAACCAACGTGGGAAGCCTGCCGAGTATTGAGCGTTCGGGAGATGGATGCTATGTTTTTCTGGGTCAATGCCGTCTTCTATTCATATAAAGAAGGTCAGGGATTCATTGGTCAGATGATCAACTTCCGGTGGATTAAACGTGCCAAGCAAGTCATGGAACACATGACATCCATCGATCCCGACTGGGGTGGAGGAGCGCTCCACTTCACATGGGGAGTTTACTTTTTATCAATCCCAGAGAGCATAGGCGGCGATCGAAAGAAATCAGCTCAGTATTTTAGCAAGGCTATCGAAGTCGGTCCAAAGAACCTTCTCAACCGCTGGGGTAGGGCTAAATATTACCAGATCAAAATGAATAATCCGCAAGGATTCAGGGACGACCTTGAATGGGTCCTCTCTCGGGATATACAGCAGAGCCCCGGGCACCCTGCATGGAACGCATTTTTTGTGAAAGATGCCAGGCGTCTGCTCGATACTATGGATCGCTATTTTCAATCTCAGTAAATGGAGTGCTGATGCGCAGGATTACGATGGGCTGGTTTCAGGTATACATGTGGATTGTGTTTCTTTTTGTTCTCGGGAGCTGTACAGGCTTTAACCACAATCCAACAAGGCTGAATTCCGGGACATTCCGGGATGACCTGAATCTGCGGACCGGCAAGTATAGCCGTCATTTTCTTCTCCATATTCCCGAAGGGTACACCCTTTCCCGACAGTACCCCCTTGTGGTGGTCCTTCATGGGGCATTCAGCACGGCACGGGAAATGGAGAAAGAGTCACTATGGAGCCAGCTTGCTGACCGTGAAGGATTCATCGTTATCTACCCCGAGGGCATCGGCATTCTGGGATACCTTCAGCACTGGAACGCCGGGCACTGTTGCGGGAAAGCTGTTAAGGATGATTGGGATGATGTTGCTTTCATTGAGGCAGCCATCGATGGTATGTGCAGACAATATTCCGTCGATAGGAACCGAATCTATATGGTCGGTCTTTCGAATGGAGGAATGATGGCTTACCGGTTTGCAGCGGAACGGCCAAAGAAGCTGGCAGCTGTTGCCTCGGTTTCCGGGGTAATCGGCAGCAGGGCCTCTCCGGATAGCCCGGAATGGATTCTTCCGGCTCCGGAGAGGCCGGTTCCGGTGCTTATCATGCACGGGTCTTCCGATGAAACCGTTCCCTTTGATGGAGGAAAGCCAATCGACCGGGCAAGTACCCGGGAGTACAGGTCGGTTTCTGATGCTGTTCGATTCTGGACCACTACGAATAAATGCATAGAAGGACCGGTCCGGAAGCACTCTTTCGGCGGAATGGTAACAGAAGAATCATGGATGGATGCCAGAGGCCGGAACGAGGTTCGGATATACCGGATTTTTAATTGGAGACACCTATGGCCAGGAGGATCTTTCACAAGAACTCTTCCGGAGGATCACCCGCTTAAAGAGTTTGATGCAGCTCAGATTATTTGGCGTTTTTTTCAACAATATCCGATGAACTGAAGAAAGATCCCCGGGGGAAGGGTATAGGGTATGGTTTCTTTTCCTTGCAATACTATTAGGGGTGGTTGAAGCCCCGTTGCAATTGATAAGTATTTGAGAGGTCTACAAACCGTACGTAGCTTCCCATAGACACTATCGATAACAGGTGTTAACTATACCCTCTGGTATAGCGAGCTTTCCGCTTGAACAGTGTTATATTTCCTTCTCTGTATGCTATAGAATACAAGTCAGGTAAAACGCTTGTGAGAGGTCAAGGGATGGGAGAAGAAGACGGCATAAAATTATTGACGCTACGCTATAACCCTTTTCAGATTTTCCAAGGGAGTAAGACACCGGTCGGACTTTACGCGCGACAGAAGTGGCTTGGCGAATCGGACACTTCGGATTTGCAAATTGATTTTCATGAAACCGTCCTGTCTCTGATGAACGGTCAATCCGATGATGGATCATGGAATCACTCTCCGTTGGAGAGCATCCGGCGTCTGTTTGGCCTGCATTTGACCCTGCGTAAGAGAACAGAGGAAATCGAGAAAGCCCTCGGTTGGCTTATGAGGCATATCTTAAACTATAACCCATTGGATCAGTCGGGGCCAATTGAACCCTTGGCGTCTGAAGCTTTTCGGGAGCTACCCTTTACTCCGGGCCAACCCCATTTATCCATGGTCTGTGCTACACTTTTTCTCGCTACGGTTTTTCAAAAGGACAGTGAGCCCATCGTCATTGATCATTACTCTCTCCTTTCCCGGTGGGTTGCTGAAGATGCAGGTGACATTGAAAAATGGTCAGACAAAAATAACGCTCTTCGTTCATTTATTGTTCATCCGAACTATGCAGAAGAACCTGCGACAAGAACCCTTGTCGATAGTCTGGCTGAGATCCAGGATTTATCCGGACAATGGCCTGCCCAAATCCCTTTTTTCCAGACCGTCAATGCCCTGGCCCACTTGCGCCTTAACTCGGCCCACAGGCAATGGGTCAAGGCTCTGATGGTCCTATTAAACACACAGAACAGGGACGGATCGTGGGGTAATGAAGACCACGAATGGAACACTTTTCTGGTTGTCCACGCCCTTAAAAACAAGGGCTTTCTATGAAATCTTGCTATGATTATGACCAGATCGTCATCTATTCCGGTATTGCCGAGATAGTTTCTGTTGTTTGCTAAGGTCACATCATGCTTTGTGATAACATTTTCGCTTGTCTTCCAAAGCTGGAAATGCAGGTTACCCCGTCCAGGAGATTTACAAAGGGGAACAAGGGAATTGGGCTTGCTGGATGCCTTCCTGAACCTTTGAGGTGTTTATATTTGAACATTGGGCGGAAGAAGCCTTGGTGTTCAAATGGAAATCCTCTATATTTCTAAGATTACCACGCTGCTAGATTGTAAGCGCATCAAGTACTCGATAGCTTGCTGTATATTTATGAACCTCTATTTAAAAAAAGCTTTACATTACGAAAAGATATACAACACATTGCCCCGAGCAAGAATGTCTATACTCGGGGCAATTTCTATAATAATGTTCTTGGCGCGAATTATTTCTTCGCCTTTGCCTTCGGTGGCATCATAACGGCATCGATGACGTGAATGACACCGTTTGATGTCGTGATGTCGGTCTTGACGACATTCGCCTTATCAACCTTGACTGTACCGTCCTTTACGGTGATCTTTACCTCGGAACCCTGAACGGTTTTGGCCTTTTTCAGCTTCACTACATCTGCAGCCATAACCTTACCTGAAACAACATGATAGGTGAGAATTCCCGCCAGCTTCTCCTTGTTTTCCGGCTTCAGCAGATCATCAAGGGTACCTTTCGGAAGCTTAGCAAAGGCCTCATCTGTTGGTGCAAATACCGTGAAAGGTCCAGGGCCTTTCAATGTCTCCACAAGTCCTGCTGCTTTAACTGCCGCCACCAGAGTATTGAAGGAACCAGCAGATACTGCCGTATCGACAATATCTTTATCCTGTGCTTTAACTACAGGCACAAAGGCCATGGTCATAGCTAAAACTAATACAGCTAATACATTATACATCTTCTTCATTTTCCCTACCTCCCTGTTTTATTTTTAAAACATAGATAGATATTGAGCATCTCACCGATGTTTATCAAGGGGGTTTCCCAGAAAAAGCAAAAGCCATATTAAAAGAGAAAAATCAAAGATGGTTTACAAAATACCCGATGTGCTATAAATTGAACTTAAATGTCCTGACCAGCAGGATCGGCCAGCAGAAAGGGAAGGCACCAAGTGAAACCAGTGATTCGTGTCGTAGACCTCTGGAAACAATATGGCGAGGATGGGCAGAATGGTACTGCCCTCCGGGGGACCAATCTTGAGGTGTTGGCCGGTGAAGTTGTAGCTCTCTTTGGCAAGAGCGGTTCCGGCAAAACAACACTCCTTAACCTGATCGCAGGGCTTGACAGACCCACAAAAGGGCTCATTGAGCTGGAAGGCCATGATCTTGAAAACCTCGGAGAGAAGGGACGCACCGATCTTAGGCGGCGGCGTCTCGGTTTTATCTTTCAGTTTTTCAACCTTCTTCCCACTCTTACAGCCCTCGAGAACGTATATCTCTCTGTGGAATTGCTGGGCAAATCAGATCGGAAGGCTGCAGAAGACAGCCTCGCTGCTGTCGGCCTTGAAGGGAAGGGCTCGCGATATCCACACGAATTATCAGGGGGAGAACAGCAACGAGTGGCTATAGCCCGTGCTATCGTTAAGGAGCCTTCCCTCATTCTCGCTGACGAACCCACCGGCAACCTGGACACTGCCACCGGCAACCAGATACTTGAGCTCCTTCAGCGCCGTTGCCGTGAGCATAATATGTCCCTTGTCATGGTTACCCATACACCGCTTACCTGTAAATTTGCTGACCGTATTCTCCGCATGGTCGACGGCGTAATCACAGAACCTACGTCCTGCACCGAGATTGAGCATTGAGAGTAGTAACCAAGTCATTCCTTCGCTACCTTATTAAGCGCCCGGGACTTTCGATGCTTCAACTTTTAGGGATTGCCTGCGGGGTTGCTGCGGTCATAGGTATGGCCTTATCAGCGCACTCCGCTCTGGCAAGTTTTGCGCAGGCAATCGAGTTTTTGCGGGGTAAGTCAACCCATGTTGTGGAGAGACCTGCAGGCCCCATGGAGGAAACAGCGCTCAAGAAGCTGATGCTTGATCCGGCAGTAGAATATTTTTCACCTGTTATTGACAGAAAGATACGACTCAATCATGGTGAGTCTGTGAGGGTTCTCGGAATTGATCCTTTCCTCGATCGCCGCATCCGCCCTGAACTGAGCAGTATCCCTTTTGATGAAACGAACCGGCAGAGCACTCGGCAATATGTCGATTTTCTGTTGAAAGACAAGACTGTCCTCCTCGAGAGGAGCCTTTCCATCGAACTCGGTTTGAAACAGGGTGATACGATATCTACCGCAAAAGGCGACTTCCGGATCCTTGGGCTTTTCCCCAATCCATCTGGAGAGCCCATAATGCTAATGGATATCGCCCGTGTACAAACACTATTTGACCTCGCCGGCAAAATAGACCGCGTAGATTTGATTCTTGCCGATGAGACAGGTTTTCGTTCCCGGTGGGAAGAAGGATACCGTATCCAGTCCAACAGGCAGCAAAAAGAAACCCTTGTCGCTATGCTGGCAGCGTTTCGGCTCAATCTGGAAGCCCTTTCCTTTTTGGCCCTCTTTGTCGGAGTATTCCTCATTTACAATACAACTACCTTTGCGGTAGTAAGTCGCCGCAGGGATGCAGGTATTTTGAGGAGTCTGGGGGCTCAGAACGACGAGATAGTATTTGCTTTTCTTGTTGAGGCACTCCTCTTTGGCATTATCGGCGGAGCCCTTGGCGCCATTATCGGTTATCTCCTTGCCCATTTCCTTGTCGGCCTATTAGGAAGTACCATTAGCCACCTCTATTTTTTTCTCCGCCCGGCAGGTCCACAATGGTCAGTTTTGACAATTCTCGCTGGAATTGCTATCGGTTCCGGGGCAAGTCTCCTCGGGAGTTTTCTGCCGCTCATGGAGTTGGTCCGTGTTGATCCTGTGCAGACATTAAGCGGAAGGACCGTAAGTCGCAAGAACACAATCAAGACACGGAGGGTTGCCCTCGTTGGTCTTGTTATCCTCGTTGTCAGCATGGTCCTGCTCTTTTTGTCTTTTATAAACGTGTATGTAGGGTTTGCCGGTACTTTTGCTTTCATTCTCGGGTTCAGCCTTCTCACCGGGACGATACTCATTGCCCTTGGCCCGGCGCTGAAATGGTTTCTCTACCATCTTGGCGGTCTGCCGGGTAAAGTGGCTGCCGGCAACATCAGACAGAATTTGAACCGAACCAGTGTTGCTGTTGCTGCCTTCATGGTTGCCCTTTCTCTATCCATTGGTCTTGGCTCTATGATCGGAAGTTTTCGGCAATCCCTGGCCTGGTGGATGGATACTCAACTTCGCGGGGATCTCTATATCTCTACCATCACCGAAAAGCAGGTGCCTGAAGACTTTTATGAGGAGATCAAGGCCATAGGTGGTCTTGGAGGGGTTGATCCATACCGGAACACCCAGATAATGTATAAGGGGAGCCAGCTTTCCGTGTCATCCGTTGATGCCTCAGTGCTTCAGCGGTTTACCCGATTTGGCTGGCTAAAAGGGGGAAATGAAAACTGGAATGCGGTAAAACAGGGAGCAGTTATTGTTTCCGAAAGTTTCTCACGACGTTTTAGCGTTAAAGAAGGGGATAATTTGGTTCTTGAGGGTATCAAAGGACCGGTCTCTCTTCCCGTAAGTGCTATATTTTACGATTACACAACAGAACACGGTTTGATCATGATGGACCGGAAGACCTATATCGGCATATACGGGGACAGGACGATCAATAGCCTAAGTATATTCATTAATCCTGGCGATCCAAATCGTGCCGAGCTTCTCGCTGAATTGCGACGAAGAGCACAGGAGAAAAACCTACCTGTCCTTACTCGGCAGCAACTCCAGGGAAACATCCTTGCTGTTTTCGACAGCACCTTTGCCGTCACACGGTCCATGCGGGTTCTGGCCATCATCGTGGCATTTTTCGGTATTACCGGCGCCCTCCTCACCCTCTTTCTGGAACGGCGAAGAGATTTTGGAATCTACAGGGCACTGGGTTTTTCTACATCGCAGATTGGCGTCATGACCATCCTGGAAGGCCTTGGCATGGGCTTAGTAAGTTTTCTTTTAAGTATTGTCGGAGGAACAGTCCTCGCTGTTATTCTCATTAAGATTATCAATCTCCGGAGTTTCAACTGGACTATCTTTTATTACCCTGAATGGCAATCTTATGTCATTACCGGGATTGTGGCAATCTGCGCAAGCCTTGGGGCCGCACTCTATCCCCTGTGGAAGGTTTACAGAACATATCCGCAGATGCAGATAAGGGAGGAATAAATAATAATGCGGCTCGTGAAAGTGTACTTGGCGGTATTGGCCTTCGTATTCCTCTTAGGAAATGCGGGAGGAGCAAAGGAGTGGCAACAGGCAGTGAGCCCCTGGCAGTGGTCGTTTCCAAGGGATCACGGTTCTCATCCCGGATTTCGCACGGAGTGGTGGTATTTTACCGGTAATCTAAAGGACAAGGATGGAAGAGGCTATGGGTATCAACTCACCTTTTTCAGACAAGGTATTGTTCTGAAGGCCCCGCAACCGGAAAATCCCTGGTCCATTCGGGACATATACCTTGCCCATTTTGCCCTTACCGATGTGAGCGCCGGGAGATTCTGGCATTATGATAGGGCGTCTCGCACGGGACCGGGGCTTTCAGGTTCCAAAAAGGGCTCTATGGATGTCTGGACACTGGACTGGTCGGCAAAGATGACGGACAACACGATTTATCTGAAGGCCAGTCAAGGCGAACTTGCCCTGGACCTTGAGCTATCACCACGAAAGCCAAAGATCTTCCATGGTGATCGGGGATTAAGCAAGAAGGGACCCAAACCGGGACAATCTTCGTACTATTATTCATTCACGGATCTCGCTACGAAAGGCACCATCAAAACATCTCAATCGGGGCAGTCGATCCAGGTGAAAGGGACGAGCTGGTTTGACCAGGAATTCGGTTCAAATCAGCTGACAACTGACCAGGAGGGCTGGGACTGGTTCGGCATCCATCTCTCCGATGGTCGCGATTTAATGATCTATCAACTACGGAAGAAAGATGGGACTATAGAGCAGGCCTCTTCAGGAACAATCATTGAGAAAGATGGCACAACGCGTTATTTAAGTCAGACTGATATTACTCTCAATGTCCTGGCACAATGGAAAAGCCCGAAAAGTGGCGGAACCTACCCTGCTAAGTGGCACATAAAAATACCTTCAGTTCAGGTCGATATTATCCTTGCCCCCCTCGTAGCCAATCAGGAACTTATCACAGAGGCTTCAACAGGTGTTACATACTGGGAAGGGATTGTGGCTGGAAGCGGAACCTCCAGGGGGCAAAACATCACCGTTGAGGGTTACGTGGAACTCACCGGCTATGCAGGCAGCCTGGGAGGAGTTTTTTAAGAAAAATACGGAATATACGTTAGCGCAGCTAATTGCGATATTTTTCTCCCAGGAAGCCAACTATTTTCTGAATTGTCTCACGTGGCAACCCTGTCAATAACAATTCGTTTTCGAGTTCAGCGATCTTTCCATATCCGCCGAGATATCCGTTTACCCGCGCAACAGCAGTTGATGCCACAAAATCCGATTCCGAAGGATAGGATTCTTTGAAAACTCCCAGCACGTCCGGTGAATTTCTCAGGTAATATTTCTGGTGGTAGCCTTCTGCGCCGTAGAACGTACTGACGGGGACAATGTCGGTATGTACTTTCCTCCGGAGTTCCTTTTCGATGTGCGCTTTTGTCTCGAAGGCGAGCTTTTTCTGCTCGTCGTTGTAGTAGAAAATGATGGACCTGTACTGTTTTGACCACGGAGAGGATGTGGGGTCATGGTTTGTCCAGAAAATATCAAGGATTTGTTTGTAAGATACTATTTTGGGATTGTATATAATCCTAATCATTTCCGTCTGGTCACCGAGATCATGATAGGTTGGGTTTTTCTTGGTTCCTCCTGCGTATCCTACTTGAGTGCTGAGAACACCCTGCAACTGCCCGAACCGGGCATCAGGACCCCAGAATCACCCCATGCCGAAAGCAACTGCTTCAAAACCGGGCGGTGTAGCAAGTTCCGCGGAATAAGCTGTTGCGTTTTTCACATCGTTCCCTCTGCCATCTTTCATGTCTATCTTCTCCCTTGATGTCTCTCTGCAACTATCATCAGTTCTCGAAGTGCTACAGGCAAAGAACAGAGAACTGCACAACGCAAAGAGGCTCAATGCTTTTACTGCTGCCATTAATCCTTTTCCATACGATCGCCTCATAAAAAGAGTATAAGCACAATTTACATATAAGCAATGATGACGCCAGTAGCTTGGAACTCAATATGATATGTCACGAAGAGCCTCATGGAAAATGGTATATTCAGGGCGATGCCTCAGACCAATATTCCGTGGCGCCCAGTATATTCAAAAGGAAACAAAGTTCCCTTGATGGAACGGATTGATCATCCTTCGAAAAATAGATTGATTTGTGCATTGACAGAGTGCCTTATGGAGCTACAATATATATAGAACGTAACACAGAGCTCTTCAATTATGGGAAGGTTACACAATAAATGTCTCTTAAGATAAAGGATGCAGCATGACAAATGCATATGACTTTGATGTGGTTGTTATTGGTGGAGGAATCGGGGGATTTGTGTCTGCCGTGACCGCTAACAGTCTGGGCAAACGGGTGGCCATTGTAGAAAAGCGGAAGGTCGGCGGGAACTGCACTAATTTCACCTGCATTCCGAGCAAGGCACTGATCCGCACAAGTCATGTAAACAGAGAGCTCACCCACCTCGATGACATGGGGCTAAGCGCTTCTTCCATGACAGGCATAGACAACAAAAACGTCATGACCCATATCCGGTCAGTAGTGCAGAAAGCCTACGAAAAGGACCTTCCCGAAACCTTCCGCCAAATTGGCATAGAGGTGCTTTCGGGTGCGGCATCTTTTTCGGACCCGCACCATATTGTCATCGACGGGCGAAACGTCTCCTCGGAGAAGTTTATCATTGCTGTCGGTACCCGCCCACTTGTTCCCCCTATTAAAGGCCTGAAGGAGCTGGACTATCTCACAAACGAAAACCTCTACGAACTGAAAATCCTCCCAAAATCCCTTCTTATACTCGGCGGTGGAGTGGATGGCCTCGAATACGCCTCTGCCTTCGGAAGGCTGGGAGTTGAGACCACTGTGGTGGAGATGGCTACCCGCCTCTTGCCCATGGTCGACCGTGAACTGGTAACCCACCTTCTTCAAATTTTGCAGGCTGACGGAATTCGCATTCTTTCCGGGGCAAAGGCAGAAAGCTTCTCCAAGAATGATGGCGCAGTAGCCCTCACATTCCTGAAGAATAACGGGGAATATGGAGAAATTCTTGCCGAAAGGGTACTTGTGAGCATCGGCAGGAAACCTGATCTGGAGGGGCTTTCTCTTGAAAATGCAGGTGTTCAATACAATCCCAGAGGTATCATTACCGACAAGAAGCTCATGACGTCGACACCGAATATCTATGCATGCGGCGATATCGTCGGTCCCTACCAGTTGGCTTCAACGGCTGAGTACCAGGGTATGATCGCCGGGGCCAATGCTGTACTGCCTGTAAAAAGGCGTGTCGATTATGGGAATAATGTTTACGTTGTATTTACTGAACCCCAGATCGGTTATCTCGGCCTCACTGAAGAAGAAGCCCGCCGCAAATACAGCCACAAGCTGAAAGTATACAGATTTTACTATAAGAACATGCGCCGTGCCATGGTGGACGGCACCGAGAGGGGCATAGCTAAATTCCTCTGTGATGGCAAGGGAAGACTGGTGGGTGCCCATATCCTGGGAGAGGGGGGCGCCGAAGTTATTCACGAGGCTCAGGTGATCAAGGCATTAAAAAAGCCTCTCCACAAACTCTATTCGCTGACTCACGCCTATCCTACCTATTCTCAAGCTCTTCTTGGACGGGCAAGCCAGCTTGCCTATCTCGAACGTATGGGTGATAACTTCTTTGCCAATAAGGCATTGGCACTCTTTCCAGGTTTAGAAAACCGACTCCATCTTGCCCATATTCGCCTTGCAGAAACTGAGCCGCCGCCACCTGCCTCAAATCCCATAGAACCCATGGCGGCCATTCATGTGGACACATATAAGGAAGGTACAGTTTCGGTTATTCATCTTCCCGAAGACCTCACGAACTATGACGAGGAACCCATATTTACAGCCATTTCCTCGAAGGAGTTACAGAATACTCCTGCTCTGATCCTTGACTTCGGCAACGTGGAGAAAATAAACGGACTTGGCGCCGACATGCTTATTAAGCTCTGCGCTCGGGCTGCTCTGAAAAACCAGGCTGTCCTTGCCTGCAATGTCTCCATTGGATTAAAGGCTATATTGAACGTCACTGAACTCGATCAAACCATGACAATCTATAAAACCGAATTGGAGGCCCTCACTGCCTTAGGTGTCTCCTCTGTAAATAAAACCGAAGAAAATAGCCGTGGACTATCGCTCGCACTGAATGGCAGCTCCTGGGCTAAACCGGTCCCCACTCTTTCCCTTGCTGTCAAAATAAAAGGGGCGCGAAACCTTAATGTTGCAGGCCTTCGTGCAGTCGGCCCTGTAAATGGTTTCGGTCCTTTATGGCAGAAGATTTTCCGTCTATCCATAGACAACTCAACAATCACGCCGGAAGAGGCAATAACAGCATTGAAACAAAACTTCCCTGCATTCCAGCCCACTTTCAATCGTTTTTCTCCTTCTCCTGCCGGTATCGCCCCCGGAGAGATCGTCCTCATCGATGCCATGACACCGGGAGGTCCTGTGGCGACAGGGGTTCTGGTGCTCTTTGCCGACGAAAGATCTTTCACCTTTGCCTGTCCCCAGGGACATCCCGAATCGGGATTTGTAACCTTCAGCGCCCACAAGCTAAGCGGGGGAATTGTTGTTCAGATACTGGGTCTTGCCCGAGCCAACGACCCACTCTATGAAAGCGCCTTCCGTGTTGTGGGATCGCAAGTGCAAAGCAGGATATGGACCCACGTATTGTCTTCTCTGGCTGCCTACCTTGGAGTGCCTGCCCGCATCAGTGTCGATGCTCTTCTTTGTGTTGATGAAAAACTCCGGTGGTCTCAGGCAAAAAATATCTGGTACAATGCCCAGGTGAGAACGTTATTATGGGAACCGGTCTATTTGATGAAGAAACTTTTCGGCAACGGCAACAAGGAGGCGAATCCTGCCTAAGTCTCAATACGATGCTGTTGTGGTAGGCTCCGGCCCGAATGGCCTTGCGGCGGCCATAACCATAGCGAGAGAAAACCGATCGGTGTTGCTCCTCGAAGCCGCAGACACCATTGGCGGAGGCACCAGGACAAAGGATTTGACCCTGCACGGTTTCCGCCATGATGTCTGTGCGGCTATACACCCTCTTGCCCTCGCTTCGCCATTTTTCCGTTCCCTCGATCTTTCTTCCTACGGTCTTGAATGGATACACCCCCCTTTTCCCCTGGCACATCCACTGGATGACGAAAAAGCTATTCTTTTGCATCGATCCTTGGAGACAACAGCAGCAGGCCTTGGTCGCGACGGGAAGTCCTATGGTCATATCCTCGAACCTTTTATTAAACACTGGGAAGGGCTTGTAGGAGATCTCTTAAGGCCGCTGAGTCTTCCCGCACATCCCGGAACCTTCATCGGATTTTCTCTGAATGGGCTTCGGTCCGCCCGGTCCGTCGCAGAGCAATGGTTCAAGGACAGAAGGGCTAAGGCCCTCTTCGCCGGAAATGCCTGCCATTCTATTCTTCCTCTCGAAAGTATGTCGAGCGGGGCCTTCGGCCTTATGCTCAGTATGCTGGGTCATGCGGTAGGATGGCCTATGGCAAAAGGCGGTTCTCAGACTATCGCAGACGCACTTGCAGCCTACTTTCTATCAATGGGTGGTGAAATTGCTGTCAATTCACCGGTGTTATCTCTCAGTGATCTGCCTATGGCCCGAGCCACACTTTTTGATATTTCGCCCCGGCAGCTTGAAGAGATTGCGGGTAACCTCTTTCCTGACCATTATCGTGAACAACTCAAAACACACCGTCACGGACCAGGTGTTTTCAAGGTGGATTGGGCTTTGGATGGTCCCATACCCTGGAAGGACCCCTCTTGCTTGCAGGCAGGGACACTCCATCTTGGTGGGACCTTCGAAGAGGTAGCAGCTTCAGAACGGCTGGTCTGGCAAGGAGTTGTTCCTGAAAGACCATTCGTGCTTCTTTCACAGCCGAGTCTCTTTGACCCCACTCGCGCACCTATCGGCATGCATACAGCCTGGGCATATTGTCATGTTCCCAATGGCTGTAGTGTTGATATGACAGGGGCCATTGAAGATCAGGTTGAACGCTTTGCCCCAGGCTTCCGGGATCGCATCAAAGCAAAACACTCAATGTCGCCGGCACATATGGAAGAATACAATGCAAATTACATCGGCGGCGATATAGTAGGGGGCATACAGAGCTTTCGTGAACTTTTTCTCCGGCCTCTGGGAAGATGGCAGGCCTATACAACACCGGTAAAGGGTATCTACATCTGTTCCGCCTCAATGCCTCCAGGAGGAGGAGTCCACGGTATGTGCGGCCATCTTGCGGCAAAGCAGGCACTCACAAAAGTATTCGGTTCTAAATCGTGAGTAAGAAGAAAAAGAGAAAAATGTGGCCAAGGCCGCCCTTAATTATTTAAATAACATTTTCATCGCAATATTATGAAGCATTCCTTGCAGAAGTGAGCCTGATGTATTGATAGGCAATCAAATAACCTACCCATAGTCATTGTACCCCCCCTTCAGGGTTAGGCTTCCTCCTATCTTTGAGTTTCTGTAGAAAGTGCTATCGATAGAGTTGTATCGGTTTACCTGTGTTTAGCAGCAAGCTCATAAGCGACAGGTATCGTAAAGGTCATTGATGGTGGTGCGAGGTTAATTTGAATGTAACAAATTCTAACGTGACCAACCGATGCGCCCGGGTAAACGCTATTTCTTCGCGTCGCTGATAAATTAGTTTTGCTCTCTTTCATATGGTAATTCTCGGTAATCTATTCAATTGTCCCTGTTTGTTCGTAGTCAACCAGTTATCATTTCTCCGCTCACATAATGTGTTCTTTTTGTCAGCATAGCAAATATGGCCCGTATCAGTTTATGCGCTGTAGCAAAGAGAGCCTTTTTAAAGGGCAGTCCCTCATTTCTCCTCTTTAGAAAGTAGCTTTTGAAGGGTCCTTTTATCCGTATGACACAGAAAGTCATGAGATAAATGACCCGTCTTAAATGTCTGTTGCCTCTTTTTGAAAGCTTGCTCATCCCGGTAAATGCTCCCGATTCATGGATAGAGGGATCAAGGCCAGAAAAGGCAATAAAGCTCTTATAGGTTTCATAGTTTCTATGATCACCCATCTCGGCCAGAAAGGGAGCTGCGGTTTTGGTATTAATACCGTCTATTGACATGAGAATTGCAAGATCTTCTTTCATCACCGATTCGCACCACACAACCAGCATATTCGTGACTTCATCGAGCCTATCATTGAGAAAAAGGAGAGTTTCTATCTTTCCCGGTAATATCTGTTCTATCGCGGGATGTAAGGATGCAATGGAATTCTGTGCTGCTTTTACAATCTCCTCTTTCGGGGTAGTGATCCGAAGCCTCTTGTCTTTATGCTGAAACGCCTGAATAACGTTTTCCGGATTGGCATCTCTTATACACCGCGCAGAAGGGTATTTCTTAAGAAACAGAAGCATCACGTCACCGAAGACATTGCAGATTCTCTCCACTTCAGGAAAGGTGCTCTTGAGCATCCGCTTTATATCATTCTTTGTTGAACCGATGAGCTTCAATATAGATTCTCTTTCCCGGGCAATATCCTTTAGATCCTTATGCTGGTGGGTAAAGAACGTGTCGAGAGAACCTCTCTGTCCAAAGAGGAACCGTGCAATAGTATGGGCATCTTTTTTATCCGTCTTTGTCTTTCTCAAAGAAAGTTTACTGAAGTTCTTTATCAACAGAGGGTTTACCACGATCGTGCGGATTCCCTGAGAGGTCAAGAAAGAGAAGAGGTTTACGTGGTATGAACCGGTAGATTCCATGGCAACTACAACGCGAGAAGGATCCTCGCTGTGAGAAGAGATTGTTTTTATACATTCGGACAAACCGATTCTATCCATGGCAGCAACAAGAGAAAATATCACCTCCTCCTTTGTCGTCAAGACCACATACTGAAAATGAATCCTTTGATACATCAATTCCCACGAAGAGACTATACATAAAACACACCTCCATGATATGATTGAAGACAAGGCAGGGGATATGCCTCCCGACCAATCCTCCATGTTTACAAGGGTTCTTAGCACCCAACCAACCAAGCATGGTTCATGGGAGGCAGGGAACACACTACAAAAAGGGTTCGCACGACCCAGGTGAAAATCTCGTTCTCCTGCCCCTTATCTTCTCAATATATCTAACAACTTTTAATGCTTAACATAAATGATGAGTAGGAGGTGACAATTTACATCAGGACCCCATACCCAGCCGACACGATCCTTCATAACTCTCCCTTTCCGTCCTATACTATTCATATCCCCAAAGACCCATCATAAAGGGAGGTATGTGTATGAATACAAAAGAGGCAATTTCATTATTCAGACATTACCAGCAGTCAAACCATAGAAAAAGGACTGCAGAGAGCTACAGGTCTTTATTACAGCACTTCGAGTCACTCTATGCTGATCGTCATCTCGATTCCATTAAGCCCGATGAAATCTACCATTTCCTGGAGCAGATGACAGGGGATCTCTGCCAGATCCACCAGAAGGTTACGCTATGCCCAACTGAAAGCCTTTTTCAACTTCATCATCGAAAAATGTAACCCTGATCTGAAGAATCCCTGCAATGCACCTTTGCTCTCAAAAACATTCAGAATGCCACGAGCAGTACCGAAGACAATTCTTGAAAAGGAGATTATTGATGAGATGATCTACGACACAAAGAACCAGAGGAACAGACTGATGCTCGAACTCCTGGCACGCTGTGGACTAAGGATCGGTGAACTGCTCAATATCAGGGCATCAGACATCTCAGAAAGAAAGCTTACGATTAAAGGTCCGAAATCAGGGAATGAGTCAGAAATAGCCTTCATGCCGGAACAGGTAGCAAGACGGCTCAGTGAATACATCACACGATAACAGCCTTTCCTCTGATACACGGGTATTCCCGATCTGCTACTCTACGGCAAGAACCTTCATAAAGAAGCTTGGTATAAAGCTGAAGGTGAGTATTTCTCCCCATGATCTGAGGAGATACTCTGCAACCTATGCAAGCCGGAACGGAGTACCCTTAGAAATCGTGTCAAAGATTATACTTCGGCATCAGGATTTAAAAACAACACAGGTCTATCTGGGCAAGGTCAGTGATCAGGAAGCAATACGCTGGATAGATATTCTCCATGGGAAATAGGATAACCGCTCATTGATTACCGATTGAAACAGTATGGTCTTTGGGGACTGGCTTTTTCTTGAGAAAGAGATATTATGATTGCCGGAAGGTGGTATTTTATATGTTGCGGGCTGAAATCAGTAATCTGGCAAGGTTGTCGAATGGGCTACATTTCAATCGGCAATCAATAACCACAGCGTGAATATTTCAGCTTGAATCTGTCGTTCATGTAAATAATAAACTTATGCAATGAACAATATAACATTATGTTTTAGAATTATGTTGCATTGTGCATTTGTATGGCACCCCATATCCTGTTGATACCATGCGGTTTTATTTTCATAAGTTTGTTATAAGAAAGTCATTGTCCTTGACAATTCTACCCGTTAAACATAGTATTTAACAAATTGTAGCTTGCAGCAGATTAATTGTTGTGTGTGAAGGACATACGTGTATCCAATAAATTGTCAAATAGCTATTATCAAGCCAAAAAAGTTATATATCGATTGGATTAATTCACTTCCAGAAATGGAAGGAAACTTTGATATTGGTTCCTTAACAAAAGATTGTACCGCTATTCTGTTGCCAGATGATCTGGATAGTGACGAAGAGTCCTTAAAATACATCAAGTCAATTTTAAAAAACTATTTGAAATTGAGCTTGAAAGGCTGGTATATCGATAAACATTTTAGGCCAAAGAATAGAAGTTTTGCATAATTTAACGAATGGTTCGATTTAGAATTTCACTCAGAAATTTATGATTCACTCGAAACTGGTATTGAAAAGGAAAAATACTGAACACACAACACGTCGCTCGTGCGGACGCAAAAAAGCCGCGCCGCACAGCTTTTCGTTCGGCTTAACGGATAAACATAAGGAGAAAACATGAAGAAAGCACTGCTACTTATCGACCTCCAAAATGACTATTTCCCGGGTGGGAAGTTTCCCCTCTGGAATACAGAAACTACCCTCAGCAACATAAAAGCGGCCATCAAGGCAGCACAAGCTAAAGGCATCACCGTCATCCATGTCCAGCACATTGCCGATCCCAAAATGGGGATTGCGCCCTTCTTTAATCAAGGTACCGAGGGGGCCGATATTCATCCACAGATTCTACAATCAGCGCCCGACGCACCTGTGGTAGTCAAGAAATTTGCGGACAGCTTCGTTGAGACCAACCTCGAAGAGATTCTCACGGGTTTTGGAGTTACAGAATTACTTGTCTGTGGCATGATGACCCAAAACTGCGTTACGCATACTGCCATTTCGAAATCGGCAGAGAAATATAAGGTCACTATTCTCCCTGATTGTTGTACGACAGTGGATGAGATGATCCACAATATAGCCTTGCATGCCGTATCGACGAGGGTCACGCTTGTCCCCGCTACCGAGGCGCTCTGAGCCGAACAATTCGTTTCACCGGATGGCTGATCGCCGGGTGATCTTTGACGTTACACTACATTTCTATCCATAATTCTCGGTTCTTTGCAGTATGCCCTATGCTCGCTTTG
>CAWAUQ010000013.1:0-12655 GCA_963785225.1 uncultured delta proteobacterium | reverse complement strand
CTTTATCAGTCCTTTTTCAAATCTTCCTTTTCAGACGCTATACTACAGATCTACCAAACTTATAGAAACGCTCAAAACGATACTGGAGTCTGATAATTTTGATATTGTGCATGCATATATGCTTCGCACAGCGGAGTATGCCAGAACTATAAATAAGCCCAAAGTCTTGGACCTCATAGATTCTATGGAATTGAATCTAGAAAAAAGACTCGAAATTATGAAATATCCCCAGAACCTTTTGTACCGAGAAGAACTCAAGCGGATCAAGTTATATGAGAAGGAAATTGTTCATAGGTATGATCAATCAATCGTGGTCTCGGATAATGACAAAGATTATATTAATTCAGAGAAGGTAATAACTGTACCTCTAGGAATTGATACACTTGTCTATAAAAGGAATTTGCCATTACCTGATAATAAAACGATTATTTTCTCCGGTCATATGGCGTATTACCCTAACGAACATGCAATTATATGGTTTTTGAAAAATTGTCTTGAGCTCATAAGAAAGAGCGTACCAGAAGTTAAAATAAAAGTTGTGGGGATTAAACCTGGTAATAGTGTGAAAAAGTATCATGATGGAAAAACAATTTTTGTAACTGGTTTTGTTGAATCAATAGTGAATGAAATGACAACTTCTCAGATTGCAATCGCTCCAATGAAATCCGGTTATGGGATGCACATTAAATTACTGGAAGCAATGGTCTTGCGAGTTACCCGTTGTGTGTACTTCATTGGCCTTGGGAACAATTAAGGCTGTCAATGGTAAAGATTTAGTGGTTGCAGATAACGTTAGCGATTTTGCTGATCGTTGTACAGAATTGTTACTGAACCATGAAATGTCTAGAAACATTAGATATGCAGCAAGAAGATTTATTATGAGAGAATATAGCTGGGAATCGCACACTGAGATGATTGAAAGTTTGTATAGCAGATTAAGTAGCAAGATTAAGTAGCATAGGGGAGGTCAATATGCACCTGATTAAGCGTAATACCTGCCGAGTTTGTGGCTCCAATGCACTAACACCGGTCATCAACCTTGGAGACCAGTACTTGCAAGGCTCTTTCGTTAAGCCGGGCAAGGAAATGCCGCCTACCCGTAAAATCTCAACCTCACTGGTGCGCTGTGACCCGATGCGTGACGAAAAAGCCTGCGGACTTCTGCAGATGGAATACACGATCCCTCCAGAGGTGCTCTACTCGGCCTACTGGTATCGGTCCGGCACCAACAACACCATGCGGCGCCACCTGCAGGGCATAGTCGAAGAAGCCATGGAGATGACCGGCAGGAAGGAGTCAGCCACAGTTCTTGATATTGGCTGCAACGATGGCACGTTGCTGGGATTCTATCCCGCCAGTTTCACCAAATTCGGAGTAGACCCTTCTGACGTAGCCCAGGAAATCAAAGCCCCCGTCAATGTTGTTCAGGATATTTTCCCTTCGGAAGAGCTGATATCCCAGCTTGGCAGCCGTACATTCGATATTATCACCTCAATTGCCATGTACTATGATCTGGAGGACCCCATTGCCTTCACCCGCGGAATCAAGCAGATTCTATCTCCAGAAGGCATCTGGGTATTCGAGATGTCCTATATGCCCACCATGCTTAAAATGACCTCCTACGACACCATTTGTCATGAACACATCGAGTATTACAGCCTTGCGGTCATCGAATACATCCTTAAACAAGCGGGGATGAAAGTAGTTAACGTCTCACACAACGATATCAACGGTGGAAGCCTGCGTTGCCATGCCACCCACATCAACAACTTTACCTACAAGCGGGACGAATTCCAGCAGAACATCAAAGCGATGCGACAGGAAGAATTCGACCTGGAACTTGACACCGACAAACCGTACCGGCACTTTCAGGACCGTGTCAATGTCCACAAGGAAGAACTCAATTCCCTTCTGAAAAAACTGAAAAAAGAAGGGAAAAAGATCCATATCTATGGCGCCTCGACAAAAGGGAACACCATTCTGCAATGGTGCGGAATCGATCATAGAATTATTGACTGTGCAGCCGAACGCAACCCTGACAAATACGGCGCCATGACGTTGGGGACAGATATTCCCATTGTCAGTGAAGAAGAATCCCGGGCCATGAATCCAGATTACTACCTTGTTTTGCCTGGCACTTCAAAGAAGAATTCTTAGAGCGCGAGCGTGAAACGCTTGAACGGGGAATCGGGCTCATTTTCCCACTTCCGACAATTGAAATAATTCGCAAATAGGCAGGAGTATGAAAACGATTATTATATTTGGAGCTAACAGTCAGGATGGTTACTACCTGGCGAATTTATACCGGAGACAAGGATGTGAGGTCTTGGGAATTTCCAGAACGGGTGATTGGCTGCGAGGTGATGTTGCTTCGTTTGAGTTTGTGGAAGAAATGGTTCGAAGTCGTAAACCCGATGTAATATTTCATCTTGCAGCGACATCAACAACGCGTCATGAAGCCCTCTTTGAAAACCACAAAACCATAGGGACGGGAACTCTCAATATCCTTGAATCGGTCTATCGTTGGCATCCGGGATGCAAGGTTTTTCTTGCCGGTAGCGGCTTGCAGTTCGCGAACAGGGGAGAGCCAATCCATGAAACGGATCCTTTTGATGCCAGTAGCGCCTACTCCGTAGAAAGGATACACTCGGTCTATTCGGCGCGGTATTTCAGAACCCTCGGTGTTAGAGTTTATGTGGGTTATCTTTTTCACCACGAAAGTCCACTGCGAAAACCAACCCATGTAAGTCAGAAAATTGTACAGGCGGTCAAGCGTATAGCGGCCGGAAGTGATGAAAAACTTGAACTCGGTGACATTTCTGTTGAAAAAGAATGGGCTTTTGCCGGCGATATTGCAGAGGGCATGGCAGTCCTTGTGGGGCAAGACAGAGTTTTCGAAGCCGTTATTGGTACCGGTAAGACGCATACCATTGAAGACTGGCTTAAGATATGTTTTGCTTCTATTGGAAAAGATTGGACAAACCATGTAATACTATGGGATGGATTTACCGCCGAATATAAACGCCTGTTTTCAAATCCTGAAACCATGCATTCCCTTGGGTGGCGACCGAAGGTCGATTTTGCTGAATTGGCAGAACTTATGCTTCGATCTTGAAACAAATGCAAAAAAATATCGTGAAAAACATATTATTGATGGTGTCATACGAATGTTCTACTGTTATGGACAATTGTTGTATCAATAGGCCAAAAGAAGTTGTGATACTTATACATGATTAGAAATTTCTCAAAGAGATATGTTTACGTTTAGTGTACGATATTGTTTGGATTATCGCATTTTCTTTTTTTGGCATCATTGTCCTATTCGGCATTTTTCTTAAATTTCGACGAATAAAGATTGTAGTGGAACTCAAGTGCTCTATATGAGCATAGAGGGATGTATCAACAGCCGGTAATGAGAATCGGCCAAATGATCTGATGAAGAGGTCTTACAGAATGGATGGAGAAGTTCTTGTTGTTACAGGAGCGAACGGGTTTCTCGGGCGGGCAATCGTATCGCTATTGCGGCCTCTGGCATTTCCGTGCGTGCCACTGATTTGGGCAGCCAGTGGTGAGTCCGACGATCGTGTATCGAAAAGCAGATATTACAAAGCCGGAAGAGTTAAAGCCTGTATTAGAGAATGCAACCACAGTTATTCACGTCGCTGGCCTGGCACATATTTTTTCTCCTGATGCGAATTCAGTCGAGAAATTTCGGCAGATCAATGAAATCGGAACCGCTAATGTGGCTTCTGCGGCAGCTGCGGCGGGTGTTGGGCATTTGATTGTGATCAGTTCTGTATCTGTTTACGGCCCATATACTCGGGGAATGTATGATGAAAATACTCCTTGTAACCCTGTTGGGCCATACGCCCTGTCTAAATACAATGCAGAGTTACGTGCCATCGAAATTGCCCGGAAGTCAGGGATGGCACTTACTATTCTGCGGCTGGCTACGCTTTACGGGGAGGGCGATCCCGGGAATGTGGGCCGTTTGATACGCGCGCTGGATAGAGGGCATTTTCTTTGGATAGGCGACGGTAGCAATCGGAAAAGTTTATTGTATAAAGGAGATGCGGCGCGTGCCTGTATGGCGGTGGCAGAACGACCTGCATCGGGCATCAATATATACAATGTTTCTGCCCCTGCCTACACCATGCGTGAGATTGTGGATGGCATCGCAGATGCGCTCGAAAAAACCCTTTACCAGTGAGGGTTCCAGCGTCGCTGGCTTTGTTTTTAAGCAGGAATCTGTCGAGGGTAGTGAACCGGCGCACATCGGGTCTCCATCATACTATACAGAAATGGTTATCCGAAGATGTTTACGATACCAGCCGATTTGAAGAGGCCTATGGTTTTCAAACCAAGACCACCTTGGAAGATGGATTAAGGCGAGAGGTGGATTGGTATCGACGCAATAAGGGCGACAATCGATAAATATACGGAAGACATAGCGGTAGAGAGTGCCAGTATACAAAAAGAATTAGGTTTTGTACCACAGTATGATTTACTTACAGGATGGCGGGAAACTATTTGGGAAATGCGTGAATCCGGTTTATTATAAAGATAATAGAAAAGTATACGATTGGGTATCTGCGTTAATACTTCTTGTAGTTCTGGCTTTACCAATGCTTATCATTGCTGTGCTGGTAAAACTGACTTCCCAAGGTCCTGTTTTACATTGGTCGGGCAGGGTAGGGAAGGACAACGTGGTATATAAGATGCCTAAGTTTCGTTCCATGCGTTTTGATGCACCTGCAGTTGCCACACATTTACTGGAAAATCCTCTTCAATATCTTACGCCATTTGGCCGGTTCCTTCGAAAATTCAGCCTTGATGAATTACCGCAGTTGTGGAGTGTGTTGAAGGGTGATATGAGTTTCATAGGACCGAGACCGGCCCTGTACAACCAGGATGACTTAGTTGAGTTGAGAACAAAAAGAGGGGTACATAGGCTAGTTCCGGGAATTACCGGTTGGGCGCAGGTAAATGGAAGGGACAACCTCTCTGTTTCTGAAAAGGTAGCATATGACGAATTCTATATGAAGAACAAATCCCTTTTTCTCGATCTTAAGATATTGTATATGACTCTGTTCAAGGTAATAAAGTCCGAAGGGGTGCAGCACTGAATATAGAATGTCAATACAACGCTATGTATGCTTGGGATGTTTGTTGTTATGAATAATGGTAGCTATAAAAGTTTTGCACTTCAAGCCGAGATGATGCATAATATTTCAAAATGAATATAGATTCTAAAGAAGATGCAGTAGAAGAGACAATAAAGAAAAAGCTCAGAACAATCTTTGAGGATAAAACGCTTCGATTGGTACTACTTTTTGGTTCCTTAGCGTCAGGCAAGGGCCACAAAAGGAGTGACATCGATCTCGGATTTCTCTTTGACGGACACGTAGATACAATTGAACTAACGAATAGAGTGAGCAGAGCGTTAAGGGCTGAGAACGTTGATGTCGTCGATCTTGGCTGTGCATCGCCACTATTGAGGTTTGCTGCGGCACAAAAAAGTATTGTCCTTTATGAGCGTGAACCAGGTTTGTTCAGTCAGTTTTACTCCCTTTCATACCGAATGTATGTTGACACGAAGAAACTTCGGACAGCCCGGGATAGAACAATCGAAAGATTCCTCCGGTTGAGAGAGCATGTATGAGTCCTGTGGATAAAGAGGTTGTCAAACGCAAACTTGCTGTAATTGTCAGGAATCTGGAGGCCCTTGAGCCGATTTCGGGGATTACCGGACGGGAGTATGGCAAGGACCTTTATCGAAGGAAGGGTACCGAACGGCTTCTGCAGGAATTAATAGAAGCAGCCATTGATATCAATACTCATCTTATTGTGGAACTTGGCGGCATGGTTCCTGATAGCTACTTTGAGAGTTTTTTGGAATTGGCATCTCTTAACGTGCTTCCTGCCGGACTTGCAGGGAGTCTGGCCCCTTCTGCCGGACTCAGAAACAGGCTCGTCCATGAGTACGATGCGATTGACGATGCGATCATCCATGGCTCGTTGAGTCAGGCTATTCTTCTTTACACAGATTATATAAAAGTCATTAAGGATTACCTGAAAACAGTATAAAAATGTTGTTATTCTTCCTCTACAAGCGTACGAATACTGCCTTCAGATAGGCGAATTTATCTGTTAATGGATTCATGATCGGGTTGATTCATATTATTTCTGCTATTATAGGTCTCAATATTGTCATTCCTGTGCAGGAGGGAATCTAGCGCTGTGCAGCAATGATTATTCATATGTTTCATTGCCGGAGTAATAATAATGTTTGACATAAGGTTATGAGTAAATCAGATGCATGCGGTTCCATTTTTATACACAACAATATATAAATAAGAAGGCAGGTTGCGAGTGACGCATTTATTTACAAAAATCATGAAACCATCACAATTTAAACGTTTTATTTTCTTCTGTATTATTGATACTGCTCTCATTGTTCTATCCCTTTTCATAGCTTTTCTTTTCCACTTTGAGCTCAGTATGAATATTGACTACTGGGCTCTCATAACTGAAGTAGCAGTCTTTTTTATTGCTATCAAAATTGTTGCCTTTGCCTTATTCAGAGTGTATGGCATGTCCTGGCGATATGTGAGTATTAATGACCTGCTGAACATTGTCCTTGCCCTGGTTTTCTCTGAACTTCTTCTTGTTGTCATGAGTTTGCCCAATTCGTTTCTGCCACCAGTTTCGATCACGGGCTTTCCCAAGAGGATATTTTTTGTAGATGGAATTATCTCTCTTTGTCTCATTGCGGGCCTGCGGATTTCCAAAAGGATTTATCTGGGAAGTGTTGCGCAAAAGAGGATTTGCGAAGAAAGGTAAAAAGGCAATTATCCTCGGCGCCGGCAATACCGGGGAGATGATCATCAGAGATATGGCCCGGCTGGGTTATAGTGAATTCTATCCTGTCGGTATACTTGATGATAATCCGATAAAGATTGGAACATATATACATGGAGTAAAAGTGCGCGGGAATATAGAAAGTCTCAGCGAAATGATTTCAAAGGAAGGAATCGAAGCGGTTATTGTTGCCATTCCGACGCTGAATCATAAGAAATTAAAAGATATATATAATGTTGCAACAAGGGAAAAGATTCAGACGATTAAAATAGTTCCCCGCATATATGGTTTTGATACACCGGACCTGAAGCTTAAATCTCTCGAAGACATTAGTATTGAAGATCTTATGGGACGTCAGGCAGTGAAAATAGACTATGGTGTAATCGGGGAATTCTTAAAGGATAAGACCGTTCTTATTACAGGAGCCGGTGGCTCCATCGGCTCTGAACTGGTGATGCAGATATGCGCTTTCCGGCCCGGCAGGATAGTTCTTTTCGATATCGATGATACGGATCTTCACACTATGACCTTCGGCTCAACAAGCATTACTCCTCATCTGATGAACAGTGACTCTTTTATTATCGGTGATGTGAAGGATGAACAAAGAGTATCGGAGGTTTTCCGGGAATTTAAACCGCAAATTGTTTTTCATGCGGCAGCGTTTAAACATGTGCCGATGATGGAACACAATCCCAAAGAAGCGGTAAAAGTAAATATCTTTGGGACCTATATGGTTGCAAAAGTTTCCCGCGATTATCAGGTGGAACGGTTTATTATGATCTCAACGGATAAAGCAGTGAGACCGACAAGTATTATGGGGGCGACAAAAAGGATTGCCGAGTATATATGCCAGGCATTTAATAGCACAGAGCAGAGAGTGCAGAGCAGAGATGCCGTAAATCACGAATCGCGAATAGAGAATGTTGTAGCGCAAACAACGCAGTTTACTTCCGTACGGTTTGGAAATGTCCTGGGGAGCAGGGGAAGTGTTATCCCCCTCTTTCTTGAACAATTAAAGCATGGTGGACCACTCACGGTTACCCATAAAGATATGGTGAGGTATTTTATGACCATACCGGAAGCGGTTTCTCTTATTTTGCAGGCATCGACAATGGGAGAAGGTGGGGAAGTTTTTGTTCTTGACATGGGAGAGCCTGTAAAGATTGTTGAGCTTGCAGAGGAATTGATCACCATTCATGGGTTGAAACCCTATCGGATATCGATATTGAATTTACCGGAATCAGACCGGGAGAGAAAATCTTCGAGGAGATATTGACAGCGGAAGAAGGAACCATGGCAAGCAAACACGAGAAGGTTTTTATCGCCCGCAATAGTATTAAATATTCCCTGTCTCAGATAGAGGAAATTCTGAAAGAATTTGAGGCCTCATAGCCGAATCGCCAATAAACGATGTAAAAGGTGTAAGGAATTTACTGAAAAAATATGTGAGACATTACGAAGGGTGACGATGTCTCAATATTGTTTTTGTTCCCATAGGGGAGTATAATTGGTGCGGAATAGAGGTTTTACTTTCCGTTTCAACGTTCTTTTCATAGTGCTCAATGTTGATTTTTTTGATCGTATATCCATGAGATTGATGGCTGACTGGCTGAAAAGGGATAAATAATATATGGCTCATTACTGGTATATGATAATTGCAGACATGCTGTTGACACTGGTCTCAATTGTGTTTGGGCTCATGCTTCGTCTGGAGGTTATTAATCCGGGCAATTCTCTTTTCAATCATTATTTCAGGTCTATATGGCCTTACACTGTTCTTGCAATTATTATAAGGCCGGTTTTTCTCTATTATACCGGCATGTACCGCCGTATCTGGCGATATGCAACAACCCGTGATTTCCTGATACTTGCATGTTCTGTCGCGGCAGGTTCTTTGGTGCTCTTTCTTGTGACCTTCTCTGTTTTTACCCCTTACCTGATCCCTGTTTTTCCCAGATCATTATATATTCTGGAAGGGATTGTCAGTGTCATGCTTTTTGGGGGTCTCAGGGTACTCATAAAAGTATCGCAGCGCTACCCCGGTGATATTGATTGGAAAAAGACGGGAATTGTGACGAATAAACGGGTCCTTATTGTTGGAGCGGGAAACTCCGGGATTAATATTGCCAGAGAATTGAAGAGCAATCCCCATCTCGGTCTTAAGCCTGTGGCGTTTCTCGACGATGATCCAAGAAAAGATCGGCATGAAAACACAGGGCCTCCGTATTTTTGGACCTGTTATTAAACTTGCCGATATTGTGAAGGAGCACAAAATCGATGAAGTCATTATCGCCATGCCAAGCGCTGCCTGAACAAACAATGAAAAATCATTCAGTATATATGCCAGGATATCTCCATTGCCTGCACGACCATGCCTTCTCTGAGCAGTTTTATGGATAATGGTGAGGAATCGGGGATCTGTCATCTTCTTCGCTACAAGCTTCCCATGTCAATGCCGGATATTACCGCAGAAGAAATACAGGCTGTTGTTCAGGTCATGCAGTCGAGGAACCTGAGCATCGGCTCGCAAACCCTTGAATTCGAGCGATTGATTGCCGCTCGAGGCACGGGCGAAACACGCAGTGGCAGTAACGAATGGAACTTCTGCTTTGCATCTCTGTATAATAGCCGCCGGTATTGGTCCTGGTGATGAAGTAATCACAACACCATTCAGCTTCATATCCTCAGCGAACTGCATCTCTTCATGAAAAGGCCACGCCGGTTTTTGTCGATATCGACCCGGTGAGCCTCAATATCGATCCGCATAAGATTGAAGCGGCGATTACGGAACGCACAAAGGCCATTCTTGTTGTCCATGTTTTTGGACAGCCTGCCGATATGGACCCCATTCTTGAAATTGCCGGTAAATATAATCTCATTGTCATTGAGGATGCCTGTGAGGCCATCGGGGCCGAATATAAAGGCAAGCGTGTGGGGGCCATTGGAAAGGCCGGCGCCTTTGCCTTTTATCCGAATAAACAGATGACAACCGGTGAAGGCGCTGCCCTTGTGACGAATGATGATGAATGGGCCAATCTTTTCAGGAGTCTGAGAAATCAGGGCAGAGATAAATTTGACGGGTGGCTCAATCATTCACGGCTTGGCTATAATTACCGAATGTCCGAATTGAATGCCTACTGTTGGGGTTGTCCAGTTGAAAAGGCTTGATGAACTGCTTGGGAAAAGGGATATCGTGGCACAGTCAGTATAATAAAATATTATCGTCCTTGGAGAAGCTACGCCTCTTACCGATTGTTCCGACAACGACGAGAATGAGTTGGTTTGTCTATGTTGTCCGGTTTACTTCCGGCATTGACAGGAATCTGGTCATCGAGGATATGGCAAAAGCCGGCATTCCGACACGGCCCTATTTTACGCCTATACACCTTCAGCCGTTTTACCGTGAGAGGTTTGGGTTTAAACCGGGAGATTTCCCGGAGTCTGAGGCTGCAGGCGCAATCGATCATTGCGCTTCCTTTTCACACGAACATGAAAGTGGAAGAGATCGAAGTTGTCCATGAGGCATTGAAAAAGGTCATTGCTGGGTTGAAAGACAGAGACCAGGGAGGGTAACCATCATGACGCAGCGGAAAATGTTCATAACGTTTTTTGCTTTATGCTTTTTAGCAGTGCTTCCGGTGACGAGTCTCTATGCCATCGATTCCGAACTTACCAGACAGACACTCCTTACCATAAAAGGGGTCCGTGTTGTCGTCGAAGACCCCCAACCCAACATACAGAAATATGTCCAGCGTTTTGGACTTACCAAAGAACAGTTACAGAAGACTATTGAACAAAGGCTTATGAAAGCAGGCATCACCATGCTGGACCAGGAAAAATGGCTGAAAACAGCGGGCAGGCCAGTCCTATATATTAATATTAATACCCATGAATACCAGAAGTACTGGTATGCGTATACTATCATTGTTGATCTGCGGCAGATCGCTACGCTGGAAACAAACCCCGATGTGAGGACACTTGCCAGCACATGGTCGGTCAATATGGCCGGCATAGCGAATATAGGCACCCTCGACACTATTAATAAAAACATCAATGTACTGGTTGACAGATTTATTGAAGCCCGCCAGTCATTATTACCGAAGACTAAATAAAACAGACCGGGAGTTAATTATGCTTCTATCGACAAACGTACCCTACGAGATGGTACGTGATAATATACAGCGTATTGCCAATCTCCAGATCGGGGCAGAGATCTATTTTGATAATGATGTTATTGATGAGATTGCCATAGGGGATGTAAAAGAACTTGGTCAATTACTCAAGGATGCGGGTATCGCTTGTACGGTCCATGCCCCTTTCATGGATTTGAGTCCTGGCGGTGTTGATCGGACCATACGGGCAATCACAAAGGATAAGCTGAAAAAGTCCGTTGAAATGGCGAATATGCTCCATGCCAGGGGTATTGTCTGTCATGGGGGTTACAACAAATGGTTTTTTGATGGACGCCAGCAGGTGTGGCTTGATGCGAGCTGCGATACCTGGGAAGAGGTGCTTAAGGAGGCCGATAGCGGCCTGCTCGTTATGGTGGAAAACATTTTTGAGGAAGAACCATCCACGCTGATTGAGCTTTTCGGACACTTCAAAGAGAGGAACCTCTATTTCTGTTTTGATTCAGGCCATTTTAATCTCTTTTCCAGGGTTTCCCTCGAAGAATGGCTTGTTCCGCTTAAGGGGAGGTTGCGGGAGATGCACCTCCACGATAATCATGGCGCATGGGACGAACACCTGCCTATAGGCAGGGGAACTTTCCCTTTCCGTGAACTGAAAAGGTTCGTAAATCAGTTCAGCGATGTGATATATACTACAGAGTTCCACGTTGAATCATATGCGGTGGAAAGTATAAAAAAATTAAAGGAGTTTTTGGCATAATATGGCATACAGAATAGAAGTTTCACATAAAGATAACATAAAAGACGTGGCAGCCCAAAAATTGAAGAAGAGGATAAAAACAGATTTTGGGTTTGATCTGGAAGAAACACATGTCGTTGATGTCTATACGATAGACGCTAAACTCGATCAACATACGCTGGGTATCCTGCAAAGTGATGCTTTTGTAGACCCCGTTATCCAGAAAAGCATTACCGATGACTGTACCTTTTTTGACGCTGACTGGGTTATAGAAGTCGGTTTTAAACCGGGCGTTACCGACAACGTGGGAAGAACTGCTAAAGAGGTTACAGAAGCCATTTCCGGCAATCCCTTTGGCGATGGGGAAGCGGTGTATACATCGAGGATATACTTTCTAAAGGGACCCCTGACAGAGAAAGATATTGTACAGATTGCCGAGGGAGCTTTGGCAAATACCCTTATCAACAGGTACAGCTATAAAAAGATTGACCAATATAAACAGGATGCCGGTATGGGGACCGCTGTTCCCAGAGTAACCATTGCAGCGGAACCTGTTGTGGAAAGCTTTGATTTTACTATTGATATGGAGGAACTCGTTAAAGTCAACAGAGAGCGGACATGGGCCCTTTCACGTGAGGAGCTTGCTGCCATCAGGGTATACTTTGACAGTCGCACGGTAATAGAAGAGAGAAGGAAGGCAGGGCTCGATGCAAAGCCCACTGATGTTGAAATAGAAGCTATTGCGCAGACATGGTCGGAGCACTGCAAACATAAAATATTCAACGCATCTATCGATTATGAAGAGGATGGAAACATATCAAAGATCGACAGCCTCTTTAAAACCTATATTGTAGGTTCAACGGAAGCAATCAGAAAAAAGAAAGGAAAGAAGGATTTCTGTCTTTCCGTCTTCAAAGACAATGCC
>CAWAUQ010000012.1:0-19220 GCA_963785225.1 uncultured delta proteobacterium | reverse complement strand
CTTTCTCTGCTTTATGGCCCTGAGAAATTCTTCCTTTTCCTTGCCGGTCACAAGCCGTATATTGACCCGCTCCTCTATTCCGGCAACAGAACAATAAACATTCTGAATAAGACTCTTTTCATCGGCTTCACCGTTGAGGGTAAAGATAAACCGCTGGTTTTCGTCGATATGCTCATTCCCTTCATAAGGCTCTGCGTCCAGCACAGCGGGTCCGCCGGTATTAAAGGTAAATTTTCTTTTGCCTGTTAAGCTTTTACCCGAAAGGGTTCTGAGGGTCTTTTTTAATGTAAAGGTACAGACCACACCGGCAGGAAGGTCCTTTTCAAAATCGTAGGACCAGTTTCTTCCATCCACCCAGCGTCCCTTGCCCTTTTCAACACAGTTCACATCAAAGGGGTCTGCGAGTCTGGGATCACCGAAAGGGACCATCTGTTCCGTAAACCTGACTGTCACCTGACGGACATCTTTCACAGTGCCTTCCGGTGAAAAGAGTTCAACCTGTGGCGCCTCAGCAGCATTGAGGACCCCTGCGCAGAGGACCATAAAAACAAAGACCTTCAGTATGATTTTGATCATATCCCCTCCCCTGTTATATTCTTTATCATTGCAATAAACCACCTATTGCGTAAAATAAAATCATATCCGATCCCTGCATAGACTTTTTAGAAATACCCCGAACTGTTCTAAAATTTATCATGCTTTTATATAAATATGAACCGATAAAAGGAGAAAAATGGTCTTTGTTGCATTTATTGTTTGAATAGACAGATAGTAAAACGTATAATTTCACCATGGGTAAAGTTTTTTTAGTAGGCGCAGGGCCCGGCGATCCGAAGCTTATCACCATGAGGGGTTTCGAACTTATCCGGTCTGCAGATATCATCATCTACGACAACCTCGTCAATACCGACCTCTTGCATTATGCCAAAAGAGGCGCCGAGCTCATCTATGCAGGAAAACAGGCCTCCCGTCATTCACTGCCACAACCTGACATTAACGCTCTCCTCGTCGAGAAAGCACGAGACAATGATATCATTGTCCGTCTCAAAGGTGGAGACCCCTTCATATTTGGAAGAGGGGCAGAAGAAGCGGAATATCTCGTTCAGCATGGCATCGATTTTGAAATTGTCCCTGGCGTTACATCGGCCATATCGGTTCCGGCATATGCCGGCATACCTCTCACCCATAGAGACTACGCCTCCACGGTGGCCTTCATAACCGGTCACGAAGATGAAAAAAAGACCGCATCAACGATCAAGTGGCATGAACTCGCAACAGGACCGGATACGCTCGTATTTCTTATGGGTATCAAAAACCTTAAAACGATCAAGGAAAAACTCATAAAAGAAGGAAAAGACCCCCACACGCCGGCATGCGTCATTACATCCGGGACCCTCCCCGCCCAAAAGGTCGTCACAGGGCCTCTCAAAGAAATAGATGCCATTGCAAAAAGAAATGATATCAAGCCGCCGGGCATTATTGTCATAGGAAATGTCATCCGTCTCAGAGAAAAACTGAACTGGTACGAAGGAAAACCCTTCTTTAACAAAAAGATCCTCATTACCCGTGCGCCACACCAATCAAGAAAATTCGGTGAACTTCTTGCGGAAAAAGGGGCCCAGGTCCTTTACGCCCCCACTATCGAAATAACTCCTATCGAACCGAATCATAAGTTACAAAAAGCTATCGGGAATATCGAGGATTACTATGCAATTATCTTTACGAGCGTAAACAGTGTTGCTATCTTTTTTAACAACCTCATGGAACACGACAGGGATGCCCGTGCACTGAAGGGCATAAAAATCATTCCCATCGGCCAAGCTACGGCAACCATGCTGGAAACAAAGGGAGTTACGGCGGATTTTATTCCGCAAAGCTATACGTCGGAGGGCATTGTTGAGATTCTGAATAAACTGGAAATAAAAGGCAAACAATTTCTTTTGCCAAGGGCAGAGGATGGGCGGGACCTTCTTGTTGAATTCATCAGACAACAGGGGGGTACATGCACCGTAATCCCTATATACAAGACTACTCTCCCGAAAAAGAGGGCTAACCTGACTGAAAAGCCTGACATCATCACCTTTACCAGTTCATCGACAGTGGATAACTTTATCTCCATTTATGGGAAAAAGATACTGGAAGAAACGCTTATCGCTTCAATAGGACCGGTAACGAGCAAAACGCTGCAAAACCACAATGTCCCCATCCATATCGAGTCTCTCCGATATGATATTCCGGGACTCGTTGAAGCAATGGAAATCTACTTTTCAAAGGGAGGGTAAGGTTTTCAATTGATAGGAGGCTCACCAGGTACCCTTTGGAAGCGGTCTCTCACGGGTATTGTGTTTGCCTATATAATTCACCCAGCTTCGAGCAGATTTGGCTATGTTCTTTTCGACATCGATAAATATGTTCCCGTTTGGCACCCTCATCGTAAACCGTTCTTTATCCCCTTGTAGCACACCATAGACATGGACCCGGAAGATGAGTGATGGAAGATTATCCGATTGAAGCCGCGCTTCCGAAAATTGTCCCTCCCAGAGATCCATTTGTTTGGCAGCTTGAATGAGAAGCCTGCGTTCACCGGGCTTGACCATGAGGCTTCCCTTGCGCACATGGCAGTATTGGGTCTGCCACCCGTTGCCATGCTTGATAACAAGACCGTTGCCACACTCGAAATTCTTGATGACGATCCGATCGCTTTCTTCGGCAACCAAGTGATCTGCTATATTATCCCGTACTCTGAGGATAATACCGGCAGCCGAGGCGATGACGGGAACTCCCGTCCACATTGCTTGAAGATCGGCAATGCCAAAATCAGTTCCATCGTGACCATTGTTCGTTTGTCTTCCGCAATTGAAATCGACCGCCTCTTGACCAGGATCACTATCGACATAGCGCATGATGTAGCAATCCTTTCCCAAGGTACATTTGACCGGAATAGCAAACCGGGAATTACCTTGAGAATTGGTGTCAAGAAATAAAGAAACTGATCTTATTCCGACACATTTTTTTCAATTATCTGACGTCTAGGTGGGGTATAGGCTTGTTTAACACATGAAGTCATTGTCTTGTAAACATATCAGGTTTTAAATATAATTTTCAAGCAACAGCGAGATAGTTCTTTCGACACTGCCCGGTTCTTTTAATTCCATCTCTTTAATAGTCTTTTTTATTCTGAAATAGGTAAGTTCATCCTGAAGATCTTCAATGCGCCGGTAGATCCCCGATCTTCTCCCGAAACGATAAATAACCTTTTGCTCATCACCGAGGGCAAAATAACTATCAATGGCAGCAAGCATTTTCTCTTTGTCATTGGGTAATCTGCCGTTTACCTCTTCGAGAAGATTCAATACGTGATCACTTTTGATCAGACTGGTAATACCATCCAGATTTTCAACGAGGAGCTTCTCTTCGCGTAAGATGTCCTCTTCTGTGGGAAGCAGAAAATCACCACTCTCAAGCTTTTCATAGAGGGGCATATTCTTTAAAATCTTCAGTGTCCTGAAACGGATAAAATCCGGGTTGATTGCATTCAATGCGGCGGCTGTTTCCAGGGCATGTTCCCTCCACCATTTCTTGCCGCCGAGTCCAAGCACGACATACTCGGAAAGTTCAATCCCTGATTCTTTAATTTTTCTCCCGCTTTCAATATGCTGCTCTTGTGTGGTCCCTTTATTCATATATTTAAGGAGCATGTTACTACCTGACTCAAGACCGATATGCAGTCTCGTCAACCCTGCCTCTTTCATATTATGCAAATCATCGAGCGGATAATCTTTTTGCCACAGTGCTTGAACGCGCATAGGAGGTAACACGGTCCACAGTCGGGAAAGTTTCTTTGAGATATCGAAGGCCCTCAATAAAGACTTTAGGATTCATGGCAAGAGAATTTGCATCCTGAATAAAGACACTTTTTGCGCCAAAATACATCCAGACAGCAACGCTTTTATAACATTCATTGATCGTATAGCTTGAGAAAATATCGTCTCTACAAGCGATTCGGTAATCCTGCCCCCATGACCTTTTTCCACGGACATCTGCCGGATGTCGTCGCAAATTTCTTTAACCGTATCAATGTCCCTCTTGATTTCCTCAAACTTTCTCGCTTCAAACTTCCTTTCTTTGTAGATATGACAAAAAGCGCATTTGTTCCAGGAACAATTCCGGGTAAATCTTAAGAGAAGACTATAGGCCTCATTTGGCGGTCGTATGGGTCCTGTTTCATATCGCAGCGATTTGGCCATTACTCATCTTTGTCGGTGTGAATGGCAAAAACCGGTGTAGACATTTTTGACATGACTTTCTTTCTCTTTTTTGCCTGGCTGGTTTTCTTTCTTTTTCTCCGAAGTTCCGTTTTCTTCGTATTTGTCGGCATTTCTTCCTCCTTTTTTATCAACATACCATATACCCTCATTGTTTTCAATAAATAGGGGCTTTAAATCATAAACAACTGCTTGTCAGAATTACGTTTTACAGGAAAAGGATTCCAATCTGACGAATAATATGCTGTCAGGGAAGACTACAGACTTTATAGCGGATTAACCGGCGCGCCGCAAAGCCGCTTTTCTCTTGAAATAATTGAAATCATATGATATTTATAAAAGCAATAAATTTGCACGCCTTTCAATTGCGAACAGGGTGCAGGTAACTGTCTGTTACTTAAAGCGCGAAAGGCGGAAGAATAAACCAGGAGGCAACATGTCAAATCTCACCATTAAACAACTACTCGAAGCAGGCGTCCATTTCGGACATCAGACAAAAAGATGGAACCCCAAGATGAAACCATACATCTTCGGCGCACGGAACGGTATCTACATTATTGACCTGCAGAAAACCTTGAAAATGTTCAAAGAAGCATACAATTTTGTAAAAGAAGTCGCATCCCATAATGAGTATATTCTCTTTGTGGGCACAAAAAAACAGGCCCAGGAAGGAATATCCGAGGAAGCAAAACGTTGCGGCGCTTTCTATGTCAACAACAGATGGCTTGGCGGCACCATGACAAACTTTCCAGACCATTGAAAAAAGTCTTGATCGGCTGAAAAAATATGAAGAACTGAAAGAAAGCGATATTTATCAAAGTACTTCCCAAAAAAGAAGCCATCGGCATCGAAAAAGAAATTGAGAAACTGGAAAAGAATATAGGCGGCATCAAGGGATGGACCGTCTCCCCGGGGCCATTTATGTTGTTGATCCCAAGAAAGAGTATATAGCGGTAAAGGAAGCAAAAAAACTTGGCATACCAACAGTCGGCATTGTCGACACAAACTGTGATCCCGATGATATTGACTTTATCATCCCCGGCAACGATGATGCTATCAGGGCCATTAAACTCATTACGATGAAAATAGCCGATGCCATCCTCGAAGGGAAAGCGCTCTACGTCGAAGAATTCCAGGGAAAAGAAGACAGGCCCCGCGGAAGAACCCAAACCTTTTATTGACGAAAGTATTTTTGAAGAACAATGACGATGCTTTAGATACCAATTCGTGAGGAGGATACATCCATGGACATCAGCGCGGAAGCTGTTAAAAAATTGAGAGAAAAAACAGGCGTTGGACTCATGGACTGCAAAGAAGCCCTGAAACAGTCTAACGGCGATATGGAAAAAGCCATCGATTACTTACGGGAAAAAGGACTGGCAAAACTGCAAAAACGGATGGGGAGAGTCGCGTCGGAAGGTACTATCGCATCCTACATTCATACAGGCGGAAAGTAGGCGTCATGGTTGAAGTCAACTGTGAAACTGATTTTGTTGCCAACACAAAAGAATTTCAGGAATTTGCCAGAGATATCGCAATGCAGATAACGGCGTCAAACCCGCTTTATGTAAAACGGGAAGACGTGCCTGCCGGACCTTATAGAAAAGGAAAAAGAAATATATAAAAAACAGGCCCTGGAATCAGGCAAACCGGAAAAAATCATTGAAAAGATCGCTGAAGGAAAACTTGAAAAATTCTATCAGGAAATCTGCCTTGTCGAACAATCCTATATTAAAAACCCTGATTAACCATCAAAGAACTTCTGGAAGAGCTTATCGTAAAGATGGGTGAAAAAATTCTTATCAACCGATTTGTCCGTTTCCAATTGGGGGAAACGATTGAAGAGTAAGGATCCAATACAGGAGGGTACTTATCAAATTAAGCGGTGAAGCCCTCTGGGGAACGAAGGATACGGCATTGATCAGATTGCCGTCATCTGACATGGCCAGACAAATCAAGGAGATCCAGGAACTGGGGGTAGAGGTTGCCATAGTTTTGGGCGGCGGCAATATCTACCGGGGGAAAAAAGGTGAGAAGACAGGAATGGACCGGGTAACCGGTGACTATATGGGCATGATGGCAACAGTCATCAATGCCCTTGCACTCCAGATACGCTCTTGAAAAACTGGGTGTGGAAGCGGTGTCCAGACTGCCCTTGAGATTGAAAAGATAGCCGAGCCGTATGTGCGCAAAGACGCTCTCGCCATCTCAAAAAAGGCGGGTCGTCATCTTCGCATGCGGTACAGGCAATCCATATTTTACAACAGATACCGCAGCCGCGCTTAGGGCCATCGAGATAAAAGCGGACATCCTCTTGAAGGCAACAAAAGTAGACGGCGTATATGATAAAGACCCGGAGCTCCACAAGAACGCGAAATTTTACTCCGAAATCTCCTACAGCGATGTTCTCAAGAAAGACCTTCAGGTCATGGATTTAACGGCGATTACCCTTTGCAAAGAAAACCAACTTCCCCTTGCCGTATTTAACATGAGGAAAAAAGGGAACCTGAAAAAAGCAGTCCTCGGTGAACACATCGGGACCATTGTGAGGAGGTAGATATGAATCATGAGGTTGCTGAAGAACTGGAGGATAAACTCAAGAAATCTCTTGTAGCTCTGAAAAAAGACCTTTCAAAACTGAGAACAGGCGTTGCTTCTGTTTCTCTTCTCGAAGACATCAAAATAGATTATTATAATCAGCCGACACCACTCAACCAGGTCGCAGCCATCGGAGTACCTGACAGCAGGACCATTACAATTCAGCCATGGGACAACACTGTCATCAATGAGATAGAAAAAGCTATACAAAAATCAGATCTCGGCGTAAATCCCATGTCTGACGGAAAAATCATCAGGCTTTCATTTCCGAAACTCACAGAAGAACGAAGACGTGAACTGACCAAAGTTGGCAGTAAGATGCTCGAAAATACAAAGATCGCCATGAGAAATGTCCGGAGAGATATCAACGAAAAATTAAAGAAAATGGAAAAAGACAAAGCCCTCTCCCAGGATGATCTCAGAAAACATCAGGATGAAGTGCAGAAAACAACCGATAAACATATAGAAATGGCAGAAAAAATATATTCAGAGAAAGAAAAAGAGATCATGGCAATCTAAAGATAACTGCTCAATGGATAAAATAAAACTCGATAAACTTCCTACCCATGTCGCGATTATCATGGATGGCAACGGACGGTGGGCAAAGCACAAGAAACTGAAACGCGTTGAAGGACACCGCGTCGGCATGGAATCTGTGACGAGAGATCGTTACTACAACCTGCGAACTGAGAATACCCTATCTTACCCTTTATGCCTTCTCAAAAGAAAACTGGGCGCGACCGAAAGATGAAGTAAAGACTCTCATGACGCTTTTAAGTGTATACCTTGAAGAAGAACTGCCGCTCATGATGGATAAAGGCATTTGCTTAAATATCGTGGGAGAAATAGAAGGACTTTCCGAAAAAACTCCAAAATCAAATAGCAGATGTCATTCAAAAAACAGCACGTAATAAAAATCTTCATCTCAATCTCGCCCTGAGTTATAGCGGGCGAAGAGAGATTATTCACGCAGTGAAAGCAATTGTGGAAGATGCTAAAAAAGGGATTATCAAAAGAATAGACGAAAAACTATTTAAGAGATATCTTTACGCAGGCAATATCCCTGACCCTGATCTTCTCATCCGAACAAGTGGTGAAATGAGGCTCAGCAATTTTCTCTTGTGGCAGGTTGCGTATACGGAAATATATGTGACCGAGACACTCTGGCCTGATTTCAGAAAAAAGGCCTATTTGAAAGCCTTGCGGGAATTTACCGAAGAGAAAGAAGATTTGGAAAAGTAAAGGAAGGCTGATTGGGAGAACTCAAAAAAAGAGTATTAGCCGGCTGCTTCCTCGCCCCTGTCGTTGCAGCATTTTTTTTTTCGTACCGCCATTATGGTTCTATATCTTCCTTGCCGTATTGCCGCAGTTGCTCTCTATGAGATTGCCGCCATGGCTCAGGCGTAAAGGACAAATATATTCTCGTCTTCCTGACTCTCATCGGTATTTCATACCTCTCTACTCCAAACACTTCCTCCTTTACATTCTCTGGCTTCTCGCCGCTCCCCTTTCTCTATCTTCTTTTCAAATTTTTCAGAGAGACGAATAACAGGAAGAAGGCATAAACGAAGAGGTCATAAAGGGGACTGCCGTCCTTCTCTTCGGTGGGGTTTTTATTGTTCTCCCTCTTTTCACCATGCTACCATCTCAAGGAATTCAACAACCTTTTTCCGCTTATTCTCCTCCTGGCAGTCTGGGCCAGTGATATCTGCGCCTTTCGTAGGGAAAAACTTTCGGAAAAAGACCTTTTCGTCCCTCAGATAAGCCCAAAAAAAACCGTATGAAGGTCTTCATGGGAGCAATGCTGGGCAGCATGATCATTATCGTCCTCTTCCATGACGCTGCTCAGTTTCAGTATTGCCAAATCCCTCATTATCGGGATCGCTAATGGGCATTCTTGGCCAGGCAGGCGATCTCCTGGAATCCGCGGGAAACGGGTATCTGGCATAAAAGATTCTTCCTCACCTCATTCCCGGACATGGGGGAATCCTTGACAGGATAGACAGTTTTATTTTTACAGCGCCTTTTTAATGTGTATCTGCACGATCTGGAAGGTATAGAAAAACATGAAGAAAAAGATACTCATCCTGGGCTCCACCGGTTCAATCGGGAAGGCCACGCTTGAAGATCATAGAACACGAGAAAGATAATCTGGAAGTTTTCGGTCTTGCCTGCAAAAACAACATGGACCTCCTCAACGAACAGATACAAAAATTCAAACCGAAATATGTCTGTGTATACGATAGATCACAGAAAGATAAAGTAACTTTCAACAAAACAAAATTCTTCACCGGCATCGAAGGCATGAAAGAACATGATAGGCCATGGACTTGATATCGTCGTCAATGCCCTACCCGGGAGTATCGGCCTTACAGCCTACCATAGAAGCGCTGAAATGCAAAAAAACCATTGCCCTTGCAAATAAAGAAAGCCTTGTCATGGCCGGAAGAATTATCACAAAACTCCTCAAAGGAAACCCGGACGAACTTATTCCTGTTGACAGTGAACATTCCGCACTTCATCAATTTCTGCAGGCAATCCCCGGAAAGAGCTGAAAACAATGATTATCACCGCATCGGGCGGGCCCTTCAGAAACCACAGGAAAGATGACTTAAAAAAAGTAAGCCCCGAAGAAGCGCTTAATCATCCCACCTGGAAAATGGGACAGAAGATCACCCTTGATTCGGCAACTCTTATGAACAAGGGTCTTGAGGTAATCGAGGCACGATGGCTCTTCAATGTGGATCCTTCACAGATAAAGGTGCTTGTCCATCCGGAAAGCATACTCCATGGTATTGTCGAATTGGCTGACAACTCTCTTATGGCATATATGGCATGTCCGGATATGAAAATCCCCATTGCCTATGCTTTAAATGCCTCTCAAAGATTACCGCTGCCCGTAAACAGGCTCAGTCTTGAAGAAATTGGCAACCTTTCCTTTTATGCGCCTGATATGGATAAATTTCCTTCTCTCCAGCTTGCCTATGATGCCCTCGCATCGGGAGACAGCGCCCTTATTGTTCTCAATACTGCAAACGAGGTTGCTTCGGAGGCATTTATTCAAGGGAAGATCGGATTTACCGATATACCTCACATTGTCAGGGACGCCCTGGAACATCATACAATCACAGCCGGATTATCGAAAACATCGAGACTGTCCTGGCATTATACGACTGGGCACAAATATATACTGCAGAATCAATCTAAAGAAATCTATATGAGGTAACCTATGATAAGTTTTGTATATGCAATCGTTGCATTGAGCATTCTTATTCATCGTCCATGAGTTCGGACACTTCCTTTTGCCCGTCTCACCAATGTCAAAGTCATTACCTTTTCGCTCGGTTTTGGCAAGAAACTGCTTCATTGGAAAAAAGGCGAAACAGAATACGCAATCTCCGCAATGCCCCTTGGCGGATACGTAAAGCTTCTCGGCGAATCACCTGACGAAGAAATGCCGAAGAAGATAAAGAACGATCATTTTACAAACAAAACGCCCTTCCAGCGCTTTCTCATTGTCTTCGCCGGACCGTTTTTTAATCTCATCTTTGCGACGGTCATCATCTATTTTGCTCTTATCATTCAACGGTTACGGATCTCTGCCTTCGCAGGGTTGGTAATGTGGAATGAAAGGCTATCCTGCTCATGAAGCCGGTGTTCAGCGCAGGCGACATAATTCTTGAAGTTAATGGCACAAAGATCAATGACTGGCAAGAACTCTTGCGGGAAATAGCCTTTGCAAAAAGCGCGCCGATGAAATTCGTTCTCCAGCGAGATGGCAATACATTACGAAATCATGATCACGCCAATAGAAATAGAAGAAAAGAGCGATCTGGGAAATGTAATAAAAAGAAAGAAAATAGGGATCGAAGGTCTACCGAGATGGTGCTGGAAAAAAGAAAACCCCTTCAGCGCTGTCCCGAAATCGATCGAAGTGACCTATACCATGATCAAAACAATGCTGCGCGGGATTTATCATATGATCGCCGGAGATATTTCCACAAAAGAGATCGGCGGACCCATTGCCATTGTGCAACTCACCGGGAAACAGGCCAAGGGTGGCATCTGGAGTCTTGTCACCTTTGTCGCCTTCATCAGTATTAATCTTGGTATTCTCAACCTTCTGCCCATACCTGTTCTCGATGGAGGCCATATCCTCTTCAATTTTATTGAAATTATTACGAGGAGAAAGATATCGGAAAAGATCGTCGACATTGCACAGAAGATCGGACTGACCCTACTCATCATGCTTATGGCCTTTGCCTTTTACAATGACATTATGCGGCTCTTCCAGACAAAGGCATTTCTCGACTACATGCCGGGTTCCTCAAATTCTTCTCCGCCAAATCGTCTCCACAATCCAGAGGGGCCACTGATGCTTATCGTTGCAATCGATAATTCTCTCGATCTTCTCACCATTGCCGTTGCAGATGGGGAAAAAATACTGAGCGAGAACGAATGTCAAAGATATTCAACATACCCCTTCGGAAATCATCGCAACTGTCATGGTCTCCGATATACTTGCCGATACAGGACCGGAGATCGACGATGTAAAGGCCCTCTTTGTCACCCTTGGACCGGGTTCATTTACCGGTATACGGGTTTCGCTGGCATTCTGTAAGGGCATAAGTTCGGCAATGAATATCCCTCTCATCGGCGTTCCAACGCTTGATGTTCTGGCCAACCCCTTTCGCTCACATGGACGGCCATTTCCTCTGTCCCCTTATTGATGCAAAAAAAAGTGAAGTCTTTCTTGCCCTCTATTATGCGTCAAAGGGAACATTGAAAAGGCTTACAGATTACCGGGCAGTAAAACCTGAAACAGTTCCCGATATTATTCAAAAACCCTGTATATGCTTCGGCACAGGAATTATCGTATGTGAACCGTTCCTGGCAGGAATAGAAGGCGTAACAGATCGTAAAAGATACTGACCGGATAATATCGGCAGAAGCTTTTATAAAAACAGGGATATCAATCATGGAGAATCCCCGAAGAATGACACAAAACCCATCTACGGAAGAAAATCTGAAGCAGAAATCAAATTAACGTAACAGTCGATTAATATCACGAATTGTGTATAATTTACTTCCGGTCATTCCTGTTCAACCCATATACATGGATAACCGACCTGCTAGGAGGAAAAACTATTGAAAACAATAGAAGAAATCAATGAAAAAATAAAAAAGGGCAAAGTTGTAGTCGTCACTGCCGAAGAAATGATCGATATAACAAAGAAAAAAGGAACAAAAAAGGCTGCGCAGTATGTTGATGTCGTTACTACGGGCACATTTGGGCCTATGTGCACAAGCGGCATGTTCATAAACGTCGGGCATTCAAAACCGAGAATCAAAATAGGCGGCGGGAAATGCTACCTTAACGATGTGCCCGCATATTGCGGTATTGCTGCCGTTGATCTTTATATTGGGGCCACCGCTTCTCCTGACGATGATCCTCGCAACACTGTTTATCCCGGCGCCTTTAAATACGGCGGCGGACACGTTATTGAAGATTTCGTCAGCGGAAAGGATATAAGGCTTGTGGCAACTGCCTATGGGACAGACTGCTATCCGCGAAAAAAGATTGAAACCCATATCAACAAAAATAACGGTAAACGAGGCATATCTTTATAACCCGCGAAACAGTTATCAAAACTACAATGTGGCGGTTAATGTCTCAAATAAGATGATCCATACCTATATGGGGTCGCTGAAACCAAACATGAACAGCGCGAATTATTGCAGCGCCGGACAGCTCTCTCCTCTCCTCAAGGACCCGAAATACCGGACAATCGGGATCGGAACACGGATCTTTCTCGGCGGAGGCGTGGGATATGTCTCATGGAACGGCACCCAGCACAATCCCTCGGCGCTGAGAAGCCCTGACGGTCTTCCAAGGGCAGGCGCAGGAACACTCGCGGTTACCGGTGACGCAAAAAAAATGAGTGGCCTTTATCTGAAAGGCGCCAGTTTTGTCGGATATGGAGCAACAATGTTTGTGGGGCTCGGCATTCCCGATCCCCATTCTTGATGAAGAAATGGCATACTTTACCTCCAGGAGCGATGAAGATTTCTAGGCGCAGGTTGTGGACTATTCTCATGACTATCCCGGAAAGAATACCAAAAAGTCTCTGCGAAGTTACCTATGCGCAGCTAAAATCGGGAAAAATCAACATCAACGGCAAAGACAGTGCTTACATACCCCATATCGAGCTATTCAAAAGCGCAAGAAATTGCCTCTATCCTGAAAGAATGGATCAATACAGGCGAGTTTCTTCTTTCAAGCCCTGTAGCGCCTCTTCCCGGCATCGATGCACGGCATCACGATGAATACGCTGGAGGAAAGATAACAGGCAATGAGCACAAGGGCGCCGGGTTCTTTTTTGGTTTTACCTATAACCTGTCGCCTATAACCTATAGCCTTTTTATTATGAATAAAAAAGCCATATCACTCCTCTCAGGGGGCCTCGACAGCGCCCTTGCCACAAAGCTCATTCTCGATCAGGGTATTGAAGTAGTGGGCCTTCACTTTACTTCCCACTTTGCCAGTAAAAGTGATAAGGAAAGGGGACTCCAGGCAGTGAAAACAGCCAACGAACTGGGTATCCGTCTCATTGTGAAAAATAAAGGCGATGAATACCTTGAAATCATAAAAAAACCACGCTACGGATATGGCAAAAACATGAATCCATGCATTGATTGCCGGATATTCATGCTTGAAAAGACAGCGGCAATTATGGCAGAAGAAGAGGCAGGGTTTCTCATAACAGGCGAAGTTGTGGGCCAGCGGCCCATGTCCCAGAAAAAGACATACCATTGAACTGATCGAAAAAAGAAGCGGCCTCAGCGGTCTTATTGTGAGACCGCTTTCGGCAAAGCTTTTCCCTCCCACCAAACCGGAACAGGAAGGTATCATTGACCGGGAAAAACTTCTTGGCATCTCCGGAAGATCACGGGAAACCCAGTACAACCTCGTCGCACTCCATAACCTGAAAGAATTTGCCCGTCCCGGCGGGGGCTGTCTTCTCACTGACCCTATTTTTGGCCGCAAACTAAAAGACCTCATGTCAAACAGATACGGATTTCACACCAAAGGATATTGAACTCCTGACAATCGGGAGATATTTCAGGCTGACAAGGACACAATGCTGTTTCCTCGGGAGAAATCAGGAAGAAAATGAACGGCTCGAATCCTCTCTGGGAAGCCCCTTATATACTTTTTTCTCCGTCTGAGTTTCAAGGGACCCAAGGGGATCCTCAAGGGACCACTAACAGAAGAAACAATTAAACATGGCGGCAATATTATGGCCTTTTACAGTAAAGATACGGCGGCGACAATTACAATAGAGTTAAACAATGGATCATCGAAAATATATGAGGTTAAAAGAGAAGCAATAGATATTGAACAGATCAGCATTAAAGATATGCGCATATGACAATATCCGGGATAATATTTGTACGGATAATGCGCAGGCATTCCATTAGTCTTATGAAGGACTCATACGGAATTTTGAGCGAGGGAAGGCTTTGGCTAATAGATCTTTTATCTGCTCTTGACAAGCAGATATATATAATATTGGACTATTAGTCATATACTTTACGTAAGGTGCGTGTTGTCTGTTCACTGAGAGAAACAAGGAGGAATTGGCGTGCGGATACCTGATGAATATACCTGTAGCTTATGCGGCTATGGTTTTCTTGATGGTGAAGTTCCCCAGGTAAAGAGCTTTTTTGCCCAAACTGCGGGAGCAGTACGGTCATTAAAGAACTGACATATGATGAGTTTCTTGATGACGATGAATCATTTATTCATACAATGGACTATGGAGAATATAAAAATAGTGGAATTTAGATGCAGTAAATATCAGACTCTTCAGAAAATATCCGGAAATCAGGAGATTCAGAGAATATTTTAAATATTGACTTTTCAGAGAATAAGATGTTTTATATTCTCATATACCGCTTGGATCCAACTGGACCGAGACGGAAGGAAGATGTAATTTAAAGCCTTCTGAGAACGTTCAGAAGGCTTTTTTTATTAAGAGGGGATAACATGGATAAGATAACAGTGCCGGTTCTTAAAAGCATGAAAGGCAAAGAAAAAATCACCATGCTTACCTCCTATGATTATCCCTATCGCAAAGATCGTTGACAATGCAGGCATACACACCATCCTTGTGGGCGATTCCCTCGGACCTGTTATGCTCGGTTATCCCAACACCATCCCCGTTACTGTCGATGAAATGATCTATCATACAAAGGCCGTTACCAGTGCTGTAAAAAGCGCCTTTGTTATCATCGACATGCCCTTCATGTCCTATCAGGAAAGTATTGAAGAGGCAAAAAGAAACGCCGGCAGGATGATGAAAGAGAGCGGCGCGGAAGCGGTAAAGCTTGAAGGCGGATCGAATATGAAGGAGACCATAAGGGCAATAGTCGACATCGATATACCCGTTGTAGGTCACATAGGTCTCACCCCTCAATCAATCCACCGTATGGGCGGTTACAAAGTCCAGGGTAAAGGAGAAGAGGCTGAGCGACTCATTCGAAGACGCAAAAGCTGTAGAAGAAGCAGGGGCTTTTATGGTTGTCCTTGAAGTGCATCCCCAGAGGCGCTTGCAAAGGAAATAACGGCAATGCTCTCCATACCCACAATCGGCATAGGAGCAGGCCCGGATTGTGACGGGCAGGTACTTGTAATACACGATTTATTGGGATTGCTTGGCGATTTCAGACCGAAATTTGTTAAAAGCTATCTCAACCTTCAGACAGAGATAGACGGCGCAGTAAAGACATTCATAGACGAGGTAAAAACGGGCGTCTTTCCTGATGATGCCCATTCATTTCACTAAAATGAAGATAATCAAAACCGTTAGTGAGATGCAGAAACTATCCGATGAACTCAGAAAAACAAAAAGGATAGGCTTTGTCCCAACCATGGGGTATCTTCACGAAGGACATCTTGCCCTTGTCAGAAAAGCAAAAGAATTGGGTCGATATTGTTGTTGCCAGTATTTTTGTAAATCCCATACAATTCGGTCCCCAGGAAGATCTTGCCAAATACCCCCGCGATTTCGAAAGAGACGCGGCGCTTCTGGAAAAGAAAAAACAGACATTATCTTTCATCCCTGCAGCGGATGAAATGTATTCTCAGGACTTTTTCAACCTATGTGGAGGTAAAAAGACTTGAAGATTTTCTCTGCGGAAAATCACGGACGGGCCACTTTGTCGGTGTCGCCACTGTTGTGGCAAAACTCTTCAATATCGTCAAACCCCATTTCGCGGTCTTCGGACAAAAAGACTTTCAGCAGCTCATCATCATTGAAAAAATGGTACAAGATCTGAATATGGATATAGAGATCATCGGCCATCCAACAGTGAGGGAACAAGACGGTCTTGCCATGAGTTCACGGAATACCTATCTCAGCACGAGCGAACGGGATAAGGCGCTTCTCATCAGCAGGTCTTTAAAAAAGGTTGAGGAATTATTCATGGAAGGTGAGAGAAATACTGCCGCTCTCAAGAAAGAAGTGGAGGGGTGTTGCATCAAAAAGAAGGCATTAATATTGAGTATATAGAACCTCTGTGACACTCGATACTCTTGAAGAGCTTGACACAATCAAGAACAAAGCTGTTCTCGCCATTGCCTGTCGTATCGGAAAAACACGGCTCATAGATAATACCATCTTAACGGAGGCTTAACATGGAAAGAAGGATGATGAAATCAAAAATCCACCGGGCGATTGTTACGGAAAGTAACCTTGATTATGAAGGCAGTATCACCATCGATTCCCATCTGATGGAAAAAGCAAATATCCTTCCCTATGAGCAGGTGGATATCTATAATGTTACATCAGGCGAACGGTTTACCACCTATGCCATAAAAGGTGAAAAAGACTCAGGCGTCATCTGCATCAATGGCGCAGCAGCCCATAAAGCAAAAAAAGGTGACATGATTATCATTGTCACCTATGCATCCTTTACAGAAGCTGAACTGGAATCTTTTAAACCTGCCAAAGTCTATGTGGACAGCGAGAACAAGATTAAAGACGCGCCGCTTTTAAAGGCTGCGAACGGTTAAACTGCAAATACCCCTTGTAAACGGTTTAAGCTGTTTGAATGGTTTAAACCGTTTCCCCTTTTATTCCATTTCTCAATCAAAAATGATATTGAAGCGGCAGGAGGAGGAAACCGGAGCGTACGATGAGTACGTGAGGATTTGCGACGACGCTGCCAACGAAAAGAGCCTTTGATTCAGAAATGGAATTATTGAAACAGTTTCTTGAATGGCGCCTGCCAGGCATCTTTCAATTGATCAATACTCTGCATCAATAATCGTCCTGCCGTTGATGCCCCGCATCATAAACCTTTCATCATTTCTTACTTTCCCCGCCACGCCATAGGGGACACCCCTGAAAATTTTTTCAAAAGCAGCGCAGGTCCTGTTCCCGGATTGTTACAACAAATCTGCTCTGCGACTCAGAGAAGAGAAGAAAATCATCACGGTAGATACCTCTGCTGAGGTATACGGGAAAGATCGACTTCAATGCCGAGACCTCCGGCAAATGCGCTCTCGGCAAGACTGCAGGCAATACCCCCATCAGAAATATCGTGACAGGACCGTATAATGCCCTCTTTGATCGCTTTCTCAAGGCAGAGAAAGCGTTTTTTTCGCCGCGGTGGCCCTTACCCTGGGAGGAATATTTCCAATGCGGTCAGAAGTGCGAAAAATACTCAGAACCGCCCAAGTTCCGGATAGGTCATTCCAAGAATAATAACAATATCCCCACCCTCTTTTACATCCATCGTAACGGCCTTTCTCACATCGTCAACAACGGAAATTGCCGATATAAGCACTGTCTGGGGAACAGAAATCTTTATGTCATTAAACATATAATCGTTTTTCATGCTGTCTTTCCCTGATATGCAGGGTGTTCCGAAAAAGGTCGTATAATCATAGAGCGCCTTATTGGCCCTTACAAGCTGGGCAAGTTTGTATGGTCCTTCAGGATTTCTCTCCGATGCCACAGGATCAGACCAGCAAAAATTGTCAAGAAGCGCCATTCTCTTCAGAGAACCACCTGATGCGATATTGTTCCTTATGGCTTCATCGATGGCACAGGCAACCATATGGTATGTATCAAACCTGCTGTATTTGGGGCATATGCCGTGACTCACCGCCACCCCATTAAACTGTATCAAGGTCAGGTCTCACAATACCGGCATCGCTGGGACCATCGTTTTTCTTTCCCGTGAGGGGCTTTACCACACTCCCGCCCTGGACTTCATGATCGTACTGCCTTACGACATATTCCTTGCTGCACACATTCCACCTTCTCAATACACCACGGAGGGTATCAAGGTAATCACTTGGGTTCCGGAAGCGGTTCTTCATCAACTAACCTGCGTTGCCACTGTCGCCTTCAGGTTCATCTTCGGGATGCCCTTCATGGAGAAATTCCATATCCAGATAGGCAACTGTCTTGCCGTTGTAGAGCATATGGAATTTGCCTGTATCGGTAAATTCGCCAAGCACCGTTGACTCCACATTCATCTTTTTGGAAAGAGCAAGAAATGCGTCCACTTTTTCAGGACTGACTGCCACATTCATCCTTTCCTGGGCCTCCGACAAGAGTATCTCCCAGGGGGACAATCCGTGATACTTAAGCGGCGCCCTGTCAAGATGGACGATGCACCCGTTGGTATCTGTCGCCATCTCACCGATGGAAGATGAGAGCCCTCCTGCTCCATTATCGGTAATGGATGTATAAAGACCACGGTCTCTGGCAATTAAAAGAAAATCGGTCATCCTCTTCTGGGTAATAGGGTCGCCTATCTGGACAGCGCTTGTCGGAGATGCTTCGGAAAGCTCCTCTGATGAGAATGTGGCGCCATGGATTCCGTCCTTGCCGATACGGCCACCGACCATGACAATCTATCACCTTTCCGCGCCTTTTTCATGATACGACGGCTCTCCCTGGAGTGTAACCGGCATAATACCGCAGGTGCCGCAAAAAACAAGGGGCTTGCCAAGATACCCGCCGTCAAAGACAAGGGAACCGTTAATCGTCGGAATACCGCTCTTGTTGCCGCCATGTTCCACCCCTTCCCTCACTCCATTGAGGACCCTCTTGGGATGAAGAAGTCTCGGCGGTATTGCACCTTTATAATCAGGCGCTTCGAAACAAAAGACATCCGTATTGAATATCAGTTTCGCGCCCATCCCTGTTCCAAAGGGGTCCCTGTTCACCCCGACAATACCGGTCAAGCGCCCCACCATAAGGATCAAGGGCCGATGGCGTATTATGGGTCTCCACTTTAAAGGCCAGATTATATTGCTTATTAAATTTTATCACACCG
>CAWAUQ010000011.1:0-193337 GCA_963785225.1 uncultured delta proteobacterium | reverse complement strand
GTCCAACACTCTATCCAATTGAGCTATGGGCGCATTGTGGTTTCAAGCTATACCCCAGTTTATTACCATATTCCGAACCCAATTGTAAATGAAACTTAATAGATCTTCTCTTAAAGAACTTTGTGGTTGCTGATGGGTTGCAAGTAAAATGGCGCTGTCTTAGATTATTGTTGAAATATTCCTGTCTTGTGCTATTACAGTAGTATAGGGATAGAAAGGGGGTAATCGATATGCCTATCATGGAAGCATCTCCTACCAAGGAATCGGATCTGTTTAAGGGGGTAAGCCAGCGCGTTCTTGCAGAAATAGGGAAATTAGCCGAAGAGATAAGCTTTGAAAAGGATTCGGTTATTTTCAGAACAGACGAGGAGGCGTCCTATGTTTATGAGCTTGTCGAAGGAGTAGTCGATATCATTGTCCTGGAAAAGGAGAATATGCATTTTTCCGTTATGCGACCAGGTGAAATATTCGGCTGGGCAGCGCTGGTAGAACCATATGTGTATACCGCAACGGCAAACTGTGTAACCGATGTGAAGGTCATCCGGATAGCCAGGGATTCCATTGAGAATGTTGTCAAGCGCCATCCTGCTGAAGGTCTTATGATTTACAAGCATCTTGCAGGAATTATCGGAAATCGGCTGAGGAGCGCCTACCAGTATATTTACCGGCAGGGCTGATTCCTTGTTGATTGGGTAATGGAATGAGGTGTTGTTATCGGAGTATGTGAAGAGTGAAGGAGGATATCATGATAAACATTGGAATGAATGAAGAGGAAGCAAAGTTTCTTCTCAATGTCCTCGAAAGGTATAATTCACATCTGGAGATTGAGATTGTTAGGACTCACCATCGGGAATTTAAGGAGGCATTGAAAGAGCGCGAAAGCATACTGAAAACGCTCATTGACCGGCTGAAAAAACTTTTATAGGCTGATTGAGCGTTATATTTTTTGTTCAGCGCATTCCTGGGTGTAGTTTTTTGAAAAAATGTTCCTTTAAGGTTTTAGTGAGGTTGCGTACAGCTTCATCCTTCCTTATTCTTTTTTCTTCGACGTATCTTCGATGAAGGTATAAATGGCCTCCATATACTGCTTGAGACCCATGAACATAATATCGTTGTGGGTGGCGCCGGGGATGATAAGAAGTCTTTTTTCCCGGGAACCGATGTGTTCCATGAGGGTTTCTGCTTCTTCAGGGGGCACCAGGGTATCATATTCTCCGTGTATGATGAGCGTTGGGATATGAATCTCGCCGACCATGGCAAGACACTGACGGTCAATTCTATCAAGGTCGATTCCTGTCACCGGCACGTCGAGGTGGACAAGAAGCCTGGTAATGCTTGGAAAACCACTTTCAATAATGAGTCCTCTGATATCATCTTTTTGCTGGCGGGCAATTTCCAGGGCCGGGATGCTTCCGAGAGAACGTCCCATGATCCAGAGGTCTGATCGGAAACCATGCTCCCCCAACTCCTTTTTAATAGCGCCATAGACGATGTGAGCATCCTGTGAGATATCCGTCAATGTCGGTTCGCCGGTACTTTTCCCGTAGCCACGGTAGTCTACAACGACAAGGTTCATCTTGTTTTTCAGATAAAATAATGAGATTTCATCATAATCGCTGACCACCTCGCCATTACCGTGAAAATAGAGGATCCAGGGCCAGCTATCGTTGTCCTTATAGAAGCGGCAGTGAAGAGAAACATTTTCAGCAACAGAGACAAAGTGATCAAAACCATAGCGGGGGCAGGGGCTGAAATCGTTACGGGGATAAAAGACATAGACCAGAACGGATGGACGATCTACTTCAGAATAATCGGGCATTGTTGCCTCCATAATTTCGTTCATTCTCCATACATGACGAAAGCCGGCCAGAAGAAGGGATAACGGAAAGTCCTGTCCTCCTGTCAGAATTATTAGACTACTTATTGATCATTGTCAAGGTCTTGCAAAAGCAAATATCGTGAAAATACTCATTTAACGATTGACAAGTCCTCCTGGTAGAAGCACAATAACAGGAGGACACGGGTAGGACCGGCTTATCATTGCAACCAGGAGAAAAAAGGCCCATGTGGAAAGGAAGAATATTGGATTTTGCCAGAAAGCTCAATCATCCGGCATGGGGATTTTCGCATCTGCAAAGGGTCCACGATATGGCGTTGAGGCTTGCAAAAGAAGAGGGCACCCCTATAGACGAGGAGGTGATCTTTGCCGCCGCCTTTCTCCACGATGTAGGCGCCCTTGAACCATACAAAAAAATGGGCGTTGAACACGCTGTAAGATCGGCAGAGTTCTGTGAGGAAGTCCTGCAGCCCATGGGGTTTCCCGAAGAGAAAGTTGCTATTACCAGAGACGTTATCCTTGGCCACATGTTTTATGTATCACCGGAATTGAAAGAGGATGTTATTATTTTCCGTGACGCCGACATTCTCGATTATCTGGGATATATTGGTATTGCCCGGATGCTGGCAATGGTGAAGCATGATGATTGGACACCGGACATGGGTAGCGCCATTGCATTGATAAAAAGCTTCAGCGCAGACTTACCGCAGGAGTTATATACAGCATCAGCTAAAACAATAGGTCAGGAGAGAGCCCTTGAGATGGAAATGTTTTTAAAGGGACTTTCTGCTGAAACAAATACCCTGGAAATGCTATAGGAAACGATCTGCCTTGAAAATCTACCATGTCGATGCCTTTGCTGCGCGGCCCTTTACGGGTAATCCTGCTGCGGTCTGCCTTCTCGAACATCCCAAAGTTGATTCCTGGATGCAGAATGTTGCGAGCGAGATGAACCTCTCCGAAACAGCCTTTCTTATCAGGCAAGGGGATGGTTACAAGCTCAGGTGGTTTACGCCGGAGGTCGAGGTAGAACTCTGCGGCCATGCAACACTGGCCGCCGCCCATATTCTCTGGACAACCGGTGGAGCGCCGCGCGATGCATCTATCAGGTTTTACACAAAAAGCGGTCTCCTGACGGCCGGATTGAATGATGACTGGATAGAGCTTGATTTTCCCTTCATGCCGGATGTGGAAGTACCTGCCCCGGAAGGACTTATAAAAGCTCTTGGGGTTGAAGCAGACTATGTTGGCAAAACCCGGTTTGACTATATCATTGAAGTTGAATCAGAGGAAATGGTAAGAACCATGAAACCTGATTTCGATGCCCTGTGTCGTGTGCCGACCAGGGGAATTATTGTCACAAGCCGGGTAACCACCGGTGAATTTGATTTTGTGTCACGGTTTTTCTGTCCCCTTCTCGGAATAAAGGAAGATCCCGTTACCGGTTCTGCGCACTGCTCTCTCGGACCATACTGGGCAAAGAAGTTGCATAAAAATGAATTTCTCGCATACCAGGCTTCAAAACGCGGAGGGATTGTTAAAGTCCGTGTCGACGGTGACAGGGTTGGCCTTTCCGGTCAGGCGGTGATTGTTCTCAAAGGTGAATTGTCCATTTAATCCAATTTCCCTTGCATATCCCTGATATCCATATACTTTTTAATCCCGAAATGTGACATGAATCATTTGTTATTGTAGTTTTATAGGCTAAAGTACAATAGGATCATGTTATGGTGGGACATGAAAAACTTTCAGACAACCGTTTTGCCCATTTCGAAACATATACATGGTCTTCATAATCTGGTGGGAGAGGTGATATGTTATAAAGATAATAAACAGAAATTAAGATTCGCTCCTGTTTGGTGGGTATACCCCTTTGAAGGCTGATGCTTGATAAGGTGTACAAAAGGGTATAAAGGAGGCATTAAAATGTTACGCGAGATAAGATTTGCTGTAACCGGCGAAGTGCGGAAACCAAAAAGTGGTGATTGGTTTCTCAACACGAAGAATTTTCCTATTTGTGCTACGCAGGATTTTGAAGTGTCCAGATTTCCAATTTTGAAAATGGAAGTAGTTGAAGATTCGGACCGTAAGACCAATTTTACGCCTATCTGCGCTCGCAGATAGGCCGTCAAGAATTACTGGGCGCAATGTCTGGGATACTCTTTTCGGTGTTGCGCCCAGTCTGAAAATTTCTACACTAATAACAGCTATTGATAATTGCACACATTTATACTTATCGCCTTATCATAATTGAATTGTCTCACTATGCTCATGGATGATTTGGTTTATTTCCTGTGGTAATTAGGGTCTATGTTGGGTAATATATGGGTTTGAGGACAGGGATAATATGAAGAGGGCACAAAAAAGAAGACAAAACAGGAAAAACACTTCATATAATAGTGGAAGGTATTATTGACAAATCCCGGTAACCCGCAACCCCCTACCCGCAAACGTTTCAGTGATTCACCCTATCTCAAGATGTTTACAAGCCGCAGAATGGCCGTCATGGTCCTCCTGGGGTTCTCACAGGGGCTACCTCTCCCTCTTGTAGCAGGAAGCACACTCCAGGCGTGGCTCACCACCGCCGGGGTGGATCTCAAAACTATCGGGTTGTTTTCTCTTGTGGGACTGCCCTATGTACTCAAGTTTCTCTGGTCTCCCTTTATGGACCGTTTTGTTCCTCCCTGGCTTGGGCGCAGGCGCGGATGGATTGTGCCCATACAGATCCTTCTTTTGATAGGAATAGCCCTTATGGCGCTGAGCTCTCCGGAGAAGATGCCCCTTGCTCTCGCCGTGATGGCCCTCGTTATTGCCTTTATCTCGGCGTCACAGGATATTGTCACTGATGCTTACCGTACCGACGTGCTTCCCAACGCGGAACGCGGACTTGGTTCTGCAACGTTTATTCTGGGGTGGCGTTTGGCGAACCTTGTAGCAGGCGCGCTCGCGCTCATTCTGGCGGACAGCATAGGGTGGCGCAATACGTATTTCTTGATGGCGTTTTTTATGATAATCGGGATATGTGGTACTTTTCTCGGCCAGGAACCGGCTGAAAAGATCATTCCGCCAAAAACCATGGAAGAAGCCATCTGGGGCCCATTGAAAGATTTTTTTTCACGAAAATCGGCACTACTCTTTATCCTTCTCATCATCTTGTATAAACTTGGCGATGCTTATGCGGCCTCCCTGACGACAACTTTTCTCATTCGTGGCGTCAATTTTACTTTAATTGAAATCGGCACCATAAATAAGACTTTAAGTATTATTGCAACAATTGTCGGGGCTTTGTTTGGAGGTACTTTGATGATCAAGCTGGGGCTTTACCGGTCATTGATGATTTTCGGAATACTCCAGACGGTCTCCAATCTTGCCTTTATGGCCCTGGCCCTGATCGGGAAGAACCTCCCTGCTATGATTGCAGCCGTTGCCATAGAAAATGTCTCCGGGGGTATGGGGACTGCCGCCTTCGGGGCTCTTATCATGGCTCTCTGTGACAAACGGTTCAGCGCTACGCAGTTTGCCCTTTTGTCCTCTCTTGCCGCGCTGGGACGTGTTGCAATTTCGCCGACGTCAGGTTTTGTTGTGACGATGACGGGCTGGCCGATATTCTTCCTTATTACAACATTTGTCGGCTTTCCGGGGCTTGTAATACTTCGGGTGCTCCGCAGCAAAATAAAGGGAATATATGATACGTAATGTCGGTAATCTCCATATCTATGATATGGTTATATGCAGTACGATACAGGAAAGTCCCAGGGGATATAACGGTAATGCTTTTTTTACTGACGAAAGGTAAGAAAAAGCTATATAATTATAAAATGAATTGCAATAAATATCTTCTGAAAGGTTTTTTGGTTTTATCGGTCAATATGTTCCTTCTCATGCCAGGATTTCTTCCCAATGCAATCGGCAAGGATACTATGGAGATAAAGCGGGATGAGCATAAGACGGTATACACCATCGGTTCATCACGGGAGAGAAAAGATGGCAAGACCGAAGAAGAAAAGGATAAAGAGCGGGCCTGGGATATGCTAAAACACATGAATATCCTCATTGATCAACGGAACCAGGGTGGACAGCAACAGAATGGACAGTAAGGGTGACAAAGGTAAGATCATTGTTGTTGAAGATGAGCAGAATATCCTTACCATGCTTTGTGAGTTTCTGACGGTCAGCGGTTTTGATGTTGACCCCTACATAGACAGCAAAAAGGCCCTTACGGCACTGAAGAACAACGGCTACCAGGTGTTGATTACGGACTTAATGATGCCGAAAGTCGACGGTCTCCAGTTGATCAATTTCATTCAAAAAGAATATCTGGATACCCTTGGCATTGTCATGACCGGATATGGAAGCATGGAGAGTGCCATCAGTGCCATGAGAAGCGGCGCTTTCGATTATATTTTGAAACCTTTTAAATTTGAAGAGGTGCTTACGACAGTTAATTCTGCATTGTACTATTACGCCCTTTTAAAAAGCGAGAATATCCCCAAGGGTCTTACCCTCAAGGCAAACCTTCTCCGGCGATATGCGGAGAATAAAATCATCCGCGAGAATACAATTTTACGGAGTTGTTTAAAAGACAAATATAAATTTGAGAATATCATCGGTGTCAGTTTCCCTATACAAAAAGTGTTTGAGATGATTGAACGGGTTGCCGATACGAATGCGACAGTGCTTATAACCGGTGAAAGCGGCGTCGGCAAAGAACTTGTGGCAAGGGCCATCCACTATAATTCTTCAAAAAGGGACAATCCTCTCGTGGTTGTTAACTGTGGGGCCATACCGGAGACGCTTCTGGAGAGTGAGCTTTTCGGTTATGAGAAAGGCGCATTCACAGGAGCTGCAAGCACAAGGTATGGAAGGTTCGAACTTGCCAGCGGCGGCTCGATATTTCTCGATGAAATAGGCGATATGAGCTTTAACCTCCAGGTAAAACTGCTCAGGGTGTTGCAGGAAAAAACGTTTGAGCGCCTCGGTGGTTCCAAGACAATCAAGGCCGATGTGAGAATTATAGCAGCCACGAACAGGGTCCTCGATGATCTTGTAAAAGAAGGGAAATTCAGGGAAGACCTCTATTATCGTCTCAATGTTGTTCCCATCCATATACCGCCTCTCAGAGACAGAAGACAGGATATCCCCCTTCTTCTCAACTACTTCCTTGAACGTTCCAATACGATGAACTCTGCCGTTATAGAGGGTTTTACCGAAGAAGCCATGACGGCCCTCATGGATTACGGCTATCCCGGTAACGTGAGAGAGCTCCAGAATATTGTCGAGAGGGTGGTAGTGCTTAAGAAAAACGGCCACATCGACATTGAAGATCTCCCTGAAAAACTTTACAGCGGCGAACACCGGCATGAGCAGGAAGCGCCTGCTCTCGATATAGAAAAAGGGTATGATACCCTTGTCTCGGAGTTTGAAAAGACCCTGATCATAAAGGCCCTTGGCGAGACCCAGGGTGTTAAGAGCAAAGCAGCCCAGGTACTCAGCATCAACAGGACCACCCTCATAGAAAAAATGAAACGCCTCGGCATCGATTAGCGGGTAAAATTTAGGATTTGATCTATCGGCCCGTGTGGGGGTTTGCCTCTAATTCCAATTCTAAATCAACCCTGTTATTCCAGAGATCACCCTTTTCTTCGCTCCCACTCGTCTGCACCTGTCCCCCGAAGGGGGGTTACCCTGCATACGATTCACTTTCGCTCAGTTCTCGAACTCGCTCGTCGCTCAAACAGCGAGAACTGTCCTAAACGCGGCACCTGTCCTCCGAAGGGAGGGCTGGCCGCAGGACCGCAAAGGTTCATCGGCAGGGTACCCAAGGCATCCTTCGATGTCCGCTCAGAAAACAGTGATCTCTGGAGGATAGTGGTACAGTTGATTTAGAATTGGAATAACTAGTAATGTACATTTCACAATATCCCCATCGGAGAATACAATCCGCTATGGAAAGCAACCCAGTTGGCAGTTGGCTACTTTAACTTTGAGTTCATTTAGCAGACTACCCAGGTCTTTAGGGGGAATGCCTTCTTCTTCCGCAATCCTTAGGGCCTGTTTACAGGCTATCTTTCCATCTTTTGTCTGTTTTTTAACTTTCTCAATAATTGCCTCTTTGTCCATGAGCATCTCCTCTTGAGTATGGCCGAATTGTGTCGAACCATTTCCTTGTTATCACTTTCCTGCTATCTCCTTTCCATACGCAAACGCCTGAGTCAATTCTTCCTTGCCGGGCTGCCACATCGTCTTCAGACCATCATTGACAACTTCAAAACCCGCTTTTGTCAGTTGCTCACTCAGCATTTTCACCGATTCCCCGCTCCAACCATAACAGCCAAAAGCCGCGGCCTTCTTATTCTTGAACTTGAGGCCGGTCATCATCTCGATAAGTGACGACATCGCACAGAGAATACCTCTATTAATCGTAGGCGAGCCCAAGAGGATCATTTTTGATTTAAAAACCTCTGTGACCACATCATTGATGTCACTACGGGAAATATTGTAGAGCTTCACTGTCACCTTATCATCTTTTTGTTTGATGCCTTTGGCTATGGTTTCAGCAAGCTTTCGTGTACCGTTCCACATCGTATCATAAATGATCGTAATCTGGTTTTCCTGGTAGTCTGCTGCCCATTGCAGATATTTATGCGCGATTTGCAAGGGATTGTCACGCCAGATGACCCCGTGGCTTGGACAAATAGCATTGACAGGAAGGTTCAGCCCGATGACTTCATCAATCTTCTTGGTCACCATTGGTGAAAAAGGTGTGAGGATGTTTGCATAATATTTGATTGCCTCTTCGAAGAGCTCCGATTGCACGACAAGATCATTGAAGAGATGCTCGCTTGCGATATGCTGGCCGAACGCATCATTTGAAAACAAAATCGCATCGCCCGTGAGATACTCGATCATGGTGTCCGGCCAGTGTAGCATTGGTGCTTCAATAAAGACTAATTCCTTCTTGCCGAGACTCAGTTTATCACCGGTTTTTACTACTTGAAAATTCCAGTCTTGATGGTAATGACCCTTCAGTGATTTGACTCCGTTGGCAGTGCAATAAACCGGTTTATCCGGAATGTGTCGCATCAATTCCGGCATAGAACCTGAATGGTCCATCTCGGCGTGGTTGGCGATGACGTAGTCTATTTTGTTAAGATCAATCTCTTTAGCGAGATTCTCGACAAACTCTTTGGCAAAAGGCATCCACACTGTGTCAATCAGTGCGATCTTTTCGTCCCTGACCAGGTAGGAGTTATAGGACGAACCCCGATGAGTGGAATACTCTTCTCCATGAAACTTGCGGAGTTCCCAGTCAATCTTGCCAACCCAATGAACGTTTGGAGTTATTTCGAATTTCATAATAAATCTCCTTATGTTTTTATCTTATCTAATCATCACCAGCAGCATCTTATAACGGGTTATAGCTTTGAGTGCATGGGGCTTGTTTGCCGGCATTATGATCATTTCTCCTTCCTTGACCGAATAGGGTTTGCCATCAATTCGAATCTCAGCCTCACCCTCCAGCAGATAAACAACGGCATCAAATGGCGCTGTGTGTTCGCTAAGACCTTCATCTTTATCGAAAGCGAAGACGGTCATTGTCCCTGATGGTTTTTTGATGACTTCCCGGCTGACGACAGAGTGTTCCTGATACGCAGCGATGTCTTTAAGTTTTAATACCTGGGTTATATCTATTATCTGGGTAAAGTTCTCGGCCATCTCTTTTCTCCTTTTTTGATATTCTTATAAAACAGATTATCATCATTGTAATTGACTTATGTCAAGACTTACTCCGGAAGGTTATGCTAACATTGATTGAGCCAGATCCCCTATTGTGGATTGCTGCAGCGGTGATATAATGAATTTACGGGGTAGACCAAGCCCGGGATATTGTATGTCATTTATGATCAAAAAGTTCGTTGCCTTATGGGCTCAGTTCGATGTTTTGGGCTTGTTACACCAGCTTGGCGTGGGGTGAAGAAGAGGTTCCTATACACTCCGGCTCAACTTTGTTCTCAACGTCTCATCTGACTTGGTCCTCAACTGTCTATCAGGTCGAGTTCACGTTTTCAATAAATATCTGTATGCCAAAATACCCCCTGTCAAATTAATGACAAATTAAATCAGGTCATAGGTAATTGGCTATAGGCTATCGTGAGAACCAAAAACCCATTACTTATCGCCCATCTGCTATCGACTATTCGCTATTTACTATCGACTGTTTTTAATTGGTACACTTTTTGCAAATAATCTGGCATGCCTGCACTGGAAACCAAGATACTTGAAAATGCCTTTTATGAGTTTTCGAAAGCATCTGATTCGATCATAAACCATTACAGTACCCTGGAAAACCAGATCAGGGAATTGAAAGAAGAGCTGGAAGAGAAAAACAGGGCCCTTGAACGTGCAAGCGAATATCTTTATACCATACTCGATTCACTGCCCGTCGGTGTTGTTGTCGTTGAGAAAAAAACGATACTCTTTACGAACAAACAGGCCGAAGAACTCCTTTCGGAAGGCATTATCGGTAACCTCAATGATGGCCATCTCAAAACCGGAGAAGTAAAGAGTGGAAATGGCCATTACCGATGGAAAAAAGAGAAGCTTCCCAATGGTTTCGAAGGAAAAGAAGTAATTGCCATTGAAGATGTCACTGAGTCCGAGAAGATAAAAGAAAGAAATGAGAGGGATGAGCGGCTCATGGCAATGGGTGAAATGGCGGCCCGCATTTCCCATGAAATTAAAAACCCTCTCGGCAGTATGGAACTTTTTCTCTCCATGTTGCTCTCCGGTAAGCTCAAAAAGCAGGAAAAGAAATATGTCGATTATGTTCTCTTCGGTGTCAAAACAATAGACAGGATTATCAATAATATCCTTTCCTATACGAGACCGAGGACCCTTGCCATGAAACAGGAGGAGCTTTTTTCTGTTGTGAAAGACACCCTCGATTTTATGAGTATTTCCATAAGTGTTCGAGAAATTACCGTTGAGTTTCATACAACATGTAAAGGCCTGGTCTCCTTTGATCCTGATCTTATGAAACTTGTCGTTATGAACCTGATCAGTAACGCTATAGACGCTGTCGATAAAAAGGGGAGAATCGTTGTTGATATCAAAGAAAATAAACGGTTTGCTGTTCTTATCGTCAGCGATAGCGGCGGCGGTATGCCGGAGGAAATAAGGAAAAATATTTTTAACCCCTTCTTTTCAACAAAAGACAAGGGTGTCGGTCTCGGTCTTTTTATTGTCTATAATATTGTCAAGGCTCATGGCGGCTATGTTGAAGTGGAATCGGCGGTAGATTGTGGTTCCACCTTTTCAATCTATCTCCCAAAGGAAAGGTTATCAGTGGTATGAAAACAAATGTCCTTGTTGTAGATGATGACAACCATATGAGAATTGCCCTCAAGGAATCCCTCGCACGGGCTGGATACAGTGTGTCTGTTGCCGAAGACGGCAAGGAAGCCTTGAGTGAGATCGAAAGACGCATATTTGACCTCGTTATTACCGATGTCAAAATGCCCCATGTAAGCGGTATCGATCTTCTGAGCCATATCAAGGAATCTTTGCCTTTTATGCCGGTTATCCTTATGACCGGATACGGTACGGTCCAGGATGCAGTGAGAGTTATGAAAGAAGGGGCCTATGACTATATTCAGAAACCCTTCAATACAGATACCCTCTATGGTATTGTCAAGAGAGCCCTGGGCGTAAAAAACGGAAAAATCATCTATGCGTCAAGGACCATGAAGGACATCCTGCTTAAAGCGGAGCGGGTTGCCAAATCGGACGCAACGGTCCTTGTGCTGGGTGAGAGTGGCGTCGGGAAAGAAGTGATCTCCCGATATATCCATGAAAACAGCGACAGGCATGACAAATCTTTTGTTGCCGTTAATTGTGCGGCATTACCGGAAACATTGCTTGAAAGCGAACTCTTCGGATATGAAAAGGGTGCTTTTACCGGGGCTTTCGCCCGGAAACTGGGAAAATTTGAACTAGCCGATAAGGGTACCATCCTTCTTGATGAGGTTACGGAAATGGACCTGCGGCTTCAGGCCAAGCTACTCAGGGTCCTCCAGGAAAAAGAAATCGAAGTGATCGGTTCCAAATACCCGAAACAGGTTAATGTCAGGGTCATTGCCACAACGAATAGAAATATCAATAAATATGTTAGCGATGGTAAGTTCAGAGAAGACCTCTATTACCGGCTCAATGTATTCCCTATAACAGTCCCGCCTCTTCGGGAACGGAAAGAAGATATCCCTCCCCTTGTCGAATATCTTCTGAAGAAACACGCAAAGGGTATGGATGTAGGTATTGACAGTGAGGCAATCAATTATTTAAAAGAAAGGCCCTGGAGGGGTAATGTGCGGGAGCTGGAAAATCTTATTGCACGGGCCTGTATCCTCTCCAATAGCTCTGTTATTAAATTGACACATCTGACAGATATTGATTGCGCAAGCGAAAGCGTTGCCGGTTCAGGCTCTGTGAAGGAAATGGAGACGAAGCTGATCCTCGATGCCCTCAAGTCGGTAAAAGGCAACAGGACAAAGGCGGCATCGATCCTTGGCATTACGGTGAGGACTTTGCGGAATAAGATTCATGAATACAAAACAATGGGGATGGAAGTTCCTGTTAAGGAGTATTGATATGGAAATGGTCAACCTTATTGAAAAGGCGCTTAACATACGGACGTATTACCACAAAGTCATATCAGGAAACATTGCCAATGTTGAAACTCCCGGCTATAAAGAGAAGGACCTTGATTTCAGCAGTGAGCTTCAAAGACAGATCAGCTCCGGTGAAAAAGCCTTAAAGGGCGGTGATATCGAAGTCAGAGAGAGTCCTGTCAATGATGGTCTTACAAGCATCGACGGCAACACGGTCAATATGGAGAACCAGATTGTGAAGCTTACGGAGAACCAGCTTATGTTCCATACACTTGTACAGGTTGCTGCAAAACGATTTGCTTTAATGAAATTTCTCATCAGTGAGGGAAGGAGCTAATATGGGAATTCTGGATATCCTCAAAATCAGCGCTTCCGGGTTGAAAGCCCAGAGACAAAGGATGGAAGTTGTTGCCAGTAATCTTGCCAACATTCATACGACAAAAACTGAAGAGGGCGGCCCCTACAGGAAGAAAGAAGTTGTCTTTACGTCTACTGATGTTTCTGATGAAAAGACCTTCGGACGCCTCCTTTCAAAGAGGATTGAGGGAGTGAAGGTAGACTCCATACAGGAAAGCGCCAAAGATTTTCAGAAGGTCTTCGACCCAAACCATCCTGATGCCGATAATGAAGGGTATGTATCGCAACCCAATGTGAACGTCATGGAGGAAATGACTGATATGACAGCAGCCACAAGGGCATATGAAGCGAATATCAATATCCTTAATACAACAAAAGAGATGTTTATCAAATCTCTTGATTTAGCGAAGTAAGGGGGTAGTTCATGAAAGTTGAAACATTTACTCTCAGTAATTTTACCGACATCGGTCAGGCAAAAAAGGCAATACAGGAAACAGCCAAGACATCTTTCGGTGATGTATTGAAAGATTCCATTAAAAAAGTGGGAGAATTGGAAAAAGAAGCCGGTCAGGAAGTGGAAAAGCTTGTCAAAATGGAATCAGGCGATATCCACAATACGATGATTGCTATTGAGAAAGCTGACCTGTCATTTCATATGATGATGCAGATCCGGAATAAAATAATCAGCGCCTATGAAGAAATTATGAGAATACAGGTGTAAGCCATGGCTACCGACGAACTTTTAAACAGCGTACGGAACTATATTAAGACAACCCCTAAAAATAAGCTCTATACCTATCTGTTTCTCTTCGTGATCATTGTCGGTGGATCTGTTCTCGGTATTTCACTGATTCAAAAAGAAACCTATCAGACCCTCTTTGCCGGACTATCGACGGAAGATGCATCAATGATAGTCTCCAAATTGAAGGAACTCAAGGTGCCTTATCAGCTTGGGCTCGGGGGGACGGCGGTATATGTACCGAAAGAACGGGTCTATGATGTGCGTCTCATGCTTGCAGGTCAGAATGCGTTGCCTGGTGGGGCAGGGATGGGGTTTGAGCTTTTCGATAAGACCAACTATGGTATGACTGAATTTATGCAGAATGTGAACTATAAACGGGCCATTCAGGGAGAACTTTCAAGGACCATTAATCAGATGCCGGAAATCAAAGCATCCCGCGTTCACCTTGCTATACCGGAAAAAACACTCTTTACCGATAAAGAAAAGGAAACTACGGCGTCGGTCTTTTTAAGAATAAAACCAGGCAAAAGTTTGTCCAAAGACCAGGTTGCCGGGATTGTGCAGCTTGTGGCAGGAAGTGTGGAAGGTTTGAAATCGGACAATGTCACCCTTGTCGATTCATCGGGAAAAATTCTTTATAAAAATACCGGTTCCGGTGTTCCTTCGACGATTGCCCTTTCCGGTCAGCAATTCGAATTACAGAAGGGTGTCGAAAAGACACTGGAGGAATCTGTCCAGTCCATGCTTGATAAATTTATACCTTCCAACAAGTCCATTGTGCGGGCAAATGTGGAACTCAATTTACGAAAGATTGAAAAAGTAGAGGAAGAAGTCCAGCCCAATAAGAGTGTTATTACTACAGAAAAGAAAAGTAAGGAAAAGAATATAAATAAGACCGGCGGACCCGGCGGCGTGCCTGGTGTGGCCTCAAACGTTCCCAATGCCGCAGGTAAAAGCAAGCCTGATGTAAAGACCGATCTGGCGGCAAGTAGCAGGACAAGCGAATCAGAAAGGGAAGAATCCCAGATTTCCTATGAAGTCAGCAAGACCGTAAGGAAGATCGTAGAACCCTTTGGCGATATCAAGCGTATATCCCTTGCCATAGCTGTTGACGGGAAGTATGAAAAGGTGAAAGGACAAAAGGGCGAAGAACTGAAATATACGCCGAGGTCTCAAAAAGAACTGAGCGATATCAAGGGTATTGTGTCAAGAGCCGTCGGATATGACGAAGAGAGAGGGGATAAGATTGAAGTCCTTAACGTGCCTTTTGAGGTAGAAACCCTTGCTGATGAGAAAGGCGCCATTGACAGCGCAGAAAGAAAGGAAATGATTTTCGGCGCCGGTAAATATGCCTTCTACATCGCTATCTTTGTTGCCCTCTTTTTCTTCCTCGTAAAACCGCTTCTCGGTATTTTAAAGACCAGGACAGAAAGAGAATCGCTCCATCAAATAAAAGATGTTTATATGAAGAACGCTGTAGCAGGCGCCGAAGTGCCATCCATTGAGAGCAAACAGCAGTCGACGGCGCTTACCGACGCCATGAAAGACAAGGCCCTTGTAGGGTCAATTATCAAAGAATGGGTTAGGGAAGGGACCTAATGGACAGCGAAGCTATCCCCGGTATCAAAAAGGCCGCAATTCTCCTGTTAACCATGGATGATGAAATCACCAAGGAGATTATGAAGGACCTCGATGAAGACGAGATCGAGGCCATAGGCCAGGAAATAACAAGATTAAAATTAATCCCAGACCATGTTGTCTCAAGGGTCCAGGAGGAGTTTGCCGCCAAACTGGGAAAAAGAAACAGGCAGATTGTAGGCGGTGAACAGAAGTTTAAAATGCTCATTAAAAAGAGTTTCAGTGATGAGAAGGCAGAGACCTTTCTGGGAAATATTGAAACAAAAAAGGGTACGCCAGGCGAGTTTTTGAGGCGTTGCGACCCGAAATTGCTGGCAAATGTATTGAGAGGGGAACACCCTCAGACCATTGCCCTTGTTCTTTCGACACTTGGGAGCAAGAAGGCGGGTGACGCAATTTCGGCCTTACCGGAAAGGTTACAGACTGAGGTCATTATGCGGATAGCCAACCTGGAGAAGGTTGACATGTCTGTCCTGGGAGAGGTAGAGAGTGTCATCAAAGAGCAGCTTGAAAACATTGGCGGCGTAGAAGGAAAACAGCTTGGCGGCGTTGAAGCAGTTGCTATCATGCTGAACCAGATGGACAGAACCCTGGAATCGGAACTGCTGGGAAAACTTGAGGAATCAAACCCTGATCTGGCGGAAAAGATACGACAGCTCATGTTTACCTTCGAAGACCTTGTCCAGCTTGACGACAAGAGTGTCCAGACACTTTTGAAGGAAGTTTCTTCCGAGGACATCGGGCTTGCATTAAAAGGCGCCTCAGATTCCATGAAAGAAAAGATATACTCCAATATGTCGGAGCGTGCATCGGCCATGTTGAAGGAAGACCTCGAAGCAATGGGCCCTGTGCGTTTGTCCGATGTCGAAAAGGCGCAAGTTAAAATAGCAATGATTGCAAAGAAGCTTGAAGGGGAAGGTAAGGTCATTCTCTCCAGAGGGAGCGAAAAGTTTGTATAACATGGAAAAGCATGAGACTTTCACCTACAATAATTTTAACGAAGACTCTCCGTCACTGGGAGAGATAAAATCAGAATTTACCAATTATTTTAATGAGAAAGATGGCGCCGTTGAGACGCCGGAGAAACATGTGGTAAGCGTTGAAGACCAGACGCGGACTATCTTCGAGGATGCCTTTGCCCAGGGTGAAAAAGCCGGACATGAAATGGGTTTGAAAAGGGTAGAACCGATTATCAAGAGACTCAATAATTATATTTCCGAGTTGGCTTTTTTTAAGGAAGAACTTCTGGAGAGATCAAAACGGTTGTCGACGGAACTGGCCCTTGTTTTCGCAGAAGCGATCATTCTTAGAGAATGTGAGGAAAAGAGAGAAACGGTTGTTAATATGGTAAAAAAGGCTCTGGAACTCTGCGAAGATAAAAGTGAAATTATCATCAGAATGAGAAAGGAAGATGTAGAGCGGATTGCACCGGAGGAAGTAAAGCATTTGAAAATTATCAAAGATGATACGCTAAAGGAACCCGGCTTTATTATTGAAACAAATTTTGGCGACATTGATGGAAGAATTTCCATCCAGATAGAAGAACTAAAAAAGGGGTTTGTCAGTGGACGCCTCGATTGATACCAACGTATCTTCCGTAAAAAAGATGCTTTCCGGTTTTTACCCTTATAGGGTCTACGGCAAAGTTAATCAGGTGGTAGGCCTTGTCATAGAAGGGAAAGGTCCTATTTCTTCTGTTGGCGATGCAGCGTTGATTTATCCTATTGATGATTCTTCCCCTATTGATGCTGAAGTGGTTGGTTTTAAGGACAGCAAGACACTGCTTATGCCTCTCGGCGATTTGAGGGGTGTCGGTATAGGTTCGAGGATCCTTTCAAAACGAAAAACAGTCGACGCCTTTGTTGGTGAAGGTCTTCTCGGCAGGGTCATAGATGGTCTGGGAAACCCCATGGATGGGAAAGGTCCTATCCAGTGTGATGAAACCATACCTATCTACCGGGACACCATTAATCCTATGAAGAAAAAGAGGATCAACGAACCTCTCGATCTGGGACTCAGATGTATAAACGGCCTTCTCACCTGCGGCAGAGGTCAGAGGATGGGTATCTTCGCAGGCTCAGGCGTAGGTAAAAGCGTACTCATGGGCATGATAGCGCGCCATACGGAGGCCAACGTCAATGTCATCGGCCTCATTGGTGAGCGGGGAAGAGAGGTACGGGAGTTTATTGAAAAGGATTTAGGCGATGGCCTCAAGCGTTCTGTCGTTATTGTTGCCACTTCAGACCAGGCTCCGCTTGTCAGGGTCCGGGGGGCCTTTCTTACTATCGCTATTGCCGAGTATTTCAGGGACAGGGGAGACGACGTGCTCCTTCTCATGGATTCCTTAACCAGGTTCAGCATGGCCCAGCGGGAGATCGGCCTGGCAATTGGCGAACCACCAACTTCCAAGGGGTATACACCGAGCGTTTTCTCTCTTTTGACAAAGCTTCTTGAGAGGGCAGGGAACGGAGAGGGAAAAGGGACAATGACCGGCATATACACTGTTCTTGTCGAAGGCGACGATCTTGATGATCCCATTGCCGATTCGGCGCGGTCGATCCTTGATGGCCATATTGTTCTTTCGAGAAAACTTTCTGATCAGAACCATTACCCGCCTGTGGATGTTCTGAGGAGTATAAGCAGACTTATGAAGGACATTTCAGCAAAAGAGCAGACGGAATATGCCGGAAAAATTATCGAGATATTATCCGAATATGAACGGGCGGAAGATTTGATTAATATTGGCGCCTATACGCCCGGCAGCAACCAGAAAATAGATTATGCCGTAACAATGATCGATAAGGTAAGGACCTTTCTTACCCAGGGTATTGATGATCGGGTTACCCTCGAGGAGACGCTGAATAGCATGAAGATACTTTTCTATGTCTAACGTGATGTTGCCTCCACCTCATGTACTTTTGCCGACTTCGTCGTCAGTTTTAACGCTGTTACTGCCAGGGTGAATTATGCTGAAGGGCCGTCTTAAACGTATCATTGAAATAAAAGAAAAAATGATGGACGACAAAGAAAGGGAAATCGAGGAGGCAAAAGCAAAGCTCGAAAGTGTTATTAATGAGATCAATACCGTCGATGCTGATATCGAAGAGAACTATGAAAAAATTTCCACAAAAATGCTTCAAGGGAATGACTTTTCCGTTATCAGAGATTACATCGAATATCTTGAGAATACAAAATATACTCTCATGAGAGAAGCTGTATCTCTTGATGAAAGCGCCCTTATTTTGAAACAGGAGCTTGTCGAACTCCTGCAGGAAAAGAAAATGCTCGATAAATTACAGATAAAAGAGATGGATAGCCTCAAAAAATCCTCCAACAGACGTGAGCAGAAGCTCCTCGATGATATGGCCCTCAGGATAGACGAGAAGAGCATCTGATATCAGGCCGGTCCTGACCGGACCGAATTATTGAAGCGTCCCCTATTCCTTCCGTTTTCAACCTATTTTGACCTCTAAAAAAGATTGTTTTTAATCATTGTGCTTGAGCGTCTTCGGATCATTCCGATTTATTCCAAAACTATCCCCAAATCAACGAAGTCAGGCAGGATATGTAGGAAATATTTTCCCACTGTGGAATTTATTTCCTTAAAATAGTTTCTTAAAGGAGCCCCATTAATTTGTAACTAACTGTAATAATTAAATAAGTTGTTTTGGCACGGTGTTTGATTATAGAATGGTATGGAAAATTTACTGATCAATTACCTTCTTACAAATTGCAAAGCACTGACAAAGGGATTTTTTTCGCAGGAGAAAGCCCCCACACAGGAAGGTGGAGGAGCCCTTGATTTTCTCAGCATCCTGAACGGCAAGATGGGGAGTGACGTAGTGTCAATGGGGAGCCCGGTGGAGAGCGGTATAATACCGGTAACAGACAATGTGGTGGAAAGCGATGTAATCGCAGCAATAATCAGTTCGATGGGAAGTAGCGTAACAACGGCGAAGGGTAGTATTGATGAAACCGCGCCAAAAGACAAGAAGGGTGAAACGCCTCAGGAAAGTGAGAAAGAGGAACAGAAAACCCTTTCGTTGCCAACGCAGAATATTATTGCGCTTCTGCAAACTTATTTTCATATGAAGGATCCTCAAGAGACCAATCTTCAGGACAATATCGAAAAGTTTCTCAATGGCGTTTTCACCTTTTTACAGGAAGGAGAAAGTGTTGAATTCGTGAACGCAAAAGGGAGTCCAGACCTTTTCGCCCTCATGAAAGGCGATGGAAAAGAGACGGGAGAGATTTCTGAAGGCGTATCCGATGGGTCTCAAAAGAAACCGGAGAATATGCCGCTCATAGGCTACCTTGCAGCGATGTTGCATCAGATGGGCAATATCGAAAAAACGAATGGAAAGAATACAAATCCAAAAGCTGAAGACAGCAATGAAAATGGAGTCAACAATGCGATCGGCAAAATAGTCAATAATGAAAACAGTAACACTGACAAAAATGAGATCGATAGCGGAGTGTACAACCTGATCAACAATATAGTCAACAGTGCAGTCAATAACGAAAACGGTAACTCGGACAAACAAGGGGCCGCTAAAATTGTCAACAATCATGTATACAGTGCCGGCCTTCATGCAGAGAATGTTTCAGGCGAAGATAGAGGCCACAATAGAGTCAACACCGGAGAAAAACCTATAGTTATCCCCGGTATTGATCCTCAAGGAAAACTGAACGATGATGTTGTAAAGTCCGTTCAGAAAATTGAAGTAAAAAAGATAGATGGCCGGGAGAATCTGTTTCAGATTACTACCCGTGAATCGAAGGCAACGGAGAGCGATGAACTGAACAAAAATATTTCGGTCCTGACGATAAAGGCCGAAAAGACGATCTCTACCAGCGATGATGACTCCCCGAAGGTTCTTTTCAAGGTATCCGAAAAAGAGATAGATAATAACGTCGGCAAAGATGAGCGCCAGTTGTTAGGTCAGAATGATTATACAAAAATGAGTGCCCATACGAATAAAGAGTCCGTTAAAGCAGTTGAAAAGACTGCTTTTGCATCCGTGATGGCTGACAGGATTGAAAAGATTGCGGAACAATATGCAAATAGAGGTGTCTCCACGGATATGGTGATCAGGCTCAAGATCGACGATAATGAGACAATACTTGTGGGTCTCAAAGACCAGGGGCAGAGGATTTCCGTAGAAGTGAAGACAACAAACGAGAACATGGGGAACTTTCTCATGTCACAGAAAGAGGAAATCGCAAAGCAGCTTGAAGGTAAATTTGTCTATGCCAATATTTATGTAGATGTTCAGAATGATGGTTCGCAACAGAAAGAACAGAAAGAACGGCAGCAGAAGAAACATACCCAGGAAGAGAACAAAAAGGATTTCGGTGTCTTTTTAGAGGCGCTGGCGTAAAGGAGGTAAGGATGTCAACAATTGCAGAGATTTTAAATGCGAAGAGTACAACGGCAACAACAACCTCAACAACAGGGACAAGCTCGACAGCGAGTATGGTCAGTAAGGACGCCTTCCTGAAAATCCTCATGTCTCAGCTCAAGTATCAGGACCCGATGGACCCTATGAAGGCCGACCAGTTTATGAGCCAGTTGGCGCAGCTTACCTCGGTGGAGCAGTTGACGAACATCGCCGGCTCATTGGATACCATAAAGGCGGCCATGAACGGCAGCACTATCAGTCAGTGGACAGATCTGATCGGCAGACAGATCAAAATGGATGGAACGGCAGGGACAGACCTTTCGGGAAAAACTGTTGTTACGCCTCCTACCGTAACGACGGGAGACAGTGTTGTATTGACCCCGGCAGGCGACTACGACAAGGTGGTCCTGAAGATGAAAACGGTAAGCACCGGCGCTGAAACGACAATGGAAGTGCAGAAAGGTGAGGCCCTGACCTTGAACTACACGGGTACGGACGATGTAAAAGTGACTGCATACACAATGAAGAATAATGTTGCCGGCACCTGCACAGCCACAGTGTACCGGACCGTAACAGGGCTTGAATCAACCGGCAATAGCGTTGTGGCAGTCACGGCGAAAGGTGACCAGTATAACGTAAATACTATTAAACAGATCATTAATTAAGAGGAGGATACCATGTTAAGTTCATTTTTCTCGGGGATAAGCGGTTTGCTGGCAAACAGCAATGCCATCAATGTTGTCAGTAACAATATTGCCAATGTCAATACCATAGGATACAAAACCAGCACTGCCAGTTTTGAGGACGTACTCTATCAGTCCATCAACGGCGCTTCGGGTACGAGTCAGGTCGGCAGGGGAACTGCGCTGAGTTCCGTGGATACCAATTTCTCGGCAGGGTCTCTGGAGACGACCACCCAGGGGACCGATCTGGCCATTGGCGGCAAAGGCTTCTTCAGGGTGAAATCTCCGGAATCACAGAATATTTATTACACGAGGGCCGGCGTATTCAGATTCGACAGCAGCGGCAATTTAACAGACCCCAATGGCAACATACTGCAGGGAAAACAGTGGGACAATACCCCCACTGTTTCTAATCCTAACGGCGCACCGACCGGTGTACCTGTTGACATTATCATCACGCAGGACCCCAGTCAGCCCAGGGCAACGGCAACGATAGACATGAACGTAAATCTCCAGGCTGAATCTGACTGGGCGGGGACGATTGGTACTATCGGTGGAGCCGGGACGGCAGTGACGGCTATTACTCCCAGTGCCGGTTTCTATGCGCCCATGGGTACATATACCATGACTTACACGTCCACTGGGGCCACCACGGGCACGATGCAGATATCGGTACCCGTATGTGATCCCGACGGAGCTCCGACAGGAGCAACGCGGACCACTGCCGCCATTGCCGTTGTGCCAGGGACGACCTATACGAATTTTGGCGGTCTTGGTATCGATATTACAACTCAGCCTACAGCTTCCTTTCCTGCGGCTAGCGGTGTTCAGACGGTTCCTGTTACCGGGTTTGATGCTACGAACCCATCGGGAACATCCAATTATTCCTCATCACTTACTGTCTATGATGCCATAGGTCAGGCCCACACGGCGAATATCTACTTCAGACAGGAATCAAGGGACGCAGTAACAGGGCAGAGTACCTGGGAATGGATTGCAGAACTGGACGCAGCCGATTCCGGCACCGGTGTGAATGCGATGCAGGATTGGGGTCTTCTTACTTTCAACGACAGGGGCGTTCTGGTGGGAGGCGGTAATGGACAGGTTGTACCTTTCTGGTTCCAGGGTGCAGCTTCGGCCCAGAATGTTAATGTTGTCCTCGATTCCAGTACAGGTGGAGGAAGCACCACACAATATTCTATCCCCCCTACGACGAGCTACCAGACCCAGGACGGCTACCCCCCCGGCGTGCTCCAGAGCGTATCGGTGAGTTCCGAGGGCATCATCTCCGGGACCTATTCAAATGGCCAGATACTGAGACTTTATCAACTCACCCTTGCCAACTTCAATAACCCCAACGGGTTGTTCAAGGAAGGCAGCAACCTCTACTCGGAGACCCTTGCATCAGGCGTTCCGCTCACAAACTCCCCCGGCGAAGGCGGACTTGGCAAGATAAGCCCCAACTCCCTTGAGCAGTCGAATGTGGACCTCGCATCGGAGTTTGTCAAGATGATCATCGCCCAGAGGGCATTCCAGGCAAACTCAAAGGTCATTACTACGACAGACGAGATCCTGCAGGACCTCATGAGCCTGAAGAGATAATACGTTAAAGCATGAAAAGGGGCTGGTTCAACCAGCCCCTTTTTTGTGTCAATTTGCTGACAGAAACTCCGTCTCGTTGCCCCCTTTATTCTCTCAACTAAATGTAACTATCTGAATATAATAACGATAATTATATGGCATACTTATTGCTTTCTCATGGGATACGGAGGAATAAAGCATGGCTGAAGAGAAAAAACAACCGGAAGAAAAAAAACAGACAAAAAAGGGAGAGGCCGGCGAGCCACAGGAAGAAGGCAAAAAAAAGAGCAAAACCAAGCTGATCCTGTTTCTTCTCCTTATTGTCATTTTTCTTGGAGGAGGGGGAGCAGGTTATTTTCTTTTCAGCAGTAAAATAAAATCCTTCAGTAACACAATTATGGAGAAGTATTTTGGAAAAAAACCACCCGAAGGCGAGCAGGAAGGGGGCGAGCAGAAAGACGCTAAAGAGCACAAGAAAAAGGAAGTTGTGGGTCCAATTCTCGCGCTGGAACCTTTTGTCTTCAATATGTCCGGCAATCAGGCCAAGTACGCAAAGGTGACCCTGGGTATAGAACTGAAAGACCCGAAAGTCATGGAAGAGACAAAGAAGATGGTGCCTGTCATACGGGACAAGATACTGTCGATATTGGGAGCAAAGGCCCCTGAAGCGCTCATGGATGTGAACCAGAGAAACATCATTAAAAGTGAAGTCCAGGCAAGTTTAAAGATGCTCTTTAAGGATGAAGAAGAGCTGAGAGCGGTTTACATAACCGACATCATTATACAGTGAGGAACCGATAGATGGAGCAGGTCCTATCTCAAGCTGAAATAGATGCGCTGCTTGGTGGAATATCCGAAGGCGCCATAGAGACTGCGGAGACAATAGAAGAAGCCATAGTTTTGCCCGAAGCCCACCGGGAAGCAAAGGAATTTGATTTTATCAAATACACAAAAGGGAAAAAGGAGAGGCTGCCCGCCCTGGAATTCATCTATGAACGATTTGCAAAATCATTCAGGTCCGCCCTTGCTCTTTTCATGGAAAAAGAGATAGAGGTAGCTGTTTCACCTATCCAATATGTGGAATATGCGGAATTTATAAAGACCATCCCCTTGCCGACAAATATGAATATTGTCGTTACGGAACATTTGAACGGTTTTTTTATTATCATATTTGATGCGAAGATGATCTTTTCAGTTCTGGAAACAATCTTCGGCAGTTCGACAATCTCTGCTACCAGGATCGAAGGAAGGGAATTTTCGAAGATAGAGTTTAATGTCATCAAAAAATTGATTGACCTTGTTTCGGCTGAAATGGAGAAATCCTGGGCGCCGGTTTACGAGATCCGCTGTAAATATTCACGTTCTGAGATAAACCCAAATTATATTACCATGGTAGCTCCCGAGGAGGCCGTCAGTTTATGCGAGTTCTCCATCGAGATCGGAGATATAACGAGCTGGATGAAGGTCTGTATGCCCTATAGTATTCTTGAAACGATCAAGCAATATCTTATCTCCACGCCTTCGAGGGAAGATAAGGAGATGCGGGAGAAATGGTATTCACTGTTGAAAGAAAGGGTCCTCGATGTGCCTCTTGAACTGCGGGCCGTATTGGGCAAAAAGAAGATGCCCATTCAGGAATTCATGAAAATTGCTGAAGACAATATCATCATGGTTGACCGGTACGTCAATGATCCTATTGATGTCAACGTCTATGATACAACGAAATTCACAGGAAGAATGGGTATTTACAAGGGAAATAAGGCTGTAAAGATAGAGGATACCGTTTCTTAGGGAGGTACAATGGAAGAGTTTTTAACGGATAATCAAACCGGCAATGGCGCAAAGAAATTTGAAGTAAACATCGACAGTCTCCTCGATGTCTCTGTGGAAATAACTGTTGAGATAGGGAGAACAAAGCTGACCATCGGAGATCTGCTTTCGCTGTCAAAAGGCTCTATTGTTGAACTGAACAGGCTTGCCGGCGCATCGGTAGATATTCTTGTCAATGAAAAGCTTCTTGGCAGGGGTGAAATTGTTCTTGTCAATGAGCGCTTAGGCGTCAGGGTCATTGAAATCGTTACTCCCAAAGAAAGGGTACAGGAACTGGGATAATGGATATCTACATGGGAATCGTAAAAGTTTTTCTGCTTATGCTGGGGATCGTTGCCGCCATTATTCTGCTTTCCCGTTACGCGGGGAAGTTCAAATTTCCTCTTCGCCAGCAGAATTCACAGTATGGCCTGAAAAAGGTTGACTCTCTCTATCTTGGTTATAAAAAATTCATTTCTGTCATTGAAGTAAAAGATTATGTCCTGGTTGTGGCCTCCGGGGACAAGGAAATGTCTCTCCTTGCAAAGTGGAAGAAAGAGGATAAAGCGACATGAAATATCTCCTGTTAGCCGTGATTGTCCTTTCTCTCATTGCAATGCCCGCACTGGCCTCGGCAAAGGCTGCTGCCAAAGAGAAGCCCCAGACACAGACACAGGCACAGGCAGGAAACCTCTTTGCGTCATTTACCGGAGGTGAATCGAGCAAGGGCCTGATTAACATCGTTCTTGTCCTGACAGTGCTTGCCTTTGCACCGGCAGTATTGTTGCTCATGAGCGCTTTTACGAGAATAGTGATTGTCCTTTCTTTCTTGCGCCAGGCAATGGGTATACCACAGTTACCGCCGAACCAGATTATTGTGGGCCTGTCCCTTTTTCTCACATTCTTTGTCATGGCCCCCACCTACGAAAAGGTAAATACAAATGCCCTCGCGCCTTACATGAACAACAAAATCGGTTTTGAAGAATTCATCGACAAAGCATCGAAGGAAATGAACACCTTTATGCTCAAGTACACGAAAGAGAAAGACCTGGCGCTTTTCATGAATATCGCCGCCCTCGAGAGACCAAAAACCCCCGAGGAGATACCGATTCGCGTCGTTGTGCCCGCTTTCGCCATAAGTGAGCTCAAACGCGCTTTTCAGATAGGCTTCCTCCTCTACATACCGTTCCTCATGATTGATATGGTTGTTGCCAGTGTGCTTTTATCGGCAGGCATGATGATGCTTCCACCCATATTCATATCTCTGCCTTTCAAACTGATGCTCTTTGTGCTGGTGGACGGATGGAACCTCCTCGTTGGCTCCATCATAAAAGGATTTTATTAGGAGAAATTATTATGAGTCAAGACCTTGTCGTACAGCTTTTTCGGGAATTATTAAAGTCAACGTTGATCCTCATGGCGCCAATGCTCATCGCTTCCATTGTCGTCGGCATGCTTGTCAGTATCTTTCAGGCCGCCACGCAGATACATGAAATGACCCTCGTCTTTGTGCCGAAGATCCTTGTCATTGCTGCCTGCCTGCTGGTCCTCTTCCCCTGGATGATGAATTACGCCACTACCTATACGGCTAATCTCATAACAAATATACCGGTGTACGTGAAATAGATATGATTGATATCGGCATAGAAGCCCAGAAATTCATGCTTGTTTTTTTCAGAATTGTATCGGTGCTCTGGCTTGTGCCGTTGTTTTCATCCCGGTATGTTGCGGTTGTCTTCAAGGCCGGTTTGTCGCTTCTCATTGCTTTTCTGCTCTATGGTTCCGTCAATATCACCATCGATGTCCTGAAAGACCCCTTTTCTTTTGCCCTTCTTGTTGCAAGAGAACTTTTCATCGGCATTACCATCAGTTTTATCGTGAAGATTATTTTTTCATCTGTATCGGTAGCGGGCGATATTATATCCCTTCAGACCGGTTTCTCCTTTGCCCGGTTTATGGACCCTTTCACCATGGCACAGGTCTCTGTCCTGGAACAGATCAAGAACCTCCTTGCCATTATGATCTTTTTCGCTATCGATGCCCATTATATCGTATTTCAGGCAATCTCGGTGAGCTTTAAAGTGCTCCCTATCGGCGCTGCTACCTTTAAAGAGCCTCTTCTCCATTATATCATAAGCTCGACTACCAAAGTCTTTTCGCTGGGTTTTAAAATAGGGGCGCCCATTATCGTAACACTCTTCCTCGTTGAGCTTGCATTCGGAATGCTTGCGAGAATGATCCCTCAGATAAACATATTTATTGAAGGCGTTCCCATAAAGATCCTCATCACTATGATTCTGCTCACCGTATCGCTCAGTTTTATTGCGCCTGTGGTGGCAGGTTTATTTAAGGGTATGGATACGGATTTTATGAAAATAATGCGGTTGATGGTGTAGGAAATGGCAGAAAATTTTCAGGAAAAGACAGAACAGCCCACTGACAAGAAGCTTGATGATGCAAAAAAGAAGGGGCAGATTGCCCAATCTAAAGAACTGTCCTCCAGTATGATTATTATCTTTACGACAATATTTCTTTCTTACACCATGACGCAGCTCTTCGGTGATATTTTTAAGATATATGTGAGTTCCGTGAGAAGCATCGACTTCGATATCAATGTCTCAAATGCATATGGCATCGTTTCCTTTGCTGTTTACCAATGGATGTGGCTTGTAGTCCCTGTTTTCGGCCTCCTCCTTTTCATTACCGTCGGCTCAAGCATTCTTCAGTCCGGTTTTATGTGGAGCACCGAGTCCATGAAATTTGATCCGTCGAAAATGAACCCTATTCAGGGTGTCAAGAAATTCTTCAACAAACGGGCCCTTGTGGAACTCCTGAAATCTATTCTGAAGATACTCTTGCTTACCTATATTGCCTATAACCTTATCATGAATGAATTGCCTCAGATATTTTCATTACCCAGTCAGGATTTGCGGTCTATCATCTCCTACCTCGGGAACACCGCATTCCGTCTTACTCTCAAGGTGGGTATGGTTTTCCTCCTTATTGCAGGTCTTGATTATATGTACCAGAGATGGCAGCACAACAAAGACCTCATGATGACCCAGCAGGAAGTGAAGGAAGAGGCCAAGGAGAGAGAAGGCAATCCGCTTATCAAGTCACGGATACGGAGTCTCCAGAGGGAAATGTCACGGATACGGATGATGGAAGATGTAAAAACTGCCGATGTGGTCGTCACCAACCCGACGACATACGCCATCGCCCTCAAGTACCAGCCAGGAGAAATGCATGCCCCCAAAGTGGTTGCAAAGGGAGCGGGATTTGTCGCGGCAAAGATAAAAGAAATAGCATTTAAATCCGGAGTGCCCGTCATCGAGAATAAACCCCTCGCGCAGGGCCTCTTCCATACCGTCAATATCGGCGATTATATACCGGAAAAATTTTACCTCATCGTCGCCGAATTGCTGGCAATGGTCTATAAGCGAAAAGGCAGGGTACAGTTGTCATGAAAGAATTCGGGGTAAAAGTCAAAGAAAGAAGCGACATCTTCATTGCCGTAAGTGTTGTTTTTGTCATTCTTATCATGATTGTTCCCCTCAACAGTTTCTTTATTGACATATTTCTGACCCTGAGTATCTCCCTTTCGCTCCTTATCCTCTTCATTGCAATGTATACCAGCAGACCCCTCGATTTCTCTGTTTTCCCTTCGGTCCTGCTCATCGTGACCCTTTTCAGATTGTCGCTGAACATCGCTTCAACACGGCTTATTCTGGTCCACGGCGATGAGGGAACACAAGCTGCGGGCCTTATTATCAGGGGTTTTGGATCATTTATTGTAGGCGGGAATTATGTTGTAGGCGCCGTTGTCTTTCTCATCCTCATGGTCATTAACTTTGTCGTTATCACCAAAGGCGCCGGCCGTGTCGCTGAAGTGGCCGCACGGTTTACCCTCGACGCAATGCCCGGCAAGCAGATGAGTATCGATGCCGATCTCAATGCAGGCCTCATTGACGATGCCGGGGCGCGAAAAAGAAGAGAAAAGGTTGAAATGGAGGCCGACTTTTACGGGGCCATGGATGGTTCCAGTAAGTTCGTCAGGGGCGATGCCATTGCCGGCATTATCATTATTTTTGTCAATATTGTCGGCGGCCTGGTCATTGGTGTTGTTCAGAAAGGCATGCCTGTCTATGAGGCCCTTGCCGTCTATACCATCTTGACTATTGGCGAGGGTCTTGTGAGCCAGATACCGGCCCTTCTCACGTCTACTGCCGCAGGTATTATTGTCACCAGGGCAGCCAGCGAATCCAATCTTGGCAGCGACATGGTGCGCCAGCTTTTTACCCAGCCAAAGGCCATGATGCTTGCCTCTGTCGTTATTCTCTCCATCGGTATGGTGCCGGGTATTCCCCTGGTCCCTTTTCTCATTTTGTCTTCTATTACCTATGGAGTGAGTCATTTTGTCAAGAAATCTCAGGACGAAGAGGTGGTCAGTGTCCCCGATGTGGTACCCGTAGACCCGGAAAAGGCCGAACTGATTAAACCGCTGGAAATTATCGAACTGGAAATCGGTTATGGGCTCATCCCTCTCGTTGATGCGGAGCAGGGCGGAGAGCTTCTCGATAAGATCCGCGCCATCAGAAAACAGATTGCTGCTGAACTTGGCGTCGTTGTGCCTCCCATGAAACTACGGGACAATCTCCAACTCAAGGCATTCGAATATGTTGTTTTTCTCAAAGGAATTGAAATGGGCAGAGGGGACCTCGTGCAGGGCAGTCTTCTCGCAATGGGTTCTGAAGATAAGCAGAAATTGCTGGAAGGTATTCCGACGAAAGAGCCTGTCTTCAATCTTGATGCCTACTGGATAAACGAGAAGGATAGAGACAGATATATTGCCGAGGGCTTTACCGTTGTGGACCATCCTACCGTTATTGCAACTCATTTAACGGAACTTGTTCGAAACAACGCCCATGAGCTCATGACGAGACAGGAAGCGCAGAAGCTCATCGATACCATTGTCGCCACACACCCGAAAGTGGTTGAAGAGATTACCCAGAACCAGATCAACATGGGCATTGTCCAGAAGGTATTGCAGAGTCTTCTCCGGGAACAGGTATCCATACGTGATCTCATAACCATTCTTGAATCCGTCGCCGATGCGTCGTCGTCAACAAAAGACCCTGAGATTATCACAGAGTATGTACGGCAGCGGATGGCGAGGAGTATTTTGAAGCCTTATCTTATCGATGGCATTCTCAACATTCAGATATTGGAAAAAACCCTGGAAGAGAAACTGATCAATAGTATCCAACCGGCAGAACAGGGATCATGTCTTGCCCTGGATCTCTCTTTCAGTCAGCGTCTTATTGAAAAAATCGGCAATGAGGCAAAAAAGGCAATGCTTGCCAATATACAGCCTATTGTTCTCGTGCATCCCGTCCTGAGGGGTAAGTTGAGAAAATTTCTGGAGCGCTATATTTCAGGTGTTACCGTTATTTCCCATAATGAGATTCCGCCGCAGATCAAAATACAATCCGTGGGGGTAATAAGAATCAATGAAAGTTAGAACCCATAGTTTTGATGATATCAGAAAAGGTATAGAATCGATTAAGGAACAATACGGCCCGGATACAATTATCATGGATATCAAACAAAACAACCTTGATGGTCAAGGCTGGACGAAAAAAAACTGTGAGATTTCCATAGCCGTTGAAGACGCACCGGCAACGCCTGAGGAAGATTATCTCGGAGAATTACGGCGTGGGACTGAGGCAGTATGGCAATATACGACGAAATATCTTACTGAACGGCTGGGTACTATGGAGTCTGAAATGATACGGGACAGGATGAAAACCTATCCGCTACCGTTGAAGGTGCTTTATGACAAAATAGCGAAAAGTGGCTTTAATATACACCTTGCCCAGGAACTGATTTCCGAGGTTTATGCAGAAATAGGGCATCTGGCAGAGAATTCCACAAAGGCAATCTTCTTTCTCAAGAACGCCATAGCGAGGAGAATAAAGAAATATAATCCGGTCTCAACGCCGGAGCCGCTTGTTTTCCTGGGTCCTACCGGTGCCGGAAAGACGGAGACAGTGAAAAAACTCTCCAAAATGGTATCTGACGAGGGGATGCCCGTTTCAATTCTTGCTTTTGACCCGGTAAAAAAATCAAGTTATGATGAACTTCTCGCCTTTTCGGAGAGCACCGGTATACCCTTTCAATTTACCACCAATCCGGAAGATCTTCTCGTGAAGGCAAAACGGAATACAGGAAAAACGCTCATAGATCTCACGGGACAGGTGGCGATCCAAAAGCATGCCGTAGAGCGGTTGCAAGAGTTCAAAAAAATTATTGTCCTTCCGGCAGGAGCAAGGGATGAAAAAATGGAACAGTATGTGAAGCTGTTTCAAAGCTGTAATATTGCCGGGCTTGTTTTCTCAAAACTTGATGAAGAGGAAAGCTTGGGGAGCCTTTGCTGCAATGTTATGAAATTAGGCAAGCCCGTTTGCTTTATGACAAAAGGGACCGGCCTCAACGACATATTGCCGCATGACACAGAAACATTCAGCAGAATACTTATTGAAGGTGCTATATGGTAAAAAACGGCAGAAAGACAATTACGATAACGAGCGGGAAGGGGGGTGTAGGCAAATCATCGATTGTTTCAAATATGGCCTACTTACTAGGGAATATGGACAAGTCGACTTTTATACTCGACGCGGACCTTTCCCTGGGGAATATCGATATTATGTTCGGGATGCACCCGAAATATAATGTCAAAGATCTCATCGACGGCACCAGGAACATAGAAGAAGTCATAGCAGAAGGTCCTTGTGGTATAAGGATTATCCCGGCCACATCGGGAATCAGTGAATTTTCTCATCTCAGCGAGAACGAAAGAAAGATCCTCTTTGCCTCCATTCAGGGGCTTCCCAAGCATGATATTTTAATTGTCGACACCTCTGCGGGCATCTCCTCCAATGTTGTCTACTTTAATACCATGAGTGAGAACATATTTGTGGTCATTACTCCCGACCCGGCAAGCATCACGGATTCATATGCAGTGATAAAAGTTTTACACAAAAAGACGGGAAGAAAGGACTTCAATGTAATTGTCAATATGGTTAAAGATGAAAAAGAGGCCCTGGAGATATATAAACAGATTCTTAATGTGACGGACAGGTTCCTCGATGTCTACCTTGATTATTTCGGTTACATCCCCATTGATAGAAATGTAAATATCGCTACAAGAAAACAGAAGTTATGGGTTGAGCGTTTCCCTGATACCCACGCTACAAAAGCGCTTATGCAAATCTGTAACAGGCTGGTGTCATGATGTGGAAGAGGGCCTATGCGAAAACATGTGTCGATGAACGGGAAAAAATCATTGACGAATTTATTCCCGTCGTCAAGCATCTTGCTTATAAAGTGTCAAAGCGGTATGACGATGACGACATCATCGAAGATCTTATCTCTGCCGGGATCGTCGGACTTCTTGAAGCTATGGAGAAGTATGATGTAAGCAAAGGCATCAAGCTCAATACCTTCGCCTATCTCAGGGTGCGGGGCGCCATGATCGATGAATTACGGTCCAGAGATTGGTTCCCGAGAAGCGCCCGGTCAAAATCGAAAAAGATAAATGAAGTAGTCAGAAAGCTGGAAAACAAACTGGGCCGGCTTCCCCAGGAAGAGGAAGTAGCAGAAGCGCTCGGTATGGACCTTGATGAATACTTCACACTGCTCAAAGACTATGGAAATCTGTCGGTCATGAGTATTGAAGATTTGCATGAACTGCTCGGAGAAGATAAAGAGAGGATCGTCCGTTATGTTATGGATGAAAGTGATGATCCTGAAAAGTGCGCCGAGTTCTATGAAATTGAAAAAATCCTTGCAAAAGAGCTTGATAAATTGCCTGAGAGGCAGAAATATGTCATGAGTCTTTATTATCACGAAGATATGAATATGAAAGAAATTGCCGGGGTCCTCGGCATTACGGAAGCACGGATATGTCAGATCCATTCGCAGGCTATTATAAATTTGCGGGTAACAATGAAAAAATATCTTACGAGTTAAGATTTATATCCTGCAACCCGATAATATAAGTAATGGGTATGGATACCGAATACATACTCGGTAAACTGGGCAAGATAGAGGTTCTGCCGACGTTTCCCGGGCTAGTGGGAGAAGTGATCAATGTTATTGAGGACCCTATGAGTTCTGCGGCAGATCTGGCAAGAAGCATGGACCCCTCAATGGCGGGAGAAGTGCTGAGAGTGGCCAATACGGCTTATTTCGGCACAGGGAATTTCAGGAATATTACTTCTATTGAACATGCTATAGCAATTATCGGTTTTCAGCATCTCTCCCATATTATCCTCCACATGCCTTTTATTACAATGATCAAGGGTGACCCTGTCTTCAACCGGGAAGAGTTTATCAGACATTCCATCACATGCGGCATTCTCTCAAAAACAATCAGTGCCTGCATGGGCGGGGCAAACGCCAATGAAGTCTATATCGGCGGTCTTATGCACGATATCGGTTCCATTGTCATTTGCCGGTATTTTCGCGAGGAATGGGAGCGCATCAATGAACTGATAACGGAACGGAACATAAACCGTCTTGAGGCGGAAAGAGAGGTTTTTTCCACTGATCACGGTGTTATAGGGGCTCTGTTGCTTCAGATGTGGAATATACCGAAATCAGTTACCTCCGGTATCATGTTTCACCATAACCCTGAAGCTGCCGAAGAATACCGGGAGCATGCAATGATAATAAATATGGGAAATACATGTGCAAAAAAGATACATTTAAGAGATGATTTTTTCAGTTTCGATGAATTTTTAAATAAATACAAGAGTTTTATTCAAATTATAGAAGACCGGTGGGTACGTTTAACGCCCAGCGAGGAACTTAAATTCTTTGAACAGGTATTTGTACAGTTAAAAAACGTCAAAGAGTTTTTTGAAGGAGCGCTAGAGGGGAAAGATGATAAAAGTTCTTGTTGTTGACGATTCTCTCGTCATGCGGAAAACAATATCCCGTATGTTGTTGAAAGACCCGCATATAGAGGTTATAGGCACTGCCGTTGATGGGAAAGACGCTTTAGAGAAAATAGCAACCTTAAAACCGGACCTCATCACTATGGATATCGAGATGCCTGTTATGAACGGCCTTGAGACATTAAGACATATTATGGCAAATGATCCTATCCCTGTGATTATGATGAGCGCTTTAACGAAGGAAGGCGCTGAAATCACCATGGAGGCCCTCAGTCTCGGCGCCTGTGATTTTGTAACAAAAGATTTTAGCGGTATTGCCAATTCCCTGGCTGCAAAAGAAATGGAACTTATCACAAAGGTCAAAAATGTTGCACGGAATAAAGTAACATTTTTATTAAAAAAACTGAATATTATCAAAAAACCGGTTATCTTAAATCTCGATCAAAAAATAAAACATGAGGTTTTATCTATTGGTGCTTCTACCGGTGGGCCGCCTGTCCTGCAACATATATTGAAAAGTCTACCCAAGGATTTCCCCCTTCCCATTGTTATCGCTCAGCATATGCCAAAACTGTTTACCCAGTCGTTTGCGCAACGGCTTGATAATGTTTCCCAGATCCATGTAAAAGAAGCGGAAGAGAAAGAGACCCTTACTCCCGGTGTTGCCCTCATCGCCCCCGGCAATACTCATATGGCGCTCAAGAGAAGAGGAAAAGAGGTAATCGTTGAATTTGTTGAAGGAACACAATATATTTACCGCCCTTCCGTTGATCTGCTCATGTCTTCAACTGCGAATGCCTATGGGGAGCAATCAATTGGTGTTATCCTGACAGGCATGGGTAATGACGGACTGAACGGCATGAAGGAGATGAAAGCGAAAAAGGGGTACATTATCGCGCAGGATGAAGATACCTGCGTGGTGTATGGCATGCCCAGGGCGGTAGTCAGCGCAAACCTGGCCGATGCAGTGTTACCCATAGATAAGATATCCGAGGAGATAATGAGGGTCTTATGAAAAAAAAGGATGCTCAGGAAATGGCGCAAAAAAGGATGGGTAAGGAAGAGCTGGCGCATTTTGTCGATCTTTTGGAAAATGGAGATAATTTTGAAAAGGAACGGGCCATCGATACCTTAATATCCTATCCGGGCAAAGATGTTGTGGAAGGCATTGTCCCGCTTCTGCAGGAAGTGAATACAGGCGCCAGGATGGCCGTTCTCGATATCCTGAAAAAGATAGGAAGCAGCCATATTGACGGTGTGATCCGGATGCTCTACGATGAAAATGAAGACATCAGGGTATATGGTTGCGAAGTCTTGAGTTTCCTGAAAGACAGGCGGGCCATACCCAGCTTGATCGACAAGCTTCGTAACGACGAAGAAAATACGAGAAATGCAGCCTGTGTAGCTCTGGGAGATTTTGATGATGAAGAGGCAGTGATGGCACTCCTCGACGCATTAAAAGACGTCGAGTGGATTGCTTTTTCGGCCATATACAGCCTCGGGCGGACAAAGAGCGGCAAAGCCGTACCGGAGCTTCTGAAATTTTTCAAAAACAGTGAAGAGGAGCTCTCTGTAGCGGCGTGCGAAGTGCTCACGGAATATGGAGATGACGCCATTCTTAATGAGCTCTTTGAGATCTTAAAGGGTTGGAACAGAGAGAAAAGAAATGCTTATTTAAGGGTTATTCTCGAAAAAGGCAACGAAGATATTTTTCAGAAGCTTAAAGAAAAGATAGGCGATGAATTGTATGAGCATCTCCTGAACAGTATCAGATATGAAAAACAATATTCTCTTGAAATAATGCAGATGATTGCCCATTTCAGATATGATGAAACCTGTGAGGCACTCCTCGACGTGCTTGCAGACTTGGGTCCTGAAAATGAAGATTATGGACCAATCCTTGAGCTCTTTGTTTCCCTCAGTGATATCTGGATTCCCTCTGTCCAAAATTATATAAAAAGAGACGAAAAATATTGTCTTCCCATCATACAAGCCTGCAAATTTGTTGGTATAAAGCTGGAAGAAGAGTTTCTTTTGAATATCTTTCGCGCCTCTTCTGTGGATGTAAAGAGAGAGATTATTACCGGTATTCCTGCTATTCTTGATGGGAGCGGCTCCTTGCTGATACGTGAAGCGATAGAGGACACAGATGGTCATATAAAGGGACATGCTGTAGATGCGGTAGGAGTTCTATCACTTCAGGACCTTAAGAGCGAGATCGTCAGTATCGCGAAGAAAGATTTCTTTGATGTGAGGACCAAAGCCATGAATGTACTCGTCCGTCTTGACCGGGATCAGGCCATAAAACTCATGGAATCTTTTATCTATGATGGTTCAAGCGAAGACAAGAAAGTATGTCTCGTTGCAGCAAATCTTATTGATAGCGAAAAAAACTTTCCCTTTATCGAGAAATTATCCTCAGATGAAGATGAGGCAGTGCGGAGAAGCGCTATCGCCTTAATCGGTAACTTTCTTGACAGTGAAAGCCATGTAAATCTCCTGAAAAAAATCTTGATGGGCGATAATATACCCCATGAAGTATTGAAAATTATTAAAGACAAGAAACTGAATATGTTCAGGGACAGGCTGGTAGAAATTTTTATGGATATGGGAAAGGGGCTATGGACACGATATTACGCCCTTATGGCCCTCGCTGTCTTTGAAGACGGCTCTTTGTTTGATATCCTTGTGAGCGGTCTTAGTGACGAGAATAATCTTATTGTTATCGGCTGCATAAGAGCGCTGTCCGATTTGAATGATAAAAAGGCACTCAACTATATACGGCCTTTTACAGACAACTCCAATGAAGATGTTCAGTCAACTGCTTCATCGGTGCTGGAGAAACTTGAGAGTATATAGGATGACAATATTATGATGACAAAAGAAGAATTTACCACTCTACGCGATTTTGTCTATGAAAAGTCGGGAATATTCTTTGCTGAAAACAAAGCGTACCTCCTGGAGAGCCGGCTTACCAACAGGCTGAACGAGTTGGGCTTAAGCTCCTTCGAGGATTACTATTACAGCTTGAAATATGGCAGCGACAAAGGAAAGAACGAAATTGCCAATCTTTTTGACGTAGTCACGACAAACGAAACGAGTTTTTTCAGAAATCCACCCCAACTTGAAGCATTCAAGGTCGTTATTCAGAAGCATTATCTCAATGGAAGTGCGATGACAGGCCCCATCAGGATATGGAGCGCTGCCTGTTCCACGGGGGAAGAACCATATACCCTGGCTATTATGCTTGAGGAACTTATACAGACAACGAAACAGAATATACCCTATATGATTTATGCAACGGACATTAGCCAGAAGGTCCTGGAATCGGCAAGACGGGCCGTTTTCAATCAATACAGCATACGCAACACCGATGAGTCCCTCAGGAAGAAGTATTTTGTCGAAGAGAACAATATGTTTAAGTTGCATGATAAAGTGAAGAAGAATGTAAAGATAGACTTTCTGAATTTAATGGACGATAACGCCTATCGGTCCTATAGGCAAATGGATATGATTTTCTGCAGAAACGTCCTCATCTATTTTGACGAGAAGGGAAAGAAAAAGGTTATTGAAAACCTCTATGAGTGCTTAAGGCCCAAGGGGTTTTTGACAATAGGCCATGCCGAATCCCTTCATAATATTTCACGAGCATTCAAGCCCCTCGTGTTCCCGGGTACTATTGCATATCAAAAAGGATGACCCATGAAGACAATACTGGTTGTAGATGATTCACCAACTATAAGGAAACTACTCAGTTATATATTAAAGAAAAAGAGTTACATCATTGCCGAAGCAGAAGACGGGCTTGATGCAATGGAAAAACTGGGTCATGTACAGGTTGACCTTATTATTGTTGACCTCAATATGCCTAATATGGATGGTATTGCATTTGTCAGGAATTTACGTGATAACTACTATTATATGGATACACCTGTTATTATGCTAACAACGACGAAAGACGACAAGCTGAAAAAAGATGCATTTGATGCTGGAGTGAACATGTTTCTCAATAAACCGGTCCAGCCGAATTTTCTTCTTTATAAGGTTGAAAGTCTGCTCGGCGAGGAGGAAGACCATGGATGATCAGGCTTTGCAAAAAGACGAGATGCAGGAAATTATTGATGAATTTATCGTTGAATCAAGCGAATTAATGGATAATGTCATCCAGGACATTGTTGCTATCGAGCAAAGTCAGGACGAAGAGAAGGTGAATGGCATATTTCGAGCTGTCCATACCATAAAGGGCACAGCCAGTTTCTTAGGTTTTATTGCTTTGTCGGCGCTTGCGCATAAAGGAGAAGACCTTCTTGGGCTTGTCAGAAAAGGTGAAATGAAGACCGACCAGGAAGTTGCCGATGTCCTCCTCGAAGCCTTTGATTTAATGAAGCTTATGATTGAAGATATCCGGACCGGAGGTGTGGAGAACCGTGATGCATCTTCAGTAATAGAAAAGCTGGTCGGTTTCATGGACAGCAAGAAGCAGAGCGCAGGACTTCCCCAGGAAGAAAAGAAGAAAATAGGCGAGATGCTTATAGAGGAAAAGATCATTACCCAGGGCGAGCTGGAGGGTGTTCTCAAGAAACAGGAAACAGAAACAGACAAGATGGTCGGCGAAATAGTTGTTGAGGAAAAACTTGCCACTGAAGGGCAGATAAAGAATACTCTCACAAAACAAAAAGCAGTCGGCAAAGAGGAACAGAGCATTCGTATTGATGTCAAGAAACTTGATGAATTGATGAACCTTGTCGGCGAGCTCGTTCTCGGAAAGAACAGGCTTATCCTGGTGAACAGTCTGGCAAAGAAGGAAGGCAGTGGTGAATCCATATTTGATAATCTTACCGATGTCACGAGTTATATTGAAGGTATTACCAACGAGCTCCAGCTTTCCGTCATGCGAGCGCGGCTTGTGCCGATTGGTAAAGTCTTCAGCAAGATACCCAGAATGGTAAGAGACCTTTGCAGCGAATTCAAAAAGGATATTGAATTGAAAGTGGAAGGTGAGGAAACCGAGCTTGACAGGTCACTTATTGAGGCCCTTACCGATCCTATGGTTCATATTGTCAGAAACTCAGTAGACCATGGCGTTGAGCTGCCGGAAGAACGGGAAAAGAAGGGTAAAAAAAGAAAGGGTTTGCTCTCAATCAAGGCGTACAATGAAGGGAACCATGTTATTATCGATATTTTTGACGATGGAAAGGGAATCAACCTCCAGGCCGTTAAGGATAAGGTGAAAGAAAAAGGACTTATGAGTGAGGCAGAAATTGCAAGTCTTTCACGGAAAGAAGCGATGAACCTCATCTTTATACCGGGTCTTAGCACTGCCCAGAAAGTGAGCAGTGTCTCCGGCAGGGGTGTGGGAATGGATGTCGTGAAGACGAATATTGAAAAAATGAACGGTCAGGCCTATATCGATTCCGAAGAAGGCCAATGGACAAAGCTTACCATAAAACTACCCCTTACGCTGGCTATCATGAGGGCTTTAATTGTCAAGTCCGAAGATGAACTTTTTGCCATCCCCTTGAATATGGTTACGGAATTGGTCAAGATGCAGGAAGGGCTCGTCAAGACAGTCGATAAAAACGAAGTCCTGGTCCTCAGGAATACGGTTATTCCCCTTATGGACCTTCAGAAGACCTTCTCCAGGAGCACCAAAGAAAGAGAGGGAGGCTACGTTGTCATCTGTAACATCGGCGAAAAGGTTGTGGGTATTAAGGTCCATTCCGTTGTGGGACAGGAAGAAGTTGTCATTAAGCCTCTCGGAGAATTCCTGAAGAACATAAAAGGTATCAGTGGCGCAACGATCAGAGGTGACGGAAAAGTTATCCTCATTCTCGATATACCTTCTGTTATTCTCAATCACAATAATCAGAAGAAGGCATATAGTCATAGCCACCTCCGTGCAGTTTCGGCGAGTGCTATGAATTAGCCGGGTCCCGATTTACGATTTACGATTAACGATTCATGATGAGCTCTTGCAGGTTGATGCCGATTATCTGCTGTCGGCTCAAAGGGGTTATTCCATTTCTAAATCAAGGCGCTCTCTTCGTTGCCAGCGTCGTCGCAAATCTTCACGTACATATTGTACGCTCCGGTTTCCTCCTCCTTGCCGCCTCAATATCATCCTTGATTGAGAAATGGAATTATACAGCGCTGTTCATAGTCTCGTATTCTATAATGGCATCATTTTCGACGCGGAACAACTCTTCCAAATCAATGTTAAGACTACTGAGGTGCTCCTCCAGCGTATCATACTTTTCCTGTTCCAGGTCTTCGATAACGGTAACGAGCTTACCCAGCTTGCCGTCTCTATGCAGCAGAGCGTTGTTTATCTCTTCGCAGAGGTTCATCTCTTTCAGGATGCCTTCAAGGGGTGATTGAAGAAGTGTGTCGATAAGTGAGAAAACACCGGTAATAAATGCCATATCGGTTTCAGATCTGTTACTGGTATATTTTGCCGCGAGAAGCTCCATAATCCGCCCACGAAGTGCTGCCCTCTCGAAGAGAGGAGCCGATTTTATATCGTATCCTTCCCCGGCGAATAGGAGCAGGGTTACCCATTTTTGAAGATTACGATAGCCAAGAAGCGCGATAGTCTGGCCGATAGATGATATTTTTTGCCCTGTATAAAAAGCTGCCGAGTTCATAAATTGAAGAAGCTTGATGTTGAGTTTTGGATTTTGTCTGAATATTTTTTCTATGACAAAAAATTCCTCTTCCCTTGCCAGCAGACGTGAAAGTTCCAAAAGGACCACCTGTGTCGGCGATATGGCTTTTGAAGATATAATGGACGGTTTTGCGAAAAAGTATCCTTGAAAATAGTGAAACCCCAGATCATAACAGAATTGAAAGTCTTCCCTCGTTTCCACTTTTTCCGCGAGGAACTGTATGGGGTATTTTTTTAATTCTTTGATTATTGACGTAATTTCTTCCCGTTGGGTGGCCATTATGTCTACCTTGATATAGCTGGCGATATCGAGGATTTGAGAAAAGCCGTTATATATATAGTCGTCGAGGGCGATTTGATACCCTGCTTTTTTTGCGTTTCTGCACAGTTCAAGGACCGTGTCATCGATTTTCACCGTTTCCAAAAGCTCGAAAACTGTAGTATTGGCAGGCAGGAGGTCGGTAATGCCGCTGGAGAGGATCTCTTCATCGACATTGATAAACCCTTTCTTATCGCCGATCAGTTTTGAGATCCCGATATTGTTAAGGGTATTCACCATGACGTTGGCTGTTGCTTTTATATTGTCTGTTACATTTGCTCTCTGAACAGTACTGTTCCTGAATAAGAGCTCGTAACTGAAAATATTTTGCTGTCTGTTCAGGATCGGCTGTCTGCCGATGTAGCTCTTATTGTCTTCCTCTTCACAGTTGCTCAAGGAGTTGTTTTTCAGCGAAGACTTGGTGTTATCAGGCATGCTCTTTTCCAGGCATCAATATTCTTTCACTCTATATCCTTTATCGGTTTGACTTTAAAATATATTAAGAGAATAATATTAAATATATATTTAAGTATTTCCACCTTTTTCCGATGATTACGTAGAAGGAGGAGGTCAAATGAGTGACGGAAAAATCTTACAGCTTGTGACATTTAAACTCGGGAGCGAGGAATTTGCGGTTGATATCCTGAAAGTGCAGGAAATCAATAAGATGATGAACATTACCAAGATACCCAATGCGCCGGCATTTATCGAAGGCGTGATAAATTTACGGGGGAAAATTATTCCTATCGTGGATTTAAGGAAGAGGCTTGGTTTCAAAGACCAGGATTACGATAAATCGACAAGAATCATTGTCGTTGAGCTTGATGGCCTGGTTCTGGGGTTTATAGTGGATTCCGTTTCGGAAGTCTTAAGGATACCTGAGAATACAATAGAGCCGCCGCCGACAATGATAGCAGGTATTGAATCCGAATATATTGAAGGAGTCGGAAAAGTTGATGACAGACTCTTGATATTGCTTGAACTGAAAAAGATATTCTCATCACCGGAGCGAAAAGATATCGAAGGTATTGAAGCTAATAATTAAGAGCTGAGAGGCTCAATATGAGCGATACTCATGAAGTCAATTTAATCAGAAATGTTCAGGCGACGGTCAGCCAATCCTCGCTTTCAAAAGAATTTGTCGGCTTAAATCGGAAACAAAAGAAGGACAATAGAAAAAGGTCCGACAGTTACCATGAGGACAGGCCTCCGCCCAGCCAGGGGCATGTCGGTTATGAGAGGGAGTCTGAGTCTCACGAAGAGCAGGATAGCACCATTGAGATTACTATATGAAATTTTTGCCTATGTAGGAAATTTTTTCCCTTTTTTCAGACCTTTCAAATATATCCAGCTACTATCGAAATCCTTTATTAATTTAAGCGTTATTGTAGTCGCCGCTGTCATTGGTTTCCTCAAGGCTTATAAAACAGGCCTTGCCGCGCTATGCTCTTCAGTATTCACTATCGACTATCCACTACTGGCTATCGACTATCTATTGGCACATGGATTGCATAATTACAATGCATGAGCTTTTATGTGACCGTAGCAGGCAAATACATAAACGAGAAAAGACTCGATATGATCTCAAATAATCTTGCCAATTCGTTGACTGCAGGCTACAAGGCGATGAAACCTGTCTTCGGCATGGTTTCTACTGAAGGTGAGGCAACCAATGATGGCGGGCAACTGAAAAATGCCTATGTCAGTATTTATGACACCTTTATCGATTTTTCTGACGCAGCAATCGTCGATAGCGGGGCAACCTTTGATATGGCTATTGTCGGTGACGGGTATTTTGTTGTCGGCGGTAAAGAGGGGAATTTATACACAAGAAATGGTCAGTTTACCCTTGATAAGAGCAACAGACTGGTAACGATGAATGGAGATCTTGTACAGGGAAGCGGCGGTGCAATCACCATTGACACAACGGATGGAAAAGAAGTGCTCATAGAAACTGACGGTTCAATCTTTCTTGGAAAAGACCTTGTGGACAAAGTAAAAATTGTTGACTTTAAGGATAAGAGGGGATTGAGACCCGTTGGGAAGAGCCTTTTTGCCAATGAAAACAATGCTGCACCCGAGTTTGTTCCTGATGTGTATGCAATCCGTCAGGGCGCATTTGAAGGCTCCAATGTAAATGTTTTTCGGGAAATGGTGGAGATGATTGATACGATGCGTGCTTATGAGTCTTACGCTAAGCTTGACCAGATGTTCAGCGATATTAACACCAAACTGGTAGATTTAGGAAAGTTTTAGGAGGAATATTATGATAAGGGCTTTATGGTCAGCAGCTTCAGGCATGAATGTGCAGCAGGTAAATCTTGATGTTATTGCAAATAATATTGCCAACGTAAATACCAATGGTTATAAGAGGAGCCGGGCTGATTTTCAGGACCTCATGTACCAGACACTAAGGCTTCAGGGAGCCAAATCGGACGGTGGCAATACCGTGCCAACCGGTGTACAGATAGGTCTCGGGGCCATGTTGTCATCGGTTCAGAAGATATTCCAGCAGGGTGATTATCAAAAAACTGAAAACGAACTTGATGTTGCTATTGAGGGAAACGGTTTCCTGCAGGTCACACTACCTTCCGGCGAGAAAGCATATACGAGGTCTGGCGCCTTAAAAAGTGATGCCGATGGAAGGATCGTCACCACTGACGGTTATCCTATCGAGCCGAGCCTTTCTATTCCTGCCAGGACGCTGAATATCTCGATCGAGGCCGGTGGAATCGTATCAGCACAGATCCAGGGCCAGCAGGCTCCCCAACAAATAGGCACGCTTGAACTGGCAATTTTTCCGAATTCTGCTGGTCTGAGGGCCATGGGGAAAAACCTTTTTTTGCAGACCGATGCCAGTGGTACAGCGACAACGGGCGCTCCCGGGCAAAACGGTATCGGAACCATGCTCCAGGGGTATTTGGAAGGGTCGAATGTCAATATCATGCAGGAAATGATCAATCTCATCGTCGGTCAGAGGGCCTACGAAGTAAACTCGAAGGCGATTCAGGCTGCAGATGAAATGTTGCAGATGGCCAACGCTTTGAGGAGATAAGAATGATACAGTTCAAGGTAAAAGGTAAAAGGTTGAAGGTTGAAGGATCCGAAGAGACAATGAGATACGTGCCGCGGACTACCGCCGCAGTTTTTACTCTTGTCTGTATTTTCTGCCTATCACCTATCACCTATCACCTATCACCTGCTGTTGCTTATGCCGCTGAATATTCCGCCACTGAGGCAAAGATTGTCCAGTTTGTCAGAGAGGTTTACAATCCGGGCGATGATATACAAGTTAAATTAAATGGTATGCCAAACCAGTTGAAAGAAAAGGTTAAGGTGAGAAACATAACCTTCACAAAGATTCCTGACGTAAATGGCGACGGTATCTGCATGGTTGAATTTGTTACCGGCGCAGGCAGGAGCAAGAATGTTCAAGTCCCCTTCAGAGTGTTTACAAAGAGAAAACTTTTTGTGCTCAAAGAGGCTGGTAAAAAAGATACTACCCTTGATAAGAGAGATTTTTTTGTCAAAGAAACACACATGAATGGGAGGGGTGCTGAATACCCCGCTTCCATTGAAGATGTGATAGGAAAAGTCCTGAAAAAGGATGTCCCAACGAATACTATCATGACGAATCAATTACTGGAGGAGCCTCTGGCAGTTCAAAGGGGAGAGATCGTAAACATTATAGCCGAGAACAAAAAGCTTCTCATACTGTCGAAAGGAAAAATGGTTGATAAAGGCAGGGTGGGAGATGTGGTGAGGGTAAAGAATATATCTTCCGGCAGGGAAATTACAGGGCGTGTTACCGCAAATAACGCTGTAACGGTTGATTTTTAGGAGATGGACCTTATGAAGATCTTGCGAATGATTCCTCTGTTTTTTGTTGTGTGCGCTTTCTTTTCTGCCTGCCAGTATCCCCAGCAATCTCGCATAAAAGATGAGCCCTTTGTGATCGATAATACCCATAGGCTTGCCAATGCAAAAGTGGACCCAAAACCGGGCTCCATATGGAAAGGCGTAAGCACAACGAATACGTTTTTCGGTGACCAGCGGGCTCATTCTGTCGGAGATATTGTTACTGTAAAGATTGTGGAAATTTCCACGGCTTCCGAAAAGGCAACGACAGGCACCAAGAGGGCTTCTGAAGTTAATACCGGTATTCCACAATTCTTTGGAATAGAGACCAACAATATACCTTCCAGTATTAACCCTAATAAAATAATCAGTGCCAGCACAAAGAATGATTTTACGGGCAGCGGAGAAACGACACGAACCGGTTCTCTAAGCGCTACCATCACTGCGCGGATTGTTGATGTTATGCCCAACGGTAACCTTGCCATAGAAGGCAAGAGAGAAATCAATGTCAACAGCGAGAGAAAAGAGATCCTTGTTCAGGGTATCATACGGCCCAGGGATATTGGGTATGACAATACTATTCTTTCCACACAGGTTGCCGATGCGAAAATTATCTATACCGGCATCGGGGTAGTTGGAGATAAGCAGGAACCTGGATGGTTTGCCAGATGGATGGACCATCTCTGGCCTTTCTGAGGGTGAGGCTATGAAAAATGAAGAATTAAGAATTGAGAGAGACAAATCAGCAGCAGATGACGGTTGTGGATATGTCGTGTTGCCGGAGAACATTAAATATGAAAGAGGGGAATTGGAAGAACAAAAGATGAGAAGCAAAGAATGTGGGGAGATGCGAAAGGCCACTATGCTGTTTGCTCTGAATCAGAAGACAAAATCAAAGATCATCGCCAGGGTTTTCCCTGTGTTATGCATGGTTTTTATGTTCTGCGCAGCCCTTCTCGTTCCACCTGCATATGCAGCTCGGATTAAAGAACTGGGCTATATCAACGGAGTGAGATCTAATCAGCTTATCGGCTATGGTCTTATTGTGGGGCTCAACGGAACGGGTGATAAAACAAATACCCTTTTTACCAACCAGAGTCTTGCCAATATGCTCGAAAGCCTTGGCGTAAAGGTGGATGCCAAAGCGACGAAAGTCAATAATATAGCAGGGGTAATGGTTACTGCCAATCTGCCTCCTTACGCAAAGGTGGGAAATAAAATAGATGTGACCGTATCATCCATAGGTGATGCAAAGAGTCTTGAAGGCGGGGTCCTTATACTCACTCAGTTGAGAGGGGCCGATGGAGAGACCTATGCCATTGCCCAGGGTCCCATTGTGACCGGCGGTTATCTGGCGGGCGGCACGGGGGCTACTGTTCAGAAGAACCATCCCACGGTAGGAAGAATTGCCAACGGAGCTTCTATAGAACGGGAAATATCCTATGAGAGTTTTCGAACAGACGCGATCATGATTGCGCTGAAAGACTCTGATTTTACAACAGCCAGAAGGGTTGCCGAACGCATTAATGAGATATTTGCAGGTTCCTCACATGCAAAAGATGGCGGGACAATTACCATCAACGTGCCTGGTGATATGAGGGCCAATCCGGTCAAATTTCTTTCCATCGTGGAAAATCTTGAAGTCAAGCCCGATCTCCTTGCACGGGTTGTTGTTGACGAGAAAACAGGCACCGTTGTTATGGGTGAAAACGTAAGAATTTCAACGGTTGCCGTCTCCCATTCAAATCTGAGTGTTCAGATCAAAGAGGATGAGAATGTAAGTCAGCCTATGCCTTTTGGAAGAGGGCACACAGTGACGACACCTGATACCACCATTAGAGTGGAAGAAGAGAAGGGGCGATGGTATCTGGTGGAAGGCGGTATTACGATCAGGGAGTTTGTCAAGGGGTTAAATGCCGCAGGGATTTCAACAAGGGATATCATTACCATCCTCCAGACCATCAAAGCTTCCGGGGCCCTTCACGCAGACCTGGAAGTAATATGATGAAGGTGATAGAATGAGTGAGATGTTAAAACCTGTTATGAATAGTACGCTACCCGTTGCAGTGAAGGGGTCCCGGACAGCGCATTATGGTCAACCAATCCCGGAAGGCGACACAGAAAAAGTCTGTGAAGGTTTTGAATCCTACTTTATCTTAAATATTCTGAAAGAAATGGAAAAAACAACCCACATTTCAAAGAAAGGGTTTAAGGACCAAACCTATATGTCCATAGTCTATGAAAAAGCGGCTGATTTCCTTGCCCATAAAGGGATTGGAATTAAAGAAATGCTTATGAAATATGCCGACCAGGAAAATGCTAAAGTTTTAAAGGAAAGCGGCGATAATATATTAAGTAAAAAAGGAGGTAGACTATGAAGATAGAAAATGATACCAAGACCAATCTTCTCGATAGTCTTATAAGAGCAACACAGAGTAAGCCGCAGAAGGAACCTGTAGTCGACAAACAGGGGAAAGGCACAGCCGATGGGTTTGATACCGTTGAGTTGTCCAGCCAAAGACAACAGATTAGTGAACTGACGGAAAAAGTAAAGGCCCAGCCGGCAGTGAGACAGGATAAGGTTGATGCCATGAGAGAGGCGATCAAGAACGAAACTTACAATGTCAAGGGTGAGCTTGTGGCAAGAAGTATTATGAAAAGTCAGCTATTGGATGAGCTGCTGTAATGAATGAACGTGCAATCATAGAAATAGCGCGGAAGGAAGAAAAGGCGCTGAAAGATTTCTTAAAAGTTCTCCAGGGAGAAAGGGATGCAATTATTTCTTTTTCGCTCGAGGGGATTATTCAGGAAAATAACCGGAAAGAGGAAATCCTGAGAAAGCTGGAATATTTAAAGAGTGAGAAGGAGAAACTCCTCGAATCCATGACAGACCGGGAAGAGCTTCTGGAGAGCCGGGTCTGGCAATCCATCGTGAAAGATATGGAACATACCATGCGCGATGTCAAGGCTGCTCTCCAGAAAAATATGAAATTGCTCTCCTTTTCGATTGACCACGTAAAGTCTTCCATAGAGAATATCGTCGGTTTTATTAACAGCACTTCTTCCCTGACTTACGGAAAAAAACAGGGACAAGCATCCATGCTTCTCTCGAAGGTTCTCTAGATGGGTATAACCTCCATAATGAACATTGCCAAAGTTGCACTTTTTTCGCAACAGGCGGCCATGCAGGTTGTTTCCAATAATATAGCCAATGTGAATACGAAGGGCTACATGCGGCAGGAAGCAATATTCCAAGAAACGGAATCCGTGCAAACAGACCTCGGTCTTCTCGGCAGTGGAGTCACCGTCAGGATGGTAATGGCCCACTATGACAGATACCTTGAATCCTCTGTCGCGAAAGAGAATAATGCAACAGAGGAACAGAAAGCATACGAGAAATACTTCAACCGCATCGAAACTATCCTTGACGAAACCAACACCAATGTGACATCGAACATTTCCGCCTTCTTCAATGCATGGCAGTCGCTGTCCACGGACCCGCTCAATACGACTGTGCGGACCAATGTGGAAATGGAAGGGGCCAATGTGAGCCGGAGTATCCGTAATATCTACAATGAGTTGAGAAGCGTTCAGTCGGAAGTGAATAACAATGTTGCCCAGGAAGTGACCGATATTAATGGGATACTCAAGTCCATCGCAGAGGTGAACATCAAGCTCTATGAAGAAGGTGAACAGGGCAAGACTGATGCGACCCTGATAAGTCAGAAGACACAGTTGATCAAAGACCTTTCCGGGAAAATGGATATACAGTATTTTGAAGACAGAGATGGTGGAATGACGATTATGACCTCGAGCGGCAGAATCCTTGTGGACAGAGGAAATGTCAATGAACTTTCCGCAGAAATACTGGGATCGGACGAGTACTACAGCGTTGTCTGGAACAGTGGCACCGGGACGACTTTCGACATCACAAACCTCATCCAGGGAGGGTCTCTGAAGAGCTACATCGACATCCGGGACAACCAGATTGCGGGGTTTATAGACAATGTCAATGACCTTGCGCAGTCGCTCATGACTGAAATCAATGGTATCCACAGCACCGGCTACACGACATATGGAACGACAGGCATTAATTTCTTTAAAAATATGACAAGTGATTACGCCGCCAATATCGATGTCAGCGATGAGGTCAAGGCGGATGTGGGAAACATTGCAGCTACTTCTTCCGCGACGAACACATCGGGCAACGATATTTCTCTGGCCCTGGCCGACCTGGGGAGTGCTCCGGTGACGATCGGTTTAGCACGGAATACAACTTTTGTGAACTACAGCGCATCCTTTGCGAGCAAAATCGGCAATCTCGCAAAGAACGCTACGGAACCTTTCCCAATATCATCAGAACCTCTTAAGCGCAGTGGAAGCCCAACGTGATAGTGTCTCCGGGGTCTCCATCGACGAGGAAATGACGAACCTTATCAAATTCCAGTATGCGTATCAGGCTGCGGCCCGTCTTTTGAATACGGCGGATACATTATTTGCCGCACTCCTGAGTATTGGTGCCTGATGAGAGTATCGGACAGTCTCAGATACGCGGCGCTTCAGCGGAGTATAACCAAAGTTGGCCAGCAGCTTAATGATGTTGAGATAAAGCTTTCCACGCAGAAGAATATCAATGTTCCCTCCGACGATCCCATAAAGTTTGCGACGAATGTCCAACTCGATGCCGAGAGGACTATCGGCAGTCAATTTACCAGCAACCTCCAACGTTTGAACATACTGGTAAGCATGTATGGGACGTCTTTCACCAGCATCTCAGACCAGTTGACAACTCTGTCGCAATTGGCGGTCAACTTTGGTACAGCGGACGCCAGTATCCGGCAGTCTTCTCTCGCAGCGATTGAGGGCATCATGGAACAGCTTGTCACCGTGGGGAACACAAAGCTTGGAGAGGCCTATATTTTCGGAGGGGGCCAGTCTAATGTTGCCCCTCTTCGACTGAACAACGATTATTCCGTTACTTTTAATACTGCCCAGATTGCGGAGGATGCGTCACGTATTTTTGTGGACAAGTCGGAAGAAGGACAATACGGCATTTCCGGGAGATCGGCATTCTACGGCAGCTCAAAGATAGCCTACGGCAGTGTAGGAAATGAATTCACGGGAGATATTTATTCCAATACTAACAGTTTTGCTTATGTTGTAGACGCATCCAATCGTGATTTCATCCTGAACGGTTCCCCTCCTCTCACCCTCAATCTTACCCAAGGAACCTATACAGGCACTACCCTTGCCCAGGAAATGCAGCGCCAACTGGGAAACAGTCTTGTCGTCAATGCTACAAACAACACGATATATCTTGGCGGAAATGCCGTGACGCTTGCAGACGGCACATACACGGGAGCTACGCTTGCCGCTGAAATCGCAACACGGCTCGGGACAGGTTTTGCAGCGAGCTATAGTGCCGCAACGAGGAAGTTTACCATTACCAATACGAGCGGCGCTGCTGCCACCTTGAACTGGTCTGATCCAAGGGCTACGGCAGGCAGTCTCCTTGGTTATGACAGCATCGATTCGATTGTGAATAACACGGCATCCGATACGGGTGACAAAGCCGCAGAAATACAGTTCTCTGTCGGCTTCGATACGACTACCCGAAAGTTTCTCATTACCAACAACACGGGTGGAGATGTTACCTTCAATTGGTCCAATCCAGCAGCTACGGCAGGAAGTCTCCTCGGTTTTAACAACGCAGATGCAGTTGTGGCAGCAGGCTGCAACAGAAAAAAGCGACCTCGATACGGGACGGAAATCGTTTCTTATCAGAATTAACAACCCTGGTCCCACAACAGGTGCTGCCGGCAGGGCTACCTACCAGTATTCCATTGACGGAGGTTCCACCTGGGCAGGTGGCGCGGGTATTACGGTGAGCACGGGCGGGGCTGACACGACAGCAGGCGATATCAGGATAGATGCAACGAACAATGCTCTCTATCGTAATGGCGTGGCCGTGATCCCTCCTATCACGAACGGAACTTACACCGGGGCGGCGCTTGCAACGGAAATCCAGACCCGGCTCAATGCTGTTCAGGCAGGTCATAGTGTTACCTATGATGCATCAACGAGAAAATTTTCCATTATCAACAACACCGGCGCCACAGAAACCTACAATTGGTCCAATGTCGGGGCGAATGCGGGAGGTGTTCTCGGTTTTGATACGGTAGATTCGGTGATCAGCAGTGGGACGAGTGATGTCAGTGATTACGATGCGGGCATGTTCATAGACGGTTCAGGCATAGCGAATGCCACAAACAACCGGATAAAGTTTGCATTCAGCACCGGCGCGATGGGTTTGCTTACAACGGCTGATACCTTTCAGATAAAGGACCTGAGCATCTTCGAACTGTTGACCAACTTCAGAGACGCCATTGTGGCTGATGACAAAACCTGGGTATCTAAGAATACGCAATACCTCGATAGCGCTCGGGATCTGACAACAAAAAATGCTGCTGTGGTTGCTTTCCAGGGCACCCAGGCAACCACCCTGATCAATAATTACAAAACCAAGGATGCTAATATCGAGAAGATGCAGACGGACCTTGTGGGTGCAGATGCATCGGAGCTTGCTATACAGTTGAATGTGCTCATGAATACTTACCAGGCCCTTCTTTCCTCGATGTCAAAAGTGCTCTCCATAAGTATCCTCAATTATCTCAAATAATACTGTAATCAGTCATTTCAGAAAAAATTTGCCGAATATTTGACACAGGTAATGCGTCTGTATCGAATTTTGTTCTTATAAGAACCCTTCTTCTGGGTATTATTTGATTTGCAATAGGACAGTTTTTACCCATTTTACCGCCCCTTTTATTGTAGGTGGTATAAAGCATTGACAGTATAGCATTTAGTGGCTATTTTCGGCCCTGATAAAGCGTATTAAACCCTTTTTTACTATTTAATACCCTGTAGCTTACTACAGGGTGGTTTGTTCTCCTTTACTATATTTACGCAGGTATTACAGAGAAATACCAAGATGAATATTCCATCCTTAAGTTTTTTCACAAGCACCCGATAACTGTTTTATGAAGATGAAACGGTACTCGCAAAGGAGGTTAAACAAAAAAGGTGAGTGGGTACAAATTGTAGTAATCCCCGACGAGATCGTCGGGAGAAAAAATTCCTAGAAAAGGAGAAACATCATGTCAGACATTTCTTTAACTTCAAGTATGAGAGCAAACCTTTTAGCCCTTCAGTCAACAGTCACTTTAATGGGTAGAACACAGGAAAGATTGTCCACAGGCAAGAAAGTTAACTCCGCTCTTGATAACCCTACAAACTATTTTACCGCCCAGTCACATACACAGCGCGCTAACGACCTTCTTGGCTTTAAGGATGGCATATCAGAGTCCATTCAGACGATTAAGGCCGCCGATAATGCCATTAAAGCAATCACGACACTTATTAATCCGCAAAAGCTGTTGCTGAATCTGCTAAGAGTGTTCTGGATCAACGACGAAGAAATTGCTGCAAAAGTGGCTCAGTATAATACGCTGTTGACTCAGATCGATGACCTTCAGGCAGACGCGTTCTATAAAGGCACAAACCTTCTTGGCGGTAACGATATGACAGTCCGTTTCGGAAACGAGCAAACCCTTGTAGTTACGGCTTTTGATGGAACCGCAACAGGCCTTGGCATTGACCGCTTCACGCACTGGACTACAGCACTACCACTGCCGACGACATTCAGGCAATCGTTATGACTTAGAAGACGCACTGACGACACTGAGAGTCGAGTCTTCGAAACTCTCCAGCAACCTTGCTATTGTTGACGCAAGAAGCTCAGTGGATTACCGATATTGCCAACACCCTCCAGATCGGTGCCGATAACCTGACGAATGCCGACAGTAACGAAGAGGGCGCCAATATGCTCATGCTGCAGACAAGGCAGTCTCTGAGTACCTCGGCGTTGAGCATGTCAGCACAGGCAGCACAGTCAGTATTGAGACTGTTCCAGTAAACGGGTAATGTGAACTATCGGAGGAGGGTCTATGCCCTCCTCCGATAACCTCGTAAGGAGGTGTGTTATGTCAGTAGATAAAATAGGAAATGCGATATCTTCAATGGTTACAATGCATATGAAGGCAGCAGAAAAAAAGCCACATCCGCAACTGGAAGCACCGGATATGGTATCTATCAGTAAAAAACCGGAAGTAAAAGGGGTAATAAAGATGAGTGATCCTCCGTTTTTCCCCATCTGTGTGACGCAGAGTATGTTTAAAATTGTGAAATAACGGTAGAGGACATGGCACTAAAAATAAACCTGAAACCCCATGAGCGTCTGATTATTGGCGGTGCAGTGATATCAAACGGCAACTCGAAGAGTGAGTTTATCATCGAGAATAACGTGCCGGTATTGCGCGAGAAAGATATCCTTCGGGAAAAAGATGCCGATACACCCTGCAAAAGGATCTATTTTGTGATTCAGCTTATGTATGTCGATGACAAAGATCTTGTGGAGAAACATAACATATATTGGACATTAGTGAAAGAAGTCGCCGAAGCGGCACCGAGTACGGCAGAACTGCTCGGAGAAATCAGTGAACATATCTTAGATAACAGATATTATCCAGCACTCAAGCTGGCAAAGAAATTGATCGAATATGAAGAGGAGGTAATGGAGCATGCCAGGACCAGGGCTCAACGCGTATAAACAGACAATAAAGACAACCGCATCAGGCAGGGACCTGGAGGCATCAGTTCTCACCAAGGCTGCCCATCTATTGAAGGACTGCCAGGAACACTGGAAGGAAGAAGGCCATTTCAGAAGACTTGACGAAGCCCTGACATTCAACCAGAAAATATGGACCATTTTTCAGGACGAACTGTCAAGAGAGGATAATCCTCTGCCGAAAGAATTGAGGGCAAATATATTGAACCTCAGTCTCTTCATTGATAAGCGGATCGTTGAAGTCATGGCAGAGCCAGTCCCTGACAAGCTTAATATAATCATCGATATTAATCTTAACCTCGCAGCAGGGCTGCGGGGATCACCAGCGTAATATTATCGTTTCTTCACGAAAACATTATCGCTACTCATTTGTTTAAGTAGGATTATCCCCCGTTTGTCTCTTGTAACATTCCTCAAGAAGTTCCTTACATTGAGGATTTGTATAACCGCTTTTTTCAATGTTTTCCAACACGCGAATGGCATGTGTGTCTCTGCCTGCCGCAACAAGTTTTTTTGATATCGTATAGAGTGCCGCGACCGCAGTCGTATTCGTTGTTCCTTCATTTTTTTCAGAAGAGAGATGCCTTTTTCTTCCATGCCAGCTATGGCATAGGCTGCGATAAGGGGAACCAAAGCAGCAGGGTGATCGGGGATCTTTTTCAAAAAGCCTTCGAGAGATGAAATTGCGTCTTTTACATTACCGGCATATAAAGAGACGCTTGCGTATCGCAAAACTGCGTGTCTGGGGAACTTCCGTCAAGTTCCAGTGCCTTTTTGGCGGCCTTAAGGGCTTTTTCAAATTCCCCCATCTCCATGTAGCAGTAGGCCATGTTATTATAGGCATGTGCCGCAGGTGCAGAGCGAATATGTTTTTCCCAGAGCTGTATCGCTTCTTCGTGTTTCCCGATACCCGCAGCCGGTTGCCAGTTCGCTTATGGCTTTACGTCTTTTTCGGTTTCTTCCAGTTTTTTCTTGCCAAGATCGTAATATAATTCTCCCTTGTCATTGCGTATTTTTTTCAATCAAGTGGACCATAGTGGTGTACAGGGATTTCACAGGCCATAATAGTTGACCTTTGCTTTCAGTAGGGATGGTTCGAGGAGTTCGTGAACAGGATTTACAAACCTGAACCGCTCATCATTTGTGAGAAGCCTTACTTTTGGGCTTGATACCCAACCCTCCCTGCTTCTTCTTCGGGATATTCGCCGGTATTGGCGGTCCAGCCTTCCAGCAGGAAATTTACTCATGTAATTCCTTGTTGTGAGTGAATAGGCAACTGGTTTTGGAACTTCTTGTGGACGATTGCTCGTAATTTCTCATAATCCTTGGGGGAGATTATCTCATCAGCATCATGAACGAGTATCCATTGTCCATTGGCTTTTGAGAGAGAGAAATTCCTTGCCGCGGAAAAATCGTCATTCCATGGAAAATCAAAGACCTGCGCCCCGAAAGCATGGGCGATTTCTTTTGTCCTGTCCGTAGAACCTGTGTCAACGAGAATAATTTCGTTGGCAATCGGTTGAAGATTCTTGAGACATCGGGGAAGATTTTCCTCTTCATTTTTTGCGATCATACAGACAGAAAGTGTCTTTGCCTTTTTTGGAATGCCAATTTTTGGCGTGCCAACCCTGTTTCTCATTTCCTTGGCCGCGTGAGAGAATACCTTCGTCAATACCATAAGAAATCATGGCCTTTTCTATTTCCTCCATGGCAGTCTTATATTTCTCCTGTGCTATGAGGAGGTCGATGAAGAGGAAATGCATTTTCTTATCCGAAGGAATAAAATCTTCTCATTTCACGGAACAGAGACTTTCTGCATGTTCCAGTTTCCCTGTGGCTTTTGCGGCAGAGTGATAGAGGAGAATGCAATCCGGTGATTGTCGGGGAAAGAGTAAACCCTTTTTCAAGATATTCCATGGCCTCTGTTTTGTCTTCCGATGCCCATTTTATCAAACCCAGATTTGTGTATGATTTTCCATATCCGGGGTCTGACGCGATAGCTTTTCTGAAATAATCTTCGGCTACTTTAGGGTCTCCTTCTGCGTCTATCAGTTTGCCTTTCAGATTGAGAGACAATGAAGAATTCGGGTCCAATGTCAAAGCGTTGTCCGCGCGCTCTCCAGCTTCTTCGTGTGATCCCATACCTTCTTTGCAATAGCCTGCCAGGGCATGCCATTTAGCCGACATTTTTGCATCTTCAGGCATGGTGTTCAGAGCCTCAATGGCCTCACCGAAACGCTCCGTGTCCATAAGCATTTCTGCGAGCCGGAAATAGATAGCTTTATTATCAGGCATGTATTTAATACCCTCAATAAGTGTGGTGACAGCAAGATCGGTCTTCTGTTGCTGGTAGTATGCTTCTGCCCTCTCAAAATAGCCGAAGACAGCAACTTTCTTACCCAGTGGGCTCGATGTGCTGATGTGTCGCCATTTTTCATCGAGTATTTTCTTGTTGTTGGTCATAAGAGAGTTGTATGAAATATTGTTTCCAATAAAACTCCTGCTGCCGTAGTGATGTATAAAGACATCACCTGCTATCATGTTCTTATACCCTTCCAGGGCTGCCCGGAAACAGAAATCATCATCTTCAAAATTCCCGGTGCCGAAACTCTCATCAAGGAGTCCCACTTTCTCAATCAATTCCTGTCTGAAAAGCATGCAAAAGCCTACGATTCTTCGCAGAGGAATCCGACGATGCCGGTTTCTTTCTCTAAAGAGACTGGCGTATTTAGTCAGTCTCTTTAGAGAATAATCAGTCATCGACGATTTGCTGAAGGCCGCTTATGTTGTTTGTCATGGGTCCTACAATACCGATGTCGGGTGAACTGTTCAGACATTCAAGCATTCCCGAGAGCCATTCTTCCGTAACGACTACGTCATTATTCAGGAGGAGAATGTATTCCCCGGAAGCAACCTCGATACCCTGATTGCACCCTTTTGCAAAGCCCATATTCTCGCTGTTCTGAATTAGCTTATAGCGCGCATTCTCTTTGGCTAACTTATTGAGCCATTTTACTGTCCCGTCAATGGAGTTGTTATCTACAAAGATGATCTCATGGGCCTCAGGTGTAAATTTTTCAATGGAAGCCACGCATTCCTGGGTATACTTCAAGGCATTGCAGGTCAGGATTACGATGGAGGTCAAGCCTTTTATGGGTAACCTATCCTTTATTTCGGATGAATCCGATTGCATGGACATTTCTGATGAATCCTTCCGGGCAATTACCAGGTATTGATAGGTAAGAAGTTTGATAATTTCTTCTTTGCTTAAGTCTGTAAGACTCAACTTATCATCTTTAAAATTGTTTCCGGTTTCCTTTAACGTTGAAACATCAATTTTTGGATTAAGAACAGAATCGGTTCTCATAATTGTCAAACCGACCCCGGAAAAAAGTTCCTCAATACTGTTATGGGTAAAGAATCGCAAATGGGTGGCGTCCAGTATTCCTGCATCTTCATATTTCCATCTGCCCTTAATCAGATCTTTCAGAACAGTTATATTTTGCGCATTTGGGATTGAAGCAACAACATATCCCCCAGATTTCACATAGTCTGATAAGAGAGCCAGCGTATCCCATGGATTGTAGAGATGTTCAAGGACATCCAGTGCCAAGAGTAAGTCAAAATCTCTGAGTTTTAATCCAAAACCGGTAAGACTGTCCTTTTCGATATCTGCGATTATTACTTTGTCAAGGTACCCTTTGGCAATTTGAGCGGCCTCATGAGACATCTCGACACCTACATAATAGTCTACTTTAAAAACTTCTTTAAGCTTTTTGCCTGTGGCACCGCCAGCACAACCGACCTCGAGGATCCTTTTAGGCTGGATACCGCTTTTTAGAATGGCGTCTATTGCGTCTTGACGTTCAAAAGAGTAATAAGATGTTTTTTTACCTGATCTCAAAGGATTATTTTTGCTAACGGTTTGCGGGATTGTTTTTCGGTGATCTCCAGGTCTGTTGGCAGATTCATTTGTAGGATTTTTATAGAGGATACAGAATGTATCGCCCCATTGATCGCTTCCATCAGCAAAACCGGATTTTCCCCATGATGTTTTTGCTTCGAGCACTTCCAGATTCACCCATTTGGCTAAGGCACGGAAACCATCAGGATAATACCTCCAGCAGTCAACAGGATATTTATGTTCCGGCCCGCGCGAGGGAGCAACAATGCAGATCAACCCGTTTGTTTTGAGTATTCTGTTCATTTCTTCTATGATTAACCAGGGGTATTCGATGTGTTCAAAGGCTTGACCGGAGACAATTACGTCAAATGATTCATCCTGCAATTCAGGCCAACAATAAGGGTCGGAAGGCACATAATCGACATTAGGCCCTGGATTGACATCTAGGCCGGAGTAGAGTATACTTCTCGGAATCAGAAAATATTTCTTTATAGGTGCCATTCACACCGTAACTTCCCTACATCCAGAATCTTTATTTTTTCTTGCGGAAAGTTCTTTTCTACAAGTTCTCTAAAACGAGTAATTATATTATATGAGCTTTGATGCATGAGTGATCACCTATATTCCTTCTTTTAAATTTAACGGTATCCTCAGGAAGACGCTTACATCTTCTGCCGTTATTCGTTTCTTCATCGATTACCATCATTGGGCCGGGGCAGGATTATGAAATGTGATATCAGCCAGTAGTCCTTCTGAATGACAACGTTTTCACCAAACCTCATTCGCTCAATACCGCGAACTTCACAAGTCGGATCTATAAAGACTCTGCCAAGAGCGGTTTGATGGGTGGAAGGATTAATTGTTGTCGATGCAACACGGGATGCCTCAGTGTTCTTTATTATGGAGAGATATTTATTGATATCGCTATCATTTATTATATTCATAATGATTGGAATATTATGCAAACACTATGCCAATAGATAGGAATTACAGGCCCTCATGTTGTATGTTATCAGCAGAACCAAGGAAAATAAGGGTATGACAAAGGCTGTTATTTTTCTTTGAAACAACTCCACGCTAAAGATACAGTATGCCATTCAAAAGACAGCTGACAGATTATTGACAAGTTGGACCTCCGGGAATAACTATATTGTGTTTCAAGGCGTCCTGAATGTTGTGAAAACTGGAAAGATGAGACAATATATCGCAAAATGGCATCCATGGTTGGAGGATTGGTACTATACTACATATTTTGTGAGATAGTAACGAAAGACGATACATCAAAGGGTTTTAAAACCTTTATAGACATGAGGGGAGGTCTTTTTTTTAGAGTCTTTTTTTTAGAGTCTTCTTTTTAGTAGATTCCGGAATCTTTTTAAAAGATGAGGATGAGCATCATAAGACTCGCGGAAAGGAGGACGCAGATCACGATAAGGGCGACAAAAGAGAGGCGTGCCATACGGGTGAGGTCCTTCAGAAAATCCATAAGAAAGACTATGTCGGCGCCGGTTGTTTCAGCCATGAGCCGGATCGGCTTGGCAAGGTGTACCACCATAATGCTCAGATAGATTATGAGAAGGGCTATGAGTATCCAGAGACCGTAGTCGATGGCAGTAAGGATTGTACTTTTTGTATCAGGTACGTTCAAAAGTGATATAGGGTCGAGGAAGGAGACGACAAGGTAAGAGACAAAGAGCAGTCCGGCAATAAGTACTGCAATTCCCAATTTTCGAAGATCCTTGGAAAGTGTTGAGAGAATAAGATTCTCATCCTTGCTGAATTCGTATTTAACAGGTTCTTTGATAACGGTCATTTTGTTCTCCTTTTTTTAAACCAACTATCAGAATATTGTATTGTCGTCCCTCGTCACTTGGTTATCTACTCACTGAAGAGGTGCGGCACAAACCTGCTCAGGTTATTCGTAAACGGTGTTGTGTCCTCTCTAATCCCTATGCCTGCAGCTTGTGATCCGACAATCCATGATCCGACTACCGGATAGTTGCCGGAGAAATTGGGAAGTTCACAATACTCCTGATATATCATGTGTCTCTTTGGTCCCGGAAACGCTGTGTCGACGGTAATGTTTTCCCCTTCCCGTGAAAAAAACGGTTTTTCCACAAAGGCTGTCTTTCTTTTGGGTGGTGTGAAGTAGGAAGGGAGGAGGTTTTCATGATTCGGGTACATTTCCCAGAGAATCGGTAAAATAGCCTTGTTACTGAGAATCATCTTCCAGGGAGGTTCAAGGAGTGTCATATCTGTTGTAAGGAGATATTCCGCAAACTCTTCTGTAAGGAGCCACTCCCAGGGGTAGAGCTTGAAGATACAAGAGATTTTATTCCCTTCGAGATCAACGAAATGCTTATTATCATGATCAAAACCGACGTCGTCGATAAAGAGGTGTTTCGTGTCCATTCCTAGCCTGCATGGCCACGTCACGGAGATATTCTGTTGTCGTGTAGTCTTCGAGGCTTTCCTTCACACAAGCAAAATAGAGGGTATTGCTTTTCATACGCCGTTGTATCTTTTCTTCAAGCACATTGAGAAGTTTTTCATGAATGGAATTGAACTGGTCTTTTGCGGGGTCAAAATCCTGAAGCCAGTAGTACTGGACAACGCTTGCCTCAAAGAGCGCCGTGGGCGTATCCGCGTTGAATTCGAGAAGTTTCGGTTCTGATTTACCGTCATACTGGAAGTCAAACCTTCCATAGATGCTTGGTTCTTTCTTTTTCCAGGATGCCTTTACATAATCCCAAAACTGCTCAGGTATTGCAAGGGAACCAAAAAGATTGTTTTCGATTACATAGTCAACGAGGGTTAAACACATTGTGTAAATCTTCTCTGTGGCATCTTCAAGCTGGTCCACCTGGTCTGAGGTAAACTCATAATAAGCCGATTCGTCCCAGTAAGGCAGACCGTCTATTTCGTAAAACTTAAACCCTATTTCCTCAACTTTCATCTGCCAGTCTTTTCGTACAAAGGTAACGGGTTTTCTTATCATAATAAACATTTACGAAGAGGCATGGGACCCACTTGATCCGAAACCGCCCCGCGTGACTCCGATGGCCCTGCCGGTGAGACTTGACGGATTATGCGCGTAATCGGAAGAGCCTGAAGAGCGATACCAGGGGCCATAATAGACCGTGCGATAACCGGTATGTGTGGAAGTATTTTCCGACTCGCATTTTGAAGAGTCCTGGTAATCTTTCACGCAATCATCCCAGCTTGCATACTGATTTCTCACCTTGTCTTCACATCCGAGAAAGAGACTGCTTGTGAGGAGGACCAGGGTAATTGCCTTTGATTTTTTCATTTCGTCTGTTCTCTTATCTATAAATATCTTTCAGAACAGACAAAAAGGTCAAGAAAAATCTCCATGCCGGCCATTTGTTATCGAGAAGTGGTTTGTAGAAAAAGATTAAGCTTTACCTGAGAAGAGCGATAATATGAAAGAGAGTCTGAAAGGGAGGAGTATCCCTGCCGTGAAAATTGAAGAAGCTTTATATCGTATGATTTCTTTCAATAATATTGAATTGTCAAAGAAGGGTACTGTCGTTATGCCGGAACAGACCTCGAATGTTGATTCTTATTCAACGAGTGAAGCGTTGGGGCGGGTTGAGCAAGAGGTATTTCAGGTTCTCAAGAATATAACCCGTGATCTTATGGATGGTATCGTCAAGCATGAAGCAGTCCGTGAGAATACGGTAACAACCGATAGTGCCGGGATTGACACATTGAAACGAGCCGGGCTGCCTGCGCCTCAAAGTGACATTCTGGTATTGTTGGTTTCTCCGAACGGCGAAACCCCGGAAAATCCATTGAAAATATTTGTTGCCTATAAGACAGACGAACCGTCCACAGAGGGTGTTATCTATCAGGGGCCGTCAAAGAACGGTTTTATTGATGCTATTGTGGAAAGCGCAAAAAAATACCTGGGCATATCAACGGAAAGTCCCCTGATTCCTGCAGAGGATGGTAAGGGTAACACTGCTTCTGAAAATGAGATTGGATACATTGTAAAGTTTTCCTCTGTTTCTCAAGTGCCATTGGAGGTACAGGTCCTCCAATCTAAGGTGATGCAAAAGGAGCAAAAAGGCAATCTGTGGCAGCCCATTCCGTTCGTTACACCTGATATGGCTAATGTTGTCTCTGTAGAGGGTATCAAGGCAGAGGACGCCCCGATAGAGAGTGCCACAATAGAGGGTAAGGCCATAGATGGTAAAGCGTTGCTAACGTTATTCCGTAATGTTGGAGATGGTAAGGAGTTTTTTGAAAAATTGAGTGCTCTTGCTGTAGACATGGAAAAAAATAGGCCCCAGGAAGGCACAGAGAAACCCTTTCATGTTGAACCGCCATATACGATAGTTATCCACATTGATCCGGCTCGGGACAATAATGAAATGACGCCGACAAGTCCTGATAAAGTAAATGTGCAGGAGTTTCAGGGTAGGGCAGGGCAAACAATAGAAAGCGTAAAAGATAACGCAATACAGGAAGCGCTTTCTGCCAAAGTTTTTGGTGGCGGTCAGGAAATAACAAAAAGCCCTGTGACGAACAACCCTACCACAAACAGCCCTAATACAAACAACAACACGCCTACTATCAACATCCCTCATGTCCTTGCCGATAATGATGATGTACTCAAAAGAGTAACTCTCTTTGTTGATCGTGTGAATGCTCTTTTAGGTGAAGATGGAGAAGTTGATGGAGTGCCGGTCAATGCTCTGTCAGGAGGGGAGACGGAATCAATGTCAGGAAAGCTGCACCTGCTTCAGATGCAAACGCGGGATGCAGGAATAGGACCTATCGTACAGACAGCAGTCAAAAAAATTATATTTGAAAACGAAGAATTTCAGCAGGCTCGGATAATAGGTTTATCCATCGAGAAAAATTTATTGCGCCTCGATATACACACTCTGGAGGGGGGCCTTTCATCGAATAAAGAAGAAACACTGAACACTCTTAAAGGTCTTGGAAATTCTCTGTATGAGAGGATCAACTATTTTGTCCACCCCTATGCCGGCATCTATGCCGACAACAAAGAGATACTTCAGTTAAGGGCAAGCCAAAAAGACGAGGGGGCGCAGTTGCTCGATAAACAGTTAAACAAAGAGCAGGGAGGGCTCGAAAAACGTCTCAACGAACTCCAGCTCCTCATTGAGCGCTCCACTCTTTTAAAACAATGGTTTACCGAAGATACTGCAATAAAGGCAGAAGAGAACACATAAGGGGTAGTTGTGGAACGCTGGGAAAAAGAAGATTTTATCGAATTGACTGAAAAAGCCCTCAAAGAGGAGGAACAGGATAAATTTGTTGAATCTTTGATGAAGCGAGATTCCTATATCGGTAATCTGCTGAAAAACGATCCCCGTCTATTTGGGGAAGAGATGGAGAAGTGTCTTTTTCGTGAGACATTAATACTGGAAAGACTTGAAAAAGAAAGGAAAAAGGTGATCGAAGAAATTGACAAAGTGTCAAAAAATAAGAAAGCTATTAAGAAATATTCTTCAAAGTTCCCCTTTCCTTACATGCCTGTTTTTTTTGACAAGATCGGCTGAAAATAAATCTTAAGTATTCGCTCTTCTATCCGATAACAATATAAGAGATAAGGCGATGACTATATCAGATTATCAAATAAGCAGCGTCATCAAGACTTACATGAAAAGCATGAAAGTCAAAGCTGGCCAAACGGAAAAAAACTTTGATTACGTCGCCAGAGAAGACGAGGTCAATATTTCGAGGGAAGGGATGAAAAAGATGCTCTACGACCGGATAGGAGAACAGATGACTGAAAAGCTGACTGAAAAGCAGAAAAAGTATGACCAGGAATGATGAAAAATTTAGAATACTCGTTGTTGATGATAACAAGGGGTTACGGGAGATCCTTGAGGAGTATCTTACGGGAGAAGGTGACAGCGTAGAGGGGGCTGATGATGGAAGAGAGGCCCTGGAAAAGCAAAAGCAGCATTCTTACGATCTTATCATTACTGATCTGAACATGCCGGAACTGCCGGGCATGGAATTGATAAAAACAATTAAACAGGAGAACGACGTAACCGAGTTTGTCATCATTACCGGCTATGCGTCTATGGATACAGCCGTTGAGGCGGTCAGGATAGGGGCTTTTGATTATATCGTAAAGCCTTTCAGGATGGAAGAACTGAGTGTGGTGGTAAAAAATGCCCGTGATAAGGTGAGACTTAAAAAACTTAACGCACAACTTGTTGAAACTCTTAAGGGTTTTTATGATGAAATAGACAGATACCGGAAGAAGAGCGAGGAGATTGACGAAAACAATACACCCGGAGAGGTTGTTATTGCGCCTGTCAGTAATACGGAAAATATTGTGAAAGAAATAGAAAATCTTGAAAAATTGCGAAGAGGGAGACTCCTCATTGATTAATCTCCTGTTGGCTGAAATAACCGGTGATATGGTGCATGCATGATTAGCGGTTCTAAAATACTGATAATCGATGATAATCAGGAAGTTGTTGATATCCTCGCTGATTTTCTTTCCCTCAACGACTGCGATATCCATCAGGCGTCAAAAGGTTATGATGGCCTCGACATTCTCAACTCGAAGGACATCGATATTGTTCTCCTTGATGTAAGATTACCCGATATAAATGGTATATCCCTTCTGGATGCCATCAAGGAGAGTAAGCCGAGCGTAGCTGTCATTATGATAACAGGCTATTATGATCCCAGTTTTGTTATAGATGCGATGAAGAAGGGCGCTTCCGATTTTCTCTTGAAGCCCTTTGAACTTGACAAGCTGATGCTCGTCATGATGAGGGTTGTCAGAGAGAGGCAGTTATTGATCGAGAAAGAAACCATACTCCACAATCTCGAAGACAAAAAAAAGATAGAAGTCCTCAACAGAGAACTACAAAAGAAGATCAAAGAACTGACCACGATGTACCACATTACCAGCAAATTTAATACCATCAATATATATGATGATATTTATGAAAAGATGGTCAATATAGTAGGGGAAATTCTGGACGTGAAATCCTGCGGGTACTATGTTACTGACAATGATAATAAAGAGCTTATTTTATACACAGGATACGCAAAAGATACTAATAGTATCCCTGAAAACGGTCATAAGATCTCTATGGCCGCTGATGCTTTCGGCGAAGCCGGCATGATGGGGAGACATGTAATACAAGATAATCGCTTGTACCTGCCCCTTATCATCAGGGGTGAATGTATCGGATTTATCATGGCTGAAACCAGGGCCAAAAGAAATGGAAATAAACGGTCTCTCGATGGTGATGTATTTTTCTTGAAACTCATTGCAGACAAAGCGTCAACACAGATCGAAAACAGAATGCTTTATGAGAGTCTTTTCGAAAATATTCTCCATACATTGAAATCTCTTATTATTGCTATCAACAAGAGGGATTTTTATACCGAAGGCCATTGCAAACGTGTTACCGAAATGAGCCTCATGCTGGGGGAAAGGATGGGGATTGATGATTACGAGCGGGACGCCATAAAGGTTGTAGGTCCGGTCCATGATCTTGGTAAAATTGGCATTCCTGACGCCATATTATTGAAACCACAGGGATTGACAAATGAGGAATATGCCATTATGAAAGGCCATTCCGTATATGGCGAGGAGATCATGAGCAGGTTCGAGATCTTGTCCAGAGAGGCAAAAATCATACGGCACCATCACGAGAAATATGATGGAAGCGGATATCCTGATTTCCTCTCCGGTGAGGAAATACCACTCTGCTCAAGGATTATTGCCGTATGTGACACCTATGATGCTATGGGTACCGACAGGCCATACAAAAAGGCGGCAAGCAGGGCTGAGATAGCCATCGAAATTACACGCTGTAAAGGAACCCAGTTCGATCCTTCTGTCGCCGAAGGATTTGTCGACTTGATGCGAGATGGTTACGATGCGGGAAGATGAGAAGAGAGAGTTTTTTAGAATTCAGGACCGTCTGCTTATTGAATATAGACAGATAAGCGCCGAAGACTTTTCTCAACTGAAAGATTCTATCCTCCACAGTTCGACGCAGATAATTGATAAAATAAATGAAGTCTATTTTTCGGAAGAAAAAGAATCTGCGGGTAAGAACGACCAGATCTATACATACATGCAGGTCATTAACAAGAAACTTGATACTATTATTGATTATTTGTATAAGCTGCAGTGCTGCGAAACCTATCATGGTCTGCAGACAGATGTTAATATCGGCGGCGCAGGGCTTCAATTCGCAAGTGACAGTCCCATGCAGCAGGGGGTCTATGTTGAGACTCAAGATAGTCATCCCTGTTTTTCCCTATCCGAAAATTACCGCCTTATGTGAGGTTGTGAGGGCCCAGGGTCTCATAAGCGATACCGGGCGCTTTGCGATAGCTTTGAAATTTCTCGTCATTAACGAAAAGGACAGGGATATTTTGATCAACTATATTTTTGTAAAAGAAAGAGAGTATCTGAGACAAAAAAAAGAAACAACGAGTTGATGAACTATGGATATTGCAACAATACTGGGTCTCACTTTAGGCATCGGCTCCCTGATCCTTTCTTTCCTTATGGAAGGCGGTCATCTTTCGGCGCTTATCCAAATCCCAGCGATAATCCTGGTGATTTTCGGGACCTTTGGCGCTGCAGCCATTACAACCTCTATGAAACAACTCACCAATTTACCAAATCTTGCTAAAGTAGCCCTATTCGATAAAGAGATGGATACACAGGAGATCATAGAGCTTATCTTTGATCTTGCCCAGAAAGCACGGAAAAATGGACTTTTAAGTCTTGAGAAAGAACTTGAAGATATGAAAGAGCCTTTTTTGAAAAAGGCGATCCAGCTTGCTATCGATGGTTTTGAAACGAATAAGATCAGAGAAATCCTTGAAATAGAAATGTTCTATACAGAAGAAAGACACAAGGCAGGCGCCATGTTTTTTAATAAACTCGGCGGGTTTTCACCGACCCTTGGCATAATGGGGACTGTTCTCGGATTAATCCACGCCCTGGGGAACATGGAAAGCAGCTCCAATATGGCCTCTGCAATAGCAAGCGCCTTTATCGCTACCCTCTGGGGTGTCGCTATGGCAAATCTCATCTATCTCCCTATTTCTGATAAGTTGAAACACAAACACCAGCATGAGGCCCTCTATCTCGAAATCATCACTGAAGGGGTAATATCGCTGGCTATGGGTGATAATCCCAGGGTAATACGGATGAAATTAGTCTCATTCCTCCTTCCCGACAAGAGACGGGAGGAACGCAGTTGAAAAGGAAAAGAACAGAAGAAGAACACGAAAATAATGAACGCTGGCTCATTACCTACGCAGACCTGATTACACTGCTTCTTGCTTTTTTTATCATGATGTATGTCTTTTCAAAAAAGGATGCCCAGAAGTATGATGAGGTTGTCGGCCATTTAAAGACGATTTTTACCGGGGCGTCGAGCACTTCAGGACAGACCAAGGTAGGATCTCCGGTCCCCTTTGATCTGCCGATCAAAATAGCCCAGGGAAGCAGCGAAGAGGTGCAGAAAAAACTGAAAAATGAATTACAAAGTCTTGCCAGCAATGGCGTCAGCCAGAAAAACATCTCCGTTTTTGTCGATGAAAGAGGCACTGTTGTCAGAGTCCTTGATAAAGCATTTTTTGATGAGGGTAAGGCCGACTTCAAAGAGAAAGCAAAAAAAGCCCTTGACAAGATTGTGCCTGTTTTAAAAAGCACCAATAATAACATCAGGATCGAGGGTCACACCGATAACGTCCCTATCAGCACCCATGAATTCAGATCAAACTGGGAACTTTCCGTACGGCGCGCAACGGAAGTAGTCAGATATCTTATCGAAAAATACGATTTTTCTCCTGAGAAGATATCTGCAGTCGGTTATGCCGAACACCGGCCCATAGGGCCCAATGATACGGCAGAAAACCGGGCTCTGAACAGAAGAATAGAGATTATTATAATGAAATCAACGAAAGAACTGCCATAGCGCCATGCTCCGCTACTCTTGTCTGCTATTGCAATTCTATGCTAATGTTATTTTGGTAAAAAGAGGAGGCCCCACAAAAGGGTCCTTTGTTTTGAAGAAAAGCGAGAGAGGGTATTATGGCAGAAGGTAAAAGAGAAATGGAACATCGTCCCTGGGGGTTTTACGAGGTGCTTGCTGACGAGATCGACCATAAGGTAAAGCGGATCACTGTTGAACCTGCTAGCCGTCTAAGCCTTCAGAGGCATCAACACAGGAAAGAACACTGGTTTGTAGTCCACGGTGAGTCTCTTGTGACCCTTGACGGGAAAGAGACAAAGCTGTCAAGCGGCCAGGCCATTGACATACCACAGGGTTCATTCCACAGGATTACCAATAAGGGCACGCAAAGACTGATATATATAGAAGTACAGCTCGGTGATTATTTTGGCGAAGATGATATTGAGCGTGTAGATGATGACTACGGGCGGATCTAAAAAAAATATAAGAAAAATAAAAAAAATGTTGCATATTGTGTAGAATCAGGAGTATAAACTATTTAGAAGGTGGGTGCTATGGGAACCACTGTAAATTCAAACTCTAAAGGAGGGGTAAGCATGACGAAAGCAGAATTAATCAGTAAGATGGCTGCCGGAGCAAAAATTTCCAAGGCTGCAGCCGGTAAAGCACTGGAAGCTTTTCTTGATGGTGTAAAGGCGTCTCTCAAGAAAGAAGACAGAGTAACACTTGTTGGTTTTGGTACCTTCTCAGTTTCCAAAAGAAAAGCAAGAAAAGGAAGAAACCCGAGAACCGGCAAAGAGATCAAGATCCCCGCACGGAAAGTACCAAAATTCACTGCAGGAAAAGCCCTCAAGGAAGCAATATAACGCAAATAACGTCGTATGTTACTGAATGCCTCCCGGTATCGGGGGGCATTCAGTTTTTGTTGTTCAGGCAAGAAACTTTTTTATTTTCTGAAATGCTTCAGAAATGAGCAGCGGGATATTTTCTGTATCCCCGGCGTAATGTTCGTGAATGGAAAGTCTGTTGTCTTCTCCTCCCATTGAGATATAAAGCAACACCGCATTGTCCGATGATATTGAGGCATGAATGCCCAACGGTAAATGGCATCCTCCTCCGATCATTTTAAGGAGTTTTCTTTCTATTGATATTTCCTGAAATGTTTTTTCATCATTGAGGTCTTCAAGGAGTTTTTTTGCATCTTCCTCGGCCCTGATCTCGATCCCTATTGCTCCCTGACCACAGGAAGGGATCATGATATCAAGAGGGAGGACTTCTGTGATATGCTTTTCCAGACCCATCCTTTTTATACCGGCGGCAGCAAGCACAATGCCATCCATCTTTTCTGTTTCGAGTTTCCTGAGTCGTGTATCGATGTTGCCCCGTACGGGCACTATTTCAAGGGTCTTGTTGTAATTGAGTATTTGAGCTTTCCGTCTGAGGCTGCCCGTGCCAATCCTCGATCCTGTTGTCATATCAAGCAGTTTCTTCCCCATGGAGGAAATGAAGGCATCTCTGGGGTCTTCACGTTGCAAAACTGCACCCAAATGAAGCCCTTCTTCCAGCTCCGCCGGAAGGTCCTTGACGCTATGGACAGCCATATCGATTTCTTTGTCAAGTAGCTGTTCTTCAATTTCTTTTACAAAGAGCCCTTTCCCGCCTATGAGATGGAGCGGTTTGTTCCATACCGTGTCGCCTGTTGTTTTGATTGTTCTGATGATGAATTCATAATCCGGATGCTGCCGTTGAAGCCCTTCCATAACGATATGTGTCTGTCTCAGGGCGAGTTTACTGCCCCTTGTCCCGATTGTCCATTTCTTCTTCATCTTCTTCCTCGAATTGAAAGCATTTCTTCAGGGTTTCCCCTGCCAGGTCGCTGCTGTTTTGTTTAATGAGGGTTATATAGGGATGTACCAGTTTATTGGTGATCGCTTTTGTCAGGGCATCGATGGCACGGACCGTATTATCATCGGCGTCCTTCAGTTTTTGCAGCGTTTTTTTCAGTTCTTTTGATCTTATTTCCTCTACGTGGTTCAGGGTTTGTGTGATAAGGGGGGTCAGATCAAGGTGTTTGAGGATTTCTGCAAATCTATCCATCTCTTCTTCAATGATCGCATGGGCTTTTTCTGATTCTTTCAGTCTGTCGGCAAAATGTTGTTGAGAAAGTTCTTTCAGATCATCGATGTTGTAGAGATAGATGTTTTCAATGTCGTTTACTTCCGGTTCAATGTCCCGTGGCACTGCTATATCAATGAGAAAAAGAGGTCTATTCTTTCTTTTCTTCATGACAGTATGCATAAACGTTTTCTCTATAAGCGGTTTTTCAGAACCCGTTGAAGTCAGGACGACATCAGCTTTAATAAGAAGCTCCGGTAATTCATGGAAGGGATAGGCAGTGCCGACTATCTCTTCGGCAAGCTTACAGGCCTTCTGGTAGGTCCTGTTGACAATGAGGACCTCATCGAGGCCTTCTTTCTGAAAATATTTCAGGGCCGTTTCGCACATTTCGCCAGCGCCGACGACGAGTATTTTCTTCTCGTTCAGGTCTCCAAAAATTTTTTTCGCAAGCTCAATAGCCATAGAACTAATTGAGAGGGGATTATACCCGATCTTTGTTTCTGTCCGTATTCTTTTGGCCGTATTAAACGTTTTGTGAAAGACTTTATTGAGGAAAGACCCGGTGGAGTTACAAAAAACGGCAATCCTGTATGCATCCTTAACCTGACCCAGGATTTCAGGCTCTCCGATCACGAGAGAGTCAAGGCCCGACGCGACGAGGAAGAGGTGTTTATATGCCTCTGCATTGTGAAATGTGTACGTGTATTGGTTAAACCATTCCGGATATGCCTGAAATACCTGCGAAAGCGTTTCTTCTAACTTCTTAAGAGATTCCTCATATTTATTGGCACGGAAGTAGATTTCTGTTCTGTTGCAGGTAGAGATGATGACGGATTCATTGATGCCCGTTTCTTTTATTTTTTCTAGAAGATCGGGTATATCCGATTCCTGAATGAACATCTTTTCCCGTATTTCTACCGGCGCCGTGTTATGGTTGAGCCCCAGTACGGTAAGATATGGAGTTCCCCGCTCCCCGCCATTAAACATAAGAATGGAGTCCTTTTATGAGAAAATTTACTCCCAGAAAGGTGAAGAGTATAAAAAGGAAGCCCAGTATCATCATGTAGGCAGTTTTTCTGCCCCGCCAACCGATAGTGAGCCTGTTATGGATCAGGATTGCATATACGATCCATGTAATAAGCGACCAGGTTTCTTTCGGGTCCCAGCTCCAGTAGGACTCCCAGGCAAGACCTGCCCAGATTGATCCGCTGATAATACCGATAGTCAAAAAGGGAAAACCACAGGACATACAACGGTAATTGACCCTGTCGAGGGTATCAAGGGAAGGAAGTCTTTCGGAAAAGGTCAGCCTTTTCTTCTTTTTAATCGCTCTCTCGACGATGAGGTAGAATATGGAAACAAAAAAGGCAACGACGAAGATTGCATTGCCGAGAAAAGCGAATACCGTATGGACCGGCAGCCACCAGCTATTGAGGGCGGGAGGCAGGGGTTTTATCTCTGCGGGATTTGCGAGGGACAGGATGAGGAGCAACGAGAGCAGGGGCAGGATAATGACCCCCATAGACTGGACCTTATAGGTTTTCTTGAGATAGAGAAAAAATCCGGCTATACAGAAAGCAAGGAAGGAGAGAGACTCGTGGAGATTTGTGATTGGCGCATAGCCGGCCTGAAAATACCGCGCAATGAGAGAGAGGAGGTGGATAGAACACCCGAACACGAGCAGGTAATGGGCAGCCCTTTCCATCTTTGTTTTATTGGTTATGAGGATAAACAGATAGAATGACGTTGATGCAAGATAAAGGATAAGTGCGCCGTACAAGAGGTAAATACTCATTTTGACGTGAGACCGAAGATTGTTTTCATCTGAGAAAGACCTGTCGCAACAACCTCATGAATATCCATTTTCTCTATCTTCTTCATAATCATACTTCTCTTCCGCCCTTCTTTCACTGTTTTCAGGAGGTGTTTTCTGAATTCTCCCACAATGTGGAGATATTCCAGGTAATCATCGGTAATGGTATCTTCGATCTTTTCCCGGAGCTTTTTTGACAGAAGCGGCAAAGTCCCTGAGGTTGAGATGGCTATTGTCAGATCGCCTTTTTTCACAATCGACGGTACGATAAAATCGCACAGGTCAGGGTTATCGACAACATTGACGGGGATATTATTCCGGGCGGCATCTTTCTTGATCTTTTTGTTGATGGCGCTGTTGTCTGTACAGGCAAAGATGAGTGCGGCGTCATGGAGGTCTTCTGTGGTATATACCCGCTGGAAACATTCTATCCTGTTTTCTCTATGGAGTTTTAGGAGCGCCTTTGTAATGAAGGGGCTGACAACAATAATACGAGCGTTGAACTGAAGGAGCACGGCAACCTTCCGCTCTGCGACTTTGCCGCCGCCAAGAACAAGGCATCGTTTGTCTGTGATATCAAGAAAGAGCGGATAATAGAAACGTTTATTATCTGATTTCAAATCTACTGAATTCACCGGTGTATACTCCCCATTCTGTATGTACCTTTTCTACGTGAGCTCCGCGAGGACCAACTTTACACCATTCAACGAGCCTGTTGATGTTTTCTTCCCTGCCCTCACAGAGTATTTCCACGCTTCCGTCGGATACATTTCTTACCCATCCGGTGAGCTCATACTCGTTGGCCTTTTTTTCCGTATTGTACCGGTAATAGACTCCCTGAACAATACCTTTTACAACCATGTGCATTCTTTTCATCGGCAAGGAAACACCTTAACTAGCTATTAATATACACTTTTATGCTCTCAAGACCGTTGCGCCCCAATGAATTATCCTTCTTTTTGTCTTGAAAAACATACATCCAATATGATACTTATTAACATAAAAATACTATAAAATCAAAACCTTGAGTATGTTATGAGGGTTAATATGTATAGGATTGGCATTGATATCGGTTCCGTAAGCGTCGATGTTGCTGTTATGGACAAAAAAGGCAACATCATTTCGACAGAGTATATCAGGCACATGGGGAAACCCTTCGAAGTTGCACGGGACATCATACAGGAACGTATAGACAAGTATGATATTGATTTTATTGCAACAACGGGAACGGGGGCTAAAATATTATCATCCCTCATGGGGGCCTCTTCTATTAATGAAATTGTTGCAATTACCAGGGGATTCAGCCGACTCTATCCCGGCACGGGCAGCGCCATTGATATCGGAGGAGAGGATTCAAAACTTATTATTTTTGAACCGGCAGGAAAGAATGGAACATTACGGGTAAAGGATTTCTCCATGAATGCACTTTGTGCCGCTGGAACAGGTTCTTTTCTTGACCAGCAGGCTTCGAGACTCCGTTTTACCATAGAGGAATTCAGCGAGGTTGCTCTCAAATCAAAGAACATTCCCAGAATAGCGGGCAGATGCACCGTGTTTGCCAAATCGGATATGATCCACCTCCAGCAGATCGCAACGCCTGATTATGAGATTGTTGCCGGACTCTGCTATGCCCTTGCCAGGAATTTTAAGGGTAATATCGCAAAAGGAAAGGATATAAAGACCCCTGTAGCATTTATCGGTGGCGTTGCCGCTAATGGTGGCATGAGGAAAGCATTGAAAGATGTTTTTGCCCTTAAGGACGATGCATTTCTGGTCCCCGAGCATTATACGGCCATGGGGGCTATCGGCGCTCTCTATGCCGTTATTGAAGATCCGTCATTGAAACGGCCCTTTTCAGGGCTTGCGAAGCTGAATGAATATCTCATGAAAGAAAACATTGAAGATTCACTGGAACCTCTTACCATTTCCAGGGAGAACCTTCATGTCGCCTATGATTTAAAGGCTATCACCGAAAAAACAAGGGTATACCTCGGTGTAGATGTCGGCTCAATCAGCACCAACCTTGTCCTCATCGATGAGAATAAAAATATTATCGCAAAGAGATACCTTATGACCGAGGGTAGACCCCTTGAAGCGGTCAAAAGAGGTTTTTCCGAAATAGGCGAAGAAATAGGCGACAGGATTGAAATTATCGGTGCAGGGACCACAGGTTCAGGCCGGTACCTGACTGCCGATTTTATCGGCGCCGATATCGTACGGAATGAGATCACTGCTCAGGCTGAGGCTGCCATCGATATTGACCCTGGTGTAGATACCATATTTGAAATAGGCGGGCAGGATTCGAAATATATCAGTATTGAGAATGGTGTCATTGTAGATTTTGAGATGAACAAGGCCTGCGCTGCAGGAACAGGTTCTTTTCTGGAAGAACAGGCGGAAAGGCTGGGTATTTCCATCAAGAATGAATTCGGCGAGCTTGCCCTGTCATCGAAGAAACCCGTCAAGATGGGTGAGAGGTGTACTGTCTTTATTGAGTCTGATGTGGTCCACCAGCAGCAAAAAGGAGCGCAGACAGAGGATATTGTAGGCGGTCTCGCCTATTCGATTGTACAGAATTATTTAAATAAGGTCGTTGCTGATCGAAGGATAGGGAAGAGAATCTTTTTTCAGGGGGGAACGGCATTCAACAAAGGTGTTGTGGCGGCCTTCGAAAAAGTCCTCGGAAGACCCATTACCGTGCCGCCTCATCACGATGTGACCGGCGCTATCGGTGCGGCGATTCTTGCCATGAAAGAAAAGACCTGGGAAAAGAGCAATTTTAAAGGTTTTGATTTGAGCAAGAGACAATACGAGATTGATACCTTTGAATGCAAAGGATGCGAGAACCTCTGCGAAATCAGAAGAGTCACTGTTGAAAAAGAATCTCCCCTCTATTACGGCAGCAGATGTGAAAAATATGATGTTGTGAGGAATGTGGAGAAGAAGGATATTGCCGATCTTTTCAAAATACGGGAAGACCTTCTCAATAATATCTATGAAGGACACAACATAGAAGGCATTCAGATCGGTATACCCCGCCTGCTCCATATGCAGGAGTTTCTCCCTTTCTGGAAGAGTTTGCTCACGGAGATGGGTTTTTCAGTACATTTTTCCGATATGACAAATAAGAGAACCATCCGCAGCGGCGTGGAGAATATTATCGTTGAAAGTTGTTTCCCCATCAAACTTGCCCACGGCCATGTCCTGAATCTCATCTCTAAAGGGGTGAAAAGGATTTTCATACCAAGCATCATTAATCTTAAGAAATCTTCCGAGGCAGCGGCCAACACCTTTGCCTGTCCCTATGCCCAATCCCTGCCGTATACAATTAAAGCGTCCATTAATTTTAAAGAGATGGACGCCCACCTTGATTCTCCGGTTATCTATTTTGGTGAAGGGGAAAATGTTACCCTCCAGAGCCTTATAAAATATTTCAAAAAATATAAAATCCCGAAAGGACGGGTTGAGAAGGCATTTCGCACTGCAATGGATGCCCAGGATGCTTTTTACCGGAAATGTACTGAGATCGGCTCTTCTTTTTTGTCCTCGCTCAACGATGACGACAAAGCCATGGTGATCATCGGAAGGCCCTATAACAGCGCCGACGCCGGAGCAAATCTCAACATCCATAAGAAGCTGATTAGCCTCGGTATGTATCCCATTCCCATGGATATGCTGCCACTGGGCGATATCGCCGATGACGACAGTGATCTTGAAAATATGTATTGGGGCTATGGACGGAAAATATTGAAAGCAGCGAAATTCATTAAATCCCATAAGAACCTGTATGGTGTTTATGTGACCGGTTTCGGCTGTGGCCCAGATTCCTTTATCACGCATTTCTTTAAAAAAATCATGGGGAGCGCGCCCTACCTTCAACTGGAAATAGATGAACACAGCGCCGACGCGGGTGTTGTAACGCGGCTTGAAGCTTTTATAGACAGCATAAAGAATGCTAAATCCACAACAGAGGATGTCCAATATAGAGTGACAACATTTGAGTCGAATGGGAAAAAACGAAAGATGTATATCCCTCCCATGTCTGATCATGCTTATACCCTTGCCAGTGCTTTCAGGGCATGCGGTATCGATGCGGAGGTGATGGAAGAATCTGATGAAGCCACGGTTGTTCTCGGCAGAAAGTATACAACAGGCAAGGAATGTTACCCCTGTATCCTTACAACAGGAGATATGTTAAAGACGACAAGAAAAGAGGGCTTTGATCCACATAAGAGCGCATTTTTTATGCCATCCGGCGATGGTCCCTGCCGTTTTGGTCAATACAACCGATTCCATAGAATGGTCCTCAATGAGGCGGGATTCGATAGTGTGCCTATTTATGCCCCTAACCAGGACCACCGGTTCTACAAGGAGCTTAATATTGTGGGCGGGCAATTTTCACGCCTTGCTTGGCGCGCTGTTGTTGCCACAGACCTTATCATCAAGATGCTCCACGAAAAACGCCCCTACGAGAAAAAGACAGGGGAGAGCGACCGTATTTATCAGGAAGCGCTTACAACCATTTCGCTGTCAATCGAAGCCGGAGGAAAAGACATTCTCGATGTCCTTCATACAATCGTGCAGAAGTTCCTCAGTATAGAAAAGAGTGATCTCCAAAAACCTGTCATCGGGGTAGTAGGTGAGATTTATATCCGTTCAAACCGTTTCAGCAATAATGATCTCATAAAAAGAATCGAAGAGCTTGGCGGCGCGGTATGGCTCGCGCCGATTGCGGAATGGATATCTTACATTAATTATACCGGGAAGAAAAAGAGTAAGAAAGAAGACAGTATCATGGGACTTGTCAAGCTTCTGATCACCGGTTATATTCAGCATAAGGACGAGCATATGCTGGAAGAGATTTTCAAGGCACACCTCAAATATGGAAAAGAGCCAAAGGTGAGAGATATCCTGGAAAAGGCCAGCCCTTATATCCATGAGAGCTTTGAGGGAGAAGCCATACTGAGTATCGGCAAAAGTATCGATTTTGCCCATAAAGGGGTTTCCGGTATTGTCAATGCAATGCCTTTTACCTGTATGCCGGGGACCATATCGGGCGCTCTCATGAAGCTTATCAACAAGGATTATAGTGTACCTGTCATGAATGTAGCCTATGATGGACAGGGTGCGACGAATATTCACACCAGGCTTGAGGCGTTCATGCATCAGGTCAAAGATCAGTTTCATGGCAACAATGAATAGCCCCACAGTCGAGATTATTTTTATTCTCATTCTTATCCTGCTCAATGGGATTTTTTCTGCCGGGGAGACGGCTATTATCTCTTTCAGAAAAAGCAAAATCAAAGAATTGCTCAAAGAAAGGAAAGACGGGAAGGTCGAAACGCTCCTCCATATGAAGGAGAACCCAGAGAGGTTTCTCTCTGCTGTCCAGATCGGCATTACCCTCTTCGGGACCCTTGCGTCGGCCATCAGCGGGACCCTTGCAATTCAATATATTGTCCCTCTTTTCAACACAATTTCCTGGATAAAACCTTTTTCAGAGACCCTTGCGCTGGGTTTTGTTGTAGTCGTTCTGACCTATCTTTTCCTGATTTTTGGCGAACTTGTGCCGAAATATGTCGCTTTGAGCAACAAGCAGAAAGTGTCCCTCTTTATCGCTCCCATCTTTGATTTTGTCTCCCGTTTCTTTTCTATTCTTGTCAATTTTCTTTCCTTCAGCACCATGTTGATTGTAAAAAGCTTTAACCTGAAGCGCCCGGAAGAGCATGTCGGCGAAGGTGAGATCAAAATAATACTTGAAGAAGGCAGGAGAAAAGGCGTTTTTGACCGCACCGAAGAGGAGCTTATCCATGGCGTATTTCAGTTTTCCGACCGCTCTGTAAAAGAGATCATGGTCCCGAAACCGAATGTCTATGCCATTGATATTGAGGATAGCAGGGATAAAGTGCTCAGTTATATTATTGAAAACGAATTTTCACGGTATCCTGTCTACAGGGATAACTTGGACAATATTATCGGCGTTGTCTACCACAAGGAGATTACGAAACATATATGGCGAGAGAAAGAACTGTTCCAACTTGAGACAATGCTCAAAAAGCCTGTTTTCGTGCCTGAAACAATGGAGATCAGTATTCTCCTCAAGGAGATGCAGCGAACACGCCAGCACCTTGCTGTTGTCATCGATGAATATGGGACTGCAGTGGGTATTGTTACCCTTGAAGATATCATGGAAGAAATATTCGGCGAGATTATGGATGAAACTGATATTGAAGATAAGATCGAAAAACTACGGGACGGGTCCTATATCATCGATGCATCATATTCAATAAGAGATTTAAATGAGCGTCTCCAGATCGACATCCCCGAATCGACCGACTATGAGACACTTGGCGGGTTTATGCTGGCGCAGTTGCAAGGGATGCCAAGGGGCGGCGAGATGGTCTACCATGGCCTTTATAAATTTACCGTTGTCGATCTGGGGGAGAAAAGGATTACAAAGATCAAGTTTGAGAAAAAAGGCTGATACATGAACGGGCACACCACATGAATAAATGCAGGTAGAATTGAGCTGTATCTGCATCTATCTTATCACGGTTTTTTTACTTTCAACGTGAATTCCATTTCAAATGACACACAAGTGCATTCTTGTTACGACATGTCTTTGAGGTATTGCATATTTATCAAATATGAATTATTTTCCGGATAAGATAAAACGGTTGAGAGAGAAGAACATTTTCCATGTCATTAGAAGAGGAGGATTTATGAAAAGTCTTATGATGATTGTTGTTGTCTGTTCTTTCATTTTAGGTGCTATGAATACCGTTGTCGCTGAACCGAAGATTAAAGAGAAGACCATAAAGTACACTGTCCAGGGTGTGGAGATGGCGGGATACCTTGTATATGATGATAGCTTCTGGGGTAAACGCCCTGGCGTGCTTGTTGTCCACGAATGGTGGGGGCTCAACGAGTATGCCCGTATGCGGGCCCGTATGTTGGCGGAGCTTGGATACGCAGCTTTTGCCGTCGATATGTACGGCGGCGATAAAATTGCGATGCATCCCGAAGATGCGGGAAAGTTTTCATCAGAGCTTATGAAGAATTTTGATGTTGCACGGGCCCGTTTTCTGGCGGCCATGGAACTCCTGAAGAAGCGGCCCATTGTTGATCCTGATCGGATTGCAGCCATCGGCTACTGTTTCGGTGGCGGCATAGTGCTAAACATGGCCCGTCAGGGGACAGACCTGAAAGGTGTGGCAAGCTTTCACGGAAATCTGACCCCGGTGAAAGTGGCTCAGCCCGGTTCCATAAAGGCGAAGATTCTCGTTCTGAACGGGGCTGCCGATACATTTACTCCTCCCGAACAGATCGAAGCATTTAAGAAAGAGATGGCTGCCGCAAATGCCGATTATCAGTTTATCAATTACCCCGGCGCTTTACATAGCTTTACCAATCCCGAAGCTGATGCACTGGCTAAGAAGTTTAATATGCACATTGCATATAATGCTGATGCTGATAAGCAATCCTGGGAAGAACTTAAGGGATTTTTGGCGAAGATATTTAAGAAGCAGTGAATAGCAGATAGTGAATAGCAGATAGCAAAAAGGGATCATAAACCCCTTAGCGAGTTCGCGAGCGAGAGTGGGGTGGCTCCGGCAGCTTTGCTGCTGGAGGGGGCGACGTGAGCCCCTTATAAGTAGAATGCTAGCTTTCGACAATATAATCAATAAAAAGAAGGACAAAAAATAGAAAAAGCCTGTTATGGAATGAAACCCCTTAGCGAGTTCGCGAGCGAGAGTGGGGTGGCTCCGGCAGCTTTGCTGCTGGAGGGGGCGACGTGAGCCCCTTATAAGTAGAATGCTAGCTTTCGACGTATAATCAATAAAAAGAAGGACAAAAAATAGAAAAAGCCTGTTATGGAATGAAACCCCTTAGCGAGTTCGCGAGCGAGAGTGGGGTGGCTCCGGCAGCTTTGCTGCTGGAGGGGGCGACGTGAGCCCCTTATAAGTAGAATGCTAGCTTTCGACATATAATCAATAAAAAGAAGGACAAAAAATAGAAAAAGCCTGTTATGGAATGAAACCCCTTAGCGAGTTCGCGAGCGAGAGTGGGGTGGCTCCGGCAGCTTTGCTGCTGGAGGGGGCGACGTGAGCCCCTTTTTGATTGAAGAATGTTGGTTTTCGACGTATAATCAATGAAGAGCATATATAAAAGGAGAAAAAGTTATGTCCAATCCGTTGCCCGAAGGTGAAGATCTAAGAAGAGCCATCAAATGGATCTTGACGAACCTGCAGGAAGAACCCAACGAACCTGTTCGCCCCATGATAGAAGAGGCTATTTTCAAATTTGATCTTTCCCCGAAGGACGGCGAGTTTCTTATAAACTTCTTTAAGAAAAAGTAAATCAAATTCATTGCAAGATAGCAGAGGTTGAAGGGCCGGTCGACTTGCCTGTGTCGTAATCTATGTGCAGGATGCGGTCTATGCGGAATGTTCGTTGATCGCCGCGAAGACGGCAGTATGCCCTGAGACCCTCAAAGGACTTTCCTTTATATTCCATCATTTCAACGGCAATGGGCCGTATGGTCCGCATCGATTTTGTGTCGTCGGGCTTGAGGTAGAGGATCTCCAGGTCCATGCCCCGCTGTATGGCGTCGTCAATGATCTTCCGTTTGTCATCACAGCTTACCCGCGCATGGGCTTTTCTGTACTGGATGGTTGTAAGGAACTGTGCTACCCGCCAATCCATGCGGATATGACTTTTGGTGATCTTTTTGGTGAGGACAATACCGGCAAAATTTGTGCAGCGGCTTAAGGCCACATAGACCTGGCCGTGGGCAAAGGCGCCCCGGCCTATGTCGATGACAACGTTATCAAAGGTCTTTCCCTGACTTTTGTGGATCGTGACGGCCCAGGCCAACCGGATAGGGTACTGGGTGAAAGAGCCGGTCTTTCTCGTGGAAATCCGCTTTGTTGAACGGTCGTATTGATACTCGAAAAGTTCCCAGGTATGTGGCGCCACCTCTGCGATGATGCCATCCTGGAGCGCTACAAGGACCTTAAATCCTTCCTCGTCGTCCTCGACAACACCGGTCACCTTCCCCAGGCTCCCGTTGACCCACCGGCCAAACTTGTCGTTATTTACCAGCATGACCTGCGCCCCCGTTTTGAACCTGAGATGCTCCTCTGCAGGCAAAGAAGACCGGTCAAATTGACCGCTGAGCGTGCCGCTATACTTCATAAGGGCTCCAGACAGCGCTTCGAGCTTTTCCAGGTTCCGTATAGTGGCAAGGTCATTGGTGCTCGTCAGAGTAATATAGAACCTGTCTTCGGGTGATACAAAGTCGGGATGCCAGTTCTGGTTCAACCGCTCCATATCCGTATCATCGCATGATCTGTTCCGGATGGCATTGAGCAGCGCTATGAAGTCAGCTTCGGTCTGTCTATAGACCTTTTCAAGCTCGATGAATTCCATTTTAAATGTTTCTTCCTTGAATACCTGGGCCGAGAAAAAATACGGTGTTTCGTACCGGTGGGTAAAAATCTCCTTTTCCGCTGAGGTCACCACCGGTGGAAGCTGATAGAGGTCGCCGATAAAGACCATCTGGATGCCGCCGAACCACTGTTTCTTGTAGGGGCCGTTGAGGCGGAGGAATTTCTCCACACAGTCAAGGAGATCGGCCCGGACCATGGAGACCTCGTCAATGATGATTGTTTCCAACTCTTTGAAGAGGAGCCTGTCGGGACCGGTTATCTTTTTGACCTTCTCCGGTGTGATGCCAGGCTTGAAGCCGAAGAAAGAATGGATAGTCTGGCCCTTGATATTGAGGGCCGCCACCCCTGTGGGCGCAAGAACCGCAACCTCTTTACCGGAGGTTTGTCTAAAATAGTCGAGGAGCGTTGATTTACCCGTACCCGCCTTTCCTGTAATAAAGACATGGCGGTTGGAATGTTCCATAATATCGAGGGCTTTCAGGAACTCGGGATTGATATCGATGGATTTTCTTTGTTGAAGGGTCTCCACAGTTGTCAGGCAAAGGTAATGAGTTTTTTCGGAGATGAAAGGATTGCTTTAATTTTTGCCCCTTCCCTTTCAAGCTCTTTTTTCCCCATGATAGCCTTTGTGTAGATCTTTCCTTGCTCGACGCCAGGTTGGTCGAAGGCATTGACCTTATAGAGCGTTCCGAGGAAAACAATGACCATTTCAAAGAGACAGAAAAGGGCGCCCAAAGTGTGTGTGTTTATGTCCTCCAGGAAGAGCGTAAAATTTGCCGTATTGGCTTCTGTCAGCGAAAGGCGGGTGCCCTGGAACTCTGCGTGAAAAAGATCTTTCAGGTCTTTCCCGGCAAGATATGATACATCATCGAGATAGGGAAAGCTGTCGGGAATAGGCCGTGTATCCCGGGCAGCATAGAAGAGCATGATGCACTTGTCTTTCGGGCCGTCGACGTAAAGCTGAAGCTGGGAATGCTGGTCAGTGACGCCTACGGATTTCGTAGGAGTCGGCCCGAAGCCCCCTTTGCCGAGACTTTCGCCCTCAAGCTGTCTGAACCAGTCTGCGAAACCGGAAAGTCTTTCGCAATAGGGCATGATGACGTGAATCGGTTTTCCGTTTTTGTCCATATTATAGAGTGTAGCTGAAAGGACAAAGGCCATATTCTCCATCCCGGCCTTGTTTTGGATGTGGGATGACATGGCCTGAGCGCCATCCATGATCTCATCAACGGCAATACCCATCAAGATGGCCGGGAAGATGCCTACCGGTGTAAGGACCGAAAAACGCCCCCCCACGCCGTCAGGCAGATTGAGGGTCCGGTAACCTTCTTCTTCGGCTATTTTATTGAGTATGCCCTTCTCGTGGCCGGTAATGAGGATAATCCTTTCCTGGAAGTTGCCGCCGTTTTTTTTCAACAGTTCTTTGAAGATCATGAACTGTGATATCGTCTCCGGTGTTTCCCCTGATTTGCTGATGACAACAAGAAAGGTCTTTTCTAAATCCGGTCCGATGACCTCTATGATGCTGTTGATTTTGTGGGGGTCTATGTTGTCGAGGATAAAGTACCGGGGAGCTTCACCACGGAATTCACTGCCGTAATTATGAAAGGGATGGAGCAGGGCGTTGAAGATTGTTTCCGTGCCGAGTGATGACCCTCCGATACCAAGCAGTACAAGGTTTTTAATCCCCTGCGCTTTGATCTTTTCCGCAAGAGACTTCATTTCGTCAAATTGAAATCGTGTTTCCGGGAGCTTCATGAAAGGATAGGGTGAACTGCTAAGATCTTTATTATACGTTTCAAGATCGAAGCATGCTTCAGCTAATGCTGTTCCATCCAATCCTTCCCGTCCGATCTGTTCAGAAAAAATATTGGTAATATCGAGTGTTATCGTCTTCATGATTTCTCTTCAAATACCCCCATTTTTCTAAACTTCTCATAACGTTTCTGCTTCAGTTGGTCCTGAGGGATCCCCATGAGTTCTTTCAGATGCGCATTGAGGACAGTCCTGGTATTGATGAACGTCTGTTCCCAGTTCCGGTGTGCGCCACCAAAAGGTTCTTTGATGATTTCATCGATGACCTTCTGCTTTAATAAATCATAGGAGGTCGGTTTCAGGGCATCGGCAGCCAATGCCGGTCCTCTTAGATCATCTCTCCAGAGGATTGCCGCACAGCCCTCAGGGGAAATGACAGCATAATTTGCGTTTTCAAGCATTAGTATCCTGTTTCCGACACCTATAGCGAGGGCGCCGCCGCTCCCGCCTTCTCCGATAACAATGGAGATAACAGGGACACTCAGTGAAAACATGAGGTAGATGCTCGACGCGATTGCTTCTGCCTGCCCTCTCTCTTCAGCGCCGATGCCGGGATAAGCGCCGGGGGTGTCTATGAAGGTAATAATCGGCTTGTTCCACCTGCTTGCCATTTCCATGACACGCATGCCTTTTCTGTATCCATCAGGGTTTGCCATGCCAAAGTTCCTGAAAGCCATCTCGCGCAAGTCTTTGCCCTTCTGCTGCCCCACGACGGCAACAGGTGTCCCGTCGAAACGGGCAAAACCGGCAACGATTGCCGGATCATCTTTAAACTTTCTGTCCCCGTGAAGTTCCGTAAAATCAGTGAATAGAGCGTGAATGTAATCAAGGGTATGGGGCCTGTTGAGATGCCGGGAAAGTTGCAGTCTCTGCCAGCTTGATAGGCTGCCGTAGGTTTCCTTTTCAGTTTTGGTAATTTTTTTTAAAAGAGCTTCCAATTCTTTTGCATAGTGGGGCTCGTTGATGTTGTAAAACCTTTCTATTTCGGCAACCCGCATCTCAAGGGGTTTTAATCTTTCTTCAAATTTAAGATAATGTCTCATTAGTGACCTCTACATCAATGCCAGCCGTGAAGTGCTTTAAAAGCATGTCCTTTTTCTTATGGTCAATTTTCACATGCGGCAATTGTAATAATTGTTTCTCTCCATTAAGCTGAAATTCTAAAAGCACGCCGGAGTTTCCTTTCATACTGTTAAAAACGTCTCTCAATTTTTTGAGATCATCTTTTCGGAAGACCTCGCATCGTATCTTGATTTTGATGGTTTTCAGCAATTCATCGGTTAAGCCTTCGAGGAGGGAGATGCCCTTTGCCTTTATTTTTGGATTTCCGTCTTCTGTTTTTTCCAGTGTTCCCATGATCATAATAGGTTTGCCGCTCTTGATCGTTAAAAAGTCCTTTGCAAAAAGATCGGGGAATATGATGACCTCAACAATTCCTTTTGTGTCTTCCAGAGTCAGATATGCCATCCTGTCGCCGCGCTTTGTCGTGATTTCCTTGAGAGCGTTGACGATGCCTGCAATGTTGACATCTTCCGCTGTATCGGTCTCTTTCAGGTTCTGACTGTCGTAAGGGGTGAGCTGTCGGATTAAGGTTTCGTAGGGTTTCAGCGGATGCTTGCTGAAATAGAATCCTAACGACTCCTTTTCACCGCTTAAGAGCTCCTCATGGGGGAGTTCTTCCATGTCGGGTATCTCAAAAGAGACAGCCGTTTCGAGAGAAGCGCCGAACATGTCCATCTGAAGACCGTTTGCTTTCGGATCTTTTTTTGTCAGTTTATCGGATTTTTCTTTCGTGAGATAGAGGACCTGAGATCTCTTGAGACCCATTTCATCAAAACAGCCACCCTTGGCCAGACTCTCAATAACCTTTTTGTTCACTTTTCTGGAGTCCAGGACATTACAGAAATGGACAAAGGAACTGAATTCTCCGATTTCATCGCGCACCTGGAGAATATTATCAATGGAAGCGTCTCCTACGTTCTTTACCCCGGAGAGACCGAAACGTATCTTGTTGCCGACAATGGCAAATGCCTTATAGCTTTTATTGATATCGGGCGGCAGTATTTCAATACCTGCGTCACGACATTCGGTGATGTATTTAATCATTTTATCGGTATCGTTCACTTCGTTGGTCAGCATTGCCGCAAAATAATGAACAGGATAGTTGGCCTTGAGATACCCTGTTTGATAGGCGATGAGTCCATAGGCGGTACTGTGAGATTTGTTGAAACCGTACTCTCCGAAACGGACAATGACATCATAGATTTTTTCGGAGATAGCCTGAGACACACCGTTCGACAGCGCCCCTTCGATAAACTGGGCCCGGTATTTTGAAAGCTCTTCGGGTATTTTTTTGCTCATGGCCTTTCTCAGGATATCGGCATCTTTCAATGAGAAGTTTGCCAGCACCATGGCGATCTTCATGATCTGTTCCTGATAGATGATGACGCCGTAGGTGTCCTTAAGGATGCCTTCCAGGAGCGGCGTTTCATAGGCGACCTTATTAGGGTTGTTCTTCCGCTTGATGAATTCATCCACCATGCCGCTGTTCAAGGGGCCAGGACGGTAGAGGGCTATCAAGGGCATTATGTCGTCGAACTTGGACGGTTTGAGTTTTGTCAGCAGGTCTTTCATTCCCCGGCTCTCAAGCTGGAAGACGCCCGATGTGTCTCCGGAGGAGAGAAGCTCAAAAGTTTTTTTATCGTCGAGGGGAATCTGACTGATGTCGATTTCGATCCCATCGTTTTTCAAAAGCTTTACAACCGTGTCGATAAGGGTCAGTGTTTCAAGTCCGAGAAAATCCATCTTGATGAGGCCGATTTTTTCAATGACCTTCATGTGGTATTGGGTCACCGTTTCATCATGTTGACCTCTATAGAGGGGCACATATTCGGAAAGGTGTTTGTTGGCGATAACGATGCCTGCGGCGTGGGTGGAAGCGTGACGGGCAAGCCCTTCGAGGACGATGGCGTTGTCGAGGAGTTCCTTCACTCTTTCGTCAGTATGGTAGAGCTCACTGATCTGCGGCTCATCGTTGATTGCCTTTTCTATGCCACGGTCCATTGATACGATCAGTTTTGCGATCTTGTCCACTTCAGCGTAGGGCATGCCCAGAGCGCGGCCAACGTCCCGAACGGCGGCCTTGGATTTCATGGTTCCGAAGGTAATAATCTGGGCTACGTTGTCTTTACCGTATTTTTCTGTTACATAACGGATTACCTCATCTCTCCCCTTTTTGCAGAAGTCGACATCGATATCAGGCATGCTGATTCTTTCAGGGTTGAGAAAGCGCTCAAAGGTCAGATCGTACTTGATGGGGTCGATATCGGTGATCCCCAGACAGTAGGCGATGAGGCTTCCAGCCGCCGAGCCTCTGCCCGGACCGACGGGAATATCATGAGATTTTGCGTAGTTGATAAAATCAGCAACGATGAGAAAATACCCGGAGAAGCCTGTCTCTTTGATGACGCCGATTTCATAATCAAACCGTTTTTTGTATGTGTCGAGGAGAGTTTCGCCGAATTCCGTGTATAATGCGCGGATTGCCGGGAGCCTGTGTTCAAAGCCCTTGCGGGAAAGCTGATCGAAATAATCGTTGATGTCCATGCCGTCAGGAACTTTAAACTCCGGAAAATGATAGGTATCGGTATCAATGGAGAGATCGCACCGTTCGGCAACGAGAACCGTATTGGAGAGGGCCTCTGGATACTGCGAGAAGGCCAGATCAATCTCATCGGGTGATTTGAAATAGAAATGGTCGCTGGAGAAGCTCAACCGGTCCTTATCGAGCATGGTCTTGCCTGTCTGAATGCAGAGCAGCAGTTCATGTGCTTTTGCCTCTTCGCGTAACAGATAGTGGCAGTCGTTCGTGGCAACGATGGGTACATTATAATAACGTGAGAGGTCGACGAGACCTTCATTGATGGTCTTCTGCTCGGCGATGCCGTTGTCCTGGAGCTCGAAATAGAGCCTGTCGCCGAAGATGGACAGATATTCGTCCACGAGGGTATTAACACGTGCCTTGTCGTATTTGAGAATTGCGTTGGGTATCTCTCCTTTGAGACAGGCCGTGAGGCAGATGAGCCCTTCATTGTAGGTACGAAGGATCTCCTTGTCAATTCTCGGATGGTAGTAGAACCCCTCGGTATGTGCGAGGCTGATGAGTTTCAGGAGATTCTTGTAGCCCTGCTCGTTCATGGCGAGGAGTACCACGTGATAAGCAACGTCTTCGCCCTTCACCTTTTTCTGGTCAAGGCGGGATTTCGGCGCCAAATAGGCTTCACAGCCGACGAGGGGTTTCAAACCGGCCTTGCGGGCGTCAAAGTAGAAATCGACGGCGCCGAACATGTTGCCATGATCGGTAATGGCGCATGCCTTCATGCCGAAGGTCTTGGCGAGACTGAAGAGCCTATCGTTACGGATAGCGCCATCAAGAAGACTGTATTGTGTATGGACATGGAGATGAACGAAGTCTTTCATAACGTTCTTATTCCCATTCGATTGTGCTTGGCGGTTTCGAAGAGATATCGTAGACAACCCTGTTGACACCGGGTACTTCGTTGATGATCCTTCGTGCGACAATATCGAGTGTATCGTAGGGGATGCGTGCCCAGTCAGCAGTCATGGCGTCTTCACTCTCGACAATGCGGAGTGCGATGACATTAGCGTATGTCCGTTCATCGCCCATGACGCCAACTGTCTTGACAGGTATGAGAATGGCAAAAGACTGCCAGATATGTTTGAACTTCGGGTTTCGCTCCACTTCGTCCCGGACGATGCTGTCTGCGTCCTGCAGAATCTGGAGCCGTTCTTTCGTGATATCACCGATGATACGTATGGCGAGGCCGGGCCCCGGAAAAGGCTGTCTCTGGACAATCTTGTCAGGTAAGCCAAGTTCTTTTCCGACAATTCTCACTTCATCTTTAAAAAGTTCACGCAATGGTTCGATAAGCTTGAGCTTCATTCGTTTCGGGAGACCGCCGACGTTATGATGACTCTTGATAACCGCCGAGGGGCCTTTATGGGAGACGCTTTCAATGACGTCGGGATAAAGCGTGCCCTGGGCAAGAAAACGAACGCTACCGATGGTACGTGCCTCTTCTTCAAAGATTTTTATAAAGAGCCTGCCGATGATCTTTCTTTTCTTTTCAGGGTCTCTTACGCCCCTGAATGCTTTCAGGAATTTTTCTTCGGCATCGACATATTTGAGATTCATATGGAGACGGTCTTTGAATATTTCCATGACTTCCTGTCCTTCATCTTTGCGTAAAACGCCGTTATTGACAAAGACGCAGCGGAGCTTATCTCCGATTGCTTTATGGATGAGGGCTGCCACGACCGAGGAGTCAACGCCGCCGCTTAACGCACAGACGACGATCTCGTCGCCTACTTCATCGCGTATCTTCTGTGTTGCAAGCTCGATGAAGGATTTCGGAGAAAAAAGCCCCTTGACGCCGCATATTTTATAGAGAAAATTTTTGAGGATTGTCTTCCCTTTCGGGGTATGATGGACCTCGGGATGAAATTGTACCCCGTATATAGTGCCCTTTTCATTCCGTATTGCCGCATAGGGCGAATTATCGGAGTGGGCCAGAGTCACAAAGCCCTTCGGGAGTTTCAGCACTTTATCCTGATGGCTCATCCAGACAATGTCGCCGTCTTTGATACCTTCCAGGAACGTATCTTTTTTGTCGATGGATATATGGGCTTTACCATATTCTCTCTTCGCCGACTTTTCAACTTTGCCGCCGAAAAAGAGTGCTGTTAGCTGTAGCCCGTAGCAGATACCCAGAATAGGGATGCCGAGGCCATAGATTTCCTGATCACAGATAGGGGCATCTTCTTCATTGACGCTTCGTGGGCCGCCGGAGAGGATAATCCCTTTCGGTTTCATGGCAATAATCTTTTCTTTTTCCATGTTGAAGGGATATATTTCGCAATAGACGCCGAGTTCTCTCGTCTTTCTCGCAATGAGCTGGGTGTACTGCGAGCCGAAGTCAAGGATAAGAATCAGTTCCTTGTGGTAATCCTTGCGATAATCCATAGTCTCACTCGATCCTGTAGTTTGGAGCTTCTTTGGTGATGATGACGTCGTGGACATGGCTCTCTTTAAGGGCCGCCGAGGTGATGCGCAGGAACTTCTTGTTTTTCTGGAGTTCGGCGATAGTTGTGCTGCCCGTGTATCCCATACCTGCCTTGATGCCGCCAACAAGCTGGTTGATACAGATTGAGAGGGAGCCCCTGTACGGCACCCGGCCTTCGATGCCTTCCGGCACAATCTTTGTTTCTACTTCATCTTCCGGGATGCAGTATCTGTCCCGTGTTTTGCCTTCTTTCATGGCTTCAAGGGAGCCCATTCCGCGATAGACTTTGTAGGTCCTTCCCTGATAGAGGACCATTTCGCCCGGTGTTTCGTCTGTCCCGGCGAAGAGATTGCCGATCATAACACTGTCAGCACCAGCAGCGATTGCCTTTGTGATATCACCAGAGAATTTAATGCCGCCGTCGGCAATAATGGGGATCTTGCGGCTTTTTGCCATCTTAGCTGCTTCCATAATTGCCGTTATCTGGGGTACTCCGATGCCGGCGACAATCCTTGTTGTGCAGATTGAGCCAGGACCGACGCCGATTTTTACCGCATCGCAGCCGGCTTTTACGAGGGCCTCGCAGCCTTCTTTTGTTGCCACATTACCGGCAATAAGCTCGATATTCTTGAAGTTTCTCTTTACTTCACGAATGGATTCGATAACGTTTTTAGAATGTCCGTGGGCAGTATCGATGACAATGACATCGCAGCCGGCTTTAAGTAATGCATCCACCCGCTGGTCCCGGTCGGCGCTGACGCCTATAGCTGCTCCCACGCGGAGCCTGCCGAGATGGTCTTTGGAGGAATAGGGGTATTTCCGCATTTTCTCAATATCTTTTATGGTAATGAGCCCCTTGAGGTTAAAATCTTTATCGACAACGAGGAGTTTCTCGATCTTATGTTTATGAAGGATTTTTTTCGATTCTTCGAGGCTGATTCCCTCTTTTACAGTGACGAGGTTCTCTTTGGTCATGACATTTTTGACCTTTTGTTCAAAGTTTGTCTCAAACCGCAAGTCTCTGTTCGTGATGATGCCGACGAGTTTTTTTCCTTCTGTCACGGGAATCCCTGATATGTGATATTTTGCCATGAGGTCCAGGGTGTCCTTAATCTTCTGTTCCGGGGAGATGGTAATGGGGTCTACGATCATCCCGCTTTCGGATTTCTTTACCTTTTCTACTTCCTGGGCCTGTTCGGTGACGCCCATATTTCTGTGGATGATGCCGATGCCGCCCTCCTGGGCGAGGCAGATAGCTGTTTTTGATTCTGTGACGGTATCCATGGCGGCGCTGAGTATGGGGATGTGCAGCCTTATGGAAGGGGTGAGAAATGTCGAGACATCGATGTCTGCAGGCATGACCTGACTGAAAGAAGGAACCAGTAGCACGTCATCGAATGTGAGTCCCTCACGGAAATCCTGTGAGCCTTTCTCCGCCATCTTTCACCTCATCTTCGTAAATTTATACAGCTCTTTTATCTGTTACCAAAATCATCTTATATGATGTCATGTTACATTCATTACGGTCATGAAAACAGAATTCAAACAAAAGAAATTAAACAAATAGTATGTTTTGTACGCCCTCTGTTTCATATATCACTGTATACATGAATACTATTAGATACTGACATCCATGTATAAAAGGCTTGCCATTTTATATGGGATTAGTATAATGCATAAGGCTAAAATAATCAAAACGTTTTTAACCATAAGCCATATCTCCCGTTATTCGTAGCTTTTCCCCTTGGAAAAGGAAGGGATAAGAGAGATTTGATTGAGGGTATGCAGGGAAATAATATACGATGATGGATATAAAGAAACAAATAGTAATGCGGAACAAGCAGACCAGACATCCTTCTCGAAGTTGTCGATCTCAACACCTCTTTTCTTGCCGGGACGTCTGAGATACATGCTGTCGATGGGGTCAGTTTTTCTGTGCGAAAAGGGGAGATCTTCGGTCTTGTCGGCGAGAGCGGATCAGGAAAGACCGTCACAAGCCTTTCCATTCTGAGGCTTGTCCATCCTCCCGGCAAGGTGGTCAGTGGTGAAATCCGCTTTGAGGGCAAAGACTTGCTCGGCCTTACTGATAAAGAAATGGAAATGGTGAGGGGCAGCCGCATAGGAATGATTTTTCAGGAACCCATGACAGCCCTTAATCCTGTTTTCAGGATCGGAGAACAGATCGGAGAGACCATCGCCATTCACAACAAGGATTTTTCGAAGCAGGAGGTACAGGAAAGGGTGCTTCTGCTCCTGAAACAGGTAGGTTTTGAAGAGCCGGAAAAAAAATACCTCCAGTACCCCCATCAGCTAAGCGGGGGCCAGAGGCAGCGGGTACTCATTGCCATCGCAATATCCTGCAATCCCTCTCTTCTTATCGCTGATGAGCCTACGACGGCCCTTGATGTAGCCACAGAATCACAGATTATCAATCTCCTCGAGGGTCTTGTCACAAGTAATGATATGTCCATGATATTCATTACCCACAATTTGAATATCATGAAAAAACTGGGCCATAGGATCGGTATCATGTATGCAGGCAGGATGCTGGAAGAGAACACTGTGCAGAATTTTTTTGAGAAACCCCTCCATCCTTACGGCAGGGGCCTCTTAGCCTCTGTCTATGGTCTCGCGGGGAATGGTGAGAGGCTGGACGCTATTCCGGGATCGGTGCCGAAACTGTCGGAATTGCCGGAGGGGTGCAAATTTCATCCCCGGTGTCCTTATGTAATGCCCATATGCAAGACTGTGGAGCCTGCAATGAAAGAAATAGGAAATGACCAATGGGTACGCTGTTATCTGTATCAGAGCTGAAAAAGACCTACGAAGTGCGGAAGACCGTCTTTTCAATAAATAAAGATATTATCCGTGCTGTCGATGGAGTCTCTTTTGCGCTTGAGAAAGGAAAAACGCTTGGCATTGTCGGTGAGAGCGGTTCAGGAAAGAGCACACTCATCCGCTGCATCCTCCTCCTTGAACGGCCTGACAGTGGAAAGATCATGTTTAATAATACAGACCTCCTCGAGGCAAGCTCTGCTCACGTAAAAGACCTGCGAAGAGATATGCAGATTATTTTTCAGGACCCCTATTCATCGCTCAATCCCCGAAAAAGGGTTTTTGATACATTGGCAGAGCCGTTGCTTTTTCACGGAATAGTTGAAAAAAAAGACCTTGCCGGTAAAGTCATGGAAATACTCCGCAATGTTGGTCTTGACGAGGATTTTCTCAAAAAATATCCCCATGAAATGAGTGGCGGTCAGAGACAGCGGGTAGCCATCGGACGTGCCCTTGCAACAAGCCCTCAGCTTATTGTTGCAGATGAACCCATATCATCCCTCGACGTGTCCATACAGGCCCAGATCATAAACCTTTTTCTCGATATCAGGGAAAGCCTCGGTATTTCCATGCTCTTTGTCTCCCATGATCTCAATATTGTACGGTTTGTCTCCGACGATATTATCGTCATGTATCAGGGAAGGGTCGTCGAAGAGGGCACACGGGACGAAGTCTTCTTCAACCCCCTCCATCCCTACACAAAAATGCTCATCAACGCCGCAAAAGGCCAATATGCAAAATCTGAAGGCAACGGCACACCGGACATGGTAAGCGGCTGCCCCTACTATCCCAAATGCGACAAACGCGCACCCGCCTGCGAGCACTCTGTCCCACCCCTCACCGGCCAAAAAAATCACAAAGCTGCATGTTTTTTGAAATAAAAAATCGTATCATTGAGAAGAATCTGGTGCAAGGCTACGCGTCTAATATGTATGACACTGTATATCTAACCCGTGAACATGAAAAGGAATTTAAAAAACAAAGGGATATCAGCCAAGGTTCATTTTCTTCTTTCAGGAAATGTGACAAATATCATTTACATTTTAAGTTAATATGATAGAATACGATAATAGTATTACTATTCATAATTTCTTAGGAGGTGTTCTTATGTTAAAGGTTCAAAGAAACAGTAAAGGCTTCACATTGATTGAGTTGTTGATCGTTATCGCCATCATCGGTATTCTGGCAGCAATTGCACTCCCTGCCTATATGGATTATGCGAGAAAAGGCAAGGATGTCGGAAGTAACAAATACAATAGGCGCCGTGAAAACAGGACTTATTGCATATGCCTCAGAGGCTGTCAACTGGAGCAGCCAGTATGTAATTTTGCTAATTTCGCGCTGATATTCACGGCTGCTACCGGTGTTTCAATACCCGACAATATATTGGTTCAATGCCGTGACCGTTGCTGCCCCTAATGCCGCTGGTATCAGTGTAATAACACATTACCACTTATGGGGGTACTCAATACCTATCTCTGATGTCGATGGATACGATCATTGTTTTGACAAGCGACGCAATCTTCCGGGACATGGACATGGGTCCGGGCACTGTACCAGCAAAATATCATGCCGAAGAATTAGCAAATGCATGATTAGAGGGGGCTTTCGGCCCCCTTTCTTTGAGAAGACATGAAACGAAATGGTTTTACTGTTATTGAGATGCTGATTGCCATAGTTGTTTTTTGTGTGATTGTACTTATTGCTCTTCCTATGCATGAGGTGCGGGCGAAAAAATCGGAGCAGGTAAATGCCAAAGTCCAGCTTATGCTGATCAAAGAATCTGAGGACAAATATAAAATGGAGAATGGGACATATACAGCGGATACGACAAAGCTTGCAAACTGGAAAAACAATACAAAAAAATATCGCTTTCAGGTTGAGTATGCCGATAGTTCCCGTTTTGTAGCGCAGGCAGCAGGTGACCTCAATGATGACAAAATCTACGATGACGATATTTGGACGTATTGACCAGAGCGGAACGCTTACAAAAATAAAGTGACATGGACGGAAAATGCAATATGTGGTCCCCATAATAGTCTTTATATTCGGTGCTGTAATCGGCAGTTTTCTCAATGTCTGCATCTACCGGTTGCCCGGAGTAAATCTATTGTAAGACCGGGTTCTTCCTGTCCGAGTTGCGAAAAACCGATTAAATTTTATGATAATATCCCCATTGTAAGTTACATCATCCTTGGCGGAAAATGCCGCCACTGCGGTGCAAGATCTCCTTGAGATATCCTTTTGTCGAATTGCTGACCGCCGTTGTTTTTCTGGTGATTTATCGCAGATGGGGACTATCCTATGAATTATTTATCCAGATGTTTTTTGTTTCGCTCCTTATTACAGTAACTTTCATTGACTATGATTTCCAGATTATCCCCGATATTTTGAGTATTGGCGGATTAATCGTTGGGATTGTTATATCTTTTATAAGGCCTGATTTCCGTTTCTGGATGCCCTGTATGGTGTGCTCCTTGGTGGAGGCGTGCTTTTTGTCATTGCCTATGGCTATCAGTTTATTACAAAGCGTGAAGGCATGGGCGGCGGCGATATCAAGCTCCTTGCCATGATCGGTGCATTTACCGGGTTAAAGGGTGTCATCTTTTCCCTCGTAGGCGGATCTCTCATAGGCACGATTGTGGGGATTCCCTTGATGTTTATAAAAGGACAGAATACGAAATATGCCATACCCTTCGGCCCTTGTTTGTCCCTGGCTGCAGTTTTTTATCTTTTTATGGGTAATAATATTGTGCAGCTTTTTACAGATATGTTTCTTAAAAGATAGGGGGAGATGTTCCATGAAAAAACTTCTCATACTATCCGTTTTATTGATCATGTTGGGAGCATTATCTGCGAAGCGGCAACGAATAATGATTACTGTATCATGCCTGTCTTTACGAATGAAGCCGCTAAACCGAATATCTTGATCGTTATGGACTTCTCGGGCAGTATGCAGTTTCCCGCATATCTGCCAAACAATTTCGACAATCGGGTAGTGACTACAGCGGGACAGTCGCAGACTGCAAATCAGATAACATATCCAGTACGGAAAATACTTCGTACAAGTATGATCTAAACCGTAACTACTTTGGCAATTTTGACAATACAAAGTATTACCAATCCGTGGCGAGCAGCCTTGAAGTGAATACTGCATGCGTAGCGGATCCCCTGAGGGTAGGCCTCAGCACGTCCTGTATTTCGGGCAATCTTCTGAACTGGCTCACGGCGACGAGGATTGATGTAGCCAGAAAAGCCCTTACCGGAGGGATTAACAATACCGGCTCGGGCGCGACGGTTCTCTACAGTGAAGGCTCCGCGTATGTCATCAATGACAGCTTCACAAATTGTAAATTTACTATAACTGCAAGCACCACTACTAACCGTAAATTGGCCGTCTCAGACACTCCCGGCGCGTGCATACTTAACGGCATCAACGCCCAGATATTCAAGCCAAGTATCCGGCATACACGGTGGAAGGAATAGTCCAGAAATTCTGGAACTATGCCAACTTCCAGTTTATGGTCTTTTCCAGTGATTATGGTTCATATAACAGACAGGGAGAGGTGAAGACAGCAAAAGACGCGCCGTTACCCACAGTTGTTGCGGCCATCAATAACGAACTTCCTGACGGCGGCACGTTTACCGGTGAATCGTTGTATGAAGCGGAAGATTACTATGGTCAGCATAACAATCACTCATATGAAAACAATAACGCCTACATCGGCATCACAAATGCCCTAAAGGACCCTTACTATGACGCCGCACCCGGCGGTGATATCCCCATATACTGCAGAAAGACCTATATACTGCTTATATCTGACGGAGCGTGGAATGGTTCTGTAGATCCCATAAGACCGGCCCGTAATATGCGTATCAACGACATGAGAATGGAAGCAGGAATGGATGGCAGACAGAACGTGACCACCTACGCGATATATGCCTTCGGTCAATCTGATCCAACGGGCAGAAATGCGATGATCGCAACGGCCATGTTCGGGGGTTTTGATTTTACCAGTACCGATTTATGGCCATATCCCTACACAGACTGGCCTGCCACAAACAGTCTGGGGATGGCCTTTCCTATTCTCAATGTAATCCTGCCGGTACATGGAATAATCAGTGTAGTGAATGGGACAAGAGCCCTGCCCCGCATACAGGTTTGCCGTATAATTTTTTCGAGGCTGAAAATGGAGACCAACTCGTGGCTGCCCTCGAAGCAGCGATTTATGAAATGCTTCGCCGTGCATCATCGGGAAGCGGTGTGGCTATGATCGGGTCTTCTGAGGGAAGCGGCGGGAACATGCTCCAGGGACTCTTTTATCCCAAAAAGGGATTTGATAATGTAGAGGTGACTTGGATAGGGGAGCTAAAGGACTTGTGGTACTTTATTGACCCCTATATTTTGCGTTCCAGTGTACGGGAAGACACGGATTCAAACAATAGGTTGAGCATCAGTAAAGATTTTGTACTTAAGTATACATGGAATGAGACAGAGCAAAAGACCTACGTAAAGAAATATCGGGATGCCACCCCTGCCACTCAGGACCCTCGTCTGCCGCCTGTCCTCATCTTGTGGAGGAAACTGAGCACGACGGGATAAAGGCGCTCTGGGAGGCAGGAATCGAACTGCATCATAGAAGCCTTGATGATAGAAGGATATTTACCACTATTGATTCATCAATCTTAATACCGTTTACAAAGGCCTACGACGTTTCTCTGATGCCCTTTATGCAGACAACGACAACCACTGATACCGACAATATTATCGATTATGTCAGGGGAATTGATATCCCCACCTTTCGGAACAGGACAGTCATGGCCGCCCGTCGTGGAGAGGCGACTGTACAAAGCGGCACATGGAAGCTGGGTGACATTGTCTCATCTACGGCGCGCATAATGTCCAGCGAGCCATTGAACGATTATCATCAACCTACACCAAAGGGGTATGGCGACCGGTCCTATGCGGCATACACAAAGACGCTTAAATATAAAAATAGGGGGATGGTCTTTGTGGGCGCAAATGACGGTATGCTCCACGCTTTTGAACTCGGCAATCTTCGCCAGATTGACAGTGTTGACGAGAAAGCAGAATTAAACCCCAATGCCATGGGCAAAGAGAGCTGGGCTTTTATACCAAAGAGCGCGCTCCCGTACCTTACCTATTTAAAGGACCCCCTTTACAAACACATCTTCACGGTAGATGGCAATCTAATGCTTGCCGATGTAACATTTGAAGGTCCGACTGCTAATAAGAACGTGGATGGGTCAACCTGGAGGACAGTCCTGATCGGATCCATGGGCATTGGCGGAGCTTCAAGGAACAGGAATATTGCTACACCTCAGTGTCCGGGTGGAAGTAAATGTGTGGAAACACCCATCGTGGGTGTAGGTTTGTCTTCCTATTTTGCCTTTGAAGTAGGGCAAGACCAAACCACTCCGCAATTACTCTGGGAGTTTACTCATCCTAAGCTCGGTTTTTCAACGACCGGCGCTGCAATCGTAAAGACAAATGCCGGCGCCGATGACCCCAAATTGAACGGAAACTGGTTTGCGGTTATCGCCTCAGGACCCACAGGACCTATCGATACTACAGAGAACCAGTTCAAAGCTGATTCAGACCAGAACCTCCACATATTTGTCCTCGATTTGCGTACCGGTGCGCCATTGCGAGTTATTGATACCGGCATCAGCCGAGCATTTGGCGGAGCAATGGGTTACGCAACAGTGGATGTCGACAGATGGAAATTTTCAGGAGCAGGCTGGTATAGCGATGACGTTCTCTACATGGGTTTTAACCGATTTGACGCAACAGCAGGCAAATGGAAAGGCGGTGTTATTCGTATCATTCCCGGGACCTGGAACTGGAGTATTGTCGTCGATGATGTCGATGCAGCGGATTTCGGGCCGGTCACGAGCGCTGTCACAAGAATACAGGATTCGGTAAACCATAACTTGTGGCTTTTTTTCGGTACCGGAAGATATAATTACAGACTAAAAAATGGCGCCGTTGATGACCCAATAAACCAACAATACCTGTACGGGGTAAAAGAATCTTCTTTGTGCTACACAAGTGACGATACGTTTAATCCTGCTTGTAGCGCAAGAGGTATCGTATCGTGGAGACACCCCTTGGATGCGGAGACAAGTGACCTTTGGGCGGATAGGTGCATTACGACACCCCTTACTGCGCCAAACGGAAATGTATTCTTTATCAGTTTTGCGCCTTCAAAAGATGTATGCCAAAAAGGGGGAACGTCGACATTGCACATAATGAAGTATGATACAGGGGACGTATTGGCAGAGACCAGCAGCAAGATTATAGTAATGTTAGGTGGCGGGATAATTGCTGACGTGAATGTATCGGGCACTATAGGCACCGGTGGCCCCCCCAGCGTTTTCGGCGGAGGAGGAATATTTGCTCCGACGGGTATGAAAAAAATACTGCATATTAAGGAACGATGAAAAAGAATAGTGGTTTTACCCTCATAGAACTGCTTATTGTCATTGGCATCGTTGCCATATGTGCAGCGATGGCTGCGCCGAGCATATCCAACCTGTTAGTCAAGAATAGGTTGGAGAACCAGGTGAGACGAATATACTCAGATCTCATGAATGCAAGGGTCATGGCAATGTCGGGAAATAGAACGCATTTTGTCGTTTTTGCAGGGAACACATGGACTGTTTTTGCCGATAGTAACCTCCCGGCGGTTCCACCTAATGATACCTAGACGTCGGAGATACTGTGGTGCTTACACGATCGGCAGTTGACCTCGCGCTGTCTTTTACGTTTAGAAGTAACCCGCCGCAAAATGCGGTTATTGTCGAAAACGTGGGAGGCTTGATAGCCTTTAATGCGCGTGGTATCGCGCGTACCGGTAATGCGCCGAATGGTACAATCTCAATTACAACCCCTCCCAATATTAACACCTATGTGGATTGTATTTCTGTAACACCGATAATGATGAGGCTGGGAAAGTTGACGGGAGGTGTCTGTGCATCGAAATAGCCATGACAAAGGATTTACCCTTATCGAGGTCATGATTTCTATTCTCATCCTTTTTATCGGCATGATGGGGGTTCTTGACTTTCTCTGTGTATATCAAAAATTCAACATTGAAAATACGCTAAGGAATGAGGCGGTGAAGGTAGCTGAAACGCGATTGGAACAACTGCGAAGCGAAAATTTCGCTACTTTGGCAAACGGTTCAGTGGCAGGAGGTATACAAAAAAGAATTAGGAATTTACAGGTTGTTTATGGGGTGACCTGGACTGTAGAGAATATAACGGCCAAGAGCCTGGCTGTTCAGATAGATGTTCAGTGGACCTATCCAACGGGAACAATCCGTACTTATAACGCGCAGACCATCATAAGCAATGAAGTGTGAGGTGACAGGACATATGCGAAGCAAACAGGCGGATTTTACATTACTGGAGGTCCTGATAGCGATTGCCATACTTGGTATCATCGCAGCCATGAACAGTCAGCTCCTCCAGCAGATGATACTCGGGACGAGACAGCAGGAAAGGGTAGTTTCTGTACAGTTTGAAACAGCTCTTGGGCTCGATTTCCTCAGGACCGACCTGCAGCAGGCAGGTTTTGGACTGCCAGATGCATTTTTAATGCCTATGAGCCCACCTTATTCAGAGTCTAATAACCCTGTCGCAACACTGTATGATGATCCTGTTGTTATTGATGGATGGCCCTCCGACCGCATAGGTTTTGGGAACAATACCAATCACTTTGTGCCCAATTTGATTATCTTGTAATACGTTCACCAGCCATGGGAATAGCAATGCCGCCGGAAAGTGGACCTTTATAGATACCGCAGATGTAAATGTAGTCCATAAATGGAATACTACCGTGTCTGACCCGGCTGATATGAAGGTTGGATATAACATGATTATTATCAGGCCACGTACGAAAACAAACAGTGCAGCAAACACTGATGATGTTAACGGGTAGCAGCTACTCCGTTCCATATGCTTCACCGGCCGTACTTATTCCGGCATATCCGCCCCCTTCCGAGAAGAGGTACATTGCTTATGGATCAACGATGGTACTTCGCCTGTTGTAAGACCCTTTAATAGAGCAACTTTTATGTGAGGAGGATGCCTGCAACTGTGAGCCCCGGACTGTGCGCCGAATACCGGTACGCTTATTAAGGGTACCCTCGATCGGATGGTGGGATAACACAGTCCCATCTAATCGACTGTGTCGCGAATATGCAGGTGCTTTTTGGGATCGACTTGGACAGCAATGAGAATATCAATCCGTTGACAGAGATACTGGATAACATTCCGCCTGGGAACTAAAACAAACAAGTCAAGTTTATGAGGGTCTACATACTTGCTCATGAAGGAACCCTTCACCCGAGCTTCCGCTATACGAATCCGGGCGACTATTTTAGTGGGAGATCCTGATGTCCCGGCGCTGAATGGCTTTACAAGTCAACCTGAGCACCTTGGTGGGTGCAGATTGGGACCATTACCGTTGGAAGATATATACAGTCTCTACGAAACTGAGAGATTTTTGATTGAATACTTGTGAGGTGATTGTGATGAAGAGGATCTGTCTGGTAGACAGAAAAGGTGTTGCCCTTGTAATGGCTCTCCTGTTATTATACTTTCTGCAGGGCTCCTTGCTGCCGTGACATACTATTCGCTCTCCGGAACAGAGATATCAGGATTACAGAGAAAGTATCAGAGTTCAAAAGAAGCATCTCTTGGCGGCATTGAAATATTGACAAAAGAAATTATTCCCAAGGCAGTGGTCGGGGCTACATTGGCAACAATAAGGGGTACCTTTGCAAGTACAAGCATACTTCCTGCGGTATCTGTGGTTTTAGGATCTTCTGATACCTGTTTTGCCTCAAAGATGAATACACTCAAAACGGCATGGAATTGCCCTGCAGACCCAAACCCCATGGATCCCACTTCAATGCCGGATATCACCTTCAGGTTTCATCAGCACCGGGGGCGATAAAAAGGATTTTCAAGTAGAATTGAAAATAGTTGATACCAGACCAGGAAATACCGATATAAGTGGTTCTATACCCCCGTCAGGACCAGGAGGGGTGCGCGGGTTGGATGCAAAAGGCGTTGTCGCCCTACAGGGATCCGGTGGTGGATCCGGTGGTGGATCCGCCGGAGAAGTTATACACATTCCGTTTCTCTATACGATTGTGGCAGAGGGGCGTTCAGTATCTGGCCCAGCCGCGGAACGGGCAAACCTTGAAGTGCTCTATGTTTATGAAAAATACAAAAAGAATCAGGAAAAAAGATGTAAGAAAGACTGACCGTAATCTCAAAACGTCACTAATAGCGTTATTGGTACTATGTCTTCTATCTGTTGCTGTTTATATTGTGTTTTTTCGACAGGAAAGAATCGAAAATCTTACTGAAAAAAATATTGTTCCAGAGAGCTCCAAAGGTGTTGGTGTTTTGGAAAAACAAGAAGAGGGTAATGCAATAAGTATCGGTAAGGCGGAATTTAAGTGGGACACAACAGATGGTAAAGATGTTCTGAGGGTCATTATTGAAAAAATTGAGGGAAAAGAACCTGAGAATATCAGATATCAATACGAATGGTCTATAAACAAAAAACCTGCCGGGGGTAATAGCGACAGTTTAAATGGATTTAAACGCGGCGATGCTGTCGCAGTCAAAGTAACGCCTTATGATGGTGAGAGACCGGGCTCCTTTAAACTCTTATCTATCGTAATTGGCAATACAGCCCCTATAGTGTCAGAAATAAAGCAACTGAAGAATGATGGAACGAGCCTTTCCTATCAGATCATAGCAAGAGATCCTGACGGTGATACTCTCTCATACTCACTCGTTGATCCACCGGCAGGGATGGTTATTGATAATGCGACAGGTATTATCGATTGGCAGCTAAAAGATGGTGATGTCGGCACCAGGAATATTAAAGTCAAAGTAATGGATGGCAAAGGCGGAGAAGCCATGTGGTCAATAGATGCCACAATTGAAAAAAAGACAAATGAAAAGGTTATAAATAAATAGTATTCGATGCCTGCAGTTCAGTTGTATATCGACTGAAATTATGCATTCAATCGCCCTATAAAATAGCCTGTTGTAATCTGTAAATAGAGGCCAATTATTACAATAATGTTTAATTAAATCATAAAGATGCGATTAATAGTTGAATAAAATAAGATAATATTAGTGCTAACTTAAAAAAACTCTTGACAAAAAAAAAGTGTTCTGTTAGAGTTTTCAGAATGATAGAATTCAGGGTATCACAATGTGTCTTGATGAATTCTCGTAATGCAATCTGAATGAATTGGAGTTATTTTCTCATTCCGAAAACGGGACGGATTTGAGAAGTTATTTTCTGCGGGGGGAATAATTTGTATTTAAAAAGTATTGTGAAAACAAACCCGATATTAATTAATACCAAAAAACATAAAAGGATGGATGGTAATAAATTATGATGGGTTTTTTTGCATTATTGATGGTTTCGTTTATCATTGTTATTGCCATCTGGGTTTTTTCAAGCTACACACTTTATCGAATTGGTAAGAAATTTGAAATCGGCAGTTTCCTGGGATTTTGTATACCAGGATATAACGTGTATCTCCTCTGTAAATGTGCTGATGTGCCTCTTTGGAATGTTGCAGGGTTTTTTGTGCCGATTCTCAATATATACTGTTTAATCAATATATGGGGCAGCATTGCTGAAAGACTTGGCAGGAGCTACTGGTTATATGGCGTATTGACGGTCTTGTTTTGGTTCCCTGCGCTTATTCTTGCCTTTGACAGTTCAAGTGTCGGCAGCTATGATAGTTTTGAAAAAATGGGAAAAGAGGAACCGGCCGAGCGATTTACACCTGTAAAAACTCAAGAAACTGAAAAATATATTGAAGCAAAAATGAAGACACAGGAAGAGCCGGTCAAATATGAGAAAAAGATAGAAGAACCTTTAATAAAAGATGTCGTTATTGCCACAGAGGATGAGGATGCTGATACAATAAAACCCTTAAATGCAGCAAAACAATATTCAACAAAGAAAAATATTATGTCAATGATAACAAAGCTGCCGATTGTGAGCAGCTTTACAACGAAACAATTTGATCAATTAGTAGGTGTTGATATTGGGACTACATCGATAAAAATATGTACTCTAAAAAACATGAAAGGTTTCTTTACTGTACAGCATGCTATTGTAAAAGCTTACGAGCATGATTTGCTAAGCGATGGTCATATTATAGATGTAAACTTTTTGGCCGAAGAACTTAAAATGCTTTTTGAAGAAAACAAAATAAAGTCCAGAAATGTTGCTTGTGCATTATCGAGTTATTCTGTCATATCAAAGAAAATCACCATACCTGTCCTCCAGGAAGAGGAGCTTGAAAACGCAATCGGCATGGAAGTGGAAAATGCCATCCCTTTCCCTCTTCGGGATATTTATTATAGTTATTATGTTATGGGGATAGATGCCGAAAAGCAGAATATGATGGATGTAAAGATTGTCGCTGCGAAAAAAGAGATTGTTGATGCATATATCGCTGTATTCAATATAGCAGACATGAGCTTACAGCTATTGGATGTCGATATATTTGATGTATCGAATCTTGTTGAGCAGATATATGGCCCCAAAGATTCTTCGGTCGTTATTGTTGACATTGGTGCATCGGTAACAAATATAGCGATCCTCAATGGAGAGGATATAGAATTTACACGTGAGATCCTTATGGGAGGAAAATATCTTACCAGTATGATTCAAAAATCTGTAAGATTGAGTAATAAAGATGCCGAAGCGAAAAAAATTGCAGCCGATAATAGTATTTCTTACCTTTTTGAAGATTTTATTTTTAATATTGCTTCTGAGATTAATAAAACCATCAGGTTTTATCTTGCCACAAAGCCAAAAGAGACTATTGGGAAGGTTTATGTAACGGGTGGAGCCTCACTGCTGCCGGGATTGAAGGAAAAGATCGTTGAAGATACGGGGATACAAGTAGAGGTGATTGATCCCTTTTTGCTTGTTCAGCCGGATAATACACAAATAGTTTCCTATGAAGAAATGAAAGAATTTATGGTCGTTCCCTTATCTCTATCAACGAGAATTACGGACTTAATGATATGATAAAAATAAACCTCCTTCCTTTTAAAAGAAAGAAAGCAAGCACCATAGCAAAAGATATTAGAGATTTTGTAATTTTACTCGTTTTGGGTATTATTGGATTTGGACTTTACGAGTATAGTTTGCTGAATGAGATTGCTGATTATAAATCAAAAATAGAAGCAGCTAAAAAGGAAATGATCAGCTTGCAGCCTATTTATCAGGAATATATGAGTATTCAGAATGCAAAAAAAGAGATAGAAAAAAGAATCCAAACGTTAAATCAACTGCGAGCTGGCAGGGCGCTCACGGCAAGGTCGCTGTATGATCTTACCTCTATCATTAAAGATGGTGTATGGATAAAAACATTTAAGAAAACAGATAATAAGTTCGAATTGGAAGGCCGTTCATTTGTAAACGAATCGATATCGGATTTTATCGAGTCGCTCTCTAAATTGCACTATATCAGCAATATTGAGTTAAAGAATGTTCAGGATATAAACGAAGAAGGCCTGACAATAAAGAAATTTATCATAACAGGGAATATGTCGATATGAAAGTGGGTATTCGGCTAAAGGCATTAGTGAAAAAAATAGAAAAAATACCCCAGGTATACAAAGCTATATGTATGGTTGTCTTGGTTCTCATTGTAGTGGGCGCTCTTGTATATTTTATCGCAAAGCCACAATGGGAGACAAGGGACAAACTTATTCGGGAAAATGATGAGGCGCAAAAGCAATTAAATACATTACGGGAAATTAAGAAAAATATAGAAAAGCATCGAAAAGAATATGCGCAAATGCAGGAGCTTTTGCAGGATATATTAAAGCAATTGCCGGAGACAAAAGATGTACCGAACCTTTTGAGAAATGTAACAAATATTAGTGAGGAAACAAGGTTAAAGATAAAATATTTTGAGCCGAAAGAATTGAAGAATAAAGATTTTTATTCAGAGCTACCCTTTGAAATAAAATTCAGCGGTCCTTTTCATACTGTCGCTTATTTTTTTGATGGTATACGAAAAATGGAACGGATTATCAATATTACACATTTTTCTTTGGAAGCTAAGGGTGCGCCAAGAAACATCATCCTGGAAGGAACATGTACGGCGAATGCCTATGTATATAAAAGGGATCAACAAAAAGCAGTGAAAAATGATGATAAAGCAACGAATAAAGGTGACCAGATTGGTAAAAAATAGCTATTATATATTGGTAGTTATTCTTGTAGCCTTTGCATCGACAGTTTTTGCTGTGGAGCCAGGGTCGAAAGCACAGGGAACTGTGGTCAAAAAAGAAGAAAAAAAGATAGATATTAGGAGATTTTATGTATACATCGGAAGGAAGAAGAGACCCTTTCGAGCCGGTACTGCTCATTAAAGCTAAAAGTGGAAATGAGACCAAGATTATAAAGGACAAAAAAGATAAAGTTGATGCAATCGGGTATGAACTTGAAGCCTTAAGGCTTGTAGGCGTTTTGAAGAGCGAAAAAGGTATGATGGCAATGATGGAAGATACACAGGGCAAGGGTATTTTCTTCAGAAAAGGAGATTACCTTAATAAGAATATGTGGGTAGTGGATATATCAAGCAGCAATGTTGTGCTGGGTTATAAATTAAAAGGGGAAATAAAAAAAGTTGTAGTGGACATCCCCGTTAAAAAATGAAAAAGGGTGATATATGAGTAGAAAAATAACAGTGCTTTTTTTTCTTTTCCTTTTAATAATACCCTTATTATGCTTCAGTCAGTCAGCGAAGAAGGTAACACCAAAAGTGTCTTTTGACTTCATAGACGCAGACGTGAGAAATGTTATAAGAATACTTTCCGAGGTATCAGGGAAAAATGTCATCATATCTGAAGCTGTAAAAGGTAAAGTGACAATGAAGCTTGATAATGTATATTGGGACGAGGCGTTAGATCTGGTAACCGCCACAAGCGGACTTAAAAAAATTGAAGCGGACAATGTTATAAGAGTCGTTTCACAAAAAGAGTTTGATGACGAAATAAAAAATAAAACAACAGAGAGAGACAGTTTCAGGAAAGAAAAGCTTGAAAAGCAAAAAATGGGTGAGGAATTTTTAACAGAGACGATTTATCTCAGTTATACCAGCCCAAATGATATGGAAAAAATGCTTAAGGGCGGAGATATTCCTGCAGCAGCTGGATCAACGAGGAAAGGGTTTTTATCGGAATTTGGATCAATAACGCAGGTTGGCTGGAACAATGCTCTTATCATAAGAGATACAAAAGAGAATCTCGCCAATATTGTTAAAATCGTGAAAGAACATGATACGAAACCAACACAAATACAAATTGATTGTAAAATTGTACAGGCTACGTCAAATTTTTCAAAAGAACTCGGAATTCAGTGGGGGGCTAACTATCTAGGTAGTATAGGTCAGCAGGATATTGAGCTTGGTGGAGGAAAGAAATGGACGTCAGCTACAGTAGGGGGGAGTGGTGAACGTGAGTCACCAACAGGGGCAACTGGCTTTCGTCCAGGAGGCTACTTAAATCCATATAACGTTAATTTGCCCGCTGCTATAGGCGCTGGTTCAGGGGGAACATTAGGCGTGTTCATGGGTGGTCCGCAAGATTCTTTTCTCTTAGATATTCAGTTGTCGGCACTTGAGGCTGAAGGTAAGGGGCGTGTATTGTCTAACCCAAAGCTTGTAACGTCAGATAGTAAAAAGGCGATCATTCAACAGGGAAAATCAATTCCCTATAAGACAGTATCTCAAACAGGGACACAGACACAGTTTGCCGAAGCTGTGCTTGGATTGGAAGTGACACCAACAGTGACAAAAGATGGATTTATAAAACTTGAAATATTGGCAAAAAAAGATCAGGCTGATTTTATAAATCAATCGGAAGGTGTTCCCACCATTGATAAAAAACAGGCTACTACGATTCTCTACGTAAAAGATGGGGATACGGCAGTGATTGGTGGTATCTATGAGAGAACAGAAAATGATGGCGAATCAGGCTTGCCGGGACTTAGACACATTCCGCTTTTAGGATGGTTGTTCAAGAAACAGACCAAATTAGATAACAAGACGGAGCTACTGATATTCATCACGCCACGTATTCTTAAAGATGTTTATAGAAATGAGGGATAAATGAAAGCGATAATCGTTTTATTCATTAGTATGTCGATTTTATTATCAACTGAATGTTTTGGAAATGAAATTATTCAAGGGCATATAAAAGGAAATCTAGACAGTAAAGTGAGAATTGTTTTGGGAGATAAGGCTATTGTAGATATTGGAAAAAAGGATGGTATCATAAAGGGTGATATCCTGGATATATATCATAACCGAGATATAAAACTGCTTGATCCCATTGGTAAATGTGCAGTTGTTAAAATCTATGATACAGCCGCTATATGTGAAGTTTTTAAAATGAAAATTGAAATTGAAAACGATGTTGTTACAATTGATAAATTGGCTTACAATGACCCTAGTTTACTTCCTGCAATATTTCAACTGCTAACAAAGGTGGTAGAGCCTTATGAGCCGCAAAAAGAGATAATCGTTTATATACATAACATATACGACGAAAACAACAATATTACAAAATTTTCAGAAAAATTACAGAAGGAAATCAAGAAGGTTTTTTATCAGAAGAAAAGAATAAAGCCGGCAGGGAAAGATGTGTCAAAGGCTTTATTTGCATATCTTCCGAGTGAATATGCTGAATCAAATACAGGTCATTGAAGATTTTATAAGAAAAGATAATATTGATGTAATCATTACGGGAAGCTATAAAGTTAGGAACGGTAAAATTGAAATATCCTTATATAAAGTAGACAAAAACTGGGAAGATATAATAGTCGATACAACAGTTGATTCAGTTCCTTATAGTGATCTGATATCATCTGTGACTGTGCCGTATAAGTCAATGAGAAAAGAACAAAATGCTGTTTGCAACATTCTCTTTAAGCCTGTCCATTATAAGGCTACTGTCAAGGAAGAGCGTAATGATATAATTGTAATTGAATCAAAGAAAGACCCCTTTCTGGAATATAGCCTTAAAAGAATTGATTTTAATATTATAAGTCCGGTCGAGTTTAAATTGAAAATTGATAATACCGATATTGGTTTTGAAAAATCAAAGGAGTATGAATTGGCTTTGACCTACAGGTAAGACATGAGATAACCGCTTCTTTCAAAAAGGGATATTACTTTAATGATTTACTTGTTCTTACCAATGATAATGAGGTCAGGAAGAGTATTGTATTATCGATTGATAAGCCGGAAGATTTAGTAATGGAAGTAGAAGTAACATCCCGTTCCCGGAAGAGAGAATATTAGATTTTAATATTTATAAAAAGTCAGTAAAGACGAAAGCAGTTATCAAACCGGTATTACAGAAGGAAACAGTAAAACAGGTGGAGACTTTTAAGGATTAGTGGTATAAGTATGTCCCTGCATGGAAAGATTATCAAAATATGTTGCACGTGTAAGCTCCTTTTCCCGACGTAAGTCAGAAGACCTGATCAAGGCGGGTAAAGTCAAGGTCAACAAGGTCGTTGTTTTAGAACCTTTCAGACAAGTAGAACCTACCGATATCATCTTAATAGATAATCAGATAATGGAATATGAGCCCATTAAGTTATACATAGCGCTCTACAAACCCGATGGTTATATGTCCGATCTGCAGGATATGCGGGGAAGAAAGATGGCCCGTGATATCATAAAAATAGACGTGAAGCTTTTTCCGGTTGGGAGATTGGATTATCATTCTGAAGGACTCATGATTTTTACAAATGATGGGGACTTTGCAAATGAGATCATGCACCCACGGTATGAGATTGAAAAGGAATATCTTGTAAAGTTCAAAGGGCTTCTGAGCAGAGATGAGATCAATAGGATAAAGCAAGGGATTATGATAGGCGATTCAAAAAGGGAGTATGGAAAATACGAGAGTGCCTATGGCGAAAAGAAGCAATCGACAATCCCCTCACATATAAAAGAGAAAGGGGCAACTACCAAAGAACTGTATAAAGTGGAAGAAATTCGGTTTGCGCATGCTGCAACAAAAAATGCCTGGTATAGTGTCATTATCAATGAAGGTAAAAACAGGATGATCCGAAAGATTGGCGAGGCAATAAATCATCCGGTATTAAAGTTAAAAAGAGTAAGGATTGGGGGGTTGCAACTGGGTGATTTACAGCCCGGTGAATACAGATATTTTGAGAAAAAGGAAATTCTTGGTTCTCACGGTATAAAAAGACAAAAGAAAGCTTGAAATTTTATTAAAAAACGGAGAGGGTGGGATTCGAACCCACGGTACGCTTACGCGTACAGCCGATTTCGAGTCGGCCCCGTTATGGCCACTTCGGTACCTCTCCTCTGTTGAAAGAATGTTTTCAGTATATCTTCACTTTGTTTAGCTAAAAGACCGCCGGAAACTTCAATTTTATGATTAAAGGCCAACTTATTTACGTCAATAGCAGAACCAAATGCCCCTCTTTTTACATCAAAACAACCGAAAACAAGCCTTTTTATTCTTGATTCGATAATAGCCCCGGCGCACATGATACATGGTTCTTTGCTTACAAAGAGTGTGCAATTGGTGAGTCTGTAGTTTCCCAATTTCTTTGCTGCCTCCTCAATAGCGAGTACTTCCGCATGGGCGGTGGGGTTATTGATTGTCCGAGTAAGATTGTGTACTCTTGTTAAAATCTTATTGTCCTCGGATATGATAACGGCCCCAACAGGAACTTCTTCCGCGTCATAGGCGAGCATTGCCTCTTCCAGACAGATTGCCATAAAGTCCTCATCATGCATGACCACAAGTATACTGATAAGAAGCTGCGAAATCAACGGAATGATGAATTTATCGATAAAATGGCGACTTAGTCGATGAAGGTCCTTCGAAGCAATATAGTTTACAAAGGAGATGCAACCCTGTTATTATTACTGAAAGGGGTTAAAAATAGTGGTATTAATGAGAGAGCAGAACATTACATGATTATACTGGGTATTGACCCTGGACTTGCAAGTACGGGTTTCGGTGCGATCCTTTGTGACGGCAAAACCCCGTCAATCATAAAATGTGGTTATATCAAAACCTTTACCGATAACACGGTGGCGAGCAGATTGTTCCAGATCCATAATGACATGGAGGTGCTTATCAATACGATAAAACCAGGCCTTGTTGCCATTGAGAATGTCTTCTCACTGGTGCGGTATCCAAAGGCAGGTATATTGCTTGGCGGCGTCCTGGGGGCTCTCTATGTCACCATACAAAGGCATGGCATAGACATGACAGAGATAAGCACAAAAGAAGTAAAAAATGCTCTTGTAGGCTTTGGCAGCGCCAATAAGGACCAGGTCAAAAACGCTGTTAAAAAATTGCTCGGCGTAAATGATATCAAGTCTTTTCATGCAGCTGATGCGCTTGCTGTGGCGCTCACGGCTTATTACAGAAATAAAACAAGGAGTAAAAAGCGTGATATCCTACCTTGAGGGAAAACTCAAAAATATTTACGATGAACGGCTCATGCTTCTCGTGGGCGGTATCGGGTATGATGTATTAATCCCTGCATATGTAATGAATGAAATTAAAAGGACAAAGAAGATCGAAGATCCCCTTGTCCTCTACATTTCTTTTCACCAGACGGAAAGGCAGCCGAAACCAAATCTTGTCGGTTTTAACAATGAACTCGATAAAGAGTTTTTTGAACTCTTTATTTCTGTTGAGGACATCGGTCCTATGGCGGCTGTGAAAGCCCTTACAAGACCTGTTCGGGAGATAGCGCGCTCCATTGAAGAAAAGGACATAAAATCGCTCAGACAATTAAGGGGCATTGGTGAGCGGAAAGCAGAGAAAATTGTCGCTACCCTGAAGGGAAAGGTTGCAAAATACGCCTTGATACCTGAAGTGATATTGCCCGGTGAAGTTATGGAGGATTTCAAAAAAGAGGTCGAGCATGTTATGTTTACGCAATTGGGCCATAAAGTGCTTGAGGCGCGGAAAATGATCGAAGAAGCAATGAAGAGGAATCCAAAAATCAGCTCTTCGGAAGAATTGTTTGAAGAAGTCTATAGAGGGCAGAGGAAATGATTGAAGAAGAAACTGGTACATCTACCGGGTTGCTATGAAAAAGAAAGCCTTATTGATCAGGATATTGCCGTATCGCTACGGCCCGGTGTAATTACCGATTATATTGGTCAGGACAGAGTTGTGGAAACCATGAATATTGCCATTGAAGCGGCGCTTCAGCGGCAGGAACCCCTGGAACATATTCTCTTCAATGGCCCCCCCGGTCTTGGGAAAACGACCCTGGCCCATATTGTTGCCCATGAAATGGGGACACGCATTATTACCTCATCGGGACCTGCCCTGGAAAAGGGCGGCGATTTGATGGGGCTTCTCACACATCTTGAGAAAGGCGACATCTTTTTCATCGATGAAATTCATCGCATACCCAAAGTGGTCGAGGAATTTCTTTATCCTGCCATGGAGGATTTTGCTGTAGATTTCATTTTTGATAAAGGCATGCATGCGCGGACACATAGATACCGCCTGGAACAGTTTACCCTCATTGGCGCAACAACGAGATCAGGGCTCCTCTCCTCCCCTCTCAGAGAACGTTTCGGCATCGTGAGAGACCTTGATTTTTATAATGAAGACTGATCTTGTCCGTATTATAAAACGTTCAGCATCGATTCTGGGCATAACGATAGACGAGAAAGGGGCTCATGAAACGGCAAAAAGGGCGCGGGGTACGCCAAGGGTTGCCAACAGACTGCTGAAACGTGTCCGTGATTATGCTCAGGTAAAGGCAAAAGGGCATATTACAAAACAGGTTGCCATTGATGCCCTTACCCTTGAAGGTATTGACGAATATGGTCTCGGTGAGACCGACAGAAAGTTGCTCCAGACAATCATTCTCAACTATAGGGGCGGTCCTGTCGGCATTGAAGCCCTTGCAGCAACATTACAGCTTGAATCGGATGTCTTGATCGAAGTTGTGGAGCCCTATCTCCTGAAAATCGGTTTTATTATCAGGACATCACAGGGAAGAAGGGCATCAGAAAAGGCCTTCCGACATCTCAAGCTACCCTTTAAGAATAAGCCGGATACCCAGGGGCTCTTCGAAGATACAAGAGAGAAGTAGACTAATCTGTTTATTCTTCTTGATTTTGAAACCTCATGTATATTAGAAGATATAGTAATTCAATAAACGAAAGCGGAGAGAAGAGGACAATGGCAAATATTGGTGTTGTTGGGATCCAGTGGGGAGATGAAGGAAAAGGGAAGATCATAGATTATTTGAGTACCTATGCTGATGTGATTGTGCGATTTCAGGGGGAGCAAATGCGGGTCATACGATTGTCATCGGTGATGAAAAGATTATTCTCCACCTTATACCATCCGGTGTACTTCGTGAAGGCAAATACTGTGTTATCGGCAACGGCGTTGTTCTTGATCCGGAAGTGCTTGAGAAGGAAATAACCGAGCTGAAAAAACTGGGTTATATGAAGGATGACAAAAAATTTCTCATAAGCGGACTTGCGCATCTTATCATGCCGTATCATAAAAAACTCGATCAGCTCAAAGAATCAAGGGTCACGAAAAAGATAGGCACAACAGGGCGTGGAATTGGACCGGCTTATGAAGACAGAACAAGCAGAGTTGGGATACGTGTTGTGGACCTGCTTAATAAGAAAGTGTTTCGCGAGAAAGTAAAAGAAAACCTTGAGATTAAAAACTTCCTCATCCGCCGGTATTATAAAGATGAGGGTTTTAAGTTGATGGATATTCTCAAACAATATGATGGCTACAGAAAACTACTGAAGAAATACAGCATAGATGTTGTCAGTTTTCTGGAAACATGTATGGCAAAGAAAAAGGCGATCCTTTTCGAAGGCGCCCAGGGGACATTCCTCGATGTCGATCACGGGACATATCCCTACGTGACGTCATCCAATACGATGTCAGGGAATATTTTTGCAGGCGCAGGTGTCCCTCCTACAAGCGTTGATTATATTCTCGGTATCTGCAAGGCCTATACGACGAGAGTTGGAGAAGGTCCTTTTCCTACGGAGCTTTCGGGACCGGAGGGCGATCTCATGAGAAAAGTAGGTGATGAATACGGCTCAACTACAGGGAGACCGAGAAGGTGCGGATGGTTCGACGCGGTCCTTGCGAAGCGGTCGGTCTATTTAAACGGCATCAAGGGTTTATCTATCATGAAGCTCGACGTCCTCGACGGGTTTGAAAAGATTAAGCTCTGCACAAGTTATAAAATTGGAAAAAAATACTACACAGAACCTCCCATAGATGTAACCGGTTATTATCAATGTGAACCGCAATACGAAGAAATGGATGGGTGGATGACCTCTTTGCGGAACATAAAGACCTACGAGGATCTTCCCTTAAATACAAAAAAATATCTGAAAAGGATCGAAGAACTGCTCAACGTGAAAATAGATATTATTTCTACTGGTCCTGACAGGGAGAGTACGATTATCCTCTATAATCCTTTCCGTTAAGTCTCACGCCGAACCGGAATAGGGCTTTACACAACCTGTCATAATTCCGACAGATATGAATAGGATTGTTATCATGCGGTCCTGCATGTCACGTGAGGGCCAACCCTTGACTATTAAGGGATTTGCTATGTATGAATTACCAGTGGCATAGTTGTTGCAAAATACTTCTGTAAGATGCAGTTAAAACCACTATACATCAAGGTAAGGTTTAAATGGCTTCATATTTAGACCTCCTTCAGCGCGTTGCCGTGCTTCAACAGTCCATTATCAGCCCGAAAAATAATAGCCTTGTTGTCAATGCACCGACTATTCCTTTTGACCGTCTTTTGACAGGTTCCCTGCAACAGATAGAAGCAAAGAACCTGCCGGTAAAGAATATGCTTGAAAGGGGCCTTTCGGCGCCGGTCAATGACGAGGAAAAGTTCAAAAAGAGCCTTCAATTTGTCCTTGAAAAGGAAGGCAACAAATTAGTCCGTGAAGATGGTCGAAGAGAGTCATCCAGGTTCGGGGTTCTCCAGTCGACAGCTCAAGCTTTTGGATACAAGGGGAACATAAACAACATTACGAAAGGTGAGGTCGAAATGATCTATAAAAAGCTCTGGGAAAAATCAGGCGCTGCTTCCCTGCCGTTTCCCCTCTCTGTCGTACACTTTGACACCTATATCAACAATCCTGCATCAGCAAAAAGAATTCTCGAGAAATCAAAGGGCGATATCGATACCTATCTGAAACTGAGAGAACAGAGATACGTAAAGCTTGCAACGGCAAAGCCTGAAGTATATGGAAAATATTTGCAGGGATGGAAAAACAGAATACAGAGCCTGCGCGGAATGGTTGCTGCCTATACAAAGGTAAATACCTATGCAGGCAATACTGCTTATCCGATCAAGAACGGCTGATATGGATGAGTTGTATCTGTGGTGCACTTGTTGAACTGCAGGCGGGTTGTCTTCACTGCTGTCAAATAATTCACAGGCAGGATCTTTTTTATTCAGATAGAGCCATCTCTGGATAGTTGATACTAAGTATAATGGTATAAATGTATTGACTTCAGGCTCTATTTCAGGTTTTAATAAATAGCTTAACTTGCAGTTTATTCTTTCATGACAATATGGAGGGAGGGAAAATGAATGCCAGTAGTTATCGTAAGAGACGGAGAGTCCTTCGAAAGCGCCCTTAAAAGGTTTAAGAAGCAGTGCGAGAAAACGGGAATTCTCTCGGAAATAAAGAAGAGAGAGCACTTTGAGAAACCGAGCGTTAAGAGGAAAAAGAAAATACTTGCCGCGAAAAAGAGGGCTCTGAAGAAACTCAAGAGAACAATGGATAAGGGCCTTTATTAAGATAAATAAATGGACTATAAATCCAAAATAGAACAGGGTTTAAAAGAGGCTTTAAAGAAAAGAGACGCCACAAGAGTATCCGTATTCCGGATGCTCTTGGCGGCGATCAAAAACAAAGAAGTTGAAAAGATCAGAGCACTCACTGTTGATGAATTTTATTCTCTCATAAAAACGTCTATCAACCAACATCTTGATTCCATAGAAAGCTTTAAGAAAGGTCAGCGCCCTGAACTTGTTGAAAAAGAAGAAGCAGAGCTGCTTATCCTTAAGGAGTTTTTGCCGGCACAATTAACAGAAGAAGAAATGGTAAGGGAAATAGAAGAAACCATTCAGGCTGTTGATGCAAAAAACCAGCGAGACATGGGAAAGGTAATAAAATCCCTTATGGAAAAATTTCCCGGGAGGGTTGACGGAAAAGTGTTAAGCGGAATGGTGCTTAAAAGACTATCTTCTCAATAGGTAGTCAAAGCCAGGCATGGTAGATAAGACATTATCGTACCTCGATTATCTAAAACTCTTAGATATCTATTTTCATTTTTCTTCGACCCCTTTTATCAGTGACTCGATTCATTCCATAAAACCACTCAACAGCAAAACAGCAATTAAAGAAAGACAGGATCGAATCGAAGCGGTTCTGGAAGTGATCAAATGGGACGGGAAACTACCCCTTTCCGATATCCCCGACATAACTGATATTTTAAAGAGAATTTCTATAGAAAATGCCCTCCTTGAAGCCACGGATTTGTTACTTCTTGCGACATTTTTGAGTGCCTGCGACGGCATTATTCTTTTCCTGAAAAAGGCTTATAACAGACAGCCCTTCATAAACGAAACGCTGGAAAGCATGAAACAACTGCCTGCGCTCTATAAAAAGATTTCACGGTCAATTAATCCTGAGGGGTATATCGAGGACAGCGCTTCTTATGAATTGTCAAGGATCAGAACGGACCTTTTTTCCTTCCGGGAAAGAATGAAAAGGCACCTTGAAAAGATCATGGAAAGAGAGGCGGTAAGACCTATTCTCCAGGATGCCTATATCTCTCTTCGGAACAATCGCTATGTGATACCGCTGAAGCCTAATTTCAATGAGGCCTTACAGGGCATTGTCCATGATTACTCCCATACGCTTAAAACTTCTTTTGTGGAGCCCGTAGAATGTGTGGAACCCAATAATGCAATCAATATCCTTGTCAACGAGGAAAAAGAAGAAGAAAAGAAAATATTGAAAGAACTTACCGATTTTGTAAGAGGTTTCAGGGAGGTCCTTGAGGCAAACCTGGAGGCCATCAGGGAACTTGATTTTTATCACGCCATTGCGCTCTTCAGTCTTGAGTTCCATTGCGTAAGACCTACTATCGGCGACGATGCCTCTCTGGAGATCAAGGGGGCCGTGAACCCCTTTATCGCTCTCTCTAAAAAGGACGGGACCGTACCTATCGATATTGTCATGGATCACGATAAGCAGGTAATGATCATAAGCGGTCCCAATGCGGGGGGAAAGACAGCGGCCCTGAAAACAATGGGACTTTTGTCTGTTATGGCAAAATCAGGGCTTTTTATTCCCGCACGAGAAAAACCGGTTATTCCTTTTTTCTCGAACATCTTTGCCCTCATCGGTGATGAACAGGACATTTCAATGGAATTTAAGCAGTTTCACGGCCCACATGTATGGCATCAAAGACCTCTACAACCATGCTGGAGGCGGGGAGCTCATCCTTATCGATGAGATAGGCGGCAGCACCGAGCCGCAGGAGGCTTCTGCGCTGGCAATGGGGGTTATCGATGCATTGATTGAGAAAGGATGCAAGGTTATTGTCACAACGCATCTCAACCTGATTAAGGCCTACGGCTATACGAGACCCTTTGCCATCAATGTTGCCACGTCTTTTGACACCGAAACCATGAGACCTCTCTACAAACTGGTTTACGGAACAGCCGGTTACAGCAATGCCATCAATGTTGCAAAAAATATCGATGTCCCTTCGGTAATTATTGAAAAAAGTTATGCCTATCTCGGAAAACAGGAATTTATGCTCAATGATCTTATCACCAGCCTTGAGGAAGAAAAAAAGATGGCCGAGGAAGAGAGAAAAGAGCTCTTAAAACTAAAAGAAGAAGCTCGCAGGAGAATTGCGCTTATAAAGGATAAAAGGGATGAGTATGTGGGGAAAGTTGAGAAGCAATGCGCCGGTAGATTGCTGGAACTGGAACTGGAGATTGAAAATATTACAAAAGAAGTTGCAAAAAAGGAAAGAACAGTCTATAACAAAGAGTAAGAGGCGATTGATTGGCTTACGGGAACGCTTTGGGAGCGAGAGCGTCAGAGAACAGGAGGATATCCGTATTAATGATTATGTATTCGTAAAAACGCTGGGGAGCAAGGGCCATGTTGTGGATATCGATAAAACAGGCGAGACCTATGAAGTAATTGTCGGTAATGCACGAATGAAACTGAAACGATTTTTTTTAGAAAAGACAACGGCAGAGAAAGAGCCTGCCCGGACCATGCAGGACCAAATCAATGTCGAGAAAATAGAAGGACCGGAGTTAAATGTGATGGGCATGAGGGCTGAAGAAGCTTAAAGGAACTCGACAGATTTCTTGACAGGGCTGTTGTTGAGGGTGTGCCGAAAGTAAGGATCCTCCATGGAATAGGAACGGGAAGGCTCATGCAGGCAATCCGGGAACACTTGACCGGGGCAAAGTATATTAAAGCGGTCCACATGGACGAAAAGAATAACGGCATTACCATTGTGGAGTTTGCATGAAAACCACTCTTGATGAACTTCTCCAGAGGGTCAATATACTCGATGTTGTTTCACAGTATGTGAAGCTCAGGAAAGCAGGAAAAGATTATGCCGGTTTGTGTCCTTTTCATAAGGAAAAGACCCCTTCCTTTACGGTGAGCGTTGAAAAACAGATGTTCTATTGTTTCAGTTGCCGGGAAGGCGGCAATGCCGTTAATTTTCTCATGAAGTATGAAAACCTGAGCTTTCAGGAAGCCCAGGAAAATCTTGCACGGCAATATGGCATGGAAATACAGAGAAAGGACAGCGGAAAGCGGACAGGTTCCTTCGACGCGCTGTCAAAACTTGCTGAATATTATCAAAGAGGCTTGAAGAATTCAACGACAGCAACGCAGTATCTGCGAGAGAAGGGGCATTACCGATGAAGTGATCAATGAATTTAAACTTGGATACAGCGACAGGACATCAGGTAATCTGAAAGGTTTCCTGAAGAACAGCGGCATTCCCAATGATGTCTTTTTAAGCACCGGTATTGTGAGAATGAAAGATGGCGAACTCTATGAGATGTTCCGGGGACGGATTATTATCCCTATCATCGATGTAAATAAACGGATCATAGGGTTCGGCGGACGGACGATCGACAAGGATGGCTTTCCCAAATATGTTAACTCGCCCGAATCGGCAGTATTTTCAAAGCGCGCGACGCTCTTCGGCATCGACAAGACGCGTAAGTATATTTCCGAAAAAAATGAAGTTTTCATTGTTGAAGGATATTTTGATTTTATTGCCCTCTACATGAATGGTTTCAGGAATGTTGTTGCCACCCTCGGCACTGCTATAACCGAGGGTCAGATATCGAAATTAAGAAACTATACGGAGAATATTACCCTTATGCTCGATGGCGATGAAGCCGGTATTAAAAGCGCCCTGAGACTGATAGAGCTTTTTGGGGAAATGGGCGTCAATGGCAGAATGGTGGTCCTGCCTGAAGGGCATGACCCCGATAGCTATGTCAGAAAAGAGGGGGCAAAGGCAGTTGTTGATGCTATTGCGAAAAAGAAATCCATCCTCGATTATTATTTTGATTATTTTAGCGTCAAATATGGCGTGAAAACACCGGAAGGCAAGCGGGCCTTTATTGATGATGTCTTGCCCTATGTTCAGAAAATACAGAACAATATACGAAAGGGCCTTTATATCAAAAGGCTTTCCGAACTGACAGGGTTGGAAGAAGAGCGTTTTGCGGACTCTCACGAATGGGGCTTCAAACAGGGAAACTGCCGGAGGGTCTTGCGGGGTAGAGGAACCGAAGGACACTATAGAGAAAAAGGTGATAAGCGTCTGTATGAACAATCCACATTTTTTGGAACCCTTTAAGGGAAAGGAGGTGATGGGCCTATATAAGGAATGATCATGTCAGAGAAATACTCTCCAGAATGTTGACCTATGTTGAAGAGAAAAAACAGTTTGAGATCCATAGTTTTGTCCAGATGCTTGACGATAAAGCGTTAAGAGATTTTGTCCTTGATGCGGCTTTTAACTCAGTTGAATTTGCTGATGATGAGCCGGAAAAGGTGCTTTTTTGACTATTTTGTACACGTCGAGAGGCAATTCTTTAAAGAAGAGTCAAGAAAGATTACTGAAAGGCTTTCTGAGGCGGAGAAGACGGGGAGACGAGAAATGAGGTTATGGAAGCTTATGGAGCAGAAGAGGCAGGTTTTAGCTTATATGAAAAAATAACTTTTATAGTGAGGTGGCCATGCCTGAAAAAGCAAGGAGACTGTATCCTTATAATGAAAGTCTGGAAAGCAAAGAACTGTACGCATTTATCTCAAAAGGGGACAAAGAGGAGAATATGCTCGATGATATCGAACTTTTCGATATCGAGGCCGAAAGCAACACTGGTGTTATTGAAAGTGAGGACATAGACGATGTCCTGGGCAGTTCACTGGAAGAAGTCTACTGACGATGAGCTGATTAATCCCATCACGGCATTACATTAAAGAAATGGGAGGCATGTCGCTTTTAACACGCAATGGAGAGAAAGATATTGCACGACAGATGGAGGAAGCAAAAGAAGAAATCAAACAGGTGATCCTCTCCTTTCCCGGGACAGTGGAAGAATTGTTGCAGGCCCTCATGGCACTGAAAAATTCCAGGGCTGCCGTACAGGACATTACCCTGGAAGTGGATGAGGAAGAAGAGAGACGCAGGAATTGGAATTTCAGAGGGAACGTGTAATTGCCCTTCTTGAGAGATTGAAAGATGCCTATGCCCGGTCGAAACAGGGCAGCACCGGAAAAAAAGATACATTTCGTAAGGAAGTGCAGAAAATCATTGCTGAAATTAACCTGAGTAGAAAGATTACCGAAAAAATTGTCCTCCGTATGAAACGCTATATTGAAAGAGTTGAAAAAATAGAAGATGAGATTGAAAGATGCAAAGATATAAAGCCGAAAGAGAAAAGTAAGAATTCGCAATGCTCCATGCCAGGAAAGAAAAAATAGAAGATGAAATGGGTATCTCCATACCTCTGCTCAAAACATGCTCTGAAACGCATAGAAAAGGCCGAGGAGAGCTTTGCCTCTGCAAAGCATGAAATAGTGAAGGCAAATCTGAGACTTGTAGTGAGCATTGCCAAGCGCTATATGAACCGGGGGCTCTCCCTTCTTGATTTGATCCAGGAAGGCAACATCGGTCTCATGAAGGCTGTTGACAGGTTTGAGTATAAGAGTGGTTACAAGTTCAGTACCTATGCGACGTGGTGGATACGGCAGTCCATTACACGGTCAATTGCTGATCAGGCGCGGACAATACGAATCCCGGTGCATATGGTTGAGACGATCAACAAGATCATCCGCGTTTCACGGGGACTTGTACAGGACCTGGGGAGGGAGCCTTATCCTGATGAAATAGCAGAAAAAATCGGTTTTTCAGTACGATAAGGTCAGGAAGGTGCTGCGGATTGCAAAAGAACCCATTTCTCTTGAGACGCCCTATCAATGACGATGAGGATACACATCTCGCTGATTTCATCGAAGATAAAAATGTTCTCACACCTCAGGATTCTGCTATTTATGATGATTTGGTAGCAAATCTTGATAAGATACTTGCAACCTTATCACCACGGGAGGAAAAGGTGGTAAGGATGAGGTTCGGTCTCGGTGAAAAACATGATCATACGCTCGAAGAGGTCGGTCAGTATTTTTGAAGTGACCCGTGAGAGAGTACGGCAGATAGAGGCTAAGGCGTTGAGAAAACTGAGGCATCCGACAAGGGCCAGACATTTGCAATGTTTTGTGGAGACATAGACAACATTTTGTTATCCGCGATCTTTTGCTGAGCTTTCTTATTTAAACGATTCTACTCTTTGCTGATCATTTTCCGTAAAGGATAGTTTGGTGAGTCTTTCCTATTTTCCGTATACATCATATTGACCATTTTCTGGAATTTTTTCTTGACAAATGGCTGCCATTCATAAAAAATTGTATGCAAAAAATTTTTCTGGTATACTCCGCAACAAAAGGGGACGTAATGTTTTATTGTATGAAATGTGTTGATATACGAAGGGAGGCTCGCAAGTGAATATTCTGGTATTTATCAAACAGGTAGCTGATACGGAAGCAAGGATTATTATCAGCGGTGATAATAAAACTTTAGAAATAGAAAACAAATATGCCATCAATTTCTTTGATGAATTCGCCATAGAGGAAGCCATCAGGATAAAAGAGAAAATAAAAGAGAGCACGATCACAGTCTGTACCTACGGGCCTCCACGGGCCATAGAAGCGCTCAGGACGGCCATTGCAATGGGCGCTGACAGAGCTTTCCTCATTGACAGCACCAATTATGAAGACAACGACCCTTTGGTTGTGGCCGAAATACTGGCGGCCTTCGCAAAAAAAGAAGGTTTTGACTGTATCCTCTGCGGAAGACAGGCCATGGATGATGAAAATGCAAATATCGGAGCAATGGCGGCAGAGTTTTTGGATATACCCCATGCAAGCCGGATTACAAAGCTTGATGTTCTTGAAGATGGAAAAGTAAGAGTTGAGAGTGAAATAGAAGGAGGCAAAAGAGTCCTTGATATTATCTTGCCTGCGCTTTTGACTACACAGAAAGGGCTCAATGAACCCCGCGTGCCCCTTATGACCGGTGTAATGAAGGCAATGAAGACTGAAATCAACAAAATTGACCCAGCTTCCCTGGACGTTCCGAAAGAAACACTTGAGAGAAACGCATCAAAAACGGTTATTTGCTCCTATGAAGCGCCTCCTCAGAGACCACCGGTGAAGATTATAGACGGTGAAACTCCTGATGAGAAGGCAAAGGCCTTAATAAAAGCGTTGAGAGACGATGCAAAGGTAATATGAGAGGAGGACGGTAATGTCGAAAGATGTTTTTGTATTTGTCGAATCCAAGGAGGGGACCGTAAGAAAGGTCTCTCTCGAACTGCTGTCGAAGGGGAAGGAAATCGCCCGACGCCTTGCTTCCCGCTTACATGCCGTTGTGATTGGCCATCAGATCAAGGAGATGGCGGAATCTCTGAAAGTCTATTCGGACAGCGTCATTGTCGTGGATAATGAATTGCTCAAGGAATATAGCTGGGACATCTATACGGCTGTTTTTGCAGAACTTATCAAAAGATATGATCCCTCTATGGTTTTTGGCCCCTCTACTGTTACGGGAAAAGATTTTTTTCCAAGGCTTGCCGCGAGATTGAAAAGCCCAATAGTTTCTGATGCCATTGATATTGATTTTAATGACGGTAAGGTGAAAATTAAAAAACCTCTCTTTGGAGGGAAGATTATTTCCTGGATTGAATGCCGGAGCGATTCCATGATTTTCATTACTTTCCGGCCAAATTCTTTTTCCATCGGAGCCGGCGATCTTAATGGCGCCATTGTGGAAGAACAGATGGAGGTCGCCCAGGACCCACGGATAAATATTGTAAGTGTTGAAAAAACTATTTCCAAAAAGGTTGACCTTCAGGAAGCCGACTTTATCATCTGTGGCGGAAGGGGCATGAACGGCCCGGAAAATTTTCAGGTTCTTGAAGAGATTGCCGATCTTATGAACGGCAGGGTCGGGGCATCCCGTTCTGTTGTTGACAGCAAGTGGAGAGATTATGACGACCAGATCGGTAAGAGTGGCAAAACCGTGTCGCCAAAGCTCTATATGGGCTGTGGTGTATCGGGGGCCCTCCATCATATAATGGGGATGGATACCTCGAAGGTAATTGTTGCCATCAATAAAGACCCAAATGCGCCTATATTCCAATATGCCGATTATGGTATGGTGGGCGATATGTTTGAGTTGTTGCCTGTTCTAAAAAATGAACTTCGAGCGGTGAAGGAAGAAGTCTGACATGGATAAGATTGATGTTGTCATTGTAGGCGCCGGACTGGCAGGTCTTTCCTGCGCATACAAGCTGGCAGAAAGCGGTCTGCAGGTCATTGTTGTCGAGCGGGGCGATTTTCCCGGCAGTAAGAACGTAACCGGTGGAAGACTCTATCTCATGCCGATCAAATCCCTGATCGGTGATATGCTTGACGGAGCGCCCTTTGAGAGAAAGGTGGTACGTGAACAATGGAGCCTGTTCGGGAGAGAGAACTCAATCAATGTCGATTTTACTGCTGATAAATTCAGGGTACAGGACCATAGCTACACAATTCTTCGGGCCCGTTTTGATCGATGGCTTTCAGAAAAATTAATGGCAAAGGGTGTTTTTGTGATTCCCAAATACCGTGTCGACGATCTGCTCTGGGAGAATGGTTCTGTGGCAGGCATCAAGGCGGGAAACGAAGAGATTTATGCCCATGTTGTTGTTGCAGCAGATGGAGTCCTTTCGTTTATGGCCGAGAAAGCGGGTTTAAGACCGAAAATGATGCCAAAGCAGTATGCAGTGGGCATGAAAGAAATTATAGAATTGCCGGAGGAAAAGATTAACGACAGATTCAATGTTGAGAGCGGGGAAGGGTGCGCCCACCTCTATCTCGGCGATGTAACAAAAGGGATCTTTGGCGGTGGGTTCCTCTATACGAACAAAAATACCATTTCAATCGGTATTGTTGCCGGTATTCAGGCTATGATGAAAAAGGAGCCTCCCCTTGATGCCTATGCGCTGCTCGATAGTTTTAAAGAGCGATATGAGATCAAAAGGCTCCTCAATGGTGGCAACATTGTCGAATATTCAGCCCATGTCATAGAAGAAGGCGGATACAATGGCCTGTCAAAACTCTGTGGCGACGGGATCATTGTTACAGGCGATGCGGCAGGGTTTGCCCTGAATGCGGGCGTGACGGTAAGAGGGATGGAGTTTGCTATCGCTTCAGGTATTATGGCCGCCGAAACGATTATCGATGCAAAAGAAAAAGGTGATTTTTCTCTGAGGACCCTCTCCTCCTATGAGAACCGCTTGAAAAACAGCTTTGTTCTGCAGGATATGGAGTCTGCGAAAGAGATGCCGGATTTTCTTGAGAATGATGATTTTTTTACCTTTTATCCCGAGCGTTTCCCCGGCTTTCTGGAAAGAGCCCTCTGGTTCGGAGAAGGCCCCAAAGGAGAAGATGGGTAAAACTCTCTGGAATGAAATCAAATCATCGGGTATGCTCAGTTTTAAACGATTAAAGGATCTCTATCGTATAAAGAATCTATAAGGGGTTGTCATGAGGATTGAGGAAAAACTTGCCATCGATGCATTTAAGACCGACAAGGAAAGTCATATCAGCATTCAATCACGAAATATGCAGAACAAAATGCACCGTCAAATACTGTCTTTTCCTTTGCCCTGGTCATCTCTACGAATACGATGAAGAGATGAAAGAAATTACTGTAGAATATGCCGGATGTCTGGAATGCGGCACCTGTAAGATTGCCTGCCAGGAAGAGGCCATCGAATGGATATATCCAAGAGGTGAATCATGGCGTGCAATACCGGTACGGTTGATAACTCAGAATTTCCGCCTCCACATGTTCAGCGCTTGTTGACCACTTTTTATTAATATTATCAACAGAATTCGTCCATTCTGTAATTATTCACTTGACAAGGAATTTATACTATATAAATATATTCATTTACACGGTAAGTTTTTTCCAAATATGTAGGGGTTTTTCCTACGTGTCTAAAACGAATACGTCAAAAATGGATTAACAGCAACGAATTGCTCGATAAATGCGAAATTACAAGGCCTACACTCAATTATTACATAAAGCTTGGGATTGTGCCAAAACCATCGTGAGAAGCTCTGAAAATGGTTTAACAGGATATTTCCCTCGCGGACGTTATAGAACATATTAGATAAGGTAAAACAGTTGAAGGATGTGGGAGAAACAATGGAGGAAATTGTAAAAAAAGTAAAGAACTCGCCTGATGAAGGGTACACTGAAACCAGTGAAATAAAAAAAACCCTTTTGATGATAACACAGAAAATGTTATCAGGGATAAGATAGGAACAAATGCCGTCGGCTTGAGCCTTACCCTTGAAAACATTAATACACCGGCCTATCTGCTGAATTACCAGTTCGAAATTGAATGGATTAACGAGCAGGCAGAAGAAACAATTTTCGGTAAAAAGATCAGGACTATCAGAGACGTTGAGTCCAGGAATGTTTTTTGTCTGTTTCTCAACTGGGAATTCACTAACTTTATAAAAAACTGGGAAGAAATTCTTCATTACCATATGATTTTCTTTAAAGCAAGACAAGGGAAAGAGCAGATTACCAGCTTGTATGGGAATATATCCGGAAAAGAAATTGATTATCTGCAAAAGGTCTATGACAATACCAGCGATATATCCATGGAGAAGATTTATCAGCAATGTATTACTCTTGTTGAAAAGGACAAGCCTGAAGAACAGTATATTGTTAGTACGATATTTTACCGGGAGGGCATGTTTTTTCTTTATCTGCCCTGCTGATAGTTTGCCAACGGGGACCGCAGAGTCTCTGTCAAACCGCGAGACTGTGCTCAGAGAGCTCTTGCAACAGCCTTTGCCAACCCTTGTCTCCTTTAGCGTGCTTGTTGCCGACCTTCAGGATTCAGCCCGTATTTGTGCCGAGTTGCCCCCTGAAGAATATTTTGAATTGATAAACTCCATGTGGAAACTTCTCGAAGAGTCTTTTAAGAAATATCATGGTATTTTCGGCAAAAGGATTGGTGATGGGGTTGTTTACTACTTTTTGAAGAAACAGGACCCTGCATATATTATGAATTCCATTTCTTGCGCCATGGAGATCAGGGAAAATATGGAACGTTTTTCAAAAAAATGGAAGTTGCGTAAGAAATGGCACAATGAGCTTCATTTGAATATAGGCATCAATGAAGGCCAGGAATATTTCAGCACGACGGCGCCTTCATCGGCGAATATTGAGTTTACTGCCCTTGGTGACACCATTGACTATGCGTCGAAATTGGCTACTCTTGCCCGTTATGGTTCAATTATCACGACAAAGAACCTCTTGAATAAAGTTGATGAAGAGAACAAGAAGAAATTGCGCTTTGGTGTTATGAAACGGATTAACGGAAGAGATGTATTGGTTGAAAAAGTATTTTCCCAGGTTGTCGACCTTGTGAAAGATGACGAAACCAGACGGGAAAGGTTTGCTGATATTGCCGCTCTTCCTGTTACGGAAATTCTTGGTTAATACTGCCCCCCTGTCTATCGTATAATTTAAAACATCACGGTTAGAATGTGGAGATTGAAAACCCTTTATGGTGTAAAGGAGTGATCACTACACTTCTGGCATCCGATATGGTAAAATGGTGCGTTTCTATGAATATTGTAACGGCAAAAGGACTGACGAAGGATTACAATGGCCTCAGGGCTGTAGACAACGTTGATTTTGAGATTCTGCAGGGGGAGTGCTTCGGGTTTCTGGGCCCCAACGGGGCAGGCAAAACAACAGTCATGCGTGTTCTCTACTGTTTTATTACACCATCGCATGGCGATATACGGGTTTTTGGCCTGGATGTAACAAAAGACCCAAGCGCAATCAAGGCAAGAATAGGAGTTATGCCCCAGGACGACAGTCTTGACCCGGACCTCACAGTCTTTGAAAACCTTATTGTTTATGCCCGGTATTTCGATATCCCAAGAAAACAATCTTCTGTCATTGCATCAGACCTCCTTTCCTACGTCGATTTGCAAGGAAAGGCTCATGTCAATATCCGTAACCTGTCGGGCGGTATGAAGAGGAGCTTGCTCCTTGCCCGTGCGCTCGTGAATAACCCTGAACTGCTTATTCTTGATGAGCCCACAACGGGCCTTGATCCCCACAGCAGGCAGGTGGTCTGGAAAAAATTAACAGATCTTAAAGCAAAAGGCACGACCCTTCTTCTTACAACGCACTATATGGAAGAAGCGGAGAAACTCTGCGACAGAGTAGCTATTATGGATGAAGGGAAGATCGTTACCATAGATACACCCAAGAGGCTCATGGAGATCCACGGTGGCAACCTGGAGGATGTATTTTTGAAGCTTACCGGGAGGCATCTTGCGGATTAAGAGGGCTTTCAGGGTCTGGCAAAGGCACTTGAATGTCTACATGAAACTCTACAAGTCGAGTATTGCCCTCAATTTTATTGAGCCTGTTTTGTACCTGGTCGCCTTGGGGCTAGGACTTGGCGTCTACATTCATGAGGTGCAGGGAAAACCGTATATTAATTTTATCGCACCAGGTATTATTGCTTCGTCGTCAATGTTCGCGGCGGTTTATGAATGCACATACGGCACATATGTGAGGATGGCCATGCAGAAGACCTTCGATGCAATACTGGCAACACCGGTCAATATTGATGACCTTGTACTGGGTGAGCTGATATGGGGCGCCACAAAGAGTGTTTTTTATGGCATTACCATTATTATCACTATCACTGTTTTCGGTCTTGTAGAATCTCCCTATATTCTTTTCGTTATTCCCTGCCTTTTTATAAGCGGTCTTATATTTGCCGAAATATCAATGATATGCACTGCAACTGTGCCGGGTGTTGATTCTTTTAACTACTTTTATACCCTTCTTATGACTCCCATGTTTTTATTTTCCGGCATATTTTTCCCCATCGATACACTACCGGGATGGATCGCCCATATCGCCTATTTTACACCTCTCTATCATCTTACCACCATATGCAGGTCATTTGCCTATGGAGTGCCGCAAAATGCATTAGGGAACGTCCTGTGGCTCCTGGTTGTCGTTCTGGTCTTGGCACCACTCCCCTTCAAGCTCATGCGTAAGAGAATCATCCGATAATGAAGAAAAATCTTATTTTCTACAAATATTGACGATGCCCTCACTTTTGATGATTTTCTTGACAATTGAAATATCAAGGAAGATCCCGCTGCTAAGGTTATTATTGTCTCAGGTTATATTGATGATCCGGTGATAGAACATTACGGGGATTATGGTTTTCGGGGGGTATTAAAAAAACCTTTTCGTTTACAGGAATTACAGGACGTCATAGCGGCAGTGATGGCTGCGGAATTGAAATAAGGCATTCCTGTCAGATGAGGATGACCGGTGCGTCGCAATCCTAAGACTGCCGGTATTCCTTCAGGAAGTCTGCCATGCGCTCAGCGACAGATCTGATTTCTTCAACAGTCGGCAGAAAGACAACACGAAAATGGTCCGGAGCAGACCAGTTGAATCCTGTCCCCTGCACCATAAGCACCTTTTTTTCAAGAAGAAAATCGAGGAGAAATTGCTGATCATCATGAATCCTGTATTTCTTCACATCGATCTTTGGAAAGAGATACAGCGTGCCCATAGGTTTCACGCAGGTAATGCCCGGTATGGACTTAAAGGTTTCGTATGCGGTGTTTCTCTGTTCGTAGAGCCTGCCGCCGGGAGAGATCAGTTCCGTGAGGCTCTGGTAGCCTCCAAGCGCTGTTTGTATGGTGAACTGGGCGGCCATATTGCCGCACATCCGCATGTTTGCCAGTGTGTCAAGACCTTCCATGGTGTAATCTCTCGCCATGACCTTTTTCCCGCTTATGATCATCCATCCTGCCCGCATGCCGGGGATCCGGTGTGACTTGGATAATCCGTTGAAGGTGACAAAAAAGATATCCTTTGAAAGCGAAGCAAGAGGGACATGTTTGGCATCATCATAAAGGATCTGATCGTAAATCTCATCGGTAAATATGATGAGGTCGTGCTTTTCTGCCATTTCTACGATCTTGAGCAGGACGTCTCTATGGTAAACGGCGCCTGTGGGGTTGTTAGGGTTAATGACCACGATGCCCCTGGTCTTTGAGGTAATCTTTGATTCCATATCCTTCAGGTCAGGATGCCAATCAGACGCCTCGTCACAGATATAGTGAACAGCTTTGCCACCTGTCAGATTAATGGCTGCTGTCCACAGAGGATAATCAGGAGAGGGGACGAGCATTTCATCGCCGTTATTGAGAAGCCCCTGCATGGCCATCATAATCATTTCACTGACGCCATTGCCGACATAGATGTCATCTATCTGCACATCCTCGATACCCTTAAGCTGGCATTGCTGCATTATCGCTTTACGCGCTGCAAAGAGCCCTTTCGAATCCCCGTATGCCTGTGCTGAACGGATATTAATAATAGCGTCATGAATAATCTCGTCAGGCGCGTTGATGCCGAAAATGGGGGGATTACCGCTATTTAGTTTGATAACCGTGTATCCTTCTTCTTCGAGGCGTTTTGCCTCTTTCAGGAGGGGCCCGCGAATTTCATAGCACACATTGTCTAATTTTCTGGATTTTAGAATCTCACGCATATATATCTCTCGGGTTCGCTATTCCGTTACAGAATGCATGGTAATCATTATCGGGGAAAGAGAGACAATTGTCAATAGATCTCAAAGGATATTGCGAAAGGGTATTCCCTTTCTGCTGAAAATTTGTTACATCTGTATATGGTCGAATAAGGGGAGCATAGATCATGGAACGAACACTTGAAGGAGCATTGCGTTACCGCTGGATCATTTTTATAGTCCTTGCCCTGCAGTACCTTTTTGTCTATTTTCATAGAGTCTGCCCTGCCGTAGTGGCCCAGGACCTGGTAGAGACCTTCTCGATCAGCGCAACCTCGCTCGGCATACTTGCTTCAGGCTATTTCTATCCCTATGCGCTGATGCAGATTCCTGTTGGACTTCTGGCCGACTCCTGGGGTCCTCGTAAGACGGTCACCTTTTTTACCCTCCTCGCTGCAGCCGGCGCCCTTATGTTTGGTCTGGCGCCCAGCTTTGGAATTGCCACCATGGCCCGTATTATTGTGGGGCTCGGTCTCTCAGGCGTCTTTGTGCCTGCCATGAAGACCCTCGCCGAATGGTTCAGACCCAGGGAATATGCAAAGATATCCGGGGTGCTCATGGCAGTGGGAGGTATCGGCTGGCTTTCGGCTTCAACACCTCTTGCCTTGGTGACAAGGAGTTTCGGTTGGCGGACGGGCTTTATTGCCATAGGAGTTATTACGGTAGCACTTTCGGTCCTCACGTGGTTTTTTCTGGTTGATTCGCCAAAGAAAAAAGGATATCCGGAAATCAATGTACGTCCGACACCCACAGGCGGGCAAAAGAAAATAGGGCTTTGGACAGGCATGCGGCGGGTCTTTTCCACGCCCCGCTTCTGGCCCCTGGCGCTCTGGTGTTTCTGTAACGGTTCTATCCTCTTCAGTTTTAATGGATTATGGGCAGGTCCTTACCTCAGGGATATTTACGGTCTCTCAAAACCTGCTGTCGGCAATATCCTTTCCATGGTTGCCGTTGGTATGGTGGTGGGCAGTCCTTTCCTGGGATATCTTTCTGATAATATCCTGAAAAGCAGGAAAAAAGTCCTTGTCATTTGCAGCCTCATCACCGCCATTGAATGGGCCTTCTTTAATATCTTTTATCAGTCATTGTCCATACCTCTCCTCTATGCCTTCTTCTTCGTGATCGGTGTCTGTATCGGCGCATCGGTTATTATTACATTTACTGCCACAAAGGAGCTCTTTCCTCTTGAAATGGCGGGCACCTCGGTCAGTTGTGTAAATCTTTTCGGCTTTGTAGGTGGCGTTATTTATCAGCCTCTGATAGGATACTTTATGGACATGGCCGGCAAGGTTGACGGCAGGTATCTTCCGCAGGGATACAAGACAGCTTTCCTGCTGCTTTTCGTGACAAGCATCGTATATTTTCTTAGTACTCTATTTGTAAAGGACGAGCTTAAGGAGGAGTAAACTTTGGAGATGTCTGCTGACTGATATCTGTAGTATGATAAAGGTGTTTACGTAAACGCGAATGTGATAAGGAGAAGATAGAGATGATCGATTTCGAAAATGGAACGGCATTAATGGACCGCCCGGAGATCATCTACCGGCTTTTTTTCCCCCGTCAGGAATCCAGGGAAGGCCTGGACCCGCCATATGTGATGAGCCATTTCATCAAGGTAGAAGAAGATGTATCCATTAGCTGCCGGTTCTATCCCGCCGGAAAGGAGGACCCTAATGTCCTCTATTTTCATGGCAATGGAGAGACCTGCCTTGACTACGATGACATAGCCCCACTATACATGGAGCGTGGAATAAATCTCTTTGTCGCTGATTACCGGGGATATGGTTTTAGTGGTGGCAATCCCACCTGCAGCGGCATGATCAAGGATGTTCACCCCATTTTTCAGGATTTTGTTATCTTTCTACAGGACCTGGGTTACAGTGGGGACCTCTTTGTCATGGGACGCTCCCTGGGAAGCGCCCCGGCTATTGAGACGGCCTATCATTATCCGGGGCAGTTAAAAGGGTTAATAGTGGAGAGCGGTTTTGCCAGCGCCCGGAACCAATTTGCCAGGGTGGGAGTAACCCACCTGTTCAAAGACGTAAAAGACCCTGTCGGATTCGGGAATGATCTGAAAATAAAAGAGATAACTATCCCCACATTGATCATCCATGGGGAAGCCGATGAAATCATCCCCGCCGGAGAGGGGAGGGCACTTTATGCCCTTTCCGGAGCCACAAAGAAAAGCTCCCTTTTCATACCCCATGCGGGCCATAACGATCTGTTGATGATCGACCAGGAAGCATACATGGCGGCGATTGTTAAAATGACCCATAGCACACCGCCAGACGTAGTGACAACATCGCGTAACCGGAGGTGACTCATGCTTCATGTGTGCAGCGTTTGCGGCTATGAGTATAATGACGATATTGCCATGATACCCTTTGACAAACTGCCCGAGGACTGGTGCTGCCCGGTATGCAATGCCCCGAAAAGCGCATTTCAAACAATAGTAGTCGACTATTCGGGAGATGGGTGATAGGCCGGACTTCATCCCGCTGTAAGCGGGATCGACACCCACAGATCTCTTCCATCCCATCGTCCAAACTTTTTTACAATATAGTCACAAGGAAAATGGGAAGGCATTGCAATATAGTATCTTCATTGCTATATTTACTTTGTGTATATCCGGGAAGGTTGTTTTCATAATGTCCTGATGGATACTGTTTGCGTTTTTTAAGAATGTCTTAAAAAATGTTTGTGGAACACGTTATGAAAAATATTTATACTATGTGTGCATTCGGACCAAAAAAGATGAAAATTGTGCGATTGTCTATTCCCGTTGGCTTACTTTGTCTCATCCTCTTAACGGGATGTCTGCCGAATAAGAAATTGACTGTTGCGGCGACGGCGACATTGCTGGAAGGGGTGGCAAAATCTGCTTCCCAACAATCTGACCTCAAACTGGTCCGTGAAGGAATTCCCGCCTATCTGATGCTCATGGACGGCATGATTGAGACAGTACCGGACAATGCACAGCTGCTCATAAATGCTTCCCAGACGTATTCTTCTTTTGCCTCGGCTTTTATGGAAGAATCAGATCCGGAGTATGCAAAGCTGCTCTACGGGAAGGCACGGCATTACTCCCTGCGATCACTTGAGATGCGGGGGCTAAAAAACCCCGCTGAAAGTCCTTTCGATGATTTCAGAGAGAGCGTGAAGCGTTGTGATAGGAAAGATGTCCCTTACTTATTCTGGGCAGCCACCTCCTGGGGAAACTGGATCAAATTGAACCTGGATTCCATGGAGGCTATGGCTGAGCTTCCAAGGGTTGAGTTGATGATGAAAAAAGTGCTCGAACTCGATGAAAGTTTTTATTACGGCGGGCCCCACATCTTTATGGGCATATGGTTTGCCTCCTGGCCTAAGGATGCAGGGGGAGACCTGAAAAAGGCCCAAAAGCATTTTCAGAGGGCTTTAGAGATAGGGCAGGATAAATTTCTCATGACCTACGTCTATTATGCGGACTATTACGCGCGGCGGGTCCCTGATAAAGACCTTTTTGTTTCAACCCTTCAAAAAGTTCTCGATGCTCCTGCCGATATATCGCCGGAGATAAGGCTCTTAAATACGGTTGCCAGGAAGAGGGCGGCGGGACTGCTAAGCCGTAAAGACGAAATTTTCGAATAGGAGCACATATGAACATTCGCAGTGGAATCAGATTTATCGGATTTTTGTTGCTGGTATGTCTTCTTTTTGCCGGGTCCGTGCAGGGAGCGGAGAAAGAGGTTGTCATCAAGCTGGCCACCTTGCCCCCGGAGGGAAATTCCTGGGTTAAGATGCTTAATGCCTTAAACACCGAAGTGATGAAAAAGACCGAAAACAAGGTCCAGTTTAAGATTTATGCCGGTGGTGTGCTGGGTGACGAAAATGATATGCTTCGAAAAATGAAGATCGGTCAGATTCAGGCTGCCGCCCTGACCTCGGGAAGCCTCTCCGCCATATTTAAAGAAATCAATGTCCTGCAAATACCTTTCCTCTTCCAGAATTACGATGAAGTCGACTTTATTTTGAAAAAAATGGATGCATTGCTCAAGAAGGGTTTTGAAGATAATGGATATATACTCCTGGGTTTTTCCGAGGTAGGTTTTGTCTATCTCATGTCCTCTACCGGGCCCATCTCCAGTGTAGCCGACATTAAAAAGGCAAAGGTCTGGATCCAGGAGGATTCTCACGTGGCCAAGGCGGTCTTCGATGCAGCTAAAGTGACGGCCATTCCCCTTTCTATTCCCGATGTTCTGGTAGGCCTCCAAACCGGCCTGGTCGATGTTGTCTATATTCCACCCACCGGGGCCATCTCGCTCCAGTGGTTTACAAAAGTGAAATACCTGACAAACGTTCCCCTTGCCTATATAGCGGGCGCTATTGTTATCAGTAAAGATGTTTTTAACCGTTTGCCGCCTGCTCATCAGGCCATACTCCGTGAAAGCTCCCAGCGTCATCTGGGTCAATTGAAGGCAGTAGCCCGAAATGAAAATCAGGAGGCGATCAAGGTAATGGTAAAGCATGGGGTGAAGGTTGTCACTCCTTCAAAGGAGCAGATTGATGAACTGAGAAAATTATCGAACGATGGAATGGCCCGTATTACCGGAAAGGCCTTTTCCCGGACAACCTTTGATGATGTGACTTCTCAGCTCATAAATTACCGGAAGGGAGTGAAATGACCGATCGTTTGGAACGGATCGATGCAGCTATCGGCCGGGTGGAGCGGGGCCTTCTTGTAGTTATGTTATGCGCCCTTATTCTCATTGCCTTCTCTCAGATTATACTTCGAAACCTTTTTTCCACTGGTATTGCCTGGGGTGATGCCCTGGTCAGGAGTCTTGTTTTGTGGACAGGGTTTATCGGGGCTACCATTGCAGCCCGGGAGGGCCAGCATATATCCATCGATGTGGTTTCCCGATGGATATCGCCGAATGGAAAGAGGGCTGTTGCGATTATCATCCATGCCTTTTCGTTTTTGATCTGCTGTTTCCTGACTTTTGCTGCCCTGAAATTTATTCATAATGAATTCCAGATGAAGAGTGTAATATTTCTGGGAATTCCGTCCTGGGTTCTGGAAATCATTCTCCCTGTTACTTTCACCGTAATGGCTTTCCGATACTTCTTTCATTTTCTGAAGAATATTTTTATAGTCCGTGGGCAGGAAAGCAAAGAATGACCATCTTTGTAGGCATCTTTGCCCTTTTCCTTCTCATGCTTATCGGGGCTCCTCTTTTTATTGTTATTTCCGGCCTCACCCTTTGCCTGTTGTTGTCTGCCCAGATTGATTCCTCAGCCATGATCATCGAAATGCATCGAATGGCTACCACTCCGATCCTTGTCGCGATCCCCCTCTTCACCTTTGCCGGTTACCTGCTTTCCGAGAGCGGTGCGCCAAGGCGATTGATCAGACTTTCCAACGCCATATTGGGCTGGTTGCCCGGAGGGGTATCGATGATTGCTCTCTTCACCTGTGCCGTCTTTACGGCCCTCACAGGCGCAACAGGCCTCACAATCATTGCCATGGGAGGCATTCTCCTGCCGGCCATGTTAAAGGGAAAATACCCGGAACCATTCTCTCTCGGACTCTTAACCACATCGGGGACATTGGGTCTTCTCTTTCCCCCGAGCCTCCCTCTGATCATTTATGCCATCGTGGCAAAGGTAAGGATTGATGAACTCTTTCTGGGTGGTATTCTGCCTGGAATACTGCTGATCCTCCTCCTTGCCCTCTTCTGTTTCGGCAAGGCGGTAACCGTTAAAGTTCCGCGCACCAGCTTCAATGTACCTGAGGTGTTCAGAGCAGTGAAGGATTCTATCTGGGAGCTACCGCTCCCCTTTGTGGTTCTGGGAGGTATCTATGGCGGATATTTTGTGGTAAGTGAAGCCGCCGCAATCACCGCAACCTATGTGCTCCTTGTGGAAGTGTTCATCTACAGGGATGTTAAATGGAGAGAAGTGCCGGAGATTATGAAAAAAAGTATGGTCCTGGTAGGAAGTATCCTGATCATTCTGGGGGCTGCTCTCGGTCTTACAAATTATTTAATCGATGCGGAACTCCCCATGAGGACATTGGATTTTCTCAAGGCCCATATTACGAGCCCTTTCCTGTTTCTTATCATGCTTAACTTCTTCCTTTTGGCGGTCGGATGTATTATGGGCATGTTTCCCGCGCTTACCGTTGTTGTCCCTCTTATTACTCCTGTTGCCCAGGCCTATGGGATTCACCCTATTCACCTCGGGATCATCTTCCTCACGAATCTGGAGATCGGGGCCTCCATACCCCCCCTTGGGATCAATCTCTTCATTTCCAGTATCCGCTTCAATAGACCGATATTGGACCTCTACCTTGCTTCTCTCCCATTTATCGGCATCCTGCTCATCGGACTTGCGATCATCACCTATCTGCCCTGGCTGAGCCTTGCATTCCTCAGGTAATTCCATTTCAGGGGAAGGCGCTCTCTTTGTTGGCAGCGTCGTCGCAAATCCTCACGTACATATTGTACGCTCCGGTTTCCTTCTCCTTGCTGCCTCAATATTACTCTTGATTTAGAAATGGAATAAGACCGATAAAGACCGGGTCTTTCACGGTCGGAACTTGAGAAGACGCTCCGCTGCCATTTCCAGTGTTTCTCTCTTCTTTGGAAAACAGAAACGCACTTTGCCTCTGCCCAGATTGGCATGGCTGTAAAAGGCGCTGCCCGGCACGGTTGCAACACCGGCCTCCTTTACCAGTTTGAGCGCAAAGGCAACGTCATCGTCATATCCCCAATGGCTAACGTCAGTCATAATATAATAGGCCCCATCGGGCTTGAAGGCCTTGAAACCAGCATTGACAAGGGCTGAAAAGAGAAAGTCTCTCCGCTCACTGTACTCTGATGCGAGATTTATATAATAGGACTGTTCCATCTGCAAGGCCCGCGCGGCGGCTTCCTGGAGAGGGTGAGGTGCACCGACAGTGAGGAAATCATGGACCTTGCGTATCGATGCCGTAATAGCCGGCGCTGCGATGGCCCAACCCACCCGCCACCCTGTGAGGCTGTATGTCTTTGAAATGGAGTTGATTGTAATGGTCCGGTTTGCCATGCCGGGAATGGATGCTATACTTACGTGCTCAGTTCCATCATAGAGGATGTGTTCGTAGATTTCATCGGTGACGGCAATCACACCCCATTTCTGACAGAGATTGGCTATGAATGTCAGCTCCTGTCGTGAAAAAACCTTGCCTGTAGGGTTATTGGGAGTATTAATGATGATGGCCTTAGTCTTGTTGTTGAAGGCTGCAGCCAGCTCTTTCTCGTCGAATCGCCAGTCAGGTTCATGGAGGGTAATGAAACGGGGAGCAGCCCCACAGAGCACTGCGTCAGGACCATAGTTCTCGTAAAAAGGTTCAAAGACAATCACTTCCTCCCCTGGGTTTACGATGGCCATGAGCGATGAAATCATGCCCTCCGTTGACCCGCAGCAAACCGTGATTTCCCGCTCAGGGTCTACCCGAAGACCGTTATATTGAGCAAATTTCTCAGCTATGGCACGTCGCAGAGGCGGTGTTCCCCAGGTAATTGAATACTGATTAAAGTCACCCCGGATCGCATGGACAGCCGCTTCTTTTATCTCTGCAGGAGCGGGGAAATCGGGAAATCCCTGGGCAAGGTTAATCCCCTGATGAGCGATGCAGACCCTCGTCATCTCCCGGATGACCGATTCGGTGAAACTCTTCGCCTTCTCTGAACCGCTGAAATCTTCCATTGCGTCTCCTCCCTGACTTACTTCCGAAAGAATGATGCTTATTCTACCCGGAGCATTGTCATTCAGTCAATGGGGAACCGATTCGCACTTCTTTCTGATATCGTATAATAATCAATCTGGGACCCTTTCATGTTGTTGATTATTGACGACAGAGACACCGCATGGTAATAAAAGTCAAGGGACCGGCTATTTTCTGGAAAAGGGCCGATGGTTATAGGATTTGACTTAGGGGTTGATGTGCGATTACAGGAGGAAGAATGGGCAGGCTGGCGAACAAGTTGGCTTTAATCACAGGCGCTGCAAGAGGGATAGGAAGAGCGACGGCAGAGCTTTTCCATCAGGAAGGCGCGACGGTTATACTTACGGATATTAACGATATTGATGGTAAAACGGCGGCAAACCAACTGGGTGAAGGATCGGAATATCACCATCTTGACGTAGGTATAGAAGATGATTGGAAGACCGTTTTCCACATGCTTGAAGAGAAATACGGCCGTCTCGATATCCTCGTCAACAATGCGGGAATTACCGGCTATGTTCTGACCAAAGGACCCCACGATCCGGAATATTTTGACCTTGAAAGCTGGCGTCATATACATACGGTAAACTCAGACGGTGTCGCCCTCGGATGCAAGTATGCCATACAGCTCATGAAAAAACATCGTTATGGAAGCATTGTCAATATCTCATCACGGGCCGGTATTGTTGGTATGCCACTTGCGGCTGCATATGCTTCCAGCAAAGCTGCCGTGCGAAACCACACCAAGACTGTGGCTTTATATTGTGCAAGGAATCAGTACGGTATTCGCTGCAACTCAATTCATCCGGGCGCAATTCTCACGCAGATGTGGGATTGTATGCTCGGTGAAGGCGAACGGCGGGAACGGCTGGTTCGAAGAATGTGTGACCAGGTCCCTCTTGGCCGCATGGGTACACCGCTCAATGTCGCCTATGCTGTCCTTTATCTGGCTTCTGATGAAGCCGAATACGTCACCGGTATTGAGTTGAATGTTGATGGCGGAATCCTGGCAGGGAGCGTCGCCGGACCTTCAGAAGAAGAGTAGACCGTGCCATATTTCTTTCCGAAGTTCCCTGGTGTAACATGACCATTGGAATTATTTTATGCTTCTGAATGATTCCGTTTTTTGTAATCTGCATCAATTTTGGCATTCGCTCAGAGCATCTTGCAAAAAAAAGTTTACTCACTCACTTATCAAAGAATTCTCATATGTACTTGTTTTCACAAACAATGTTAAAAATATTGTCTTCATCCTCAAAAAAAAAGGAAATTTCAGGAAGATTTCTTGTTGACTATTTAATAATAATTAAGGTAAAGATTATTTGCTATGATGACTACTCTACAGGAATTCTTATATGTACTGGTTTTCACATTCGTTGCCATCGGCTTTACCATTGTCCCAATTATTGTGGTCTTTTTTATTGCGCCGAGAACAGTAGGCAAAAAGACTTTTGCCACTTACGAATGCGGCATGGATCCTTTCGGAAGCGCCTGGATTCGTTATAGTGTGGCATATTATATCTACGCGCTTATTTTCATCGCTTTTGATGTTGATATACTTTATCTCTTTCCGGCCCTTTTGAGCTATACCCACAAAGGCGCCACGGGAGAGCTTTACGCACTGCTTGTATTTGTAGCGATCCTTGCATTAGCAATAATATACGCCTGGGGAAAGGGAGTTTTTACGTGGAAACGAAAGATCCCATTATAAAATTTGCCATCATGGACAAGTTTCTCAACCTTGCCCGTGCAAACGCGCTGTGGCCTATGACCTTTGGTCTTGCCTGTTGCGCACTGGAGATGATGGCAGCATCGATGGCACGCTTTGATATCGCACGATTCGGCTCAGAGGTTTTCCGGCCCAGCCCCCGTCAAGCGGACTTAATGATTGTCTCCGGTACAGTAACAAAGAAAATGGCTCCTACCGTTGTAACGCTCTATGAACAGATGCCATCCCCGAAATGGGTTATTGCCATGGGGAATTGCGCTATCTCTGGCGGTCCCTTTGTGTTTGAAGGACAATATAATCTCGTTGAAGGCGTCGATAAAATTCTCCCCGTTGATGTCTACATTCCCGGATGTCCTCCGAGACCTGAGGCGCTGTTGGAAGGGCTTATGAAACTCGAAGAGAAAATTACGGGAACCCGTCGGTTCACCGCAGCGGAAGAGAAATGGTAAAGACCGTTCTTAAAGATATCACTTCTGAAGTAAAGAACGTAAGCATAACAGAAACGAACTATGCCGAACGCGGCTACCATCTTGCCATAGAGGCAACGGATGGCAAAAACCTCCTCAATATCGTGCGGTTTTTTGATGGCAAGGAATTTTACCTTGTTGACCTTTGCTGCGTCGATTATGTTGATTATCTCGAACTTGTCTATTTCTTCAACAACCATAAACAACTCTGCCGGGTAAAAGTTACCTGCAAAATAGACCCGGAAAAGCCCCTGGCGCCGACGATCTCCCACATCTATAATATAGCCCATTGGTATGAGAGAGAAGTCCATGAGTTTTTCGGTGTCCTTTTTGAGGGCCACCCGAGCCTTACCTATCTTTTTCTCCATGACGGAATCGATATGTATCCGCTTCGCAAGAAGCATACACCTGTTTCGAGGGAAGACAAAGCGCTCCTCAATTCATTCTCATGTACCGAAGAGGAATCTGCTTTCTATATCAATCTCGGTCCTCAGCATCCCAGCACCCACGGGGTTCTACGGGTTGTTCTGAAAATGGATGGAGAATATGTGCTCAGCGCTGAACCTGTGCTGGGGTATCTCCACAGAATGCACGAAAAAATGGCAGAAAATAGGACTTTTGCACAGTTCCTGCCCAATCCCGCACGTATGGATTATCCCGGGGCGCTCATGTTTAACCTCGCCCATGTAATGACAGTCGAAAGACTCTGCGGTATCGAAGTGCCGGAACGTGCGCAGTATATAAGGACCATCACCTGTGAATTAAACAGGATTGCCAGTCATCTCCTCTGGCTTGGCGCATTCCCTGCCGACCTTGGAGCGTTGACGCCTTTCATGTATGCCTTTGATGACAGGGAACATATCCTTGATATTCTCGAAAGTACTGCCGGTTCACGGCTTACCTACTGCTATTTCAGATTCGGCGGTTTGTATAATGATATAGATGATAATTTTATAGAAGCGACAAAGAAATTCATAGAGCGGATGCGAAAACGGCTCGATATGTATGCAACCCTCATTACCGGAAACGTAATATTTATCAATAGGATTAAAGGGATCGGTATTTTCAAACAGGAAATGGTTCGTAAATATGGATGCTCCGGTCCTTTTACCAGAAGTACCGGCCTGTCTTTTGATATGCGCAAAGTTGAGCCCTATGCCGCTTATGACAAGATCGATTTCGAAATCCCTGTCGGAACCATTGGCGACAACATGGACCGATACATGGTTCGGATGAGAGAAATGGCAATCAGTCTCGACATTATCGAGCAGGGCATCAAGAAACTTCCTTCGGGACCCATTAAAGCAGAAAAAGTTCCTAAAAAGTTGAAGCCGCCCAAAGGCGATTTATACCAGACGGTGGAATCAACCCGTGGTGAAACCGGTGTTTATGTAGTGAGCGACGAAAGTGATATTCCCTACCGCATGAGATGGAGGGTGCCGTCATATTCGAATCTGATGACCTATCCCGATCTTGCAAAGGGAACCCTTATTGCAGACGCCGTCGCGACTCTGGGAAGTTATGATATTGTGGTTCCGGAGATAGACAGATGATAACTATGTGGTTCGGCGAGGAACAGTAAAAGACGCTATGATAAACGACCTTATTAACATAGTGGGAAAAGAAATTGTACGATTGGTGATCGGTATCGCCGGTGTTATGGTTCTTGTTCTGGTCAATGCCCTGTTGCTTACCTGGCTGGAGCGAAAGATCAGCGCGCACATGCAAAGCAGGATGGGACCGAAAGAAGTAGGACCATTCGGACTTTTGCAGCCCATTGCCGATACTTTAAAACTTATTGGCAAAGAACTCCTCACCCCTGCCAATGTGGATAAGCCGCTCTACTATCTTGCACCTACACTGATCTTTGTACCCGTACTTATTTCATTTATCGTAATACCCTTTGATTCCTATCTTGTTGTTAAGGATATCAATATGGGTATCCTTGTTATACTTGCCTTCTCGTCTTTGACAGTACTTTCCATCCTCCTTGGCGGATGGGGTTCAAACAATAAATACTCCCTTATCGGCGCTGTGCGAAGTGTTGCACAGAATGTTGCCTATGAGATACCTCTGTTACTTTCTATTCTGGCTGTGGTTATGATGACAAATTCATTTTCTCTCTCTGATATCGTTACAGCCCAGAAAAACTGCTGGTTTGTGGTACTGCAGCCTGTAGGGTTTCTCCTTTTTTTCATCGCTGCTGTTGCAGAGACGAACAGGACGCCCTTTGATCTGCCGGAGGCAGAAAGCGAACTCGTCGCGGGATTTCACACGGAATATTCCGGTATGCGTTTTGCCCTTTTCTTCCTGGCGGAATACACAAACATGTTTATTGTCAGCGCTCTTATGACGACATTCTTTTTTGGGGGATATCAGGGTCCCATTCTGCCGGGTTTTGTCTGGTTCCTGATGAAGACCTATTTCTTTGTTTTCGTCATTATCTGGTTCCGATGGACCTTCCCGCGGGTACGATTTGACCAGCTCCTCAATTTTGCCTGGAAGATTATGATACCTGTCGGCTTTGTTCACCTCCTCCTGTATGCAGGCCTTTTAAAGATATGGAGCCCTCTGTCATGAACATATTCTCTGGAGGCATATCACTTCTGCAAGGCATGGGCGTTACCATCAAGGCTTTCTTTAGGCCCGTCGTAACGGTTCGGTACCCAAGGGAGACGATTCAGATGACGGCTGGTTACAGGGGCCACACAAAGCTCATCGGAGACGAAGAGAATCCGGAAAGGACAAAATGTGTTGCCTGCGGTCTCTGTGTAAAAGCATGTCCGTCGCACTCCATTAAAACGGTTGAAGGCGAGAAGAAAGAAGGCGAGAAGAAGAAAGTTGCCACTACCTATATACTTGATTTTACCACCTGTAGCCACTGTGGGAATTGCGTTGAAGTATGCCCCTTTGACGCGCTGACTTTTTCCTGTGACTATAATCCCGTCGGGTATGCACGGGAAGACTTCTACTATGATCTTGTAAAGGAATATGAGAAGAGGGCTTTAAAGAAATGATGATCGCCGACGCAATATTTGCAGCAATTGTGCTTTTTACCCTCGCGGGTGCCCTTGTGACAGTTCTGTCAGGGTCGCTCATTTATGCTCTTTTAGGTCTTATTTCTACCATGTTGGGTATTGCCGGCATATACATTTATCTGAATGCGCCCTTTATCGCCATGATGCAGATACTGATTTATGTTGGCGCCATCTCGATCCTTATTGCCTTTGCCATCATGCTTGCCGGTCCCTTTTCGAAGGGGCCCAAGGAATGGTCAACGGTGGTAAAGTTTGCCATGGGCCTCGTTGTTTCCCTGGTTGCCTTATTTATTATGACAAAGATAGTGGGTTCAACTTTTATGGGTGCTGTTTACGACAAACCAATGCTTATGACCACGAAAGACATCGGCAGGCTCTTCTATGATAAAATGGCCTTCCCTTTTGAACTCATTTCACTTCTCATTGTGGTGAGCATCATAGGCGCTGTCATGCTGGCGCTTTTTTCGAAGGGGGACAAATGACGGAAGGGTTCCTTTATAATAATTTCAGCATATATATTTTTCTTTCCCTCTTCCTCCTTTGTGCCGGCATATTGGGTCTTGTGTACCGTAGAACGCTTATCGGCATGCTTGTTTCCCTCGAATTGATTACCAACGGTGCGGGACTCAACCTTGTGGCAATAAACAGATTTATTGTTACAGATAATGCCTATGGAATGGTATTTACACTTTTCATCATGGGGATTGCTGCCGCAGAGGCAGCCATAGCACTCGCCATCATCATCCTGCTCTTCAGAAAGTCGGGACAGATTGAAGGGGGTCAGTTGAAGGAGATGAAAGACTGATTATGGTTATTGAAAGCATAAAGCCCCTCATTCCAATTGTAATTGTTCTTGTTGTTTCCTTTCTTATCATGTTTTCAAAGAAACGGCCGAACCTCCGGGAATTCTGGTCTATTGCAGGATCGATCCTTACCTTCATTTCTGTGGCAGCAATGGTACCGGAAATTTTTCACGGGAACAGGATAGTCTATACGCTGTCAACCATCGCTCCGGGCATTTCTCTTAATTTCAGGGTAGACGCTCTGTCGCTTGTTTTCGGCATTGTTTCATCTTTTCTCTGGATTTTTGCGACCATTTACAATATTGGCTATATGCGTGCCCTTGATGAACATGCCCAGACAAGATACTATGCCTGTTTCGCAATAGCCATACTTGGCGCACAGGGCGTATCATATTCGGGGAGCCTCTTTTCGCTTTATCTCTTCTATGAAGTTATCACTATCTGCACCTATCCTCTGGTTGCTCACCATCAGGACGAGGAAGGGTATGCCGGAGCCAAGAAATACCTGATTTACCTTATGGGGACTTCGAAGGGTTTTTTACTTCCTGCTGTTGTCCTCACATATGTGCTTGCTGGCACCCTTGATTTTTCAGATAATATCGTTTCCGGTGTCTTTACGGAAGGCACGGACAGCATCTGGATTACCGTAACCTATATCCTTTTCATCGCGGGATTTGCAAAAGCTGCCATCATGCCGCTTCACAACTGGCTGCCTTCGGCGATGGTAGCTCCGACACCGGTGAGTGCTCTGCTCCACGCGGTAGCCGTTGTAAAAGCAGGTGTTTTCTGTATCTCCCGAGTTATGCTCTCTACTTTTGGTGTGGGCATCTTAAATGATCTTAGTCTCGGCATTTTCACGGCATATGTCGTTTCATTCACCATCATTGTTGCGTCGATTATTGCACTCACGAAAGATGATCTCAAAGCAAGGCTTGCTTATTCAACGGTGAGCCAGCTTTCATACATTGTCCTGGGCATTGCATTGCTTGATAAATCAGGTGTTATGGGAGGTATTATACATATTGCCAACCATGGATTCAGTAAGATCACATTGTTTTTCTGCGCTGGTGCAATCTTTGTAGCAACGAGCAAGAGAAAGATCAGCGATATGGCGGGAATAGGATACGTCATGCCCTTTACTATGGGCGCCTTTGCAATCGGCTCCTTGTCTATGATCGGCGCTCCCCCCGTAGCCGGTTTTGTCTCAAAGTGGTACCTCTTAAACGGTGCACTTGCTATCCACAATATGCCGATACTCATTGTTCTCATGGCAAGCACCTTATTAAATGCTGCATATTTTGCGCCTATCACCATCAGGGCCTTTTTTCAGGGACGCAAAGAGCCCTTTAGTATAAAAAATATCAAGGAAGCACCTCTTACTATGGTAGTTCCTCTTGTTCTCGCCTCTATTATCTCTGTGCTGCTCGGAATTTTCCCGCAGTTCTTTACTCAGCTCATCGGGAGGCTTTTACCATGATTGTAAAAGGCATCCAGTTCTTAAGAGACCATTTCAAAACGTTCAAGATTGTTCTTATTGTCTATCTCGTCGCTATTATTGTATTTGATATGACCATTCACCGTGATCCTAAACACTCATATTTCTGGTTCGATTCATTTCTTGATTACTGGACGCTTTTCTCGGTGGTGGGATGCTTTCTTCTCATAAAAGTAGGTAAAGGTATCGCACATGCCTTTCTCTCAAAAAACGAGGATTTCTATGGATAGCTGGATCCATCCCGCAATAATTTTCTTCCTTGGAAGCCTGATCCTGCCCTTTTTTAAGGGTACGGTGAAGAAATTTGTTATTCTCCTCATCCCCGTATTGGCAATCTTTGATGTTGCTTATATGAAAACAGGTGTCTATGGTGCGTATCATTTCATAAATATGGACATTGTGTTTGCAAAAGTGGACAAACTAAGCTTGGTTTTTGCATGGGTCTTCGCAATTATGTCATTTCTCGGATCACTCTATGCGCTCCATCGTAACGACGATGGCCATCATATAGCAGGCAATTTCTATGTAGGAAGTTCTTTCGGCGCAATCTTTGCCGGCGATTATCTTACACTCTTTATATTCTGGGAAATTATGGCCTTTTCATCGGTCTTCCTTGTTTGGATCCGCAGGGAGCGGAAATCTATTGATGCCGGTTACCGTTATCTCCTCATGCATGTATTCGGAGGTCTGCTCTTTTTTGCCGGAATGATGCTTTATTACGCAAAGACCGGTGGTCTTACATTCGAGCAGATACTTCCCGCCAACGCAGGCTTACCGGAATATCTTATACTGGCAGGTTTCGGTCTGAATGCAGCAATTCTTCCTCTTCATGCATGGCTTCCCGACGCATATCCGGAGGCAACCATCGAAGGGGCGGTCTTCATGTGTGCTTTTACGACAAAGACGGCCGTATATGTTCTCGCGCGCGGGTTCCCGGGATTTGATATCCTTGCGGTTCTTGGTACGGCAATGACGGTCTATGGAGTATTCTATGCTGTTATTGAAAATGATATGCGCCGTGTTTTGGCCTACCATATTATCAGTCAGGTTGGCTACATGGTTGCCGGTGTTGGTATCGGTTCGGAGCTTGCCATAAACGGCGCCTGTGCTCATGCCTTTGCGCACATACTCTACAAAGCACTGCTCTTCATGGGTGCTGGTTCGGTCCTCTATATGGCTGGTACGGCAAAACTTTCACAACTTGGCGGCCTCTGGAAATATATGCCGCTTACCATGATTTTCTATATTGTTGGCGCCATATCTATCTCCGGCTTTCCGTTGTTCAGTGGCTTTGTGAGTAAATCTATGATCGTTGCTGCAGCACACAGTGGTCATCACCCATGGCTTATGACGTTCATGAACCTTGCCGGTATTGGTACATTTCTCTCGGTAGGCTTGAAGGTTACCTATTTCGCTTTTTTCGGCAAGGAAGGCACGATAAAACCAAAAGAGCCCCCGAAAAACATGCTATGGGCCATGGGGCTTACGTCGCTCCTCTGTTTTGTCATCGGTATATACCCGCACGCGCTCTATGTGCTTCTGCCATATGATGTTGAATATCATCCGTACACGATGTCACACGTTTCAGAAATGCTCCAGATTCTCTCTTTTACGGGACTTGTATTTTTCCTTCTTGTAAAGAAGCTCTCTCCCGAAGACAAGATGAATCTCGATATGGATTGGTTCTATCGGAAAGGCGCTTGGATATTTATGAAAATAGACGAAAAGATCATTGCTGTGGTTGACGCTTATTGGGGAGAATTATACCGGAGACTCGGCCTTAAGCTACTTTTTGGAAATGCCAGACTATCATATAGCTTTGATAAAAAGATTATTGACGGTATTGTTGACGGCTCTGCAGAAACAGTGCGTGGAATCGGTTCGATAGCACGAAAGCTTCAGACTGGAAGGATTCAGACTTATATAGGGCTTTCGATTTTTATATTTTTTCTTGTACTCTGGTTTGTGCTGAAAGGAATGTAGGGGATTACTATGGAACGCTACCTGATGATGAACGCTTTGAGTTACCCGATACTCACGATAACTATATTTGTCCCCATCATCGGGGCTGTACTCCTCTTTTTTATGAAAAATGAAAAACTTGTAAAGACTACAGCTCTTATTACAGGGTTAGTTGATCTTGTTTTTGCCTTGATATTGTTTTTTAATTTTAATCCCGATACGCACCTTTTTCAGTTTGGTGAGTTCCGGCAATGGATACCACAATTCAAGATAAGTTATATCCTCGGTATTGACGGCATTACGATACTGCTCATTGTTCTCACGGCTCTTCTGGCACCTATTTGTATCTTGTGTTCCTGGACAGCCATAGAAAAGCGGGTAAAAGAGTTCATGTTCTGCATCCTTATTATGGAAGCTGCCATGATCGGTGTTTTCTGCGCCCTCGATTTTATTCTCTTTTATGTCTTCTGGGAAGCCATGCTGATACCCATGTATCTCCTTATCGCAATCTGGGGTGGACCTAACAAGGACTACGCATCAATCAAATTTTTCATATATACGCTCTTCGGAAGCGTATTCCTCCTTGTAGCAATTATCGCTATCTATCTGATGACAGGAAGCTTTAATATTCCTGAGGCGATGTTTAGAGGTTATAGCTTTAGCTTCCAGATCTGGGTATTTCTGGCGTTCGCATTAGCCTTTGCCATTAAAGTGCCTATGTTTCCTTTTCATACATGGTTGCCGGCAGCTCACACGGAAGCGCCAACAGCCGGAAGCGTTTTCCTTGCCAGTATACTCCTCAAGATGGGCACGTATGGGTTTCTGCGGTTTTGTCTCCCTATTGCTCCAGAGGCGAGCATAGCAGCTGCACCTTACATGATAGTTCTTTCCGTTATCGGCATCATTTATGGAGGGTTTGTCTGCCTCAGCCAGACTGACATGAAAAAGCTTATTGCCTATTCAAGCGTCGCGCATATGGGCTTTGTAACGTTGGGTATATTCACCTTTACCCTATTCGGGTTTGATGGTGCTATGATGCAGATGCTAAACCATGGTGTTACAACGGGCGCGCTTTTCCTCAGTGTAGGCATCATATATGAGAGAACACACAGTAGAGAGATTTTTGATAACGCAGGCCTGACTAAGACCATGCCTATATATGTCGGGTTTTTCGGACTTGCTGCTATTTCATCATTTGCGTTCCCTGGTACAAACAATTTTGTTGGGGAGATTTACGTGCTTATCGGTACCTTTACGAATCACAAGACAGCAGGTTTTTTTGCTGTGGTTGGAGCAGTTCTTGCGGCAGCATATATGTTGAGACTTTTAAAACAGATTGTCTGGGGCAGAACCGATCAGAAGGTAATCAGAGACATGAATGCACGAGAAATTGTATATCTTTTGCCGCTTCTTCTCTTAATAGTGTGGATGGGGTTGTTCCCTCGTCCCTTTATACATGTTTTTGACAAAACCCTTGCCGAGCTTCAAAAGCAAATGGCAGTGTTTCTCCATTAAAGGGGTGTAAAGAATGATGTTGTTTATTCCTGAGCTTTATATACTTTCTTTTTCCATAGTCTTTCTTTTCCTCTCGCTTGGAAAGACTAAGGGTTTAGCTCACCCTCTGGCAAAACTGCTGGCTACAGCAGGGCTTTTGATTACCGCATACAGTGCCTTCGGAGTAAAAACCGATGGGCTTCTCTTTTATGGCGCATACAGTATCAATTATTTTTCTCAGATATTTAAACTGCTCATTGCCTACGGTTTCTGGTTTGTTATTTTCATGTACAATGAAAAGGACGATACCGAAGATGCCTATAAGCCGGAATACTATATGTTCCTCAGTTTTTCTATATTGGGGCTTATGATGCTTGTCAGCTCCGTGGAACTTATCTCTATAGTGATATCTCTTGAGATTTCATCATACAGCCTCTATGCAATTGTACCGCTGAGAAAAAGTCATGGGAAGAAACATCTGGAGGCGACCGCAAAGTATCTTTTCTTCGGCGCGATTTCAACTGGCATCATGCTCTACGGTATGGGTTATCTCTATGGCATGGCACGATCCACCTTTCTCGCCGATATTATTGTAGCATTTCCACAATTTATTCATCAGCCAATCGGTATATTCGCTATACTCCTCACGTTGACAGGTTTCTTTTTTAAGTTGTCCCTTTTTCCAATGCATTTTTGGGCGCCGGATATTTACGAGGGCGCTTCAAATACCACAACGACATTTATTGCCACAGTTCCTAAGATTGCGGCTGCGGCACTTTTAATACGAATTACCATGCTTGCGTTTCCATCATCGCCCGAAATGATAAAGATTCTTATGGTGCTGGCTGCGCTTTCCATGACATTCGGGAATCTGGTAGGGCTCGTCCAGAAAGATATTAAGCGGCTTCTCGCATATTCGGGCATAGCGCACGCGGGTTACCTCATCATCGGTCTACTGGCGCTCAATCGTGAGGGTAGCATGGCAGTGCTTTATTATACAGCCATTTATCTTTTTATGAATCTTGGTCTCTTTTATGTGATAATTCTTTTATCGAAAGATGGGCGGAATGTCACCATTGATGACTTACCCGGTCTTGCACGCCGCGCTCCAATGCTTGCATTTGTGCTGGCAGTATCTGCATTTTCTCTGGCTGGGATTCCTCCTACAGGTGGGTTCACTGGTAAACTTTTTCTTTTTACGAGTGCATTCAGGCAGGGTTATTTGCCGATAGTCCTTATTGGGGCGGCAAATACTGTTATTTCAATTTTTTACTATTTGAATCTTGTGAGGATGAGCTATTCAAAGGACGCGGTAGTCACAGAGCCATTGCTCCTTGGATTACAGGAAAAAGTGCTCTGCTCAATGATTATCGTTCTCATACTGGGAATGGGCATATTACCCTTCCTGTTCTTTAAAGTATTGTGTCTGTAATGAAATAGGTAAGAAAAGTATTTCATACTCTTGATGTGAAACATTAAATAATCGTTACACCAATAACAGGTTTATTACAATTTAGGCTTAATACGATTTTTGAGGGCAGAAAAAGCCCTTGAATGCTTTACCGTTAACCGATAAATGCAGTTACGCCAAAATTCACTCTTAAAAAATCCTCCCTTTACAGCAGAATCAATACTACACAACCACCATACACATATGGAAAGGCAGTTCAAGACTATCTAAATGACGTATTGGATAACAAGCACTCGATAAAAACAACTATTCATCTGTTGTGCAGATGCTTGATTATCTAGGGTGAATGTTTTCAAGCTATTGAATGATTTAGGGGTTAATAGATATTAATAATTGCCGATAATAAACTATGATTAAAACAATTTCTATGGGAGCAAAAAATGATGATGAAGTTGAATAATCTTAAAATCAGTACAAGGCTTCAAACTGGGTTGGGGCTTATTATCGCTTTTATGGTTTTGCTGACGGCAACAGGTATATGGAGTTTAAGCGTCATGAATGGCAAGCTCGAACAAATTATCAAAATAAACAATGTAAAAATATTACTTGCCACCAAGATTGCCGACGCTGTGAGCGCCATTGACATGGGCTTAATGACAACAGTGATTGCGAATGATGAGAATATGACAAAAAATGAAATGAAGAAAATAGAAGATGCACAGGCGCTTTACGCCGATTCCTTTGAAAAACTGAAGAAGCTGGAAACCACAGCTAAGGGCAAGGAATTGATCGAGGATATGCAACAGAAGTATGCCATAGCGCAAACGGCGCGAAGCAGGGTGACTCAGTTTATCACAGAGGGAAATCTGAGCCAGGCTAATAATATGCTTCTGGGAAGTATCAGTATATCAGCAATGCTTGCCACCACATGTGTGGAAATGGTGAAATACCAGGAGGAATTGACAAATGCCGGGGCTATGGCAGCGCAGGCAACATACAGAAACGCCCGATTAATACTTTTGTGCATTGGTGCCTTTGTTTTTCTATTTGCAGTATTTCTCGCTTCCTTTCTTACCCGAAGCATTACAAAACCTTTGAGCGAAGGGGTCCTTGCTGCACATAAGATTGCCGATGGCGATTTGACCGCCCAGATAGATACGAGCCGGACAGATGAAACAGGCCAATTGCTGGGAGCAATGAAAGACATGGTAATGAAGCTTCAGCATATTATCGGCGAAGTGAAGAATGCGGCAAAAAATATAGCTTCAGCCAGTAAAGAACTGAATGAAAATTCCGAACTTATGTCAGAAGGGGCGATCGAACAGGCAGGCAGATCCTCGCAAGTAGCAACTGCTTCTGAGGAGATGTCCCAAACGGTGCTTGATATCGCGAAGAATACATCAAACATTGAAACTTCTGCAACCGAAACTGCGAAATTAGCAAAAGACGGCGAGGGCGTTGTAGACGGGTCCGTTGAAAAGGTAAAATCTATCGCGAAAAGGATCGACCAGTCAGCGGAATTGATAAAGTCACTCGGTGAACGCTCCAACCAAATCGGAGAGATCGTCAATGTCATTAATGAAATAGCAGATCAGACCAATCTTCTGGCCCTCAATGCCGCTATTGAGGCGGCCCGTGCGGGCGAGGCAGGGCGAGGTTTCGCGGTCGTTGCCGATGAGGTAAAAAAACTTGCAGAAAGAACAGCCAATTCCACTGCCGAGATAGGCGGTATGATAAACTCCATTCAGGGAGAAGTCCGTCAGATTGTTCTCTCCATGGGAGACATAACGAGCGAAGTTAAATCAGGCGTCGAGTTGTCCACGCAGGCCGGCAGCGTTCTGCGGACAATCGTCGGGAGTGTCGATCAACTGCATGTTATGGTACAACAGATAGCATCGGCAACAGAAGAAATGGCGTCTACCTCAGAAGAAATCAACAGAGACATCGAAACGATTGCAAATGTTTCAAAAGAAACGTCGGGCAACTCGGAACAGATTGCAAAGGCATCACGTGAATTATCAGGGCTTTCAGTGAATCTTGAGGGCGTTGTTGAGGGGTTCATTGTCTAGACATAAAGACACCGTTTAAACGGTTTGAACAGCTTGAACCGTTTAAACGGTGGTAGCTTCTCTTGTTACAGGTATTTCTTAATCAGCACTTCGGCGATTTGAACCGCATTGAGTGCCGCTCCTTTCCTGATATTATCTGCGACGATCCACATATTTAATCCATGGGCGATGGACTCGTCTTTTCTGATTCTGCCGACGAAGGTATCATCTTTTCCTGCCGCGTGAATGGCAAGAGGATAGAGGTTTTTTGACGGATCGTCGACGACTTTTACGCCGGGCGCCTTCTTGAGGATCTTCCGTGCCTCGTCAGGTGTAATCGCTTTTTCAAACTCGACATTGACAGATTCGGAATGACCGTAGAAGACGGGCACCCGGACCGTTGTGGCTGTTACCGCGATGCTGTCGTCTTCCAGGATCTTCTTCGTCTCGTTGACCATCTTCATCTCTTCCTTTGTGTATCCATTTTCTATGAAAGAGTCGATATGGGGAAGACAGTTAAAGGCTATCTGGTAAGGATAGACCTTATTCTCAACCTTTTTGTTGCCATAAATGGCAAGAATCTGCTGTTCCAGTTCATGGATGGCTTTCTTGCCCTGTACCGGAGACGGCCTGATAGGTGGAGACGACAACCCTTTTGATCTTTGCCGCGTCATGGAGCGGCTTCAGCACAACTACCATCTGGATAGTGGAACAGTTGGGGTTTGCGATAATGCCTCTTTTTTTATAGTCTTTAATTGCGTGCTTCATTTACTTCGGGAACGACGAGAGGAATGTCCGGGTCCATCCTGAAGGCGCTTGTGTTGTCGATGACAACGCATCCGCTTGCCGCGGCTATGGGCGCGAATTTGAGGCTCACGGAACCTCCGGGCGAAAAAAGGCCGATATCGACGCCCTTGAATGAATTCTCATTCAGTTCTTCTACTTCTATCTCCTCTCCCCGAAAGGATATGGTTTTTCCGACACTTCGCGATGAAGCGAGAAGCTTCAGTGTTTTTACGGGAAACTTTCTCTGCTCCAGTGTTGTGATCATTTCATTCCCTACGGCGCCGGTAGCGCCTGCGACTGCCACAGTGTACTCTTTCATGTTATGCCTCCAGTTGTTTTTTAAGATATTCTATCAATCCGCCTGCGTCGATAAGTTCAACCATAAAAGGCGGAATGGGCTTTGCCTGTCTTCTCGATTGTGCCGCATTTGATGATCCCGGAAGTGAGGTCAACTTCGATCTCGTCACCTTCTTTGACATAATCCATAATATCCGCTTCCAGAAGCGCAAGCCCTTTATTGAATGCGTTGCGATAGAATATGCGGGCAAAGGTCTTGGCGATAACGAGCGGTATGCCGAGGGCTGAGATGGCGATGGGCGCATGTTCCCGGGAAGAACCGCAGCCGAAATTATATCCTGCAACAATAATGTCACCGGGTTTTACCTTTTGCGTGGAATCCGGGAGACAAGAGGTTCCATGCAGTGGCTCCCCAGTACTTTTGGGTCAGTATTGCGCAAGATACTGCGCGGGGATAATAATATCCGTATCAATATTGTCTCCGAATTTCCATACTCTTCCTTTAACTTCATAATACCTCCTCCGGATGGGCGATACTTCCCTTGATTGCTGTTGCTGCTGCTACTGCCGGGCCTGCGAGATAGACTTCGCTCTCGGGATGTCCCATCCTGCCGATAAAGTTCCTGTTTGTTGTGGCCACTGCCCGTTCTCCCTTTGCGAGTACGCCCATGTGGCCGCCGAGGCAGGGACCGCATGTGGGCGGTGAAATGATACATCCGGCATCGAGGAATATTTCAAAATAGCCCAGTTTGAGGGCTTCTTTGTATATTTTCGGTGTTGCCGGAATAATGATGGTTCTGGTCGAGGAGCGCAACTTTCTTCCCTTTCAATATCTCAGCGGCCATTTCCAGGTCTTCTATCCTGCCGTTCGTGCAGGAGCCGATGACGACCTGATCGATATCGATGCCTTTCAGTTCCGCAGCATCCTTCACGTTGGAGGGAAGTGATGGACAGGCAACCTTGAGACCGATTGCAGCGACATCAATTTCGTAAACCTGCCGGTAATGGGCGTCAGGATCGCTTTCGTATATCGTGTAGGGTTTTTTCGCCCGTTCTTTCATGATAGGCGATTGTCTTGTCATCAACCTTAAAAATGCCGTTCTTTGCGCCTGCTTCGATGGCCATGTTGGCTATAGTAAATCGGGAGTCCATGGAGAGGGCTGAAATCGCTTCGCCATCATATTCCATGGCCGCATAGAGTGCGCCGTCAACACCGATCATGCCGATGATATGGAGGATCAGGTCTTTGCCGGTGACCCATTTCTGCCATGTACCGGTGCAGTGAAATTTGATGCTCTCCGGTACTTTCAGCCAGATACGGCCTGTTACCATGCCATAGGTGACATCAGTGCTGCCCATGCCTGTTGAGAAAGCGCCCAGAGCGCCGTATGTGCAGGTGTGGCTGTCTGCGCCGATGACGAGGTCTCCGGCGACAACAAGGCCCTCTTCGGGAAGCAGGGCGTGTTCAATACCGCAATTTCCCCCTTCATAGCAGTGCGTGATGCCGTATTGTTTGGAAAACTCACGTATCTTCTTGCAGTTTCCTGCTGAGAGGATGTCTTTGTTGGGGGTAAAGTGGTCCAGGACAAAGACAACCTTCTCCGGATCAAAGACACCTCTTTGCGCCTACCTTTTCAAATTCTTCAAGAGAGAGCGGCGCTGTGATGTCATTTGCCAGGGCGAGATCAATCCGGGCATCGATAATCTCTCCAGGTTCGACACTCTTTTTATCGGCGTGTGCCGCCAGTATCTTTTCTGTAATCGTCATTCCCATCTTATTTCACCTCAAGCTTTTTTTTCTTCACATATTCCAGTCTGTTCAATGCGTTGATGTATGCCTTTGCGCTGGCCACGATAATATCCGTATCCGCCCCTTTTCCGATGGCAACGAGGCCCTTTTCCGATAGCTTGACGAAGACTTCGCCCTGGGCGTCCATATCCTGCGTAATGGAGTTAACGGAAAATTTCTCCAGTTTGCTGTTTGTCTTGACCATCTTTTTGATGATCTTGTAAATGGCATCAACAGGGCCGTCGCCAAAGCCGACATCCTGATAGACAGTGCCGTCTACTTCGAGCTTGACGGTAGCAGTCGGGATTGTCATATTTCCGCAGCTTGACATTGAGATAGACGAGTTTGTATCTTTCCGGTATCTTGTAGATCTCGTCCATGATGATCATCTCAATGTCTTCATCGTAAATATATTTCTTCATATCAGAGAGGGTCTTGAACCTCTTGAAAGTAAGGTTCAATTCTTTGTCTTCCAGGATATAGCCGAGCCCTTCAATCCTGTCCCGGAAGGCGTGCCTTCCGGAGTGTTTGCCGAGAACCAGGGAACTTTTCGATATGCCCACTGATTCAGGTTTCATGATCTCGTAGGTAAGTTTTGCTTTCAACAGTCCATCCTGATGGATGCCTGATTCATGGGCAAAGGCATTAGCGCCGACGATTGCCTTGTTGGGCTGCACACTGAAACGCCGGTAATGGATGAAATAAGCCTGCTCGCCGGATATATCTTCTCCGAGACGATGCGTGTATCGGCAGGAAATATATCTTTACGGGTCCTCAGGATCATGGCAATTTCTTCAAGGGCGGCATTACCGGCACGTTCGCCGATACCGTTGATGGTGCACTCTACCTGCCGGGCCCCGTTCTGGATTGCTGCGATTGAGTTGGAGACGGCAAGCCCCAGATCGTTGTGGCAGTGGACGCTGATAATGGCTTTTCCAATATTAGGAACATGCTCCACGATATACCGGATGAGTTTGCCGAATTCCTCCGGTACGGCATAGCCAACCGTATCAGGGACATTGATCGTAGTAGCCCCTGCGTCGATGACTTCTGCGAACATGCGGCAGAGATAATCCCAATCGCTTCGTGTTGCGTCCATAGCCGAGAACTCAACATTTCTGGTATATTTTTTTGCCCGTTTTAACGGACTGGACGGCTATCTTCAGGATCTCGTCCCGCGTTTTTTTGAACTGATATTTGAGGTGGATATCAGAGGTCGAAATAAAGGTATGGATACGGGGTTGAGCGGCGACTTTTATCGCTTCCCATGCCCGGTCGATATCCTCATTATTTGCACGGGCAAGCCCGGCAACTTCGCAGTTCTTGAAGCCTGGGCGATCTGCCGCACTGCATCGAAATCTCCATCTGATGCTATAGGAAAACCTGCTTCAATGATATCAACGCCGAGAGCTTCAAGCTGTTTTGCAACACGGAGTTTCTCCTGCGTGTTCATGGTGTTGCCGGGAGATTGTTCTCCGTCTCTCAATGTTGTGTCAAAAATATATACTCTTTCTGGCACGGTGTCCTCCTTTGTCTTTTTCATGAGACCCTCTCATGCTCCCTCTGGGAGCTAGGTGTTTTATCTCTCAATGTGCTCATCTGCTGTCCTTCTCTATTTTTCATATTCCTCACTCACGCTACCAGCACTTTGCTGTTGCCGGAATTCACCGTTTCATTGAACGATTTTGGAACCCCTGAATCCTGCCTGCTGGATATCGAAACCCGTATTTAAGAATCTCCGGGGTGTAAATCCTATTCTCTTCAAAAGCAGTCCGATCAGTTTCTCTTCATTCTCAATTGCAACTTCAATTGAGAGATAAAAGAGATTTTCCGGAATATCCATATGGGTCATTTTGACGGCGTCCTTTTCTGTAGTAACAATACAGTCTACGTCATGAAAGGAGGCGCACTTTGTCAAGATCCTTCGCAGTATACCGGTGATGGTCCGGAAATGATATCTCATGGACAACGTCTGCGCCGATATCATTGAGGAGCCTGAAAAAAGACCGGTTGTCCCCGAGACCCGAAAATGCGGTAACCCGTTCTCCCTTTAAATAGGTATAAGGTGCGATGAGTTTCTTGCTCAAATTATAGACATGCACCGGTTTATAAGAGACGTTAAACTTCGGAATATTACCCGCAAAAGGAACGATAATCTTGCCGGGGCCAGCCTTATTGATAAGGATCGCATCGCAGTCGCGAATACGCATAAAGGGTTCCCTGTAGGGACCAAGAGGAAATAATTCATGATGTTCAGGCGTTTCTTTACCGTTGAGGATGAGCAGGTCCACATCTTTTTCGAGGTTTTTCACCTGAAAACCGTCATCGAGAATTGCCATATCAATATGAAAGGACCGGATACCGGTTTCGATTGCTTCCAGACGGTTAGTGCCGACTATTACAGGGATGTTTGTTTTCTTCGCCATCATGAAGGCCTCGTCTCCGGCTGTTTCAGCAGTATCTCTTTGTGTATCCACGACAAATGTCCCTTTTTTCTTTCTCTTGTAGCCCCTCGTGATGATGCCGGGGTGCAACCCTTCTTCCTTCAACTTTTGCGAAAGCCTTTCTACGACAGGTGTCTTTCCTGTCCCTCCGAGGCTGATATTGCCGACGCTGATGACAGGGATGACGGCTTTTTCTATGGCAATAGCGCCCGATTTATAGAGGAACTCTCTGATAACCAGGGCAATCTGATACAGATACGAAAAAAATGCCAGGGGAATATATAACATCCATCGTGCATATGTTGCTTCCCCGTTCCATACTCTGATTATGATATTTCTCATGCGTAACTGAAATATATAACAGAAAGAGGGTCAAAAATCAATGGGTTAGAAACTGGTTGGGTGGCAGATCGGTTTGGGTTCTTTACGTTGGTGGTGGTATGTATTTGCGGTGTAGTGTGTGGTGAAATGACCAACGGCCACTCCATCCGAAATTCCCGGTCGGGAATTTTGGAATAGTCGAGGAATATACGTTGCCTCGCGTTCCGCAGAATCTTTTTTAATTTCCCATCCCGCACATCTATTTTCTACCAAACCTCGGTAGAATTCTAGGAGAAAATCATTTATTCGACTGACGGATGCCATTTGAATCTTTACGGGGCTTAAAGACTTTTGGATATGGGGCTACAAGACGACATATGCACTACCCAATATTGGTTTAAAATGTTCCTATTTCATAAACCTGTTCTGTAGACGCGGATTCTGAATTTGATTTCCATCATTGACATCAGGAGCCATTATGCTTACTGTCTGTTCAGAAAGCTGGTTAAGACAGTCTGACACACTATAGAATTTGTATGAGTGATTCTTAAATGTGGAGGCGCAGGAATGAAAAAAATTATCATATCGGTGGCAATAATATTAGTGATAATGTTGACAATACTCAGTCTTCAGGGCTGTTTTACTCCCTATCCTGAGAAGGGAAATCCTGATCGGGAATGGAGAGATCGAGAGAGAAACAGGCAAATTTGGGAGGACACGCACAGACCGTATTGACAAGGGAGTGTGGCCTTCTATGGCTTTATCTCAACAATCGTACCATTTGGCGCTAGCTTGTTAATTTCCTCTATTTCTTCGTCTGTAACAGCGATACACCCTTTCGTCCAGTCAACCTCTGTGTGAGAACTACCAACCCACGAGAAACCGTTCTTAATGCCATGGATCATGATGTCTCCGCCCGGAGAAACACCAAGTTCTTTTGCCCGTTTTTTATCTTTCTCGTTTGGATAGGAAATATGAAGAGACAGATGATAACGGCTGTCCTTGTTTCTTGAGTCGATGATGTAGGTTCCCTCCGGGGTTTTATTATCACCTTGCCTTTCTTTTGGACCATTGGGATTTCCTCCCAAGGCTATTTTGTAAGTCTTGAGCCCCTCGCCCTTTGAGAACAATGTCAATCGTCGTTCTTTCTTTTCTATCAAAATCTTATCTACTGGTCCCTTGTGGAGTGCAAAAACCTTTTGTTCGAGCATTTCAATCTTTTTTTGCAGTGCAATAACCTCATTCTCTTTGCTTTTAGCATCCTGCTGGAGCGTCTCAATCTGTATTTGCAGCGCAACAATAGTCTTATCCTTGATAGTGACATTATGGATTTGGAATACCATCATCTCGCTGTCACGTCTGTAGGCGCTCTCCGGGTAATTTTTTATGAGTTTCTGAAAACATTCCAGAGATTTCTGATAATCTTTTTGCTCATTCCTGGGATACGCATAGATAATGCCCATCTCGAAAAGGACTCTGTCTGCCGCCGTGGGAGATTCTTTAAGAATCTGCTCATATTTGCTCAGTGAGGCCTTGTAGTTTCCCTGACTGAAAAAATCATTCGCTTCTTTGAAGATTGACTGGGCCTGATATCCCTCATTAAAGTGACTGCATCCGCATAGTAGCATTGGCGTTATTATGATGCCGACAAAGAAAAAATAAAGATGCTTACTTATCCTGCTTTGTTTTTTATCCATATATACCTTCGTGTTTGTTATTACTATGCTTGATGATCACAGAACCGATCCTCTTCCTGATATATCCAAAATATATACCACTGTACCACATTGAAACGGTGAAGGGATAAGACAATGGCAGGGTCTCAAAACCCTGCCATTTCATTACCGGAGCACCAAAAGTAAGGTTAACCGCACCCGTAAAATCAACTTACTTCTTCATTGATTTCTTGAAAGCGGCGTCGGCCTTATTCGCCTTTTCATCTGCGATCCTTTCTTTTTCCTCTGCCATTTTCACAGCATTTTCAGCGCGGGCTGCGGCGGTATCTGCCTTTAGCGTGGCCGCATCAGCTGCTGCCTTGGCAGCCTGTGCATCCAGGGCTGCCTGATCTGCTTTCGCACGATTCTGCATTTCCTGCGCCTGAACTTTCTCGAGGTCACCCTTTGTTGCACAACCCGCCATAGTAATAGCAAGAACAAGCATCATTGAGATCACCAAAAGACTCTTTTTCATCATCTCATCACCCCCTTTCTGTTCACTTTACTCTTTTTAGCGTGGTATATACACAGCACCACTTCTCAAAAGATCCACATTAGTTATTGACTGGTTCCAAAAAACATGTACCATATCCAGGGTTAAAGTACAACCATTTGTTCTTTCTCAATACAGGGTCACCTCTGGTGCCGGAGAACTGTCATTCAACAAGCTATGCGGTTTGAACATGTAAGAAAAGGCGGGATTGACTATTTCTTCTTGACAGGTTCAACCAATACACCATCTATTTCCAAATCAATTTTCAAGCGTTTGATCACATCTTTGGCCTCGCTGATAGTATTGAAAGGGCCAGCGATAACACGATGGCTATCGCTCTTTGATAGCACTCGTGCCGGAATCTGTGGGCCCTGGTGGTTGATAATGGCGGCAATCCTCAGAGCGTCAATCTCATCACGCGTTTCTGCGGCTGAAACATACCACGCGTCCATTTTCAGTTCCGGTATTTCCGGTCTGCCATACAATTTGTCGGGGTGCTTGATTTCTATGGTTTTCGCAGCCCCCTTTTCACTGCCTTGACGGACCTCGAATATGGGAACAGGAATCCCTCGGGCCTCGGCCAGTACTTCCTTAACTTTTTTCCAGTCAAGCGAACGCCCCGATTTCTTTTCAATATTTCTCAATTTTGTATATGTCTTCTCTAGTTCAACAGCACCTGAGTCTTCCAAGGGCGCATGAACTTCCATGTAAACCATTCCATCACGTTGACCTATAAGATATGGCTGGTTAATGATGCATACAGGTGTATTGACCGGGGTGTTCTTGTAGAGCCTCTTCACATCTTCCGGATAGAGTCTCATACAGCCATTTGTTGCCTGAAGACCAATGCTGGCCGGTTTATTGGTACCATGGATCAAATAACTCGACTTACTTAAATAGAGCGCATATTCTCCCAGGGGATTTTGAGGTCCCGGCGGAACTTCAGCGGGCAGTGGATCTCCTTTTTTTCGATGATCAGCGGCAATTGAGGCAGGCACATGCCAGGTCGGCCGGGTTACTTTGCGCTCCACATGCATTTGACCTGTGGGTGTGGGCCGCTCTGCAGTACCGACACCGACCGGGTAGGTCGACACCATCAGTGGCTTAGACTTACTATCTCCTTTAAATTGAAAGAGCCTCATTGTGGCTAAATTAACCACGATGCCTTTTCGAACAACATCCGGCAGGATAAAACTCAGAGGCAACATGATACGCTCTCCGGCCTTAGGCACCCACATATCTACCCCTGGATTTGCTGCACTGATTGCATTGATTCCCAAACTGAAGTGTCTTGCAATGTCCGGTAGTGAATCCCCTTTTTCAAGCCTGATGACTGCCAACTGGCCTATGATGTCATCTCCTTTTGCAACCGAAAACTCATTTCGTTCCAAATAGTTTTCCGGGTACATCGGAAATGGTGAGGGCTCCTCCTGAACACTTTTCATTCCGGCACATCCATGGAGGGATAAGATGAATATTGAGAGAGCTATAAGATGAAACCAATTAGATAAGAGTAACAGTTTGATGATTCTACACATAAGTCAGCCTTCTTGAATGAAGAAAATTTAGTAAACTATTTTTCAGTAAAGCACTTGATCGTATTGATGCGCAAAGCTCAATTCCATCGCAGGAGCAATAACATGCAATTCTGCCCGCTTCGGAAACATAGCGGGCTATCGTGACAAACTCCCCGATTTGTATGACCAACTGCGGTTGGAGACACAGGTAATTTCCGTAACTTTCTTAATTTCCTTTCCCGCAAACCTATTTTCACCCAAACATTAACAGATTTCAAGGAGAAAATAATTCATTCGACTGACGAATACCGGTTGAAATTTTCACGGGGTTGAAAGGCTCTCGGTCTTAGGATTTCAACCCTCTGAGCAAGCATTGCAGGGGTCGTACATTAAATGTTCATGGCAGGAAATAATTTTTCCCCTTGTGTTAAAGTATCATCTCAATGAGATGTGGTCCAGGTTCTGCCAATGCCCGCACCAATTCAAGGGCAAGACCTTCAGCGGTCGTAACTGATACAGCGGGTACCCCAAAGCCCTCAGCAATCTTTACCCAGCCGATCCTTGGGTGGCCAAGGTCTGTAAGGGTTTCAGCATTAGGGCCGCGGGAAGCGATACCTGCCCGTTCAAGTTCCATCCTGACAATATTGTAGCTGCCATTGGAGCAGATAAGGGTTGTGACATTCAATCCTTCCCGGGCCTGGGTCCACAGGGCCTGCACTGTGTAGAGCGCGCTTCCGTCTGCCTGGAATGTTATTACGGGTCGGTCGGGACACGCAAGGGCTGCGCCTGTGGCGCAAGGCATACCATAACCGATAGCGCCGCCCGCAATTGTCAGTATCGTATGGTAAGGTATAGCAGCCGTAAGAGAATAATAGGGAAGTATCGTGGTGAGTCCTTCATCAACGACGATTGCTCCTTCAGGCTGAAGGGCTGCCAGGGTGATACAGGCCTTTTCAGGTGTCAGATCTCCGGTCAATAATTCTGGCCTTCTCAATTCCCTTACCATGCCGTTTTCATTACCCGATCTGTTGTCCCCCTTGAGTACATCAAGGAGATATTCGAGAGAACGTACAGCATCCTGTCGTTCTGAGCAGAGGTGAATTCGCTCCTGATCATGAGTGATAAGATAGCTGTCAATACCCGGATACCCGAAGAAGGTAACAGGTTCCGTACCTCCTGCATATATTACCACTTCATACTGAGAGAGCAGGGCCTTTGCCGGTTCAGGGAAATAGGGGATGCGATTAACAACCGGGAGATCTGCGCCTCTATCCACCCGGCCAGGAAAACTGTTCGCAAGGAGATCACACCCGGTGAGGGCCTTTATGAAGCCCGCATATTTCAGTCCTTGTCCTCTCAGGGCGAGCCCTCCGAGGAGTATTGCTGATTTACTGTTCCTTCTCAGTATGGCCGCCGTCTTTTCAATAATACTCGTATCAGGAGGGTCAAAAGAAAACTCACTCATCGTAACCGATGTATCTTCGGCATCTGCAAGCTGATGATCATGAGGTACAATAAGGCTCGATATCTGTCCATAATAAGAGGCTGAAATTGCTTCGGTCAGGTTTGATGACAAAGTATCAACGGATTGATTTGTGCGGAGCCAGCCTGATACAGTGCCGGCAAGGGCTTCGATGTCCATTGCAAGAGGGGCATCGGCGCTGCGGTGCCATGTGGCATGTTCACCGATAAGATTGACAATGGGGGTTCCTGCCCGCCTTGCGTTGTGAAGATTTGCGATACCATTTGCAAAGCCGGGACCCAGGTGGAGTAAGGTCATGGCGGGTTTGCCTTTCATCCGTCCGTACCCATCGGCAGCCCCTGTGCAGACACCCTCAAAGAGGCCGAGAATTGTCTTAATACCCGGTGTTTCATCAAAGGCTACCACCAGAGGCGCTTCGGTGGTGCCCGGATTCGCAAAACATATCTCAATCCCCCCGGCTATAGCCCTCTTTACCAGTAAGTTTGCACCGTTCATACAGTCTCCTTGCGGTTAATGGGGTTCGCGTTGTCCCTGATATACAGATACTGTGTTCACTATTTTGCCCTGATTTCTCTTTTACGGCAGGTAGCCGTCTGCCACTATCTGTTTGTACAGGACCTCTTTTTTTATTACCCCTTTCTGGTGATACCACCGGAACACGTCCTTAATTTGCGCAGTTGTCGGGAGTGCAAGTTTGGGAAACTGGGGAATGGGAAAGCTCTGTTTCAACTGGTCCGGTATCCTGCACTCCCGGTTCATGATGGGGCGGACATCATCGGGATTGCTGTTGATGTATGCTGAGGCCTTTTCCACGGCCCTCTGGAATGCTTTCACCTTATCGGGATATCTGGCGAGAAAGGTGTCATTAAAGGCGAGGACCGTCGGGGACCAGCCTGTTCCGGCATCATCGGTAACGACGATTGCCCCTTTTGCCACTGCCAGGGCCGCAAGCGGCTCAGGCAGGACGGCTGCCGATACCTGACCGGCGACAAACATCTGCAGCCGGATGGGAATACTCTTGATCTCAACTATATTGGCCTGTTCAAGAGGAATGTTCTTGGAAGCAAGAAACTTGGTAGTGAGGTAATCAAGGATTGTATTAGAACTAACGGCGATACCCGCGTTGACTGCTTCTTTCGGTTTACCTGCATACTTGGAGGAGATGACAAAAGCGAACATCCTCTGGTTTTTTGTCGCATTGTGGATAACGGAGACGATTTTGATGGGAATGTTGTTGGCATTGAGGGCCATACAGGTGAGGATATCCCCGAAGTAACCCGATATCTTATTCGATGTAAAGGCGACATCTTTTTCGAGAGCGGAATTGCTTGTTACAAGCTCAACATTCAAGCCCTGTTCTTTGAAGAACCCCTTATCTGCGGCAACAAAAAGGGGTAGGGCTTGAAGTACAGGGAGTGTGCCGAATTGAATGTCCGGGGCCGAGTGCGCGGAAGGGACCACTCCGATGATGAGGAGTATCGCAAAAAAGGCTATATGGGTTTTGGTTTTCACGTCTGTCTCCTGATTATTCTATATTTTTTTTCATGAGAATATCTGCCATTGTAAAACAGAAGAAAAGGATGCTCACAACTCCGTTTAACGTAAAGAAGGCCATGTTTATATGAGTAAGTCCCCGCTTTGCAACCAGCCAGTGCTCATAGAAGAGGATTGCAGCTATAACGGCGAGACCGCCATAGAATATGCTGCCCAGGCGCCACGAAATTCCTGCTGCTATGAAGAAGACAAGGGAGATGATATGAAATATAAGTGCAATAGTGAGAGCTTTGTCCGGTCCTAAACGAACAGGTATTGACACGAGCCCCTCTTGTCTGTCGAATTCGATATCCTGCAAGGCGTAGAAAATATCAAAGCCTGCGACCCAGAAGGTGATGCCGCCGCAGAGAAGGATGCTTGTGGGAGAGACATAGGCTGTAACGCCAACCCATGCGCCCATGGCGCTCACGCCCAGGTTAAGTCCGAGAATGAGGTGTGAAAGGGCTGAGAACCGTTTAGTGTATGAATAGCCGAAAAGCACGGGCAGCACAGTAAAGGAAAGCCAGAAGGCGGTCCAGTTGAGCATGGCAGCAGAGAAGACAAAAAGGAGTGTCGCTATGACCGTGAATACCCATGCCTCCCTGAGACTTACCTTGCGTGCTTGAAGGGGCCTTTTACTGGTCCTCGGGTTTCTCGAATCATAGCCATAGTCGGCAATCCGGTTGAAGGCCATGGCGGCGCTTCTTGCAGAGATCATCGCAGCGATGATCCAGAATGTTTTTACAGGGTCGGGGAGGCTTCCGTCGTAGACCATAAAAAGGGCTATCATGGCAAAGGGCAGGGCAAAGATGCTGTGCTCAAACTTGATGAGTTCTATGATACCGAGGAATTTCCCCTTTACAGTCCTAACTGATCCCATATGCTATTGATTCTCCTGACTGTTTTTTCATCCATGACGGCTTGTTGCGGCCACACCCTTCGGTATCCTTCCTCCTTCAGTTTCCTTGTTGCGTCAATGCCCATCTTGCCTCCGAATCCCTCCTCGCTGGAGGCGTGATCGAGGATATCGAGGGGCCCTTTTTTCAGCGTTACATCACGCAGCGGGTCAATATTGCTGCCGAGATGAAAAAGGATTTCAGCAGGGTTGTGGATGTCTACGTCGCCATCAAAAACAACGATCACCTTTGCTGTCGACATTTGACCGAGTCCCCAGAGACTGTCCATTACCTTGTATGCCTGACCAGGATATTTCTTGTCAATAGAGACGAAGACAAAATTATGGAAAAGTCCTGCCGCGGGCAATTCAATGTCTACGATATCAGGGACGACGAACTTCATTAAGGGCAGGAAGAGCTGTTCTGTCAGTTTTCCGAGGAGCACATCCTCCAGTGGCGGCCACCCGACTGCGATAGATGGATAGACAGGGCTGTCGCAGGTGGTAATTGCCTGAATATGAAAAACAGGGAAAGGTCTCTGCGGTGTATAGTAACCTGTATGGTCGCCAAAAGGGCCTTCCGGAAAAGACTCGTTCTCATCAATGTATCCTTCAAGGACGATTTGACTATTTGCCGGTACTTCCAGATCTATGGTCTTGCATTTCACGGTTTCAATAGGTTTGTCTAAGAGCAACCCCGCAAGAAGAAGCTCGCTTATGTCCGGCGGGAGTGGCGCCGATGCGGCGTAGATCACCGCAGGCTCGCAGCCGAGCACACAGGCTACTTCAAGCCTCTTTCCCTGTTCTTGTGCTTTCCGGTGATGAGTAGCTCCTCCTTTTGAGGGATGCCAGTGCATGGCGGTGCGGTTTTTATCGATTACCTGCATTCGGTACATGCCCATATTTTGTTTTCCCGAAATAGGGTCTTTTGAAACGACTACCGGAAGAGTGATGAACCTTCCCGCATCATCAGGCCAGCATGTCATAACAGGATAAGCAGAAAGATCGACCTCAGCTTCGCGGAGAAGATGTTGCTGACAGGGACCATTTTTGATGGTCTTCGGGAAAAGACCGGCAATGTCTTTCAGCTTCCATAACGTCCGTGCTTTGTCGAGAAAACCTGCCGGAGGTTCGATATTAAACAGGGGTGTGAGTCTGGCGAGGAGTTCTTGCTGCGAAGTGACCCCGAAAATATCCCACACCCTCTCCCATGTGCCGAATATGTTGATCAAAAGGGGTATCCGTGAACCTTCTACATTCTCAAAAAGAAGGGCAGGACCTTTTTCGCGAAATACTCTTCGATAAATTTCTGTGATCTCAAGGTAGCTGCTCACCGGGTGAGCAATCCGTTTCAATGTACCTTTCTGTTCCCATAGGGAGATGAGGCTCCTCAAGTCCATGAGATGCCCTCCTTGCTATTATTGTTTAATAATCTCCTGTTTTTTATGGTCTATCTATACCACCATGTTCAAGAAAAAATCAACAGAAATGATCCCCTGGAATATTGGTATTATGATCATGGAGGTAGACCAGTGTTTCAAGATGGGATGTATGCGGAAAGAAATCATGGGGGACAATCTTTTGTATCCTGTATCTGTTTTCACGGAAATACTTAAGATCTCTGGCCAGGGTTGAGGGATTGCAGGAAATATACACAATTTTTGCGGGACGGAGTTGGAGGATGACCTTTAACGCTGCAAGGGTAATTCCTGCGCGGGGCGGGTCGAGAATGAGGATATCGGGTGTCTGCATTGAGCGGTTATGAAGAAGGTTCTCAACGGTCATTGCATGGAATGAGCAATTGGACCTTCCGTTGATCCGGCAATTCTCGATGGCATTGGTGATATTCTGCGGTAGGGAATCGATGCCGATTACTTTTTTGACAAAAGGAGAGAGAAAGATTTCGATGGCCCCTGTGCCGCAGTAAAGACCAAGCATAGTTTCGTCTTGTCTGAGGCCGGCCAAATCCGGGATTTTTTCATAGAGCCCTTTTGCTGCCTCAGCATTAGGCTGGAAAAAAGATTGCGGATGTATATGGAACATGAAGCCGCCCAGTTTTTCTTCTATAAAAGGGTTGCCGCCAATATGAAAGGTTTTTTCATACCGGATCACATCTGTCAGCCCATTATTGATGGCGCTGTACAGACTTTTTGCCTGGGAAAGATCACTGGTCAGCTTTTGCCAGAGATTATCAGTATCAGATAGAGAACCTGTCGTTGTCTCCAGAATAAACATCAGCTCCCCGGTGGATTTTGCTTCCCTGACGATGAGGTGTCTCAGGAAGCCCTTGTGCGTAATGGGATTGTATGGGATAAGCCTGTTTTCGTGAGCATAGTCTGTAAATATGGGTATTATTTTTTCAATAAGAGGGCTGAAAACCTCGCATGAGCGAAGAGGTACAACTTTGCTGCTGTATTGTTCAAAAGGAGAGACCCTTTCCCGAAGTCCAAGGATGACCCGTCCGTTTTTTTCTCCAAAGGCAAGTTCAAGCTTGGTCCTGTAAAAAGATACTCCCGGTGAGGGGACGATGGGGAGCATATCGATCTCTCCAGCGTCGATATTGCCGAGCCTTTTTAATGTCTGACGAAGGTAGTTTTCTTTGATGGCGAGCTGGCTGTCGTAAGTGAGGTTCTGAAGCGTGCATCCGCCGCAGATACCGAAGTGCGGACAAGGCGGTTCTATTCTCAGGGGGGATGGTTCTTCAATATTTACTATTTTCCCGTATCCGAACTTCTTGCCTCTCGCTGCAATCTCCACTCTGACGATGTCTTGTGGTACAGCTCCCGGGACAAAAAGTACAAAACCATCCAGTTTCCCGACACCATAGTTATTGGGAAAGGCGATATCAAAAATTGATACCACAGGGGTTTGTACCAGTCCTTCCAGAGGGAGGCCCGCTTCCTCCCTGTGACCCGCTAAATCAGGTGTCATGACTGGCGGAGGCTTCCTCTCTCGCTCATTCCGTGAACTATGAGCTTTACGCTGAATATTTTGCTTACTTCCTTTTTTATTTATCGATTTAGGATTTTGTCGTTTCATTGGTTCCTGTTACGGTGAGTATATCCTGAAGAAAAGAGTTTTCTAATGTATTCAAGGGTTATGCTTCATTGAATGGTTTGATTTGCGGTGCTTATGGGAAATACAACGGTAAAGGTTGTGCCGCCGGATTGGACGCAATCGTCAATAGTGGTGCAATGGCTGCACTGGGCAATATCTCCGGGACAAAGGTCCCTGTCTGTCGGTATATAGATGCATCTGTTGCTCTCCAGTGAAATACTGAATCCATAGCGCTGGGCATAGTATTTCATTCGAAGAAGATCAAGGCCCTTGCCGCCTGCTCCGAAATCAAAAGGTTTCTTCGTTGTGTACGATTCAGTCTCTTTTGTATGGAAGAGTCCGTCAAGGAGGGATTTCTGGTTTTCATCGGTTATGCCGATGCCATAATCTGTTACATGAAGGTAAATGCCGGCGTCTTTTTGTTCTACAGTAATATGGATTATTCCGCCATCGGGTGTGTTCTCGATTGCGTTTTTTATGAGGCCCTTGGCAACGCCTCTGAGGATGAAAGGGTCTGCGACAACAAAAAGATCATTCTGGCCATCCACGGTGATCTGGAGATTGCGATGCTCGATTTTAGGTCTGATCTTCTTGACAAGAGAAAGCACCGATGAATAGAGATCTATGGATTGAAACGATACAGTGCTCCCGGAAATGTGGGTGCTTACCCATCCCTTGAGGGCTTCCCAGTGAGCATGTATGTTTTCCGGTACGTCCGGGAGTGTTCCTATCCGTTCCCAAAGACGGTCGAGATCGCCGAGGAGGATCCCCGCCTCGATCTCCTGGGATACCCTGAAGATATCGTCAGTTTCCCGCGATATTCCAAGAAGCCGTTCGGTATTTCTTTCCAGAGCATCAAAAATCCCTTCCAGGGATGGCAGCAGGGGTGTCTCTGCAAGCTTGCGCCTTAAAATTCGGATATTCCCCTGGATAACCGACAAGGGCGTTTTGAGCTCATGAGAGATGTGATTCACTGCCTTGGTTTTTGCCTTGTTCAACTGCTCTAATTCCTTATGGGATTTTACGAGGACTTCTTCCGCGTGTTTCCTTTCCGTAATATCGTGGAGATAAATGAGATAAGCGGTTTCGCCCCGATATGTTATGGTTGCCGCAGATACCTCCACGTAAATTGTATTGCCTTTCTGGGTAAGACCCTTGAACTCATATCTTGACGGCACCGGTTCGCCGCGTTGACGCCTGTTGATGATCTCTGTTACCCTTTCAAGATCGTCGGGGTGTATAGACGGTTTTGTCGATTGTCCGATGACCTCTTTAAGATCATTGTATTCGAACATTTCAATGTACCGTCTGTTGGCATACTGGATAATATCACCACGGTGGATTGAAATGGCGTCATTGGAATTTTCGATGGCAATCCGGTATCGTTCTTCGCTTTCTAAAATAGTTTCTTCGGCCTTCTTACGCTCCGTTATATCGAGCATAGTGCCTTCGTAGTAAAGCACTTTACCTTCCTTGTTGCGGAAGATCATGACATTCATGGAGACCCAGTGTACGGTCCTGTTTTTCATGTAAGCCCGTGATTCATAATTCTGCACGGCGCCAGATGCTTTGAGCAATTCTATGAGTCTCCTGTGGTCTGCCGGATCTACAAAAAGTTGATGAGCTATGTCGGTAATGGAATCGATAAGATCTTTCGGCGAATCATAACCATGTATACGGGCAAGAGAAGGGTTTGCCCGTGTGAAACGCCCCTTTGCGTCTGTCTGAAAAATACCCTCCATCGCATTTTCAAAGATATTTTTATACTCTTCTTCGGTTTTTTTAAGTACCGCCACAAGCTCTCTCAGATCTGTCGTTGTCTGGGCGAGTTCAACGTCGCATTGTTTCTGTTCAATATTATTCAAGATGTTTTCTCTGTCCGTTGTGAGTTTTGTATCCATTGTAATCCCTTCTGCAACAATTATTATAAGACATTTTGGAAATATTGGGAAAGGAATTGTGAAAACTCATGCTATCAGCTATAAAAACGTGCGAGTACTGAATGATAATCTATGACTGCCGGTTACTTGATAATATTCCCTGTTTCAGCATCAACTTTCACGATCCAGTGGTCTTTTGGCCTGCATCTTCTTTCCAGAACACCCTGTTTGCTGCATGCCTTTTTGATAACCCAGACCGGTTTATTGGAAAAATGGTCGATTTTCATGTCATATGAATAATTGTCAAATCCCATTGAACGATAATGCATATGTCCGTTGGCAGCCTCTTCCGCTCGCTGCGCGGAGAGCTTAATCCTCTCGAAACTGACGGCCCCGCCACGGAAATTGCCTTCCCTTTTCACGTGAAAGCCTGCCTCCAGACCAATGATGCCGCCTTCAACCATACGGAGCGTGACCGCTTTACCTTTGCAGACCGAAAGGTGCTTGCCGGATGTGATTTGTTCCTGCAATTCACTGCATTTCACTATTTGTGCTTCCCAGAGAGGCGAAAGACCTTCGTGTTTGTCAAAGCCCCTTACTGTTCCCGATGATATCTTTCGTATATATAATTTGTCATTGGCCCATTTTTCTCCTTCCTCACTCACCTTTCTCCAGAACGTATCGAAGGCAATACCCTTCAACACTGTTCCGCTTTCCAGAGTCTCCTGTCGTGCAAATGAAGGACCTGCAGTAAGACAGGAGTACATGAAAGCGGTTGTTGAAAGGATAATGATGGACAGTATTGTTTTTTGTAGATGTACAGAGCACATAGTACGGTTTCCCTATAATTCACTCATTGTTTTTATAGTATATTAAACGATTGGCAGAAACCATGCAACTCTATTTTTGCCGATACCCGAGGAATGTCCCTGCCAAATCTTCCCGTTTGAGAATTTTTAAAGCCTCCACGACAAGCCCCCGGTTTTTCGGATAACGGTACTGGATGAGCGCCCGATGCATCTTCCTTTCCTGAAAAGCCTTTGCAACGGTGATTTTTTTTCCGGTAAACGGGTCTTCTCCGGTGTAGTACATGGCGCCTGAAGGGGTGAGCGGAAGGGGCATAAAATCCTGTATTTGCTCAGGGTAAATGCCTTTTTTTGTAAGAGCAAGGGAGAGCTGAAGGGTATCTTCCAACGTGGCGCCAGGGTGACTGCTGATGAAATAATGGACAAGATACTGGTCTTTCCCGATCTTTTTGTTTATTGCTTTAAACCGTGCCGCAAATTCTTCATACCGGTGGAAGAGAGGCTTATTCATGATTATCAGAACGTGGTCTACGGCATGTTCAGGGGCTACCTTCATTTGTCCGCTTATGTGGTATCTGCAGATATGTTCAAGGTATTCATCGCTCTCTTTTTCTGTCAGCAGGTCATATCGGATGCCGCTTTCGATAAAAAGGTGTTTTACTCCGGGGAGTTTCATGATCTCTTTGTATGTGTTGATACTTTCCTTATATCCCAAATGGAGGTTTTTACACTTAACCGGTGTGAGACATGATTTATCCTTACAGGCCCCCCGGTCCTGCCATAGCCTGCAACGGGCTTTGTAGAGATTTGCTGTTGGCCCGCCAATGTCGTTTATAGTACCCCGAAAATCTTTTCGTTCCGTAAGCAAACGGGCTTCCTTTACAAGGGACTCGAAGCTCCTTGACTGAATAATTCTCCCCTGGTGCATAGAGAGGGAACAGAAGCTGCACTGGCCGGGACATCCCCGGTGGGATATCAAAGAAAATTTCACCGTTTCAAAGCCCGGTATGCCGCCGTCTTTATCATAAGAAGGGTGGCAGGCTTTCATAAAGGGAAGCTCATAGACTTCATCAAGTTCAGTGGAAGCGAAAGGAAGTGGTGGAGGGTATTGGATAACGAATCTATTGCCATGCATTTGTGCGATGATATTACCTTGGAATGGGTCCTGGTTGAGATAGATAGCTTTGAATGCCTCATTAAATTTTTTCGTATCTTCCTGTACTTCTTCATATGAAGGTATTACAACGGTCTCCGCCTGTAGTGGGAGATTTGAGATAGGATTCCACCGGGGAGATGACCACTGTTCCCCTGATGCCATCCAGACTTTGTTTTTCAGAGAGCCTTTCCGCGATCTCAACTATCTGGGTCTCTCCCATGCCGTATACGAGGATATCGGCCCGCGAATCGAGCAGTATAGATCTGCGCACCTTGTTATCCCACCAGTCATAATGAGCGAATCGCCTCAGGCTTGCCTCGATCCCTCCAATAACAATAGGAACATCGCCGAAGGCCTCCCGGATGCGATTTGCATAGACGATTGTGGCACGGTCAGGCCGGCGACCGGCTTTTCCTCCCGGTGAATAGTCATCTTTTTTGCGGAGTTTTTTGTGTGCCGTATAATTTGATACCATTGAGTCCATATTGCCCGCTGTAACACCAAAAAAGAGCCGGGGTTTTCCCAGTTGAATAAAGTCCTTTGTATTGTGCCAGTCGGGCTGGGCAATGATACCAACTCTGAAGCCTTTCTTTTCAAGGACCCTTCCGATGACAGCAGGACCGAATGAAGGGTGGTCCACATAAGCGTCCCCGCTTACAAGGATTACATCGAGTGTGTCCCATCCTCTTTTTTTCATCTCATTTCGGGAAAGGGGTAAAAAACTCATAGGAGATATAATTCTACCAGAATGCCTTCTCTAAACATAGCAAATAACGTGAAGAAGCTTCTGTGGGCAGTATGCATGAATTGCCTTGAGGAGTATGAATTAAGTATGGTATAAAGAATGTCACTGGAGAGATGTCCGAGCGGCTGAAGGAGCACGACTGGAAATCGTGTGAACGTTAACGCGTTCCGAGGGTTCAAATCCCTCTCTCTCCGCCATTAATCGAAGAATAAGCCAGGCCCTGCGCAACGTCGAGGTTATGAACCCCGTCAGGTCCGGAAGGAAGCAGCGGTAATAACTAATCCGTGTGCCGCAGGTAGCCTGGTCTTAAAATAATGTAAAATGAGAAAAGCTGGACGGGAGTGTTTTGTTGAGCTACACGGTTATTGCGCGAAGATGGCGACCGAAGAAATTTGACGATGTTATCGGTCAGCCGCAGATTATCACAACCCTGAAAAATACCATCAAATCGGGGAAAATTCCCCACGCATATCTGTTTACCGGACCGAGAGGAGTTGGAAAGACCTCCCTTGCGCGGATACTTGTCAAAGGCAGTGAACTGTGTTCAGGGCCCGACGGAAGAACCCTGTGATGTCTGTGAAAATTGTGTAGCAATCAATGAAAGCGGTTTTGTCGATGTTATTGAGATCGATGCGGCTTCCGCGCGGGGTATTGACGACATAAAAGAACTCCGGGAAAACGTTCGCTATATGCCCATGCAGGGGCGCTACAAAGTGTATATCCTCGATGAAGCCCACATGCTTACCACAGAGGCGCGTAACGCCTTTCTGAAGACGCTGGAAGAGCCACCGGGTCACAATATTTTTATCCTTGCCACCACGGAACTCCAGAAGATCCCCTATACGATTATGTCCCGCTGTCAGCGTTTCGATTTCAAGCGTATCGGTGAGAAGGAGATTATCAAGCAACTCTCAAGGGTCTGCACGGAAGACGGCATCGGTTTCGATGAGGGCGCCTTCCAGCACATTGCCATAGAAGCAGATGGCAGCCTCCGTGATGCCGAATCCCTTCTTGAGCAGATCATTGCTTACAGCGGTCAGCATATTTCCGAAAAGGATGTTATCAATGTCGTCGGTATTGTTGAGGCGAGAGGTATTATTCGGGATTGTGCAGTCGCTTATCGATGAGGATTTAAAAGGCGGCCTGGAGATTATCGAAAAGACCATTAATGATGGTTATGATGTGCACCAGGTTTATAAGGGGCTTTTGACCTTTTTACGGAATATGATGATCATCAAGGTCTGCGACGGGTTACCGTCATTTCTCTATATGGGGGAAGAAGAATACCTGAGAATTAAAGAATTGCTGAAAGGGATCGAATATTACGAGATACAGAATATGGTCCACTACATGTTGAAATCGGAAGACCTCCTTCGGGGGCTTTTTCCGAAGGTATCCTTGGAGACGATCTACATTAACCTCTATAATATTTCAAGATTGCGGGATGTGGAAAAGATCCTCGACAACCTTGAAAGAGATGAGGGTGAAAACGAGAACCGGCGTCCTCAGAGTGCTCCCCACCATCCTGTTGGCGAAGCCACCCAACAAAAAGCAAAGGCCGGACAGACAGAAGGGGCTCCGCAAAGAGGGTACCAGGAAGAAGCTGTAAAAAGAGAACCATTACCGGAGCACAATGATAATACACCTCACAGAGGGTCTGAGCCGGGCGTAGCCGGTTTTGTTGAATATCTGAAGAAGAAAAAACCCTTTGTAGGCGGTATCTTTGAGTCAATGGAGATAAACATCGAAAATGAAGCCATTGTCTTCAATCTCGATAAGAAATACGGCACTTTTGTAAAAAACGAACTGGAAGAGATCAAGGGGTTGCTTAAGGAATACTTCGGGAAAGATATGGCTGTTGTTTTGAGAGATGCCGAAGAGAAGAAAAAAAATATCCTTGAAGAATATGTAAGGGAAGCAGAATCTTTATTTAAGGCTCTAAGAGGAGGTTATATGTCGAAAGGAATCGGACAGATTATGCAGCAGGCAAAAAAGATGCAGGAAAGGCTTCTCAAAATACAGGAAGAAATGGCGGTAAAGACCGTCGAAGGCCAGTCGGGAGGCGGCATGGTGACCTGTGTGGTCAACGGAAAGCAGGAGCTAATCTCTGTCAAGATTGCCAATGAAATATGGGAAGAAAAAGACAAAGAACTCCTTGAAGACCTCATTATTGCTGCAATCAATGAAGGCCTTGACAGATCAAGAGAGATGATGCAGGAAGAGATGTCGAAAGTAACCGGCGGCATGCAGCTTCCCTTTGGTATGTAACATGTTTTATCCTGAACCGATTGAACGGCTGATTGAGAACCTCACGCGATTGCCGGGAATAGGGCGTAAAACAGCGACGCGCCTGGCCTTTTTCCTTTTAAACACAAAGGATAGTTATATTACAGAGCTTTCGAGGAGTCTCACGGATATCAAAGAAAAGATACGGCTGTGCAGTGTCTGTTTTAATATTACCGATAGCGATCCCTGCGTTATATGCAGGGATGAACGCAGGGATAAATCGGTTGTCTGTGTTGTCGAGGAATCATCGCATATGATGGTCATCGAATCATCCAATCCGGGCCATCTGCGTTATCATATCCTGCATGGTGTCATAAACCCCCTTGAAGGCATTGGTCCTGATGAGATCAGGATTAAGGAACTTCAGGAGAGGATTGTGCGGGAAGGGATACGAGAGGTGATCGTGGCGACGAACCCGAATATTGAAGGGAACACGACGGCCCATTACATAGGAGAGATATTAAAGCCCCTCAATGTGACCATTACAAGAATAGCCTCCGGCATCCCTGTCGGTGGCGATATCGTCTATATCGACCCCCTTACTATCAAGAGTTCCATGGATAATAGAAAAAACCTGTAATTCCAATTCTCAATCAAAGCGCTATCTTCGTTGGCAGCGTCGTCGGTTTCCGCTATTTCTGAGGCTCGTATTACCCCCTCCACGAATAACGTCCGTGCAGTCTCCCCTCAACTCGCTTTGCTCACGCCTCGTGCACCGCAATATTATCTTTGCTTGAGAATTGGAATAGAAGAGCTAAAACCGCTACTTCTGAATACTCTCCCAGTCCTTTAAGAACTTTTCGAGACCGATGTCAGTCAACGGGTGGTTCATGAGTTGCTTGAGGACATTGAAAGGGATTGTGGCGATGTCGGCGCCGATGAGCGCTGCGTCGAGGACGTGAATGGGGTTTCTGATGCTTGCCACGATGACCTCTGTTTCAAAGGCATAGTTGAAAAAAATCTTGCAGATTTCGTCGATGATCCCCATGCCTTTTGTGGCGATATCGTCGAGTCTTCCGATAAAAGGACTTACATACGTTGCACCGGCTTTTGCCGCAATGAGCGCCTGTATGGGCTGAAAGATGAGGGTTACATTGGTTTTGATACCTTCAAGAGAGAGTGTCCTTACCGCTTTGATCCCTTCTTCCGTCATGGGTATCTTGATGACTACATTATCACCCAATATTGCAAGTTTTCTTGCTTCATCACACATGCCCTTGGCATCTTTCGAAATTACTTCGAGACTTACGGGACCAATAACGGTCTCCAGAATCTCTTTTATGACAAACTGGGGATCTTTTTTTTCTTTTGAGAGGAGTGTCGGATTCGTCGTAACGCCATCGACAAGCCCCATTTCGATGCCCTGTTTAATCTCTTTTATATTTGCCGTATCAATAAAAAACTTCATTGTTATACCTCCATCGGGTTAACATATTCGATTTGGAAAACGTGTGTATTATACACAATTGAAGTGAAAATTACGAAGCATTTATTTTGCCTACAATTTTCCTCTTGTAAATAAAACTAAATTGAAGCAAAATAAAAAAGCACGGAGCTCAAGGTCAACAACATGTGTAATATTGCAATTGTTGCCCTCGCAAGATTTCTTTATGCTTTCAAGGGTGGGGTTTTATAAGCCGAATCGGCAGAAAGCCGGAAGTTGGAGATTTGGATAAAATCACAAAAGAGGAAAGAAGAAAATATTTAAGGGTACGGCCTTCGGAAGAACATCCCATTGAGTTACGGTTTGCCTTACCGGACAGCAATACCGTGAAGGTTGAAGCTATGGATATCAGTGAAGGCGGTGTATCTTTCATTATATCCAAAAATATAAATCATTTTAAAGTTGGTGATTCGTTGTATCTTGATATCAATCTTCCCATGCACGGTAATATTTACGCTTTAGCAGATGTTAAGAATGTTACCCATTTGCAAGATATGACCAGAATCGGCGTGGAGTTTTCCAGTCTATCCGAGGACGCTTTTCGTATGGTAACGCAGTATGTGACGACCCGGGAACAACATATGAGGACGGAAGCCGCCGAGGAATACCCGCTGCCAAAATAGTTTCCCACTCTCTATATTAACCGGTACAGCGTCAAAGTATAATGAGAAAAAAAAGGGGGGGAACACTAATGAATTTGCCGATTCATGTTGACACCCCTTCTTTTTATGTGCTAAAAAATTCCAACATGAAAGTAAAAATGAATACAAAAAACTGGTGGTGGCAAGTCTCGTAGGTGTGAAACCGTAAATGACTGGCCATGGACGGTTTCACACTGTCCATGGCCTTTTTTCTTTAAGGCCATGGGGTAAACTCATGGCCCTAAACTATTATGAGGAGGAAATAAAAGATGAGAAAAATATTTTTAGATGAAAAGGATATGCCGAGGGCATGGTACAATATCCAGGCCGATATGCCCAATCCCCTCCCACCGCCGCTGAATCCTGCAACAGGTGAGCCTATTACGCCGGATATGCTTTCGCCTATTTTCCCCATGAACCTGATCGAACAGGAAGTGAGCACCGAGCGCTGGATCGATATACCCGAAGAAGTGCTCTCGCGACTTCTTATGTGGAGGCCGAGCCCTCTCGTGCAGAGCTACGTCACTGGAAAAGTTCCTTGGCACGCCGGCGCATATTTATTATAAAAACGAAGGTATGAGTCCTCCAGGCAGTCATAAACCGAATACGGCTATAGCTCAGGCATATTATAACAAAGTAGCCGGAATTAAACGGCTTACCACTGAAACGGGAGCAGGCCAGTGGGGGAGTGCTCTTGCTTTTGCCTGCAACCAATTCGGTCTTGAACTGAAGGTATACATGGTGCGGGTGAGTTATAATCAAAAACCCTATCGTCAGTATGATGATGGAAGCCTGGGGAGGCAAATGCATTCCGAGCCCCAGCCCTGACACGAATGCGGGAAGAAAATATCCTCGAAGAGAATCCGGACCATCACGGGAAGTCTCGGCATTGCCATCAGCGAGGCTATTGAAGATGCCGTAACGTCAAAGGATACCAAATATGCTCTGGGAAGTGTTCTTAACCATGTCATGATGCATCAGACTATCATTGGCCTTGAAGCTGAGAAACAGCTTGCCATCGCCGGAGAATATCCTGACGTTGTCATCGGATGCGCAGGCGGTGGAAGCAACCTTGCCGGTATCTCTTTTCCCTTTATTTGTGACAAGATCCACGGTAAAAATGTCCGGATTGTCGCATCGGAACCAACGTCATGTCCTTCTTTAACAAAGGGTGGTTATGTCTATGATTTCGGCGACACTGCACAGATGACACCCCTTCTGCCCATGTGTTCCATAGGCCACGGTTTTATCCCGGCCCCCATCCACGCAGGAGGTCTGAGATACCACGGCATGGCCCCTCTTGTAAGCAAACTTTTCATGGACGGTCTCATCGAGGCAAAAGCGTACAACCAGCTTGAGACCTTTGCCGCAGGGATTATTTTTGCCAGGACAGAAGGTTTTATACCGGCGCCGGAGACCAACCATGCTATTGCCTGTGCTATCGATGAAGCAAAAAAAGCCAAGGAAGAAGGAAAGGAAAGAGTTATCTTGATGAACTTCAGTGGCCAGGGTATTATAGACCTTCCGTCATATGATGCTTATATGTCAGGAAAGCTCCAGGATTATGCATTGCCTAATGAAGAGATTCAGAAATTGTTGAAAGATCTGGAACAGTACCCGAAACCGAAGTAAGGATAGGTGATAGGTGTAGCTTTACCTTTGGAGTTAATATATGGAAATATATTGCACACAGCTTGGCATGATGATAGAAATATCATATTGCCTTTCGGTAAACGAAGGGTTGCCATGCAGAAATATGATCGGATGCTGGCAGGAAAGGGTTGACGTTATGGCTATTCTTAAGGCAAAGTTTAATGATGAGCAATTAGGAAAGGCCTTTAGCGGTCTGCCGAAATCAAAGTTAGAACGGATTATGGAAGCCCTTAAATCCGTACGCAGGGAGGAGTAGAAGGTGTTATCAGACAGGGTCATGAGTGTCAGGCCCTCAGGTGTAAGAAAGATCTTTGATCTTGCAGGCAAGATAAAAGATCCTATCAATCTGAGTATCGGAGAACCTGATTTCGATATCCCCGATAGCATTAAGGAAGAGGGTATCCAATGGATCAGGGCCGGTTTCAATAAATATACCCCTTCCGGGGGCATCCCTGAACTGAGGGAGAAAGTCCTGCACCACCTGCATGAAAGGGGTGTCATCTGCGAAGATGTTATTATTACTGCCGGTGTAACAGGCGGGCTTCTTCTTGCCCTCATGGTTACCCTCAACCCCCTTGATGAGGTTATTATCCCTGACCCCTACTTTGTGCTCTATGAATATCAGACGCTTTTACTTGGCGGCAAGCCGGTCTTTTTTGATACCTATCCTGATTTTACTTTGAAGGAAGAAGCACTCAGGGGCGCCATAACGGATAGAACAAAGGTTATTCTCATTAACAGTCCCAACAATCCCACAGGCGCAGTATATTCCCGGGAGGAGCTGGAAATAGTTGCTCAGAGTGGCACGTGAGAAAAATCTCACGGTTTTTTCTGATGATATCTATGAACGGTTTACCTATGACGATTAGCCCCAATACCTGTCTTGGCCAGATTTATGAAAATACGGTGACCTTCGGCGGTTTTTCAAAAACATGGGGTATGACCGGATGGAGACTTGGCTATGTTGCGGGTCCGAAGGAGATTATACAGTGTATGGTCACCATGCAGCAATATGCTTTCAGCAGCGTCAATTCATTCGCTCAGAAAGCGGGGCTCACTGCCCTTGATTACAATACGGATGACATTATTGATGATTACAGGAGAAAGCGCGACCTGATCTATGAAGGTCTCAAGGATAAGTATGCTGTCGTGAAGCCCGGAGGGGCATATTTTATTTTTCCTGAAGTCCCCGGAGGAGATGGGGACACATTTGCCGAAGAAGCCCTTGAAAAGAAACTTTTTATCATACCCGGCAGTGTCTTTTCGAGGAGAAAATCGCATCTGCGGATATCTTTTGCAGCAAGCGATGAGACACTTTTGAAGGGTATTGAAATATTGCGAAACATGGTATAAAGGAGTATAGGACGAATTATGCACGAAGGAATATGTGAAGCATTATTGTCGCAGGACACGCAACTTTTATATGTAACGAACAGGGTTGTTGAGAAGACGGCAAAGAAGATTGGCGGCAGGGCGTCCGGTCTTTCCATTGCGAGGCATCAATCAATGAAAAGATTGCCTTTGAATTGGCCCTTGCCGGAAGTTGGGCATCAAAAAGAACAGCCTGCCTTGTATCATCTGAAGGGTTTTATGACGCCCTCGACCCCCTGATGAGTTCAGCCTATACCGGCTCTGTCGGAGGATTTCTTATCATCGCGGTTCAGGAGAATGACGAAGAGGTCACCCCTCTAGGACTTTTTTCGAAAATGCCTCGTTCTTGTGACAGAAAATGGCGATGAATTCAGGGCTGCAGTGGAATTCGGATATTACATCTCCGAGAAATACAGCATCCCCGTTATCATTCAGGCAGCACCTTTTGAAGAGCAGGTAGGGTATAGCGTAGAAGAGCCGCAAATCGCAAATCGCAAATCGGGAATAGTAAATCGGGACCGCGGAATTTGTCAAGAATCCTCCGCGATGGGCCGCTACACCGAAATTCCGGTATGAGCTTCATAAAGAACTCAATGAAAAAATTGAAAAGATACGGTCGGAATTTGAAGGATATGCAGGGAAATAAAAAGATCATAAAGGATAAAACAGGTCTTATTACCGACAAATCGTCCTGTCTCGAATTCTATGATGAGGACATAAGTCTTCTCAAGATTTCCACGGTCTATCCGTTCCCCTGAAAATTGTCATGGATTTTATCGATGGTTTGGAAGAAGTCTTTATAGCAGAAACGTATCCTGCCATGGAGTTTCAGATTCCTGAACGGTCGAAGGTTAAGAAGGGGATTGCCGGTATGGAACGAAGGGGTCCAAAGCCGGAAGAGACCATCTATGGATTTCATGTCGTACGTGACAAACTGGGACCGGCCTCTTCAATCAATATGGCCCATGGGATCAAAAAATGCATGCCCGAGAAAAAGGTCCTTGCCATTACTTATGAAGACTTTTTTTTCCACTCCGGCATGGCGGCATTTGTCAATACCCTCTACAATAACTCTTCTTATGTGCTCCTTGTCCTTGCAAACAATAAAGAAGAAGAGATCAAGCAGGTCCTTCAGGGTTTTGGTTTTCATAATTATTTCCATCTCAATACACATTTCTGAAGTTGAGCGTTTTCAGGATGCACAGGAGATGACTGTTCTTTTTTGCAGAGGAATAGGGTAAGTAAATTTCATGAAAGGACCGATATGAAATTAGAGATTGTCTGTGCCGGTATCGGGGGAAGAGGAGTCCTTCTTGCCTCAACAATATTGATGGAAACAGCCATAGAAGCCGGTTATAAGGCCATTGCCTCCGATGAATACGGTATGAGTCAGAGAGGAGGCTCTGTTGTTTCTCTCATTAAAGATAGGTGACTTTGCGAGTCCCCTCATTGGCCGTGAAAATGGCGATATTCTCCTCGCTTTCGAGGAGAGCGAGTTTTATAAAACACTCTTTTATCTGAAAAAAGGCGGAACAGCCATTATCAATACAGAGAAGAAATCATTACCTGAATCTGTTCAACATCTTTTGCAAAAACGTGATATCCGGTACTTTCTTATCGATGCCGATGGGATTGCGACAGAAAAGAAAATGATCCAATCGGCCAACATGGCCATCCTCGGTTTCTTTTCCGCCCTTTCCTTTGGTCCTTATACCCCGGACAATATAGAAAAGATGATAGAGAAAAAGGTCCCCGCAAAGTTTCTCGATAAGAACCGGGAAGTCTTTCAGGAAGGAATCAAAGCAGTTCAAGGTTCAAAGTTCGAGGTTCAAGGTTTATCAATATAGAACGTTGAACACAGAACATCGAACTTATTGTCATCTGGAGGTTTTACACAGTGAGTATAAAGCAACAGGTAATGATCGGTAATTTTGCCATTGCGAGGGGGCTTGTAGAGGCAGGCGTAGAACTCGCTGCAGCCTATCCGGGAACACCAAGCTCGGAGATACTGCCGGGAATAGTCGAATTCAAAAGGATGGAAAAGAAAGATATCCATACCGAATGGTCGACAAATGAAAGATGCGCCCTTGAAGTAGCTTTCGGGGCAGCCTCGTTGGGCAGAAAGTCAGCCTGTTTTATGAAGCAGGTCGGTTTGAATGTTGCCTTTGCTTCACTCTTAAAAGTATTGGAAAAACCCATCGATGGCGGTCTTGTTATCGTTTCCTGTGATGACCCTGGCCCGCAGTCGTCCCAGACAGAACAGGACACGAGGCTCCTTGCCTCCTTATTTAATATTCCCGTATTCGATCCTGCATCTCCGCAAGAGGCAGCTGATATTGCCTTTTATGCCCTCAACTATTCCTTTGAGCACAAAAGGCCGGTTATTATCAGGTCAACTCACCGCGTAAGTCATGCCCGGGAGTCTATACCTCTCTACCCACCCGGCACGCGGAAAGTGACATTAAATGAAGGAATATCCCTGCATGGCGTTGAGGATTTTCAACTATCCGCTAGCTCGCTATCCGCTATCCGCTAAGCTTGGTATTGTTGCTTCCGGCATGAGCTATTCCCTGGTATATGATGTTATTCAGGATTTGAACCTTGAGCAGTATGTAACAATCTTTAAAGTCCTCAGAGTGTTTCCTGTTGAGAAGAGTCTCATTGATTTTGTGAAGAGTATGGAAAAGGTCCTTGTCCTGGAAGAAACGGACCAGGTTGTTGAATCACTCCTTGGCCAGAGAGACAAAATCCTGGGAAGGGCCAATGGATATGTTCCCGGAGAAGGGGAGATAACCTATGACATCGTAAGAGGTATCATAGGGAGAATTATGACGGAGCTTGGTATCGGAAACAATGATTTTTCTCCTGACCAATCTATCGAAGAAGTTGTAAAAGAACTTAAAATAGAGCCGAGACCGCCGAAATTATGTGCCGGCTGCCCACACAGAGCGTCATTCTTCGCAATGAAATACGCATTTCCGGAGGCCATTTTTCCCGGAGATATCGGTTGTTACACCCTTGGCACCGCACAGGGGGCTGTTGATACCTTTCTCGATATGGGTTCCGGTGTGACTTTTGCGGAAGGTTTTTACGACGCATTCAACCAGGACGGTAAACTTGTGCCGATCCTGGCCTCTATTGGCGATTCCACGTTCCTCCATGCATGTCTTCCCCCTTTATATGATGCAGCAGAAAAAGAGAAAAAATTTGTTCTTGTCATTATGGACAACGGCACAACAGCTATGACCGGCATGCAGCCGACACCGCAGACAGGCGTTACTATAGACGGTATTAGCACACACTCTGTCCACATCGAAGACATTGTAAAGGGGTTCGGGATTTCCTTTGTAAAGATTATTGATCCCTACGATGTGCCCCTTATGATTGGCACCATTAAGGAGGCTTTTGAATATCTGAAAGAGGAGAAATCTAAACCGGCTGTTATAATTGCCCGAAGAGCATGTATTCTCCTTACAAAGGGAGGACTGAAGGACGCTCTCGATAGCATTGACATTGAAAAGGATTGCACAGGCTGTAAGAGCTGCATGAAATCTTTTGATTGTCCGGCCTTGCCTTTTAATGAAGAAACAAAAAGGGTAAAAATCGATGAAGGACTCTGTGTGAAGTGCGGTATCTGTCTCTATGCCTGCCCTGTTCAGGAAAAAGGGAAGGCCCTGAAAGCGCATAGGTGACAGGTGATAGGTGATAGGTGATAAAACACTTTCCATTGTAATTATTACGAAGGATACAAAAGAACTCCTTGAGGATCTCCTCGATTCCATCGGAAAAGATCTTACCCTCCAACCATTTATTGGTAAAATCATTATCGTCGATAATGCCTCCATTGATGGTACGGATAGAATGATCAGAGAAAAATATCCCTCTGTCCTTTATGTAAGAAATGAAGAGAACAGAGGCTTTGCGGCAGCAGTGAATAAGGGTTCCTCTTTTGCTGAAAGTAAATATATTCTTCTCCTTAATTCCGACACAATCCTTGTCGAGGGTGAGACTGGTTAAGATGCTTGATTTTATGGAGAACAATGCAGATGTGGCAATATGCGGCCCGCAACTTGTGTATCCGGATATGAAAAAGCAACGTTCTTTTGCCGCCATCCCATCACTTTCTGCGGAGTTTTTCCTCCGCAGGAGGTCCAAGGTCAGAGGTCCAAGGTCAGAGGTTGAGAATGCGAAGAGAATGATTCACAGTGTCTTAGTTCTTTACCCTACACCCTACACCCCACCTCCCCTCTGCTTTACAGATGTAGATTCCCTCATAGGAGCGGCAATTCTTATACGGAGAGATGTGCTGGAAATGCTCAATGGTTTTGATGAGAGGTATTTCTTTTTTCTTGAAGAGACAGACTTTTGTATCAGGGTCCGTCAGGCTGGTTACAGGGTTGTTTTTTTACCTGCTGTGAAAGTCATTCACCTTCAGGGTAAGACTGTCAGGAAAAACTGGATTCGCGGTAGAATGGAATATAATATTTCCCTTGCTAAATTTATTCAAAAACATCATGCCAGATCATATTATGCGATGTTTATGACGGTGAAATTGATCAAAGCCCTCTTCTTTGTTATGCTTTTTCCCCTTCCTCTCTTCGGCAAACGAATGAGAATGAAATATGCCTATTATCTTACTCTCATTTCGTGGTACTTCCGGGGTTGTCCCGACAACGCAGGCCTTAGGGGCCGTCAATCGCGAATCGTAAATCGCAAATGGAAAAGACAGAAACGGTATAGGTCCTTCAGACAAGATAGAATAGGATTTAAGTGGTTCTCCGCTCCGGTTCATACTCTTTCTTTTGCTCTTAGCAGCGTACTCCAATAAACCTCATCAGTGGTCCTGTCGTCTTTAATTTAGAAAAAAATATCATGTGAAATAACATCATACCCAGGATGCCACACGCAATATAAAGATGAACAGCCAACATATTTAATAGCTTACCACTATGTTTGTAGGAGTAGATGCCGTAATCTGGTTCCATGTGGTGCCATTGTACTTATAGAGGCCATGATCCTGTGAAACTGGCATACAATATCGAACCTGAGGCTACCATAGTTTCCGGATTAGTTGCGTTAATCCGGCTCCATGCAGTACCATTCCATTGCCAGATACCGTTACTTCCGAAATCTCGCATACAGAAGCGAACCTGACGGCCGCCATGCTTCCGGATTACCTGGTGTAATCCGGCTCCATGTGGTGCCATTCCATTGCCAGACACCGTTACTTCCGAAGTCTCCATACAGAAGCGAACCTGCGGCCACCATGCTTCCGGATTACCTGTTGTAATCCGGCTCCATGTGGTGCCATTCCATTGCCAGATACCGTTACTTCCGAAGTCTCGCATACAGAAGCGAACCTGCGGCCGCCATAGCTTCCGGATTACCATTGTAATCTGGCTCCATGTGGTGCCGTTGTATATCCAGATACCGCTACTTCCGAAGTCTCGCATACAGAAGCGAACCTGAGGCTACCATAGCTTCCGGGTTACTTGTAGTAACCTGGCTCCATGTGGTGCCATTGTATATCCAGATACCGCTACTTCCGAAGTCTCCATACAGAAGCGAACCTGAGGCCACCATAGCTTCTGGATTAGCCGGTGTAATCTGGTCCATGTGGTGCCGTTGTATTTATAGAGACCAGTATCCTGTGAAACTTGCATAAAGGATATCATTCGAAGTCGCATTGTAACTTATTTCATCAGAATAATCACTTTCAAGGTTGGATGCATCGTAAGCGGTTGCGGCAAAATAATATGTACTGCCATTAGGAAGATCCGTGAATGTGTAACTTGTCGTATTCCCGACATCAACTACCGACGAATAATTATTACTTGTTGTTCCATAATAGATTTTATAACCGGCAGCTTCATCGGATGCGTCCCAGGCGAGGGTAACCTGGGCTGCGAGTGCTTCCCTTGGAAAAGAGGAGGGATAATCCAAAAACAAGACAGCACAATCCAATAATAAGGAAAGAGGAAAAACCTTTGTTTTTTTTAAAAGATGTTTGGTACTTCATGGTATCCTCCTGACTGGGTGTTTCTTGCCAGGGGAATTAGCATGATAGATATGCTTTTCTCCATGGCAGCCCTACTACCATATCCTCCCTGACGGGGAAGACGTAGGTTAGTGGCTTTGCGTCCTGATTTTTCAACCAGTTTGCCTTTTTCATAGAATAATTTTATACATCTCTATACTCATTATTATCGATGACATACATCACAGAGTTCACCATATTTGTTCAATAAACGTGTCTATCGTTATATTTTTGATGACATTTGTCACACCATTTAGTATTCGCATTGGCCTGTGTCCTCCTCGGTTAATTTCTGTCTTAACTAAAGCAATCCATGTGCCGAGCGAGTTTAACAGATGGTAACTAACTGAAATTATAGAGATATTAGTGATTTAGAAGAATGGATATTGCAGTATTAATGAATGGTTTTGCCTTCAGACATAGTCGAAATTGTGCAGGATATTTCCTACACTTCTGCCCATAGGGTTAGACTACTCAAATATAGTTTTAGTGCCTGGCTATCTTTAAGTCTAAGCTTGTATGTGCAAAATCAAAAGGCACACCGCATAAGCGGCCGTGTCTTCAGTGAGGGTGATATATGGATGGAAAGAAATCAGGGAGGGATTTCTCCCTCCCTGATAAATAGCAATTGCGAACTTAAAGACGCATCGAACCAAAAACCGTTTATCTAATCATATTTGCCGGTATCGTGGAATTGATATTGGTCCATGTACTTCCGTCATATTTATAGAGACCATACCCTGTGAAGGTTGCATACAGTGCTGAGCCTGAAGCAACCATATTCGCAGGGATAGTTGGATTAATCTGGGTCCATGTGGTGCCATCCCATACATAAAGACCATACCCCGTGAAGGTAGCGTAAAGGTTGTAGCCTGCGGCGACCATATTCACAGGGATAGTTGGATTAATCTGTGTCCATGTGGTGCCATCCCATACATAAAGACCATACCCCGTGAAGGTAGCATACATGTTCGAACCTGAGACCACCATGTTTGCAGGGATAGTGGAGTTAACCTGGGTCCATGTGGCGGTACCATCATAATCATATGCATAGAGACCAGATCCCGGGAAGGTTGTATATACTGTATCACCAGAAAAGCCTTGGCGTACACTTTTCGTGGGAGCATTAGCGGTCCAGTAATCGACCTCTTTTACTAGGCCGAAACCTTGCATGAAATCGTCATAAACAGCGGCTGATTAACTGCGGCAATAGTGTCATAAGAACGGACAACATAGACGGTCCCAGATGCAGATGACAATTTGGCGACAATTTCGTAATTCCTGGTCCCACCTTGCGCAGCGTGGGCCCATGTGTCTCCTTCCTTCCCGGGTTGGAAAAACTTGTATTCCACGTCGGCAACACATCTGTAGCCACCGGTCTCCTCCATTCTGAGGTACATGTTTTGGACAACAGCGTCGTTATCGTAATTCGTTTGCGTTACATGATAGTACTCTTTACCACACGCAGTGTCTGTGTGAAGAATATCCATCGTTACAACCCACGCAGTGGGCGTAGGGGCGGAGTCTGTTTTGTTATATTTAACCTGATGTCCAGCATGAAACTGCCAGAACGGTGCAGCCATTGCAGTATTCGTAATAAAGAGCAAAAAAACAATGAATAGGGATACCTTGAATTTTGTTAACATAAAATACCTCCGTGTTCCTATAAGATTTTATTATCTGTTGTCGTGCCAAGCACGGGTCTTACCGTCCATTAATAGAAATACTGCAAACTGCACTGTCCAGAAATTATATTAATACTCACCTTATGTCAAGGTTAATGTCCTTGGACTCTACCGTTGTATCAAACACCTGTTTACTTATGAACTTATTATTTCCATAATATAGATTAGCAAGTCATGTGCCGCAGTGTTATATCGCCAAATTCGCATGATACTCCTTGATGCCCAGGTGATAGGGCAATTTATTCCTGTAAAATCCAACATTTTTTGTAGATTGAACTACATTTTCCGCTGGGGGGGTATTAACCTCATGCGCCCATTCCCATAACATGAGGATTGTATTGCGGGGTCACCACGTATGTGTTCTATAAAGAGGACTGTTTTTGTGACTAGCAAAAAATCAGGGAGGGATTTCTCCCTCCCTGATAACCATGTTTACTTAACCATAAGGTTTAAAAACCTGCTATCATAATTGACGGGTCGGTTGGACTAAGATGGTCCATGTACCGGCCTCATATTTGTAAATACCATACCCGGTGAAGTCGGCATAGAGTGCCGCACCTGATGCCACCATCTTGCAGGAACATTGGGGTTAATCTGTGTCCATGTTGTACCGTTCCACTGGTAGAGGCCATATCCGGTAAAGTTGGCATATAATGTAGTGCCTGAAGCTACCATGCTTGCAGGAATAGTGGGGTTAATCTGTGTCCATGTTGTACCGTTCCACTGGTAGAGGCCATATCCGGTGAAGTCGGCATATAATGTATTGCCTGAAGCTACCATACTTGCAGGAACAGTGGGGTTAATCTGTGTCCATGTTGTACCGTTCCACTGGAAGAGGCCATATCCGGTAAAGTCGGCATATAATGTAGTGCCCGAAACTACCATGCTTGCAGGAATAGTGGGGTTAATCTGTGTCCATGTTGTACCGTTCCACTGGAAGAGGCCATATCCGGTAAAGTCGGCATATAATGTAGTGCCCGAAGCTACCATACTTGCAGGATCAGTTGGGGTTAATCTGTGTCCATGTTGTACCGTTCCACTGGATAGAGGCCATATCCGGTAAAGTTGGCATAGAGTGCCGCACCTGAGCCACCATGCTTGCAGGAACAGTGCGGTTAATCTGTGTCCATGTTGTACCGTTCCACTGGAAGAGGCCAGATCCGGTAAAGTTGGCATAGAGTGCCGCACCTGAAGCCACCATGCTTGCCGGAGTGGTCGGATGAATCTGTGTCCATGTACCCATATCCCATTGCCAGAGTACCGGCCCCGGCGTTAGTTACATAAAGCAATTGATCCACATTGAGGACTATCGGGCGCATCATGTCATTTTCTTCATGGCTGAGGATGTGGCAATGCCATGTATACTCGTGACCGAAGTTTTCCATCCTGTTGGTCTGAGAGGGTACAAGATCGCCCCCGTCTGTTGTGTCTATTTGTGAGAAGCCCTCGGTGGATCCTATGGGCATAGCCGGGTGCAGAGGTCGAATGCTGTTGGGGAGCGCGAAAGGCACCAGTGGTTCAACAGGCCTTAAAGCGACAATCGTATCCTCCAGAGGGGCGATCCTGACCGTATCTTTCCAGCCCAGCTCGTTGTCGTCGGGCAGCCTGATAAAGCCGTCCCAACCGACGCGGTTGAGCACCTGCACATCAAAGAGATGGAAGTGGATTGGGTGTGTATCAACGCCATTGTGGGTGATTCTCCAGATCTGAATCTCGTCTGGTCTTACGATCTCAGTGGCCGGATCGACGAAATTCTGGAGGATAAAGTTTGCTATTGCGGCATTTGTGAACGGTCTTTCAAGTCCCAGTTTGGCGCTCATCCGTCCATAGTCATCGAAGGTTGCGCCCATCTCGTCATGAATTGCCTTTGGCTTCATCACGAAGTTGCTCATTATTGTGCCGTCAACTTTCGAAAAGCTGATAGCGCCGTCAGAGATCCTCGAAACACCCCAGTTAGGCCATGTCGCGGGAAATGTCGGTTGCGTAGGTAGTCGTTGTAGGCAGTCTGACCTACGACGATCGGATCCTGAGACGACTGGAAAACCCCTGTCGGCCCGCAAAGGCAGCGTTGAGTGTGCCAGTCTGCCGGTGTTATAGCCGTCGGGAATAGGGGTGGTTGGCCGGCTCCCGTTACTACGATCTGCATGACCGTTCTGATGTTGGGACCGACACCCGGTGGAATTGTCATGTAACCACCGATGTCAGTCCGGTCCGGAGCGCCGGTGTAGTAATCATAGTGAGGGTCGAGTGCCGGGAATGCTGTCGGCGCGTCATTATAGAGAATAAGTGTCTGACCGGCAAAAGTGGTGAAATCGACGATGACGTCGGCCCTTTCAGCGGGACCAAGGAAGAGTGTGCCTCCGCCGTCGTTCTGCTGAAGTACGTTGCCGACATTAAACGTTGTCGGGTCAAGGTTCCACTGAACGGCTGGTTCGGCAGGACCACAGGTTTAGGCAGAAAGCCGCCTTCAGTGCCGATCTGAACGAATGCAGGGCCTCTCGTGGCAGGATCGGGCACGCCGCCTTCTCTGCCGTCTGTAGGCCAGATCCCGAGTGATGCCGCGGAACCATGCCGACTTCATGTGTATAAATGGTCGCTGGCGCTGCTACGCCGCGGAGGACGGCGATGTCACAGTAGGTTACCGCTCCACGGTCTGGTGATCCGACAGGCGCCTCTGTTAGTTGCTACAGCGTTGCACCTGTGCCGTCCGGTGATGTGACAGTAGGAGCTGTGTAGCCGAGCCGTCGTTGACAGCCACGATAGAGCTTGCTTGAAGATTGAGAAACCTGTCATGAGAGGCGTTTAGGATGCGGAAACGGTATTCCTGCGGACCCAGTGTGATTGTCGGGTAAGCTGTTCCGTTGACCATCATGGTGTCCAGGAATGCCTCCGCTCCCCAGGACGGGTTTGGTGTTCCGGGCATCTGTGGCGGTTGTCCGTCATATGCGGCGTATGTATTCGCTACCGGCCCGTTGGTGATGCAGAAAGGCGGCACGGCCTGAGGCGTAGATCCACATGTTGGAGTTGAAGGGAAAAACCAGGGACCGTAATGCCAACGGCCATATCGCGTTTGTTCCGGTCAAGTCAGGATTAAATGGGTTCTGGGCAGGCATGTAAACATGGGGCCACCAGAGGTCGCCTGTTACCGGTGTTGCCACGCGCGTCCCGGGAGGAGCCGCTGGAGTGGATCCCCAGGCCCAGGTGGGATCGGTGGCCATGGTATATGTGACGGGTCACCGCCTAACGTGGCGTTTACAAAGGTTTTGTCCTGGATGATAAGGGGAATCCCATAACGGTATTGTTCACAGGCTGCTCCGGAGGCGCGGCACATGTTGGGACAGTCCCTGCCGTTGATCGCAGCTTCTTCTGTCGGATCTGTTATCAGATAACCGGCAGCTTCACCTGCATAGACATTGAGGCGGGTAATGCCCCAGGCGTGGTCGTGATAGAACAGAAGCCTGGCGCTCTGCTGGTTGGTATAATAATATGTCTGCTTTCCGGGACCTGGATTGTTTGTTGCACCAGCTGCATGTACAGGTTGTCTGTAGTTTGCATGCGTCGATCATAGTTCCCGTCTCGCATCAAACCACATATCGGGCACATTGGCCACGCTGACACCTTTAGGATAGGAAGTGAGCCTCTCCTACCGGATCAGTCCACTGGTGGGCAGTTCCATCACTGATCCATGGGGTCCGTACCGCCGTGGAGGTGAATGGATCCGCGGTTCTGGGAGAAATTACCGGTAACGGTTCCGCCGATCACTTTTGTTTCCGGATTATAGTTGATCTCAAATGCCCCTGAACCCATGATGGTGGTGTCCACCGGGAGAAACATGCTGCTGCCCGCCGGTATGCTGTTGGTGAACTTGATACGGACCGGCTTGCCATTGTCCTGCCGACTCCTGCGGGCAGAGCCGGATCATATTTGGAGGCAAGAATCAGAGGACCGAGATAATGGGGTACTGCGTTAGGAGTCTGTACGCCGCCCGGATTGGTTTGACGATAACCACGCAGTTTTGTTCCGCCGCTTGCGGCAGTTGTCTTGTCGCCCGCGACTGCGCCAAACATGCTGTGCATCTGCTCGCGATACTGAACCAACTCTATTTCGTAGTAATCGGAGCCGGGGTACGTTGTCGTATCCGGAAGGGCAATAGGAATACACTGTCCGAGGGCATTGGCCCCTGGAGTGGCTCCGCATATTCCCGGAAGTCCGTCGACGAATTTAGTCAATGGCGGGCTGTTGGCCCAGTTGGGGGTTGTAAAATAGTCCGGGATTAGTAACCCGTTTGCCCCGGGAACATAGTCTGCAGGCAACACCGGCGCTGCTCCGACCTGGCCAACTCCCCAAGATAGCGCAAATACCGTCAATATCAAACATGCAAATATAATTAACTTTTTATTCATTTTGCCACCCCTCCTTTGATAAAAAACTACATCGCAAAAAAACCCTTTATTAAATTGCCATTGTCACCATCCATCTCTGTTACGCCTAAACTATGTCATGTCACCTCCGTTTTATTACCATAAATTAAGGATAAAAAACTTCATAATAACCATTATAAGATGATAACTGTAATTGTCAACCTTCCAATGGCATCTGATAAAACCAAATTAAACATGATGATTTGTATATCAAAACATGTGCCACAATCTTCACTTTATTAAGTAACGCTATTATCTTGCAATATCAATATGTTATCAACAAGAAGTACAATAATTGCTGAGATCAAGTGGTTGTTAATGTCTTGTAGGATAAGAAAGTATCTTATTGAAGGAGACGATGTCCCGATTAGCAAGATTAATATAGTTTTATTTGCAATGGGATATTTAAGTAGGGAAGATTATGGTTAAAGCCATGAGGGTATTGAATTGTGTCCGCTACGGCTTTATATTTTAACAGTCTTCATATTTTAATATAAGGATGGATATGAGTGTTCTTTATTCGGCATATATAAAATGATACTGAATACGAATAAACGTTATTGATTAAGGGTTGATATTTGGTATAATAAAATCCTATCTGAATAAGACGGGTCTTGGATACGCTATAGGGTATTTACGAATTTATGGAAATTATCACATTTCATCAATGTATCAAGGATACATTGGATGGCGGTAGCTTGCTTTCTTTACTATGGAGACCCATCAGTTGAGGATGCTAAAAAAGCAGTTGCAATCGCGAAGAGAATAGTGAAAGAGTCAAAGAGTCACTGCTCGCATGCTGAATAGTCGTTTACTACAGATGGCTGTACACCACGATGACAGATCCATGATTACCCATCTGAAATCTTAATATTATGGGAGGATTGTATGTCAGATAAAGCATTGCTCGTGGGTATTAACAAGTACAAGTTACCGGGAAGCGATCTTCAGGGTTGTGTCAACGATGTTACAAATATGCGGCACGCTCTGCTCACGTATTTCGGTTTTGCAGTCAAACAGATCCGGGTTGTCACGGATGAGCGTGCGACAAAGGCGAACATCATGGAGAGGCTGGAGTGGCTTGTAAAAGGCGCAAAATCGGGAGACCGCCTTGTTTTCCATTTTTCCGGTCATGGATCACAGATCAGAGATCGTGAAGGCGACGAGTTAAAAGACAACCTCGACGAGATCCTTTGTCCCCACGATATGGACTGGGATGGCACATATATAATAGACGATGAACTGGGAAAAGTTTTTTCAAAGATTCCCAAAGGGGCAAACCTCGAAGTTTTCCTTGATAGCTGCCATTCAGGTACAGCTACGAGGGAGATACGCGCAGCCGGGAACTTTCCCGGCGATATGACCGTAAAAAAGCGGTTCCTGCCGCCGCCCGTTGATATCCTTTGCCGCGAAGAAGAAGGTCTTTCCGTGCGGAGACTTATGAGGGGAAATCCGATACCAATCTCGCATGTACTTTTTTCCGGTTGCCGCGAAAACCAGACATCAGCCGATGCTAATATCGGCGGCAGTTACAACGGCGCTTTCACGTACTATCTCTGTAAACACGTTCGGGATACTGCTGCAGCGCTCCCTCGTGCGGATCTACTCAAGCGCCTCCGTGCTTCTCTGAAGTTTAATAATTACGACCAGGTCCCGCAGATTGAATGTCCCGCGCCAAAACTGAAGAAGAAGATATTGGAATGATACTTGATTCTTCACATCAGATCTACAATCCATGATGAAAAACTCTTCGTATTTTTTACACGGATCAAGGCGGATAAAAGCCAAAGTGAGATATGTATGGATGAAATATAGAACAGATTCTATTTGTGGTCTCCATTGCGATAGGGATGCAATAAAGCCCACACTCTCAGCCCCCTGTCAGGGGCAGGAGTACTCCGCACGGAACGTGCTGAGGATTGACCGGATGTGCCGCTCTATCCCATATCCGGTCAAAGATAAACATATCCGCTCTTATCCGGATTTATAACATCAGATACATAATCCGTGATAAAAACTCTTT
>CAWAUQ010000010.1:0-153121 GCA_963785225.1 uncultured delta proteobacterium | reverse complement strand
AACTTGGTATTTTTGGGATTTGAAATTTGTTTAGAATTTCGATATTGTGATTTAGGATTTGCCTTATCGAGTTGCGAGTTGGAACAAACATAATTCTGTCGGATAATTTTACAATATTATACTCTCATAAAAAGCTATGTTATCTATCTATAAGATATCATTACCTTCCTATTTGTGGCATAAAAGTTGCATATAGATATATATGAACATTATATTTTTACGCTAAATAAAATAGAAGAGGCCAAACCATGAAAAAACATGTTTTTACATTATTAGTTATTTTCGGTTTGCTGGTTTTTGCCAGCCCATCCTTAGCAGTGCCTACACTCAACACGGCAGGTGATGGCATTGAAGATATAGGTAATACGCCTTATGCCACATACCAAAACAGTGGTGATTTTCTTTTTTTTTATGGCAGGAAACAATTTAAACACGGATCTCTCAACACTGGAAACCATCTTGTTTACAAAGGGTTATGAGGTAGATCTTCAGGTAGCTAGCGGATTTAATTTTTCAGTGCAATCTAATGACAGTGGGAAGTCCGGCACATGGGAAGTGAATACCCAAACAATGGGTTGATCGATTTCTACGCCATTAAGGCAGGCAATGCATTTGCAATGTATGCGTCAGACCTGCAGAAAGTATAGGCTCACTTGGAGTACATTGACCTTTGGTCAAGTGGCCTACAGGGAACGGGCGGGAACGGTGGCCTTGCGATTTCACACTTCACAGGATACAATCCCAGTGTTTCAGTTCCGGAACCCTCTCTGCTGCTTTTCCTTGGTGCAGGATTAGTGGCGGTTGGGATAGGCATGCGGAGGAAAGCGGGAAATTCACGCTGAAACAAACAACTAAAGTGTATATCAAAAACCCACCGGTTTATAAGCCGGTGGGTTTTTTTGTGACGAATATTCTCATCATACCCTGAGTATTGACATATTTGCCAGTTGTTGTCGGAATTCTTTACATCAGCGTTTTCCCTCGTTGCCCCTATCAAACCGGACACCCTTCTAACTTACTTAGCTCTCTCCTATGCTCCCTCGGCGATCTCATCTTCAACCCTTTATGGGGATGATATTCATTATAGTCCTCAAACCAGAGCGGGAGTTTCTCCATAACCGTTCGTGCATCAGATATATCATACATCTGTACGTAATCTCGTTTAAAGGTTTTAACAAAGGACTCAGCCATACCGTTTGATTCAGGGCTGTAGTATGGGGTCGTACAGACCTCAAGCCCCATCATCCTGGCAAAACGGATGGTCTCATACGCAGTGTAGGCTGAACCATTATCGGTGAGCCATTGTATTCTATGAGGAACCCGATCTGTCTTACCAAAACGATACTCAATCGATTCTGCCATGAGATCCTTTACCATCTCGGCAGTGATTCCTTTTGTTGTGGCTATGTAGCTCATGACTTCACGGTCAGAACAGTCCATGGCAAAGGCAACGCGGACCTTATCTCCATTGAAACAGAGTATCTCGAAGCTATCTGAACACCAGCGCATATTACTTGTAAGGGTAATGATTGTTCCCGTATGGAGACGTGTTGGTCTTCCGGTATATTTCGGTAAGAGAAGGTGATTGATTCTCATGATTCTGTATATCCGTTTATGGTTTACTCTATGACCAAGTTCACGGTTAAGACAGGCAGTTACTCGTCTGTAGCCGTACGTAGACCTCTCATCGGTGATCTTTCTGATATGAGAGAGGTACATGTCATCATCGGGTTTCGGGTTATATCTGCCCCTTTTAACCTTTCCTTTCGTATACTGGTTTGATCGGGATACATCCAGGGTATCGGTAATCGTCTTCATGGGGTAGAGTCCTTTCCCGATAAGGGTGACCGCGATATCAGTTTTTTTTCACGGGCGATCTCTATGGCATCTTTTAAGATCTCTACTTCCATGGTCTTTTTACCGAGTAATCGTTGCAATTCCCGTATCTGTGCACGAAGCTTGTTTGCTTCAGATTCGGGAACGACACGTTCTTCTTTCCCCACTGCAACGAGGGCTCCTTCATTGAGGAGACGCCTCCATTTGAAGAGCTGGTTGGGATGGACCTCATACTTTCTTGCTACAGAGGATATGCTGTTACCCGGTTGTTCTGCTTCTTCTACCATGGCTTGTTTCTGTCGTGGACTCCAGTACCTTCTTCTCTCAACTGATGTGATTATCTCTGACGGGACTCATACTCCTCCTTTCTTTGATTATAGTAATAACTCTATGGCTATTACTACAACTTATTTTGGTTGTATGAGTGTCCGGTTAAAACGGGGGCTACTCCATCCTCCTTAATAGGATCTATAGATTGTTTCAGTAGCTAAATTTCTCAATAAAATTGAGGTCCTACCGGTGTGTATGAATGCAAATCACTATCAGCATCTTGAATCTTGTTTCTATATCCTCCATTCTCATGGCGTCAGGGCCCCTTTTAGTGCTGTTTTTTGTCGGAATACTTTACAAATGTTAAGTAGCCGAATTGCGATAGGTCATCCCCCTCAGTGGGTTGATTTGAGGCACAACAAAATATTGCAATAATTACAACTAGTTTTATTGTGTATTACAATTAAGGTAATGCTGTTACACAGACGGCATAGAGATTGCAATAAAGATTTACATGTGAAATAAGAGACCTAAGGAGGGTTTAATAGTGAATAAGTTTAGATTGGTAGCAAGTTTTCTGATTCTTGGATTTATGTTGATGGCAGTGCCGGCGATGGCTCAAACGGTGACGTTAAAGACGAGCCCATATAGTTACTCGACGGGCGGAGAATTCACATGGGCACCAGAGGCATTTCCGGCAGGAATACTAAATAATTACGCTGCAACAACGAAGAATATTAGCCAAACGGGTACCTTTCAATCATTTTGTATCGAAACGAACGAATTCATCGGTTACAATACTCCTTACAACGTCGCGTTTAGCAATGCTGCGATGGACGGAGGCTCTGGTGGTGCAACAAACAAGGTAGATCCTATATCAAAGGGCACGGCGTATTTGTATAGCCAATTTGCCGCTGGCACACTGCAATATTACAACTATGGAACTAATCGGCTTTCCTCCGCCGGCGCGTTGCAGAATGCAATCTGGATGCTCGAAGGTGAAGGTGGACTACAGTTCGACACAAATAATACATTCTTAGCGCTGCTGCTATCCATGGGCACTGATTGGACGCAAGACAAGCTGATTGCCGATGCCAATGGCTCATACGGTGTACAGGTTATGAATTTGACCGATGCGGCTGGAAAACATCAGGATCAGTTAGTTATGGTGTCCGGAACCGTCAATTCTGCTCTTGTTGGGAATCTGTCTTGTTGGCGTTGGTGTAGCGGTCAAGAAATTCAACATCCAGGCGTAAACAAAACCCTCTGCGTATAAAGCCGCTAATGCCTGAGAAGACTGATGACTGGTCTTCTCAGGCATTAGCTTTTTGTTTTCTCTTAAAAACAATCATACCAAGATGAAGGGATCGATATTGTAGCACCCAATGTTGAGGGTTTTTCATTCATTGATTAGAAAAACAACACAATTCAATTATAGTAATCTATTTGACTCATTTGTACTGATATGCGATTATTAAAGGGGGTTCACTTGGGGGACCACTCTAAATTCTATTCGAGAGGTGACAATGAAGGCTAAATGGATTCTGATCATGGTAGCGGTGTTGGTAGTCCTGGGAATGTATTGGACGAGATATCAGGTGGTCGAATTGTCAGGGGTGGGTGGATTCTATAAAATAAGCAGGTTGACGGGAAGTACCGAATTAATCGCAGGCGTGCTTACGCAGCCTGTTAAAAATATCGCCGCATCTCAGATGGACATTCAGCGCCAGCGGGAATTGAGAGATAAGGGCACCGCACCAAACCAACCGAGCACACCCGGAGAACCGGCAAGAAAGCCATAGCTGATAGCTCATAGCTGATAGCTGATAAACTATAGCTGATAGCTCATAGCTGATAGCTCATAGCTGGGTCATAATGCGGTCGTTGGGTCAACATCTAAGAGACAATGGTAATAAGACAGAAACCTTAGCACAGAGAGCATATTTTAAATACCGTGCGAGAAATACACACGGTATTTTCATTTTTCCGAAGGCATATCTGGATACAAGATAATATTTGACTACATTCATGCTGCTATGGTATTCGATAATACTATCAGACATTACTACTCAGGAGACAGGTATGGAAAATAAGTTTCAGAAGAACATTCTTTGTATAGGGGCAGGATACGTGGGCGGGCCTACCATGGCTATGATTGCCTACAAATGCCCACAGTATAAAGTTACCGTTGTCGATATCAATCATGAAAGAATCGATCAGTGGAATTCAGACGAACTTCCGGTATATGAACCTGGTCTTGATGAAGTTGTCCAGGCAACGCGGGGGAAGAATCTTTTTTTCGATACCGACATTGAAAAGGGTATTAAAGAGTCCGATATCATTTTTGTCGGTGTCAATACTCCTACAAAAACATTTGGGGCCGGTGCGGGGATGGCTGCCGATCTGCAATACTGGGAAAAAACAGCACGGCAGATCAGAGATGTCGCGGAATCATCAAAAATTGTGGTCGAAAAATGCACGCTTCCCGTGAAGACTGCCCTTGCAATGGAGAGAATCCTCACATCGAAAGATGGTAATATCAGTTTCGAAATAATCTCCAATCCTGAATTTCTCGCTGAAGGTACGGCAATAAGCGATTTGGAATTTCCTGACAGAGTTCTCATAGGTTCACGGGAAACAGAAAGTGGAATAAAAGCAAGAAATGAGATTGTTGAGATATATAACAACTGGGTCCCAAGGGAACGTATTATAGAGAGCAATATTTGGAGCAGTGAGCTTTCAAAACTCGTAGCGAATGCATTTCTGGCCCAGAGAATTTCTTCAATCAATGCTATCTCGGCATTGTGCGAGAAGACCGATGCGAACGTGAAAGAAGTGTCAAAAGCAATCGGTTTCGATAGCCGCCTCGGCGCCAAGTTTCTCAATGCAAGTGTCGGTTTTGGAGGGTCCTGTTTTAAGAAGGACATTCTCAATCTCGTCTATCTCTGCAAAAGCTACGGACTCGATGAAGTGGCTGATTACTGGGAAGGTGTGGTAAAAATCAACGAGTATCAGAAAGAGCGGTTTATATTGAACATGCTCAGTTCTATGTTTAATACACTGGCAGGGAAAAAGAATATGCCTCTTCGGCTTTGCGTTCAAAGCAGATACCGGCGATACCAGAGAAACCCCGGCCTTTTACATCGCAAAAAGACTCGTCGAAGAGAGAGCGGAGTTGATAATAACCGATCCGAAAGCTCTGAAGAATGCGAGAATTGACCTTGATGGTATTGATGGAATCGTATATGAAGAAGACCCATACAAGGCTGTGGCCGGTTGTGATGCTGTTGCTGTTATGACCGAATGGAAACTCTACACAACCCTTGATTATGAGCTAATCTATAAATCCATGACAAAACCGGCCTTCATTTTTGATGGTCGCAATATCCTTGATCACAATCGGTTATATAAAATTGGGTTTAATGTTTTCCCTATTGGCAGTCCTGCTTTGACACATTATTAACAAAAACGGGTCATTAGGGTATAAATGGGTGTCGGGGTGTAAAAGCTTCATAGCTATAGCGTCATAGCTGATAGGGAAGAGGTTAAAGAAACGTACAGATCTCAAATACAATAAAAAAATAGGCTTAAGCCTAAAAATATAAAGCTGATTGTTTGATTTGGATAATAAAAAGCTGCACCTCATGGGGTGCAGCTTTTTATTATTGACCATTCAGGGGGGTCTATAGTTCTTCAGTTACCTGAAATATGCCTTTATCGTATGTTTCGCCTGTACGTTGGTGAAGGTATACGATGTGAGAGCGCCATAATTTTTACCATCAATCGTAACATACTTGATCCTATGCCCTGCTTTCGGGCTGATCGTATAGGTCTGGCTTGCGCCTGAGGCAACGCTTGTGCTGCCTGAAGGAGTGATGGTACCACCTGTGTCTGCAGAGGCGGTAATGGTGTAGGATTTCAGAGTGAATGCTGCGCCGACTGTGGTGTTGGCATTCATTGTTACCTGACAGGTCGTAGCGGTTCCTGAACATGCTCCAGACCATCCGGTGAAGGTGGAATTTGTATTAGCGGCAGCGGTGAGGGTTACAACTGTTCCTGCTGCGAAGCTCGTTCCGGTAGGACTCGTCGTTACTGTCCCTGTGCCTGTGCCGGTTTTGGTAACAGTCAGAGTATAGTTACTGGCAGGGGTGAAGGCTGCTGCGATAGTCCGGTTGGCTGTCACGTTCGAGAAGGTATACGTTGTGACTGCGCCTACTGATGCGCCATCGACAGTAACGCTGCTTACTGTATAGCCGGTGGCGGGGCTGATCGTATAGGTCTGGCTTGCGCCTGAGGCAACGCTTGTGCTGCCTGAAGGAGTGATGGTACCACCTGCCCCTGCTGAAGCGGTAATGGTATAGGATTGAGTTCCGCTCTGGCTGAATGTGAATAGTTTCCCGGCAATTGTTGAAACAACAGATCGTGCTGCGCCACTATTGGATGCCACCGAGTAGGTTGCCGTTCCACTGCCTGCGCCACTTGATGTGATGGTAACCCATGATGCGCCGCTTGATGCCGACCAGACACATCCACTCTGGGTTGTAATAGCAACACTGCCCGATCCGCCGGAGGCACTGAAGGAAGCACTGGCCGGCGTAATGGTATACGAGCAAGGTATGGCGCCATAAGATACCTCTTCAGAGTAGTCGCTTTCGAGGTAGGTTGCATCATAGGCGGTGGCCGCAGAAGTAATAGGTATAGCCATCGGTCAGGTTTGCTGTCGTATAGCTTGTCGTATTGCCGACATCAACCACCCAGCTATAGTTGTTGCTTGCCGTTCCGGAATAGATCTTATAACCGGCAGCGCCATCGGACGCATCCCATGCAAGGCTAACTGAAGCTGCACCTGCTCTCCCCTGAAAAAAGAACATGGATAGTCCAAAGACAAGGCACCACAATCCAACAATAATGAGCGGGTAAAAACCTCTGTTTCTTTTAAGGGAAGACGGTTGAAACTTCATAATAACCTCCTGACTGGATGCTTTTGGCCAGGAGAATTAGCATGACAACTGTACTTTTCTCCATGGCAACCCTACTGCCATATCCTCCTTTACAAGGAAGACTTAGGTGAGTGGCTTTGCGTCCTGATCTTTCGACCAGTTTGCTCTTTTCATAGATATATTTTAACATCCCCAAGCTATTATTTTCAGTGACAGTCATCACACCGTTCACCATATTCATTGAATAAATATGTCTGCCGATATATTTTTGACGACATTTATCACATCATTTGGCATGAGCATTGAGCATGACCCTCCTTGGGTAATTTCTGAGATTGCTAACGCAAGTTGCATGCCAATTGTGCTTATCAGAAATAACCAACTGCATTCATGAGGTATTATTGATTCGAAGGAATTGGTATTGCGCCATTAACGAATGATTCTATCTTCATATTAGACGAAAACGGTGTATGTTATCCCCTGCATTTGAACCGGCAGTATCATAATCAGGGCGCTAAAATATAGTTACAGCCGCCATTCATATCCTCAAGGTGCTACGAATAGATCTTTTCGACTATGGAACAATTCCGTTGTTCCACTTTATTCATAAGAGCAAAAAGACTTCAGGGGCCTTCCTCAAAGGAAAGTAGGCCACTGGAAGGGCCCATGAGGATAGCTGATTCCATTATAACCTTGACGAAACAAGGGGTTAAGCATTATATTAATAACGTACAATTTGTATAAGAGGAGTAGCTGTATGCCAATCTATGAATATCAATGTGAAAAGTGTGGTAAATTTTTTGAAATATTTCAGAAAATGAGCGATAAGCCACTGACTGAATGTAAAGAATGCAAGGGAAAGCTCAACAAGCTCATCTCGAATTGCGCCTTCCATTTGAAAGGAAACGGCTGGTACGTTACTGACTATAAAAAACCCATTGATTCTGTTAATGGAAAAAACAGCTCAAAAAGCGCTGAAAGGAAGGACGCGGAAACTACAACCGAAACAAAAACAGAGACAAAGACGGAACCAGCAGCAGAAACAAAGACAGATTCCAAGAAAGAAAAATCAAGTACTACGTCAACAGGAGACCAATAATGAATATCGGTGATAAAGTAAAGTTCGCGTTTGCGAAGAAAGAAATGGAAGGCACTGTCCAGAAATTATTCCCTAAAACCGTCTATCTTAAGGCAGACTTTCCAAAAGCAAAAGGAAAAACCATCATAAGAAAGATCAAGGACATCAAAGCGTAAAAGTCCGGAATGGGTGAATATCCGCCAAAGGTCTTTACACACGTAAGGGCCTTTGGCGTTTTTGCTATGTAATTACCAACTTTTTGGAAATAAGTAATATTATGTTCTATAAATGAATACGGATTGATTCTATCATTATCAGCGGTAATAGTCTTGCAAGGCTTTGACTTTGAGGTCACCCTTTTTCATAATCTCAATGGCATTCACCACCGCCTGGGCGCCGGAAAGGGTTGTTGTGTAGGGTATTTTGTACTGTACGGCACCCGATCTGATGAGGACTTCGTCGGCTTTTGGGTTTCTGCCGCTCGGCGTGTTGATGATAAAGTGGATTTCTCCGTTCTTAATCATATCAACAATGTGGGGTCTGCCCTCGGAAACCTTATTAACAAACTGAACATCTATACCGTTATTAACAAGGACCTTTCCGGTTCCTTTCGTGGCACATATCCTAAAACCAAGATCAGAGAGCTTCTTGGCAACAAAAACAACATTCCGTTTGTCCCTGTTTTTTACACTGATAAAGACACTGCCCTCGTTAGGAAGGTTCTGCCCGGCGCCAAGTTGTGATTTCCAGAATGCCGCTCCGAAATTGACATCAATGCCCATGACTTCGCCGGTAGACTTCATTTCCGGCCCCAGTATCGTGTCGATGGCCCCAAAACGGTTGAAGGGAAAGACAGACTCCTTAACGGCAACGTGGTTGATTTCCACTTCCTTTTCAATGCCAAGGTCGGAGAGCTTCATGCCCACCATCAGTTTGGCAGCCACCTTAGCCCACTGGACACCTGTCGCCTTGCTCACAAAAGGCACGGTCCTGCTTGCCCTCGGGTTCACTTCAAGGACATAGATAACATCATCTTTCACTGCATACTGAATATTCATGAGGCCAATGACATTGAGACCCTTTGCAAGACTATATGTGCAGGTTTTTATCCGTTCAATGACATCATCATTGAGTGAATAAGGCGGTAAGGCGCTGGCACTGTCCCCTGAGTGGATGCCTGCCTCTTCGATGTGTTCCATAATGCCGGCAACAACACAGCGCTCTCCATCTGCTACAGCATCGACATCAATCTCTATGGCATCTTCAAGAAATTTATCAATGAGGATTGGCCGCTCCGGCGACGCTTCTGCTGCCTTTTCCATGAATGCTTCAAGATCTTCTTCATTGTAGACAATCTCCATGGCCCTGCCGCCAAGCACATAAGATGGTCTCACAACAACGGGGTATCCGATTGTGGCAGCGATTTTTTCGGCCTCTTCAAAGGAGATGGCAATACCATTCTCAGGCTGTGTCAAGTGCAGTTCCTGCAGGAGAGATTTGAATTTGTCGCGGTCTTCTGCCATATCGATGCTTTCCGGCGTGGTGCCGATGATCTTCACACCCGCCTTCTGAAGGGATACGGCAAGATTGAGCGGTGTCTGCCCACCGAACTGTACAATCACACCATCAGGTTTCACACTCTCGGCGATGTCGAGGACATTCTCAAAAGTAAGGGGTTCAAAATAGAGCTTATCCGACGTATCGTAATCGGTACTGACTGTCTCAGGATTGCTGTTGACCATGATCGTTTCATAACCAAGATCCTTCAAGGCAAAGGCCGCATGAACACAACAATAATCGAATTCAATGCCCTGCCCTATCCTGTTGGGACCGCCGCCCAGGATCATGATCTTTTTCTTATCCGATGGACGCGATTCATCTTCAAACTCATAGGTTGAATAATAATAAGGCGTGTAGGCCTCAAACTCGGCAGCGCAGGTATCAACGAGTTTAAAGACGCTCTTTATCCCCTTGCCCAGACGGTATGCACGTATTTCGTTCTCGGTAATATCGAGGATATCTGCGAGCTGCCTGTCGGAAAAACCATACCGCTTGGCCTGTCGCAGCATTTCTCCTGATAAGCCACCTTTTGCCTCGTCTAAGGGAGCGCCTCCTGCTTTGCAGACCTCGATCTCCTTTTCAAAAAGGATCAGATCTTCAATGTTTTTGAGAAACCACCTGTCTATTTTAGAGAGTTCATATATCTCGTTAATATCGAATCCGAGACGCAGGGCGTGGCGTATGTAAAAGATACGTTCGCAATTCGGCGTAATGAGCTTCTTCCTGACGTACGCCGCATCATTTATATTGGGAAGCTTGTCGTTGGTAATACCGAAACGGCCAATCTCAAGGGACCTCAAACCTTTCTGAAGAGACTCTTTGAAAGTCCTCCCGATAGACATGGCCTCGCCGACAGATTTCATGGAAATGGTCAGTGTTTCATCGGCGCCTTTGAATTTTTCAAAGGTAAACCGTGGTATTTTAACAACGCAATAATCGATGGTCGGCTCAAAGGATGCCGGCGTCATCTTTGTGATGTCATTGGGTATTTCATCGAGGGTATATCCGATAGCAAGTTTCGCGGCGATCTTTGCGATGGGGAAACCCGTCGCCTTCGATGCAAGGGCGGAGCTCCGGGACACCCTGGGGTTCATCTCTATCACAACCATCCTGCCGTTGTCCTGGTGAATGCCGAACTGGATATTGGAACCCCCTGTTTCGACACCGATTTCCCGGATAATACGGATCGAGGCATCACGCATGGCCTGGTATTCCTTGTCGGTCAGGGTCTGGGCCGGGGCGACGGTGATCGAGTCTCCGGTATGAACTCCCATAGGATCGAAATTTTCAATGGAACAGATAATGACAACATTGTCCTTTCTGTCCCTCATCACTTCCAGTTCATATTCCTTCCATCCGATAACAGACTCTTCAATGAGGATCTCGCTGATGAGACTGCTTTCGAGCCCTCTCTGGGCAAGGATTTCAAATTCTTCAATATTGTAGGCAACAGCCGCGCCGGTGCCTCCCATGGTATAGCTTGGTCGTATAATAATCGGAAAACCAATTTCCTTGGCTACTTTGCGGGCATCATCCATATTGAAAGCAAGGCCGCTTTTCGGTATCTCAAGACCGATCTTCTCCATAGCCGCCTTGAATTCTTCCCTGTCTTCAGCCTTTCTGATGGCCTTGTAATTAGCGCCGATAAGCTCAACATGATATTTTTCAAGAACACCTCTCTCCGAAAGAATCGTCGCAAGGTTGAGCCCTGTCTGACCACCAAGGGTCGGAAGGAGCGTATCGGGTCGTTCAACCTTGATAATTTCTTCGAGTACTTCCGGAGTAAGGGGCTCAACATAAACCCTGTCGGCCATATCAGGATCAGTCATGATCGTGGCGGGGTTGCTATTCACGAGGATTACCTTGTAGCCTTCTTCACGCAGGGCTTTACAGGCCTGGCTCCCGGAGTAGTCAAACTCACAGGCCTGACCTATAATTATGGGACCCGAGCCTATGATCATAACGCTTTTAATATCAGTTCTTTTCGGCATAGCCTACCTCAAGTAATTCAATAACCAATGACCAAATAACAATCACCAAAGAGGAACAGAAACATCCTGTTCATCATTGCTTTTTTGGTTATTGGTGCTTGATTGTTATTTATTATTTGTTTATTGTTATTTGGTATTTGGTTGTTATCAATCTTCATTTAAAATCCTTCATCATATTCCTGAATTTTTCAAATAATCCATACGAATCATGGGGGCCCGGAGATGCTTCGGGATGAAACTGCACGGAAAATATGGGAAGCTTCTCGTGCTCGATACCCTCAATGGTTTTATCATTGAGGTTTATATGGGTCACCCGCACAGGGTGTTCTTTGATAGAGTCAAAATCGACAGCAAACCCATGGTTCTCAGATGTTATAGAGACTTTTCCGGTGGTCGTTTCCTGGATGGGTTGATTGGCTCCCCGATGGCCGAATTTCAGTTTGTATGTTTTCCCTCCATAGGCAAGGCCCAAAAGCTGCTGCCCGAGGCAGATTCCAAAAATAGGTACTTTTCCGAAGAGCTTCCTGATCTCATCAATGGCATAGGGCACGCCTTCCGGATCACCGGGACCGTTACTAAGGAGGATACCATCGGGCTTCATGGCAAGGATACTTTCAGCCTTTTCAAAGGCAGGCACGACAATCACATCGCAGCCTATTTCTGTGAGGATACGGAGGATGTTCCGCTTTACTCCAAAATCCATGACCACAACTCGCAGGTTTTCCCTGCCCTCTGTCTTCTGCCTTCCGTCCCCTTCATATGTATAGGGCTCATTACAGGTTACTTCCCTTACAAGGTCCACACCAACAATCCCTTGCCATTGACGTGCTTTCCGGAGAAGGCTTTCGGGATCAAGATCGCCCGTGGAGATAATTCCTTTCATTGCGCCCTTCAGCCTGAGATGCCTTGTGAGCGCCCGCGTGTCAACCTCTTCTATGGCAAGAATATTGTGTTTTGTAAAATAGCCGAGAAGGTCACCGTTTGCCCTGAAATTACTGGTGATCTTGCTGAATTCCCGGGCGATAAAACCCTCCACCTTAGGTGCGCCCGACTCGATGTCTTCATCGTTGACACCATAGTTTCCAATGAGGGGATATGTCATGGTCACGATCTGCCCTTTATAGGAAGGGTCTGTCATGATCTCCTGATAGCCCGTCATACTTGTATTGAAAACGATCTCACCTGCTTTTTCGCCTTCTATACCAAAACCTTTTCCTTCAAAAACAGTGCCGTCTTCGAGGGCTATGAGGGCCTTCATCGTTTCCCCCCGCATGCCGACACACAGATACCGCATATATGGTGGCCAATGTTTCGTTCTTTCCTGAGTTTGTTTATCATTTCATAACATCCTTTATGATCAAAAAGCGCTGCGTTTTCTTTGATTGATCCGGCAGGGCAGGTATCGACGCAGGCCATACAGTCTCCGCAACCCCGGTCAAGAGGCTTGCCTACGGTAAGGGGCATATCGGTAAGGACCGTATTATACCGTGCGTGGGCCCCAAAGACCGGATCGATGAGCAGATTATTCCGTCCTATCCAGCCTATACCGGCAATAACACCGATCTTTTTATGCGAGATATGGCCTTGTTGTTTCTGCCAGTTAACAACCTGTGAAGCGGCAAAAGGCATGGCTTTGTGTCCTTTCTTTTCGATTTCCCTGGAGAGCAGATAGCTTATCATATCGAGCCTGTAGTTCAACTGCCGGTAATGGTGGAGGTAGAGCTGGGTTGGACCATCCGTTATGGTGTCCAGTATACTCTTCGATAATACAAGGCCAAAAAAGACAGCAAATGGTAACTCCTTTTTCACTTTATCATCAACGCCCACAAGACTGCTGTCATATAATGACATATCACCTACGCCAAAGAGATCTACCTTAAACTCCTCGAGGATGGCCGCTATTTCTTTATTGTTATTCTCCATAACCCGTTCCGTTTCTCACTTTGGTTATCCGGTACACCTTCGGTTTGACGCTTACAATATCCCTTTCTTCTTAAAGTGCACCAGCAAGGCGGTAATGGATGCCGGAGTAACTCCGGGGATCCGGGATGCCTGGCCGAGGGTAAAAGGTCTCACCTTCGTAAACCGCTCCACCACTTCCCGTGAAAGACCAGATATTTCCTTATAGACTATATCTAAAGGGATTTTTTTGTCCTCAAGCCTTTTTGTTTTCCGTACCATTTCCATCTGTCTGTCGGTATAACCACGGTATTTTACATTTAACTCGACCTGATATGCAATATCTTCTTCAATCTTATCGAATCCGGCTTCGATTTGTTTCACATCATGAATAGTAACTCCCGGTTTTTTCAGAAGTTCTTCCAAAGTCATGGGATTTTTGATACCTTCAATGCCTTTATCCTGCAGCATTTCGTTGGTAACTTTTGTCGGTTTCAGCCGAACCGATTGCAGCATTTCATGGGCCTTCTCTATCTTTGATTTTTTATCCAGGACCTTCTTATACCGCTCTTCGCTTACAAGTCCTATCTGGTAACCCTTTTCTGTAAGCCGCAAATCAGCATTATCTTCCCTGAGGAGCAACCTGTGCTCCGCCCGTGAGGTAAACATCCGGTATGGCTCATCAACACCACGGGTAACAAGATCATCGATCATAACTCCGATGTATGCCTCGTCTCTTCCGAGTATAAACTCTCCCTCGTTACGCGCTTTTAATACCGCGTTGATTCCTGCCATGAGTCCCTGAGCGGCTGCTTCTTCATAGCCGGTAGTCCCGTTGATCTGGCCTGCAAGAAAAAGATTGGCCACAACCTTCGTTTCCAGTGTGGGGTAGAGCTGCGTGGGGAAGATAAAATCGTATTCGATGGCATAGCCGGGCCGGGTGATCTCCACGTTCTCGAGGCCGGGCACCGTACGGAGCATGGCAATCTGAATATCGAGGGGAAGGCTTGTCGAAAAACCGTTCGGATAATACTCTACGGTATCGAGTCCTTCAGGTTCTATAAAAATACGGTGACGTTCCTTATCGGCAAACCTGACGATCTTGTCTTCGATAGAAGGACAGTAACGCACCCCTGTCCCCTTGATCTTTCCCGTATAAAGCGGAGACCTGTCGAAACCTGAACGTATCACATCATGTGTTTCTGCGTTGGTGTAAGTAAGCCAGCAGGGCATGAGTCTGCCTGTGATCTTTTCCGTCAGAAAGGAAAAGGGCACCGGCGGATCGTCGCTATGCTGCGGTTCCATCTTTGAAAAATCAATCGTCCTTCCGTCCAGCCTCGGGCAAGTGCCTGTCTTGAGTCTGCCCAGCTCAATGCCAAGGCCCTTGAGACTCTGAGAAAGACCAACAGAAGCAAGATCTCCCATCCTGCCTGCCTCGTAATGCTCAAGGCCGACATGGATAAGCCCCCGCAGGAATGTCCCTGTTGTGACGATAACTGTTTTGGCGAAGAAGGTTTCCCCCCATCGCATTTCGACACCGCACACGCTATCTTTATCGATGAGGAGCTTCTCCACCGTGCCCTGTCTGATGAAGATACTCTCCTGTTCTTCCAGACGTTTCTTCATCCTCAGGGCATATCGGGCCTTATCAGCCTGTATACGGGTAGCCCGTACGGCAGGCCCTTTTTTCATATTCAGTATCCTGAACTGAATACCGGTAAAGTCGATATTGAGCCCCATTTCACCATCCAGGGCGTCAATCTCTTTTACGAGATGTCCTTTCCCGAGACCGCCTACCGCTGGGTTACAGGACATATAGGCAATATGATCCAGGTTGATCGTGATCAGGAGCGTTTTTGCCTTCATACGTGAGGCAGCCAGGGCCGCTTCGCAACCCGCATGACCAGCCCCTATCACAATAACATCAAAGTTTTCCATGGTCTTTTTACTCCGGACGAACGCTTAACTATAGCAGAAATACGCTTTGTTTTCCATAGTTTTCGCTCACTGGAGCCTTATATTATATATGTGGGAAAATAATGAGGGTAAATCGGGATCGGTCAGGATCAGTCTTCGGCGATAACCCTCTGGACAACCTCACCCAACTCCTCCAGCTTATATGGTTTTGCCATGACGTCCTTAAAGCCGCACTGCCGGTAATCGCTCATAATAGGATCGCTCGAATAACCACTTGACACGATAGCCTTTACGTGAGGGTCAATTCTCAGAAGTTCCTTCATTGTCTCCTTGCCACCCATGCCTCCCGGTATCGTAAGATCAAGAATGACAACACCATAAACATTTTTCTGGTAGAGCGAAATTGCTTCTTCACCGTTCATTGCAAAATCAACCTCATAGCCGTGGAAATTGAGAATATCGCCGACTATATCCCGTATTGAATCCTCATCATCCATAACAAGTACCCTTGCTCCTGATGACAATTCTGTATTGTCTGCGGTTTTTCGGGCAGATCGTTGGTGGCCTTCAAAAACCGGGAGGTAGATATGGAAAACAGTCCCGACTCCCAGAGTTGATTCCACCGTTATGTGGCCATTATGGTTCCTGATGATGGAATAACTCACCGCAAGGCCCAGGCCGCTTCCCTTTTGTTTGGTCGTAAAATACGGATCGAATATACTGCCAAGATATTCCTCGGGTATGCCAACCCCCTGGTCAGCAATTGAGATTCTTATATACCTGCCGGCCTGAATATTGTCCGTAGCAGTATTGATGACGGCATCTTCTACCCGTATAGAGATCGTTCCACCTACCGGCATCGCCTCATGCCCGTTAATGACGATATGTCCCACGGCCTGCGTAATTTGTGTTTCATCGATCTCGACAGGCAGAAGATCAGGGGCAAAATCAAGTGTGCAGTCAACCGGTGTCCCGGTAAGCACCAGATTACAGACATTATTCAATACATCATCGATTGTCATTACCTTTTTGATTGGTACACCACCTTTTGAAAACGTCAGAAGCTGTTGTGTCAAGTCCTTTGCCCGCATAATAGCCTGCTCAGCGCTGGTAAGCTTTTCCTGGGCCTTTTCCTGATTTTGACCCATATACATCTTTGCCAGTGAGACATTGCCGAGAATCATGGTAAGAATATTGTTGAAATCATGGGCAATGCCTCCCGCAAGGACACCAAGAGACTCCAGTTTCCCCATCTTGGCTTGTTCCTTTTCAGTATTCTTCCGGTCTGTAATATCCGTAACCGTTGCAATATATGAGGATTCGTCAATAGGCGTAAATTGGAGAAAAACATCAATAATCGAACCATCTTTCCTGCGATATTTCGTCTCATACCAGTCCTTGGCGCGAAGAGCAGCCCCCCCGTTCTCATAGTCTTCATCATTTTCAAATAAAAAACGGGAATTTTTACCGGAAAACTCTTCAAGGGAATAGCCGGTAATGCGGCACATGGCGTCATTTACCCAATCGAACACTCTCTCTTTACTCAGACGGCAGATGCCGATGGGTGAGGCAGACAGGATAGCCCTCAGTGATTGCTCAGTCTCTTCGATCTTCACGTCGGCCCGCTTTTTACCCGTATCATCGTTCGTAATGGGGTTAAAAGGGCTCCGGCCCTGTGCACGATATGCGTTATCTTTTACTTCAGCGTCAGCTTTTTGTTCATTTTCTGTCTTCTCTTCTTCCACGTATATCGCCTCACTGCCTGACCAGTTAAAAACATATCTTGGTCGTTCATTCCGGTTGATCATAATGCTTGCAGTTTATAGCCCCTCTTACAGCTTTTTTTGAAAGTATGGCATATTCAAAACCATCCAGAAGCGCCATAAATGAAGCCATATTAATATTTTCCGAGATAGCAGCAACGCTCCAGACAGCATTTCCATCAGTAAAAACGATATTAACCTCTACTTTGGCGGCAGTTCCTGATTTTGAATCATGGATCCTCGATGAAAAATCGACAAGCTTCACACCCTGAATAACCGGGAATATAGAGGAAAGTGATTTTGTAAGCACATTGGCAAGGGCGTCTACGGGTCCTTCACCGGTTGATGCTTCATGCATCTCCCGTTGTTCTGTCTCGATGATCACCGTTGCCTCCGGCCTCAGTCCATCATCAATGAGCCGGTAAGTCCCCACCACCTTGAAGGGACTTTTGTATCTTTTCACAGAACGCAGTATGTTAAGTTCCTTTGTGGCATTCATAATGTTGAGGAGTTTCTTCACTTTTTTCTCCTCTTCGATGAGCAATTTGTAATCGATACTGTCCACCAGGGCCCTCCAGCTTGCCTCAATAATATTCTCCGATACACCAACCGTCCCCCAGGTATGTTTCCCGTCACTGCTCTCAATAAGTACCCGTGTCGGAGCCCCTGTGCCGGCCTTCGTTGAAAGCACTCGCACCTTGTAGTCTACAAGATCCATTTCCTTCAATAGGGGATAAAATTTATAGAGGGCCTTTCTCAAAGCATTGTCAAGGGCATTTACCGGACCTTTGCCGAGGGCTGCCGTATGTTCCATCTTATCGCCAACTTTCACCAGAATCGTCGCTTCCGTCACAGGATGCGCGCTCTCCTTTTTCTCGACAATGATCCTGAAACCGACAAGATCGAAATAGCTCTTATGGATACCGAGGGCCTTTTTAATGAGAAGCTCCAGGGACCCTTCGGCGCCCTCGAACTGATACCCGCACATTTCGAGGTTTTTCACTTTTTTGACTACTTCTTTGACGACCTTCCTGTCTTTTTCGACGTCGATATTAAATTCTTTGGCCTTATAGAGAATATTGCTCTCACCGGAGAGGTCGGAAATAAGGACCCGCTGGGTATTGCCGACATGACTCGGGTTTTATATGTTCATAGGTCTGCAGAGTTTCTCCGTATGGCGCTTACATGAATACCGCCTTTATGGGCAAAAGCGCTTTCACCTACATAAGGCCTGTGCTTATCAGGGATAAAATTGGCCATCTCATCAATGAAAAGGCTCAGTTCGCGGAGCTTCTTCAACTTTTCTTTCTTAATCCCGCTGTGGCCCATTTTGAAAATCACATTGGGAATAATGGAACAGAGGTTCGCGTTTCCACATCGTTCGCCGTAGCCGTTGACCGTTCCCTGTACATGGGTGCATCCTGCCCTCACAGCCATGAGGGTATTGGCAACAGCCGAGTTCGGTATCATTATGAGTGTGAATACCGAGCACTGCATTGATAGAGCTATGGACGCGTCCGGTGACAATATCATCGATCTCATAGGGCATGCTGCCGCCGTTCGTGTCACAGAGGACAATCACATCCGCCCCTGCATTATATGCCGCTTTGATGACCTGCATAGCATATGTCCTCATTATTTTTGTATCCGTCAAAGAAATGCTCTGCGTCAAAAAATACTTCTTCTGCCGGATTTCTTCAAATAGGCTAATTGTTCTGTCGATCATCTTCAGGTTTGTATCGAGGCTTACCCTCAGGGCATCTTTTACATGGAGGTCCCAGCTTTTGCCGACAATGGTGATATATTCCGTATCAGCATCCATGAGGGCCCTGATGATCTCATCGTTGTCAGGGCTGGTATTTGCCTTCATGGTGCTGCTGAAGGCACGTTATTTTTGCGTTTTTCAGGCGAAAGTTTTTTGACCTCTTTAAAATACTGGAGGTCTTTCGGGTTCGAGCCGGGCCAACCCCCTTCTATATAGTGCATGCCGAATTCATCAAGTTTCTCCGTGATCCGGAGTTTATCGGTAAGGGTAAAGGCGATGTCCTCTGATTGCGCGCCATCTCTGAGCGTGGTGTCGTAAAACTCTACTCTCACGTCTCTTCCTTGATTTCCTCGGCATCAAGGCCGAAATTCTTGTGGAGCGCCCGGACCGCAAGCTCTCCATATTTGCTTTCAATGACACAGGATATCTTTGATCTCCGATGTGCTGATCAGTTCGATATTGATCCCTTCGTTGGCAAGGATGGTAAACATCTTCGACGCAATACCCGCGTGAGACCTCATGCCGAGGCCCACAATGGATACCTTCGCGATATCTTCATCAATGGCCACCTGCACAGCGCCGATCCCGCCGGCTATTTCCTGGGTAATCTTCATGGCCTTTTTTCCGTCAGCCTTTACAACGGTAAAGGTGATATCATTAAAATTATCGTGGCTCACATTCTGGACGATCATATCGACGACAATATTTGCGTCAGCAAGGGCGCTGAATATCTTTGAAGCAATGCCCGGCTTGTCGGGCACCTTGCTTACGGTAATCTTGACTTCATTTTTATTATAGGTAACTCCTGAGATAACAACTTTTTCCATCATAACCATATCCTCCTTACATACGAGTGTCCCCTTCCCTTCAACCAGAGATGATTTTACGAGAATCGGAACATTATATTTCTGGGCAAGCTCAACAGATCGTATCTGCGAGAACCTTGGCGCCGAGGCTTGCCATTTCAAGCATTTCATCATAGGATATCCGGTCGAGTTTTCGGGCCTGTTCACAGATATTTGGGTCTGTCGTGTAGACACCGTCCACATCGGTATAAATCTCACAGAAATCCGCCTTCAGGGCCGCAGCAAGGGCGACAGCGGTTGTGTCTGAACCGCCCCTGCCCAGGTTGTGATATCGCCGTTCTTCATCAACACCCTGGAAACCGGGCACCACTATAATCTTTCCTGCCTTTAATTCGGCAAATATCCTCTCCTCTTCGATACGTCGCTATTCGTGCCGAGCCATAAGCTGGAATCACTTACAATACGGTATCTGGTCTGCCTGCAGCGAAATAGCATCATGGCCCATCTCTTTAAGGGTTATGGCGAGAAGGGCCGATGTCACCTGTTCGCCCTGTTGAAATAAGCACATCAAGCTCCCGTTCATCGGGAAACTTGGCAATCTCATGGGCAAGATTGATCAGCTTATCTGTCTCTCCTGACATGGCAGAGACAACAACAATGACATCCATGCCCCGTTCTTTATAGGCTACAGCCTTTTTTGCCACATTCCGATACGTTCAATATCTTTTACCGACGTTCCACCGTATTTCTGAACAACAAGCATCTTTCTTTACCTCCATTCTATAATTTCCTCTGTATCGCACAGGTTGTCGGCTTTCGTGATCACATACTATAATCTGAAATCAAATTCCTTGCCTTCTCTCTGATAATAACAATTTTTCGCTCCTTTTCTCCAGTATTTTCTACATGTATCTCTATGTTGTTGCCCCACCAAAGACCTCTCTCCGCCCATTCAACAACGACAATACCTGTTTCGAGAAACTCTTCAAGGTTCAAATCATCGACCTCGCTGCCTCCGATACGGTACAGATCAACATGGCAGAAGGGAAACTTTCCTTCATAGACATTCATGATGGTAAAGGAAGGACTGACCACATATTCCCAATCGGCCACCCCTATGCCACGGGCAATACCCTTCGCCAGTTGGGTTTTCCCTGATCCAAGCTCTCCATATAGCGTATAGAGATCGCCGGGTCTTGCCTGTTTTCCGATATACTCACCGATATCCCATGTCTCAGAGGGACTTTTCGATATAAATTCTCTCTTCTCCATTCTTCATTTCCTTCATTGCCTGCCCAGACCCTGCAAAAGATCACCGGCAAGAAGATCCATATCGCTTCGGAACTCTCCGCCCACCTGTCTGCGATATATCCGTGAAGATATGCGCCGATAATGTTGACTGTGCAATTGTATACCCCTGGGCGACAAGGCCCCCGATAAAACCCGTCAGGATATCACCACTGCCGCCTTTTGCCAGAGCCGGATTTCCGGTGGGGTTGATGAATACTTCGTCATCCGTCGTAAAGAGAATACTTCGGCGCCCCCTTCAGGAGAAGATTTACCCTATATGCTTCTGACAAATTTCTTTCCGATACCCATTCTGTCGGCATTGACGTCCTGCGGCGTCATCCCTGTAATACGGGCAAGCTCTCCGGGATGGGGCGTCAGCACTACTTCATTTTTCGTCTTTTTAAGGATATTGAGATGACCCTTGAAGGCATTAATGCCATCGGCATCGATGATAAAGGGCTTTTTCACGTCAAGTACAAGCTTTCTCACTATTTCCATAGTCTCGCTCTCTTGAGAAAGCCCGGGACCGATAACGATAACATCTTTGTCTTCGACAAAGTCGACAATCTTCTTATATGAGGAGAGGGTAAAATATCCTTTTCCCTGGTCCTCCACAGGATATGTCATCACTTCCGTGAGCTTCATTTCCATAATGGCATTGAGACTGGCCGGTATCAGCAGCGTTACAAGACCTGCGCCAATCTTCAGAGCGGCAAGGGAAGTCATAGAGCAGCGCCAGTTTTACCGATTGATCCTGCAATGACGGCAACGTGGCCGTATGTGCCTTTATGAGATGAGGAAGACCTCGGCTTCAAAATCCCTCTCAGCATATCACCGTCTGTCACATGACCGTCAATACCCATCTATTCTCAATAAAGGCGGGGATGGAAATATCGATGACAGTCAGTCTTCCCCGATGTTCTGCCCCGGGTAAATGACCTGACCCAGCTTCGGATACCCGAAGGTATAGGTGTGGACCGCTTTCACGGCCGCTCCGAGCGGCACGCCTGTTTTCCCGTCTATGCCTGAAGGTATGTCAACAGCAATGACCGGTTTCCCTGACATGGTTCATTTCCTCAATAAGGATTTTTTCCTTCCCTTCACGCTTTGGAAAGACCTGTGCCAAAAATGGCATCGACAAAGATATCAGCATCTTTCAACTCTTCCTTCACCGTTTTGGCATTAGCGCCGCTTTCAATAATCTCCCCTCCCAGGGATTCATATAACCTCATGTTCAGCGCCGCATCACCTCTTAAGTCCTCACTTTTGCAAGTAAGATAGACCTTTGTATTGAAAACCATCAGCCAGCGCGTACCGGGCTATGACAAAACCATCACCGCCATTATTGCCTCTTCCGCAGACAATGAAAATATGTTTTTTTCCATTGAGGTACCTTTCTCTCATGAGCCGGTAGGCGCTTCTTCCGGCATTCTCCATAAGCACGGCAGAGGGAATACCCCAGGTCTTTATGGCATATGCATCGTACTGGGCCATCCTTTCCGGTGAAAGTATCTTCATGCCGCGACCTCCTCAAGTCATCGCAAACGGTTTTATTACATTCGTCTATCATTATACCCTATTACAGATACATTATCGCCAATTTTCTCTCTTCAGAAATACCGCATACACGTTTATTTTGATGATACATGCCACAAAGAAGCGGCAAATCAACACCGGCCAAGAATCAATCGCATCTTTGCCAGTGTTGATTTGCCGCACTGATGAGGACTGGATACAGCTACCGCAGGGCAGTTATCAAGATTTTTAGGATAACTTACATCCTGCTCCCTTTAGCTATGCTACGCGTATTGGAGTATACATTTCAATACGCAATATGCAAACCTTTTAAAGGTCTGCTTGCTGTTGCAATTTCAAGGACCCTTGGGTAAACACCCTTGTATGCTCCTTTTTACCATCACCCACAGTCCCATGAAATGAACCTCCTGCAGCAAGCTGCAGGGTATCTGCGGAATGAGGCCCTGTTCCCCCTCACCCCCGTATCAAGTACGAGGCAGGCTCTGCCCTCTCCCTCAAGGGGCGAGGGAATAATTGAAAACATCAATGAGGCCATTCAGGACTAGTCTTCAGATCTCTTCGGTTTTTAGCAAAAGCTCATGAAATCTGGCCGCAGGGTAGACACTTATGTTACCCCTTACCTGGTTTTTATCTCCCCCATAAACAATTGCTCCGCCTATGGGTAGTGCAAGATTGTTTTTTTCAAAGTGTTGCAATCCCTTGAAATAATCTCTGGAGACCGTCATGCCCCCTTTAATTTCGACAGGAAAAACACTGGACCCGAACTCAAGGACAAGGTCGACTTCGTTGCCGGAACTGTCTCTGTAGAAGGTCATGTTGTCACGTTTCCCCCGGTTTAGTCTGAACTTCAGGGCTTCCATCACCACCATGCTTTCAAAAAGGTTTCCCCGTAAAGGGTCGCGGCTCATCTGGCCTTCATTTTCGATCCCCAGGAGGTAGCTTGCAAGCCCCACATCATAAAAGTAAAGTTTGGGCGACTTGATGAGCCGTTTTGATATGTTTCTGTAATAGGGCTTCAGCACATAGACGATGTAACTCGCCTCAAGGATGGTAAGCCAGCCTCGGGCCGTGGTATGGGATATGCCGGTGTCATTGGCCAAGCTCTGAAGGTTGAGGAGTTGTCCTGATCTTCCGGCACAGAGCTTCAGAAACTTCTCGAAGAGACTCAGTTCCCTTATATTTATAAGACGGCGCAGATCTCTCTCAACGTAGGTTTCAATATAGTCTCCCATGGCACGGGTCGGTTCCAGGTTCATATCGTATATGCGCGGATAGAAACCTGTAAGAAGCAGCCTGTCAAGTGACGGGAGGTTACTCTTGTATGTCAGCTCCTCGATGCTGAAAGGCAGAAGCTTCAAAATGGCTGTTCTACCCGCCAGAGACTGTGTTATTCCTTCCATGACCTCGAACTGCTGACTGCCGGTGAGAATAAACTGTCCGGGCACCCGATGTTCATCAACGAGGGGCTGGATATAAGAGGTAATTTCGGGCACCCGCTGGATCTCGTCGATTATGAGCCCATCACGATAGGATGCAAGGAATCCCCTGGGGTCATCCTGTGCAAACTGTCGCACATCGGGGGCTTCGAGGTTCACATAGGCCATTTCGGGAAAAACCTTGCGACAAAGGGTCGTCTTGCCGCTTTGCCGGGGACCGGTAATCATCACAACAGGATATTGTAGGACAAGCGATTTCAGGACAGGTTCAATCGTGCGATCTATAAGCATATCAATAGTTTAGTTCATTTATTTGTAATTTGCAAGTTATATTTGCATATTACAAATACAATTATCTAGGAGCGAACGGGGTAAATGTATATCGCCTGTTGCCTAATTAGAGTTTGTTGAGATCTTTAATCTTACTTACGGACCGAATGTTACTCCTTGTCGTCTATGGTCACTACCGCCACCGCATAGGCTCGCTCATGGGATATACTGAGCCCGTTGTAGCGTTTTCCCCGAAAGCTGATAAAGGGCCGTCCATCTTCACGCTGCACCTCGATATCCTTCCAGGGTAGCCACGTTCCGTTGGCTTTTATGAATGCCTCCTTCGCAGCAAACCTTCCGGCCAGGGTCTCTTCCATTCTTCGTTTTCCCCTGGCATATCCGATCTCCGTTTCAGTAAAAACCCGGTCGAGAAAGCGTGCGCCATGTTTCTCGATCATGGCCTTTATTCTCGATATATCAACTATATCTATGCCGATCATTATTCTCCAGTAAAGCTCGTTTCAAAAGCTTAAACTGTTTGAACCGTTCAAACAGTTTGAACATCAATATTCTTTCCCCTCTCCCTCAAGGGGCGAGGGTATGCGGCTTCATCAGTTCGATCATGTCCCGTATTGCCCGGTCAAGGCCAACAAAAACTGCCCTTGCAATAATGCTGTGGCCGATGCTCAGCTCGTCGATCTCCCTGATGGCGGCAATCTCTTTTACGTTGTGGTAATGGAGACCATGACCGGCATTAACGCCAAGGCCCAGTTCTTTTCCTAATCGGGCGGCATTAATAACTTTTGCAAATTCCTTTTCGCGGACCTTTTCGGAAGCGGCATCACTGTAAGCCCCGGTATGGATCTCAATCATATCGGCTTCTATTTTATGGGCCATTTTGATCTGCGCCTCCACAGGATCAACAAAAAGGCTCACTTTAATGCCTTTTTTCCCGCACCTCTTCAATGGCCTTCTTCAATTTCTCGGAAAACTTCACGACATCAAGACCACCTTCTGTTGTAAGCTCCTTTCGCTTTTCCGGCACGATGGTAATCATGTCAGGTTTGAGGTCGCAGGCAATCTCTATCATTTCAGGCGTTGCCGCCATTTCAAGATTCAGTTTCGTCTTGACTACATCCCGTAAAATCCGCACATCCCTGTCCTTGATATGCCTCCTGTCCTCCCGCAAATGGACAATAATCCCCGATGCGCCTGCCATCTCGGCAATCCCCGCGGCATAGACCGGGTCAGGATAATAAATACCCCTGGCTTCCCTGAGCGTCGCGATGTGGTCGATATTCACCATGAGCTCTATCATCTCATTCCTCCGAAATTATTTTTGCCCCGCCCTGACAGGTCATTTGGGGCGCCATTGGCTGCTTACCCGTGTACTGTCAGTTCCAAAAAGTTTCTTTCCCGCTCTGCTTCCTGAGAATCACCGTTACACTATTTGGCCTTACCTTGCTTGCAGGTAACCCTTCAAGGTCGAGAGAGCACAGTAACACTCTCTTCATCATGTTTCAAGTCACCGTTTATCGGACGTGTCTCGAGAAACATCTTCGTTTCCCATATCTGCCGCGGCCCTTCAATGTTCACATACATCGGGGTTCCACGATTTCACCCCGTATCCGCCTATCCATTTTTTGTCCAATTTTATAACTGTTCTTCACTCGTTTCTCAATAATCCTGTCTATTCAACTTTTATGGAGCTCGGCTTTATCTGCCCGATCTGGACGCCCTTTGGTATCTGGACATTGTTTTTTGTTATGGTAAAAACATTCTCTCCTTCCTTCACATTCGATAGATTCAATGAGACCTTGATATCACTATCCTTTATGTCTTTCAAGACCGACACCCTTCCCTGTGAGGTAATATCAACCTTCATCGGTATCCTTTTTCATGACAACATAATCTTTACTGAGCATTCAGGAAAGACCGGTACGCTGATCTCCTTCTTCGTCTCGCCGATGAAAAAAACAACAAACCAGAACATTACAGCAAGGACAACGGAAAGCAGCTTTAACTTCCAATTTTCAAGAATATATTTTTCATAAAGTTCATAGAAATACTCTCAACCTAAAAGCTTTTTAAGGATTTTCTTCAGATCTTCGGCACTCACTTGGTAAACATCTCACCCTTGTACGCATAGGAAATAATACCTTTTTCCTCGGAGACAATAATGGAAACCGCATCGGTGACTTCCGTAATCCCCATTCCCGCCCTGTGACGGGTGCCAAGACTCTTTTCCACTTCACTGCTCGTCGTAAGGGGCAGCACACGACCCTGCCACCCTGATCCTCCCTTCTCTGATTATCATGGCCCCATCATGCAGCGGTGACGCATTTGAAAAATACTGATGATCAATTCGGCATTCACTTCCGCATCAAGCCGCACGCCGATCTCCATGAATTCTTCCAGCCCGACCTCCCGTTCAATAACAATAAGGGCGCCTATTTTTCTCTTACCCATGACAACACAGGCATTTACCAGTTCATCGTAAAAGAGCGTTTCCTGAACATAGGTAATCTTCTTGAAGAAAGGGCTCCTGCCGAGGGCAATGAGCAATCTCCGGATATCGTTCTGGAAGATGACGACAATAACAAATATAATGGAACCGACGAAATTATTGAAAATCCATCCCACGGTGAAGAGGCCGAATCTCTCTGCCAGAGAAAAGACAAACATAATAATAACAAGGCCCAGGATAAGCTGGATAGCCCTTGTCCCTTTTATAAGAAGGAAAATCTTGTAAATGATGAAAGAAACGATCATATATCGAGGATGTCTTTCAGTATATTCGCAATATCCTGCCATCCGAGATCGGGCATCATGATTCCATAATTGCATGAACAAGTTTGACTACTTTCTGCGCGCTTTTTCACATCATGGACGCGCAGTATATCGGCCCCGTTCATAATCGATACGGCGAGGCTCGCAAGGGTCCCTTCCAGATCGTCTCCTCAACGGATGATTCAGTTACCTTTCCAATGAAGCTCTTCATGGAAGTGCCGATTAAGAGCGGTCTCCCTAGTTTCTTAAATTCACCAAGCATCTTGAGAATTCTGAGGTTATCCTCAACCCTCTTCCCGAAACCGATACCGGGGTCAAGGATAATGCGGTCTTCCGCAATACCTGCCTGGATCGCATTCTCTATCTGCTTGCGAAAAAACCCGCTTATCTCAGAAATCACATCTTCATAATAGGGATTTTCTGCATGTCTTTCGGCGTCCCCTTTGATGTGCATAATCACTACATAGGCGCGCAGTTCCTCCGGCGATTCCGGCCATCTGAGGATCAAAGGTAAGGCCGCTGATATCGTTTATCATGTGGGCCCCTGCCGGACAGGCTTCCTGTGCAACTTTTGATTTATAGGTATCAATGGAAATAAAGACATCGGAATGGGCGCTGATTTTTTCGATAACAGGGATGACCCTTTTCAACTCTTCATCGAGGTCTGACTTCTTCGGCATAGGGTCTTGTGGATTCCCCTCCCACATCGATGATATCCACCCCTTCTTCAATCATCCGCAGGGCATATTCTATTGCTGCCTCTTCAGTGTTGTGTCTACCCCCGTCAAAAAAAGAATCGGGAGTTACATTGAGAATCCCCATGATGAGGGGCTCTTTCTTAGAGGGAATCTCCCTTGTCATCGGTGTTTTCCTTGATAATGGCATCGATTTCAGGTCCATCGAGGGTCTCTTTCTCCAAGAGTCCATTCGCGATGGCATGGAGAGCATTAATACTATTCGCTAATAGCCCTTTTGCCCTTTCATAACAGCCATGTACAAGGCTTTTCAGTTCTTCATCGATATCCTGGGCAGTCTTTTCGCTGAAATCCCTGTGGCGGGCAATTTCTCTTCCGAGAAAGATATGCTCCTCGTCTTTCCCATAACCGAAGGTCCCCATCTTTTCGCTCATACCCCATTCACAGATCATCTTTCGCGCTATCTTTGTTGCCCGCTCGATATCGTTTCCCGCCCCTGTTGTCTCATGGTCAAGGACAAGCTGCTCGGCAGCCCTGCCGCCAAGCAGAATAGTGATACTGTTCAGAAGATATACCTTCGAATAGGTATGACGTTCATCGATGGGAAGCTGCTGGGTAAGGCCAAGCGCCATGCCCCTGGGAATGATGGTAACTTTATGGATCGGGTCGGAACCGGGAATCATCTTGCCACAAGTGCATGACCGGCCTCGTGATATGCAGTATTTTTGCGTTCTTCGAGAGGGATGATCATGCTTCTTCTCTCGACACCCATGAGCACTTTGTCTTTGGCGTGTTCGAAGTCGACCATATCAATGGCCGTTTTATTCCGTCTTGCAGCAACGAGAGCGGCTTCATTGACGAGGTTTTCCAGATCAGCGCCGGTAAATCCCGGTGTTCCTCTGGCGATGATCGACAGATCAACCTTTTCATCAACAACGGTCTTGCGGGCATGGACTTTCAGGATCGCTTCCCTTCCCTTTACATCAGGGATTGACACGACGATCTGTCTGTCGAACCGACCGGGCCTGAGAAGCGCCGGATCGAGGACATCGGGACTGTTTGTTGCCGACATGACGATGACCCCTTCATTGGATTCAAAACCATCCATTTCAACAAGAAGCTGGTTCAGCGTCTGTTCCCTCTCATCGTGGCCACCGCCAAGTCCTGCACCCCTGTGTCTGCCTACCGCATCAATCTCATCGATAAAAATAATACAGGGCGCGTTCTTTTTGCCCTGGGTGAAAAGGTCTCTCACGCGTGACGCGCCGACACCGACAAACATCTCGACAAAATCAGAACCGCTGATACTGAAGAAAGGCACATTCGCTTCCCCGGCAATTGCCCGCGCAAGAAGGGTTTTTCCTGTACCTGGTGATCCGACGAGGAGAACGCCTTTAGGTATTCTTCCGCCCAGTTTGGTAAATTTCTTGGGGTCTGTCAAAAATTCGATAATCTCCTGAAGTTCTTCTTTTGCCTCGTCGATTCCGGCCACATCCTGGAAAGTAACCTTATTCTCTTTCCCGGTAAAGAGCCTTGCCTTGCTCTTACCGAAAGACATGGCCTTGCCACCGCCCGCCTGCATCTGGCGCATAAAAAAGATCCATACGCCGATCAAAAGCAGCATGGGAAGCCAGGAAACCAGTATGGACTGCCAGAAACCCGATTCGTCATCAGGTTTCGCGTTAATCTTTACATTGTGTCCGCGGAGCATTTTCATCAGATCCGGGTCATCAGGGGTATAACTCTTGAAATCTTTTCCATCCTTGTAGATGCCGATGATATTTCGCCCCTGGATAGTGACAGAGGCAATCTTGTCTGCCTGAACAGCGCTGACAAAATCGCTGAAGATAACATTTTCATATTGTTTTTTCGTTTTAGGATAAACTACATTGAAAATAAAAAACCCGAGAAGAATCAGTAAAAGAATAATGAAAATGCTTTTATTGTTGGGACTCTGGTTCGTTGTTCTTGGCTGCACAGGTAGAATTTAACATAAAACTCCTTGAATTATCAATCTTTTTTGGGGATTTCCGTTCTATTATGGTCTTAAATATATAGAGCATTTTTCATTGCAATTCATATGCTCATATGTGATAAAAAAGATGTTGCCATGAATGCAAAATCCCGAAGCATACAAAAAAGGTCCCCCAGACTCCGAGGCGAGTCCTCGGTCTCGTGGCTTCACCCCGCAGCTATGGTAACTGCGAACTTGTTCACGAAAGAAATTTCGCAGCATATCGAAGGCGAATATACGCTCAAGCTGATTCGGCTCACTTCTCTCAATATTGAGCCGTGCCGCGGATGTTACCGCTGTATTATGGACAAGCCCTGTCCCAATAAGGACGATATGGAATTCCTCATGAATGAAATCGTTGCGGCTGATGCCGTCATTCATCTCCTCTCCTGTATATTTTCTCGGCGCCAACGGCATTATAAAGAATATCCTCGACAGGGGTTTTCTCTTCTATCAAATCATCCGGAAAACATATGGGAAACCCTGCATCCTCCTCAATTTCTACGGCATCAAAGAAAGGATCGGCATGGCCCCCCAGATGCTGCAGACCATGAGCGCCTATCTCGGCTTTAATGTCAAGGCAAGCATCAACATTCAAGCAGCCCTGCCCGGCGAAGCCCTCATGAGCAAGGCCAATCTTAAGAAGGCAAAGCAATTAGGAAATGCGCTTTTTTCAGCAAAAAATCTGAGAAAAAAGCATGGCTGTCCCTTCTGCCATTGTGAGATTATACGGACCGTAAAAAAGGGTTTCATCTGCACCCTCTGTCATGGCCGCTTCACGACCGACAAAAAAGGCAGCTTCATAAAAATAAAAGAAGGCCCGGTGTTGGGACCGCCAGACCATTTGCTCCTCCACAGGGAATGGCTCAAGGGCATGAAAACCCAGTTTCTCGCCAAGCGAAAAGAGCTTGTAAAAATCATTTCCCACTACAAAGATATAGGCGAGTGGATCAAACCGTAAATCATTCTGATTATCGACGAGAGGCTATCAGTTTCCGATTCGGAAAGGAGTAATTTTTCGTTCTGCAAGGAAATCAAGGGATTGCACGGAGGCGTCATTTAATAGTAGCCGCAGTTTGAACCGTCGCGAAAAGGACCCTTTCCAGACGGAAATTACAGCTTATCTATGGCCTTCGTTACCTTTCTGAGTTTTTTTGGGAGTTTGCGGGGGTTTCCTTTTTTCTTTCCCTGATACACTTCTTCAGCATCTTCCTCTTTTCCATGCCCCGATGGGTAAGCGCCTGTTTCAGCCATCATCTCTGCAAGCTTCACTGACGTCAAAAAGGGCACTCCGTGTGTCTTTGCCTCATCGATAATGGCGCGGTCGGAGCTCACGATGACCATTCCGGCCCGTTTCTGCCGTATCCAGCCGATGATCACTTCATCGGCAGTCTCGTTCTTACTTGAGTAGATGATGTCAATACCCTTGTAACCCTCCTGTTGTCTTCCAGGGGAAACGCTGTTATAGGCGTCAAAGACAACGGTGATTTTCGCACCTTTTTCCTTTTTGAACCGGAAAAGTTTATCAAGAAAAGAACGGCGGAGCATGTCGAGATTTGTATCCCCATGGATACTGTCTGATCTCGATCTGTTTATGAAGTTATATCCATCGATGACTATGTGGGCCACTTCGGACTCATCGGCCTTTGCTGCCGGCCAGTTTTTCTCTCTTGTAAAAATCTTTCAGGACCCTGTCGAGCACCCCATTGATGAACTCACGGGAATCTTCATTGCCATATTTCTTTGCGATCTCGATAGCCTCATCGATGGCAACTTTCGGCGGGACGTCTTCAGAAAAGAGCATTTCGTAAATGCCCAGGCGGAGGATGTTAATATCCACGTAGGTAATCCGGTCAAGCCGCCAGTTATCGCAGGCGTCCTTAATAAGCCTGTCAATGGCATCTTTTTCCCGTTCTATCCCCGTGAGGACTTCTTTTGTGTAGTCTATGACTTCCTGCTGGTAGGGAAATGATTCACAATATCTTGCCAGTGCACGCTCAGTATCTTCACTGTTCGTTTCCATCTGGTAGAGTATTCTCAGTGCTAATTCTCTCGCTTTCCTTCGACGCACAAGTTGTTTTCCTTTATGAGGTTCACCATTTCTATGGCTGAGGTTGCCGCATCATATCCCTTGTTTCCCGACTTTGTTCCTGCCCTTTCAATGGCCTGTTCGATGCTGTCGCTGGTGATAACACCGAAAGAGATGGGCTTTTCGATCTCAAGAGATGCCTGGGCAATACCCTTTGTTACTTCCGATGCAACATAGTGAAAATGTGGCGTTGCCCCTTTAATAACCGTGCCGAGACAGATAATGGCATCGATCTCTTTTTTCTTTGCCAGAAGCTTCGCTATAAGCGGTATTTCAAAAGCACCGGGAACTTTATAAACAGTGATCTGTTTCTCATCAGCTCCATGCCTTTTCAGGGCATCCATGGCCCCTTCAAGGAGTCTTTCGGTGATAAAACTGTTAAACCTGCTGACAACAATTGCAAACCTGAATCCCTTTGCATTGAGCTTCCCCTCGCGTATCATATTCGCTCCTTATATGTTATTGAGGATATGACCAAGTTTTTCCTGCTTGGTCCTGAGATAAGCGACGTTGTCTTTCGTAGGTTCCATCTCAATGGGCACCCTCTCAACAACGGTAAGTCCATATCCTTCAAGGCCCTTTATTTTCTTCGGATTATTGGTAAGCAGCCTCATCTTTCTTACACCGATATCGGCCAGTATCTGCGCCCCTATGCCGTAATCCCTGAGATCAGGCAAAAAACCGAGGGCAAGGTTGGCTTCCACGGTGTCATGGCCTTTATCCTGAAGACTATATGCCTTGAGTTTATTGACAAGTCCGATACCGCGCCCTTCCTGTCTCATGTAGAGAAGAACACCTTTCTGCTCCCGCTCCATCATCTTCATGGCCGCATGGAGCTGTTCTCCGCAATCACACCGCAGGGAACCGAGAAGGTCGCCTGTAAAGCACTCTGAATGGACCCGTACAAGGACCGTATCGCCGGGCTGAATGTCGCCCTTGACCAAGGCCAGATGGGTCTTCTTATCAACATCATTTTCGTAACCGATAACGGTAAACTCGCCGCCGTAACGTGTGGGAATACGGGTCTCCACAACGCGTCGCACAAGTTTCTGGTTCTGCATCTTATATTTGATCAGATCCGCAATGGTCAATATTTTCAGGCCATGTTTTTCAGCAAATATTTCCAGATCAGGGAGTCTTGCCATAGTGCCGTCTTCATTCATAATCTCGCAGATTACCCCGGCAGGTTTGAGTCCCGCAAGGCGGGCCAGATCGACGGAAGCTTCCGTGTGTCCTACCCGGACAAGGACCCCACCCTTTCTCGCCATGAGCGGAAAGATATGGCCCGGTCGCGATATATCGTCTGCGGTCATTTTTTCATCAATTGCAACCTGGACTGTATGCGCCCGGTCATGAGCTGAAATACCGGTTGTGACACCCTGTTTTGCCTCAATAGAAACCGTAAAAGCCGTATTATATTGAGAAGTGTTGGCCTCCACCATAAGGGGGAGCTTCAGTTCCTTGATCCTTTTCTCTGTGAGGGACAAACAGATGAGACCACAGGCATATCGGGCCATGAAGGTAATCGCCTCAGGGGTTGCCTTCTCCGCTGCAATCATAACATCGCCTTCGTTTTCCCTGTCCTCGTCATCGACGACGATGACCATTTTGCCTTCCCGGATATCCTTCAGGCCTTCATCAATACTCGAAATTGCCATTTCCTATTCTCCTCTTATATATCCATGCTGGTAAAGAAAATCTTTACTGATACCCTTACCTTTATCTTTTGCGAGAAAATTTTCTACATATTTTCCTATAATATCTGTCTCTATATTTATCGAATCCCGCAGGTTCTTGTCAGCAATTGTCGTTTGAGAAACGGTATACGGAATTATGTTAACTGTAAATGTATTATCACGTTGTTCGTTGACTGTCAAGCTTATTCCGTCGATGGCAACGGAGCCCTTCCTGACAATATAGTCTGCAAGCAAGGGGGGGACCTCCACGGTAAGTCGCGTTGAATCACCTTCTTTCCGTATATCGACAATCGTGCCGATCCCGTCAATGTGACCCGTCACCAGGTGACCACCGAAACGACCATCTGCACTCATGGCCCGTTCAAGGTTCACCCGTTGACCGCTCTTTTTATCCTTCAGTGTTGTCAGGTTTAAGGTCTCAAGAGAAGCGTCGGCGGAAAAGATATTACCGGAAATTTTCGTTACGGTAAGACAGACACCGTCAACGGCGATGCTGTCGCCTTCTTTGATGCTCACTTGCGGAAGCGCCGTTCTCAGGGATATTTCCCACCGGCCTCCCATTTTCCTGATATTGGCGATAACACCGATATCTTCAATGATTCCTGTGAACATAGCCTTCTACGCAGATGTCGTCTTTGAACCGTTTCAGAGACACGATGTCGATCCGGTAAGCATCCTTCAGGAAATCGATGCCTTTTCCCCCGATAAGGTTAAAAGCACCCTTGCCGCCGATCAATATGGGACTATAGAAAAAAAGGACCTTATCGATGAGTCCTTCTTTGAGAAAGGCACTGTTGATCTCTCCGCCGCCCTCGATGAGGACACTGGCAATCCCGCGTTTATAGAGTTCGTCACAGACATATTTCAGCGGCACCCTGCCTGTTTCGTCCCGTGGGATCCTTATAACATCGATACCCATCGATTTTAACTTCGTCTCTTTGTCGACCCGTGAGTCTTCGTTGGTAAATATCCATGTGGGATATTTCTCCGAGGTCTTTACCATATCACAAGCAAGGGGTATCCGAAGTTTTGAATCGAGGACAATCCTCACGGGAATCTTTTTCGGTCTTGCCATCTTGGGAATGAGCAGAGGATTGTCGGCAATGACCGTATTAATGCCTACCATAATGCCGTCTGCAACGGCGCGGAGGCTGTTGACATGTTTTCTCGATTCCTCGTTTGAGATCCATCTGGAATCACAGGTTTTTGTGGCAATTTTCCCGTCAAGGCTTACAGCCGCCTTCAGGGTGAAGAAGGGTCTTTTCCGTTCCATGGAAACGATAAACACTTCATTGACCCTTTTTGCCTCTTCTTCGAGCAAGCCCACCTTGACATCGATGCCGGCCTTTTTCAGTTTCTCCACCCCTCTTCCGTTCACAAGGGGATTCGGATCAAGCATGGAAACAACAACCTTTTTAATACCTGCTTCAATCACTGCATCGGCACAGGGAGGCGTCTTCCCGAAATGAAAACAGGGCTCAAGATTGACATAGAGTGTAGCGCCCCGCGCCTCTTCTTTTGCTTCATTTATGGCAGCTACTTCAGCGTGATGGCTACCGGCTTTCTTATGGTACCCTTTCCCGACAATTTTGCCGCCCTTTACAAGGACAGCACCGACCATGGGGTTCGGGGATGTAGCGCCGAGCCCTTTTCGTGCAAGAGCAAGGGCCATACGCATGTATTGTTCGTCTTTCATACTCATACCCCTTTGGAACTCACAAAGTCTGAAATCAGGCAGTTATGTTTCACGCATTACCCCGATCACACTATCCTAAATTACTCTTCTTCCTTTTTCAAGAGAAGATCTTTCAATTCGCTCATAAATTCGTTAATATCTCTGAATTGTCTGTATACAGAGGCGAAACGGACGTAGGCCACTTCGTCCAGTTTTCGCAACTCCTCCATAACCATCTGGCCGATCTCGGAAGCACTGATCTCCCGCTCGCCCTTTTCCAGAAGAGTATATTCTATCCTGGAAACGATTTTTTCAAGATTGGTGATACTGATGGGCCTTTTTTCACAGGCCTTGTTCAAGCCATTCAAGATCTTCATCCTATCGAAAACTTCCCGGCGGTCGTCTTTCTTGATTACCAGCGGGAGTCCTTCTTCGAGCCGCTCCGCTGTGGAAAACCTTTTGTTGCAGGCAAGACATTCCCGTCTTCGTCTGATGGTGTCCATTTCCTTGCTGAGCCTTGAATCAAGGACTTTACTCTCCGGGTGATCACAATAAGGGCATTTCATGGCTTACCGGAGACCTTCTTCAGGTTTTGTTTTTTTAACGCCTTTCTGTGTCTTGGTCTTTTTTGGAGAAATGGTTTCCTGATGATTTCCTGTGCCGTCTAATTGGACCTTTTTTATCATGATGGACGATTCGTCCATCAGTTTCGAGGCCAGAGCGTCGGGATAACCTTCCAGATAGAAAACCTTCTCGATCCCTGCATTGATAAGCATTTTAATACAAATTGAACAAGGCAGGTGGGTGCAGTAAAGGTGCGCCCTGTTGATCGTTACACCGTGATATGCCGCTTGGATAATAGCGTTCTGCTCCGCGTGGAGACCTCTGCATAGTTCATGTCGCTCACCGGGAGCAATCTTCATCTGCTCACGGAGACAGCCGAGGTCCATGCAATGCTTGAGACCGGTAGGCGCGCCGTTATAGCCTGTTGCGAGGATCCTCTTGTCTTTCACAATAAGTGCCCCGACACTTCTCCGCGTACATGTAGACCTTTTTGAAACTATAGAGGCGATCTCCATGAAGTAGGAGTCCCAGTCGGGACGACTTTTTTTCATATATCGTAGATACGGGAATAAAAGGGGAATTGTTTACATAAACCCTTAACTTTTTCTTTCGTTTCGAGGCGTAATTGTATATTGTTGATATCTTTCAAAACGGTATCGATTAAGTGGCAGATGATTTCCATTTCCTTTTCTTTCATACCCCTGGTGGTGACCGCCGGAGTCCCGATCCGTATACCCGCCGTTATATTGGGGCTCTTCGTGTCAAAAGGAATGAGGTTTTTATTGATCATGATACCGCTTTCTTCAAGGGCTTCCTGGGCTTCCTTGCCTGTCACGTTTCTCACGGTAAGGTCAACGAGGAAAAGATGGGTATCGGTGCCACCTGATACGATCCTGAAACCGAGACCACCCAGACACTTTGCCATATGCTGCGCATTCTTGATAATCTGCCGCTGATATTCTTTAAATTCATCGGTCATGGCAGCCTTCAGTGCAACAGCCTTGGCGGCAACAACGTGCATAAGCGGCCCGCCCTGGATACCGGGGAATATGGCTGAATCGATCTTTTTCGCGAATTCGTTTTTACACAGGATGAGACCTCCACGGGGGCCTCTCAGCGTCTTGTGGGTTGTCGTCGTTACAAAATGGGCATGAGGAACAGGATCAGGGTGGATGCCTGCCGCCACAAGGCCGGCAATATGTGCCATATCAACAAGAAGGTAAGCGCCGACTTCATCGGCAATCTCGCGGAACTTCTTGAAATCAATTGTCTTAGAATATGCGCTGGCGCCTGCTATGATCAGTTTCGGCTTTTCCCTCAGGGCTATGCTTCGTATCTCATTATAATCAAGCATCTCATCTTTGGCAGATACCTGGTACGAGACGGCACGATACCATTTCCCCGAGAAACTCGGAGCAGACCATGTGTTAAGTGGCCTCCGTGGGCAATATCCATGCCGAGGACTGTATCCCCTCTGTTCAGGATGGCAAAGAAGACGGCCATATTGGCCGAAGAACCTGAATGAGGCTGCACATTTGCGTGTTCGGCGCCAAATAAGGTCTTCGCCCGATCAATAGCAATACTTTCAATGTCATCGAGGTACCGGCAACCACTGTAGTAGCGCTTCGACGGATACCCTTCAGCATACTTGTTGGTGAGCACACAACCCTGCATCTTAAGGACATCTGCGTCTACATAATTCTCGGAAGCAATAAGAATCAGGCTGTACTCCTCCCGCTCCAACTCATGCTTCACAAGATCAAATATTTCTGTATCGTTTCCCTCTAGTTTCATTTTTTACCCATATATGAGTTTTCCCAGGCTTCAATCTTATCAATTCTTCTCTGATGCCTGCCCCCTTCATAGGGGGTATCGAGCCAGTTTTTAACAATCTCTTCCGCAAGACCTTTTCCGGTTACCCTTCCGCCGAGAACGAGAATATTGGCATCAAGTGGCGCCTGCTCTGGATAGCCGTATAGAGATCAAACACAAGAGAGGCCCTGATACCTTTTACCTTATTGGCAATAATGCTCATGCCGATACCGGTGCCGCATACTAAAATGCCCTTTTCTGCTCCACCACCGGACACCAGTTCGGCAACTTTTAGCCCGTAATCCGTATAATCAACAGATTCCAGTCCTGTTGTGCCTATATCAATTATGGTTTCGTTTCTTTCTTGCAAAATCCTTTTTATATCTTCTTTCAGTTCAAAGCCTGCATGGTCTGACCCAATGGCAATCTTCACCGCTCTACCCTCCGGAAAATAAGGGTGCCGTTTGTTCCGCCAAACCCGAAGGAATTGGAGAGGGCAATGTTAATATCGTGCTTTCGCGCCTTATTCGGAACATAATCAAGATCGCAAGCCGGATCAGGGGTTTCATAATTGATCGTCGGAGGGCATATATTGTCCCTCATGGCAAGGAGGCTGAATACTGCTTCCACCGCTCCTGCCGCGCCCAGTAGATGGCCGACCATCGATTTTGTTGAACTGACCGGGATTTTGTAGGCTTTCTCTTTAAATACTTCCTTTATCGCCAGCGTTTCCGTCTGATCGTTCAGGTCTGTTGACGTGCCGTGGGCATTGATATAATCCACACTCTCGGGGGCCAATCCGGCATCTTTCAGGGCCATTCTCATGCACCGGATAAACCCTTCGCCGTCAGGGGCCGGCGCGGTAATATGATAGGCGTCGCCATTGTACCCATAGCCTGCAACTTCCCCATAGATTTTTGCGCCCCTTTTCAAGGCATGTTCAATCTCTTCGAGGATGACAATACCGGCGCCTTCTGAAACAACAAAACCATCCCTGTCTTTTTCAAAGGGGCGCGATGCCTTTGAGGTGCATCATTTCTTGTGGAGAGCGCCTTCATGGCGTTGAAACCGCCCACGGTGAGCGGCGTCAGGTTTGCCTCCGTGCCGCCGGCGACCATGACATCGGCGTCGCCATACTGTATAATCCTCGTCGCATCACCGATTGAGTGGGCGCCTGTCGCACAGGCAGTGACAATACAGAGGTTCGGTCCTTTCATGCCGTGTTGAATGGCAATATGGCCCGGTGCTTCATTGGCAATAAGCATGGGGATGAAGAAGGGCGAAATCCTTCCAGGGCCTCTCTCCAGAAGGACGCTATGATATTTTTCCAGCGTCGGCAGGCCCCCGAGACCTGTACCGACAACAACGCCAACCCGTTCGGCGTCTTCCTGAGACATATCGAGTGCGGCGTCCTCGACGGCTATCTTTGTTGCTGCCAGGGCGTATTGGATAAACAGATCAATCCTTTTTACTTCTTTCGGGGACATGTACTCCTCAGGTTTGAACCCTTTTACTTCGCCGGCAAATTTTGTGTCATGGCGTGTCGTATCAAACCGCGTGATCGGCGCTATCCCGGATTCACCGTTCAGGATTTTCTGCCATACGTTGTCTATGCCTACACCGAGCGGCGTTACAAGTCCAACACCGGTTACCACTACCCTTCGTTTCAAGTTCCACCTCTTTCTCTATTAATTGCCGGCCAAACGATCTTCAATATACCTTATTGCATCGCCGACGGTCTCCATCTTCTCTGCATCTTCGTCGGGGATCTCAATGCTGTACTCATCTTCCAGCGCCATGATAAGTTCTACGATATCAAGAGAATCCGCCCCAAGGTCATCAATAAACTTTGCCTCCGGAACTACTTCCGATTCGCTTACCCCAAGTTGGTCCACAATCATCTTTTTTACTTTTTCAATTACTGCTGACATTAAGCCACCTCCTATTTTATTAAAAAATGCTTTGCATCTGTTTCTCTCTTACATGTGTAAACCGCCGTTAACGTTTATCACCTCCCCCGTTATATAGCTTCCATAGTGTGAAAGAAGAAAATATACCACATAGGCAACATCGTCAGATTCACCGAGCCGTTTCAATGGAATCGCTTTTAACATTTCTTCTTTTGTTTTCTCATCCAGCGCATCCGTCATTTTTGTCCTGATAAAACCGGGGGCCACAGCATTCACCCGTATACCCCTTTCCCCATACTCCTTTGCCACACTTTTCGTAAAACCGATCATACCGGCCTTGCTTGCCGAGTAGTTTGCCTGACCGGCATTTCCCATAACCCCAACAACAGAGGAGATATTGACGATACTTCCGCCTGTTCTGAGCATATGTTTTACGACAGCCTTCGTACAGTTAAAAACACTTTTCAGATTTACGTCAAGGACTGTGTCCCAGTCCTCCTCTTTTATCCTGAGAAGAAGGTTGTCCCTCGTAATACCTGCGTTGTTGACAAGGTTATCAATCTTGCCAAAGTCTTTTGCGACCTGGTCAACAGCATTTTTTACCATCGCCGTATCGACAACATTGACCTGATAGAATTCACACTTTCTCCCTTTTGCCCGGATATCCGAAACAGCTTCCACCCCATCGATAATATCAAAAATGGCAATATTACTGCCTTTTTCGGCAAGGAAACCTGCAATAGTCCTGCCAATACCCTGGGCGCCGCCCGTTACGATGGTTACCTTTTCGTTCATGCAATGAGCCCCTTTATCGCTTCGATCTCTTCCGGTAATTCCACACTGTAACAGGGAATGCCAGGGACAATTCTCTTAATGAGGTTCGTAAGGACCTTCTGGGGACCCACTTCGAGGAAAAGCTCCACGCCTTGTTCAGCCATCTTCTTCACGGACATCTCCCATTGCACAGGCGAGAACATCTGCTGATAAAGCTTGTCCTCAACAGCATGTTTATCCTGCCCCGGGATGGCATCCACGTTGTACACAACGGGAACTTCCATGTCGTTGTGTACAAGCTTCGAGAGCTCGATCTTCAGCTTCTCTGCCGCATCTCTCATGAGGGGACTGTGAAAAGGACCGGATACATTGAGAAATACGGCCTTTTTGTAAGCGCCTTTCAGTTTCTCAACAGCCTCTTTCAACGCTTGAGCGTCACCGGAAAGGACGACCTGCTCCGCCGAATTGAGATTTGCCGGAACAACCACATAGTCATCATGTGATATTTCTTTGAGAACGGGCTCGACTTTTGTCATATCGGCGCCTATGAGGGCCGCCATACCCCCCTTCCCTTTCGGGCAGGCCTCTTCCATGAGGAGACCCCGTTTTCTCGTAATAATAAGGGCATCTTCAAGAGTAAAATAACCGCCTGCAAGCAGTGCCGTATATTCGCCAAGACTATGGCCGGCCACGAGATAGGGTTTAAGGCCGGTCTCATTCTTCAGCACCTGCCATACCGCATAACTGACAAGAAGAAGTGCCGGCTGAGTATTATACGTCTGTCTCAATTCTTCCTCGGGACCGTTAAAACAGAGGTCCGTTATGGAAAAACCAAGGACTTTGTCGGCCCTGGTAAAATATTCCTTCACAAAATCAAATCTATCATAAAGCTTTTTTCCCATTCCGACATACTGGGAACCCTGGCCGGGAAAAACAATGCCTATCTTTTTCATCTATAATCCTTTCCTATCATCTCAAATTTCAAATTTCAAACTTCAAACCTGAAACCTTACTTCTTCCGAGAGGCTGCCTCTTTAATAAGTCCAAGGCCAATAACATTTCTCTGGATCTGGTTCGTGCCTTCATAGATCTGGAGTATCTTGGCATCCCGCATCATCTTTTCTATGGGATACTCCTTCATATACCCGTATCCGCCAAAAATCTGCAAGGCATCGACGACAACCTTCATGCCACGTCGCTGGGGAAAACCTTGCTCATGGCCGATACCTTGGAAAAATCCTTGGGGTTGCTGTCGATGATAACGGGCCACTGCGTAAACGAGAGCCCGGGCAGCTTCAACCTGTGTTGCCATATCTGCAAGCATATGCTGGATTGCCTGGAAGGACTGCTGATCTTTCTGTCAAACTGCTCCCTCTCTTTTGCGTAATGCACGGCCGCATCCAAAGCACCCTGGGCAACACCTACAGCCTGAGCACCGATTCCGGGACGTGTCCGGTCAAAGGTCCTCATAGCAAGGATGAACCCCATGCCCTCCCTACCTATAACATTTTCCTTCGGAACTTTGCAATCCTGAAATACAAGCTCCCTTGTCGCAGAAGCCCTGATACCAAGCTTGTTCTCTTTCTTCCCGAAGGTAAAACCTTCCATCCCCTTTTCAACGATGAAGGCCGTTGCTCCCCTGCCCCCTCTCGATCTGTCCGTCATGGCAACAACAGTATAGATCTCCGCCTCACCGCCATTCGTGATCCACTGCTTTGTGCCGTTCAGGATATAGTCGTCGCCGACCTTCTTTGCCTCTGTCCTGATACCCTGTGCATCGCTTCCGGCATTTGCTTCCGTAAGGCCAAAGGCGCCAAGCTTCTCGCCGCTTGCAATCTGGGAAAGATATTTCTTCTTCTGCTCTTCAGAACCGCCGAGTAAAATCGGATATGCGCCAAGCAAGCGCGCCGCATAGCTCACCGATACACCGAGACAGGCCCTGCTCAATTCCTCTACGACGATACAATTCTCAAAAGATCCTCCGCCCAGACCGCCGTATTCCTCGGGAATGCTTACCCCGAAAAGACCTGTCTCCGCGCAATTCTTCATGATAGTCCAGGGGAATTCACCGGTCTCATCGAGTTCCGCCCTTATGGGCACTATCTTTTCTTCAGCAATCTTTCGTGCTATCTTTTGAATATTCTTCTGGTCTTCAGTTAAAAAATAATCCATTTCCTATCTCTCCTTTGTCTTCTGAAGTGATTGATAGCCTCGCATGGCCTCTTGAATTGATTCGTTCAGATTTTTCTCTACAAATTTTTTCGCAAGTAATATCGCGTTATGTATAGCCTTTTCATTCGATTTGCCGTGACAGATAATACAGACCCCATCAACCCCAAGAAGTGGCGCACCGCCTGTCTCTGCATAGTCGGTCTTTTTCTTCAGCAGTTTAAACACATCTTTCAGCAAGAAGTAACCAAGCTTAGCCTTAAGACTTTTCTCGATATGTTCTTTTAAAAAATTGAAAATAAATCCGGCCGTACCTTCACTGATCTTCAGGGCAATATTGCCCACAAAACCATCGGTTACCACCACATCGGCCTTTCCGCTTGTTACATCGCCGCCTTCCACATAACCAATGTAATTGATGCCAAGGCCCTTCATAAGCGCATGAGACTCCCGTGTCAGTTCATTCCCTTTTGTCTCTTCTTCACCATTGGTGAGAATGCCGACCCTGGGGGCGTCAACTCCCTGCACTAACCGGGAAAAGGCCTCTCCCATAAGGGCAAACTGGGCAAAGTGCGTCGGTTTACAATCCACAGTGCCGCCGCCATCAAGAAGGATCGACAGCCGGTCCCTTTCGGTAGGATGGAGTACGGCAATGGCCGGCCTGTCAACACCGGCAATTCTGCCTAAGGTAAAGGTGGCAAAGGCCATGGTAGCGCCGGAATTGCCTGCGGAAACAACGGCCTGTACATAACCGCTTTTATGCAATTCAAAGGCCTTGTTGATGGAAGAATCCCGCTTTTTCCGTAAAGCTGTAGAGGGTGATTCATCCATTTCCACAGAGACCGGCGTATGGACAATTTCCAGACCTTTGGTGTTATGGATAAAGGGCTTCATCAGCGTCTCATCGCCTACAAGGACCACCTCGGCAACTCCCGCATTTGCTGCAGATTGGGCGCCATTCACAATAATTTTAGGCGCAAAATCTCCCCCCATCCCGTCTACTGCGATCCGTATCATTCCCTTATGCTTCCTCGACCTCTAAATACTTTTTCCCGTTATACATGCCGCACTTGGGACATACGGCATGGGGCTGCTTCGGTTCTTTGCAGTTAGGGCAGAGGACAACGCTCACCGGCGTGGCCTTATAATGGGTGCGTCTTTTGTCACGTCTTGTTTTTGAAGTTTTTCTCTTCGGAACAGCCATTTTGTACTCCTTATTAATTTAAGAAAGATTTTAGTTTTTCCCCGAGAAGGGTTCGAGATGTTTCATGACAATCACATGTTTCAAGGTTTTTATTTTTACCACATATGGCGCAGAGCCCCCGGCACTCATCTTTACAAATGGGTCTCAGAGGCATATTGAGGAGGACTTCCTCATAGATAAAGGGATCAAGGTCAATCTCATCACCATCATAGTAATAGACATCCATATCTTCATCTCTCAGTTCCAATTCCGCCGCCTGAGGGATTTCCGCCTTGGGCGCAAGCCTGATGTCCATGTCGACATCAACTGATCGTGAGAATTCTTCCAGACACATTCCGCACGTAAAGGACGTTTCAAAGGCAACCCGGCCTGCAATGGCCAAAAGGTTGTCATATTTTCTCACCGTCAGTGTATAATCAACCGGTGACATGATATGAAACTCGCTATTTTCTACATCCATAAACCGTGAAGCCTCCATGCTGCCCTTTACTATAAACGTATCTTCTATTTCAGACAGTCTGATAATCAAAATGATACCCTCTTTTGAGTGTGATAATATAATGAGTTTAACGTTTGCTTGTCAAGGAAATTAACCTGTTGTAACTTTTACCTTTTCATTCAAAAGAACCCTGAAAGTCATCTCATCAACAGGTATAGCAAGGACTTTCTTCCTCTCCTTTTCACCCCGTATAATTTTAATATCCGACTTTCTTGTATGGAAAACCTCTGCAAGATACTCAATAAGTTCCTCATTTGCGCGACCATCTCTGGGAAGAGAGACGAGCTTTACTTTCAGTCCCGACCCCACAACCATGATTTCTCTCTTTTTCGCGTTGGTAATAACCTTTATTTCCACATTCACTTAAGAGGTCACCACTCAGTGTCAGCCAATTCTCAAGGCCGCTCCGAGGATAAACCGCGCAAGGACTTCCTGGAGGAGCATGATAACGAGCATAAGTACAAAAGGGGCCAGGTCTACCATTCCAACTCTCGTGGGGAATATTCTCGAAATACGGGATGTGACAGGATCAACAAGTTTGCAGATCATCCGTACCAGAGGATTGTATGGGTTAGGCTGCACCCATGAAAGAAGGGCCCTCACAAAGATAATCCAGAAATAGATGGTGAGCAGCTTATCGGCTGCGTAAGCGATATACAACAAAGGATTTTCAAACATAAATACGAGACCTCCAACGGGATGATGACCCGATTAAAACAGCTAAAGAAAGATTTATTCCTCGGGCTATCGGGATTTGCTTATCGGTTATTTATTTTACCAATGAGCAAACCATCGTCTATCTTTTCTATTGTAATCTTGAGAAGAGAATTTTCAAGTTTTTTCTCACAGGGAAGATAGACAGGGAGATAATTATCCGTATAACCCCTCATGTATTTTCCCTTGTAGACCTTCCCTTCCGGGATAATCCACATTTCCTCTCCCATGAAGCGGCGATAAAAGACCTCCCTTTTGCGCCTGTCAAGTTCTCTCAAGAGGCTGACCCTTTCCTTTTTTTCCCTCTCTGTGCTCGTGCTTTTCATATCAGCCGCCCTGGTACCCATCCGTGATGAAAAAGGAAAAACGTGGAGATAATAGATATCTATGGATTCGAGAAACCTCACTGTTTCCATAAACTGTTCCTGGTCCTCACCTGGAAACCCCACAATAACATCAAAACCAATACCGATATGAGGAATTCTTCTCCGGATTTTTTCAATAAGGTCTCTCATAAAACCCTGTGTATAGCGTCTACCCATCTCCCTGAGGACCTTATCAGAGGCGCTCTGGAGCGGTATATGAAGGCTTTTCATAATCTTCTCCGACCCCGTCATGACCTCCAGAAACTCGTCATCTATATACAAAGGGTCTATGGAACTCACCCTGATCCTGGAAGGCGTCTCTGTCTTTGTAAGCATTTTCAGCAATGCCGTGAGATTCATATCTGTAGCAGGGTCCCGGTATGCCGAGATTTCAATCCCAGTGAGAACAACTTCCTTGACACCTTTTTCCTTCAAAGTCTTCATGACCTTCAGAATTTCCCCGGCCGGTCTGCTTCTCGGAATACCCCGCGCATAAGGCACAACGCAGTAGCTGCAGAAATTATCACAGCCATCCTGGATCTTCAGAAAAAAACGGGTCTTGTCTACGGGAAGACTGTCGATAAAGGCCTTTTCTATTAAGCCAGCCTTCTCTTCTGATCTGAAAGTACCCCTTTTCTCAAGAAACTCCGTGACGCGAAACTTTTCATTCTGGCCAAGGACAAGATCAGCCCCGAAAGCACGTTCAGGGTAGACCTGCCCATGACAGCCGGTAAGGATAAGCACCGCTTTTTCATTCTCCCTTCGGCTCAGGTTAATAAAACGCCTGATATCCCGTTCAGCACCGTTTGTCAGGGTGCAGGCGTTGACGATAATGACATCGGCATCTTTTAAGGCACTATCTGTAAGACCGGCCTTGTTCATGGCATCGGAAACCACGTAAGTATCCCATTGGTTCGCCTTACAACCGGTTGTGCGGATAAAATATTTCTTCATGTCTCACCCATTGATATAGCAGATTTAAACTGAAAAAGAAAATCACTATTACAATATCTGGCTATACTATTAGGTTATAGGCAAATAACCGGGGGCAGGAAATAGGGCTTTATTATAGATAAATACGGCTGATAGAAATTCCTGATGGATCTATACAATCCATCTCCCCCCTACCTGTCCAGCACCTCTCTCACCTTCTGGAGGAGTTTATTGAGTGACAGGGGTTTGGCAATAAAGTCAAAGTCTTTCTCCTCGATCCCCTTATCGAGGACAATATCTTTTGTATACCCGCTGGTAAAGAGTACTTTAATATGAGGGATCTATTTCATGTATCTCCTCGTAGGCCTCCCGTCCATTCTTTTTTGGCATTACGGAGTCGATAATGATGAGATCTATATCCCGGTTTTTTTTAAACTTCTCTATTGCATCTTCACCATCTATTGCTTCCCGTATGGTATAACCGTGTCCCTTAAGCGCTTCGCGCATAAAGCGTCTTACCCCTTCATTATCTTCAGCGATAAGGATCGTCTCCTTCCCTCTTGTGGCAGGGATAGCCTCATCCTCTGTTGCATCAACCTTCACCTTTATGTGAGGGAGATAGATATGGAAAGTAGTGCCCTGATCCGGTACGCTCTCTACGGTGATGTATCCGTTGTGTGTCTTTACGATACCATATACAGTAGCGAGACCTAAACCGGTACCTTTTCCTACTTCTTTTGTGGTAAAGAAGGGATCGAAGATCTTCTGCCGTGTTGTCTCGTCTATACCGATGCCCGTATCGATGATGCTTATCTGTACATACTTCCCCGGCTCCCCGAAACCATGGACCTTGATGAAGGTAGTATCTATCATGGCAATAGCTGTTTTTATGGTGAGGGTTCCCCCCTTCGGCATGGCATCTCTCGCATTGGTGACGAGATTAAAGAGGATCTGGTCCATCTGGGACTTATCGGCCATGACAATCATGTCATCATCGGTTAAGGAGTGTGGAAAACTCAATGTCCTCAATGAGAAGTCTCCTCAGGAGTTTCTCGGCTACTTTGATTATGTGGTTCATGTTAAGGGGCACAAGGGTGACAGACTGCTGTCTGCTGAAAGCAAGCAGGCTCTGGGTAAGATCGACTGCCTTCTCGGAGGCCGTAAGGACCTGGTCCACATAGATCTGTAAGGGATCTGCGGTATCCATCTTTAGTTGTATGAGGGCAGCATATCCCATGAGAGCGGTGAGGATATTGTTGAAATCATGGGCGATACCCCCTGCCAGGGTACCGATAGCCTCTGTCTTCTGGGCCTGACGGAGCTGGTTTTCGAGCTGCCTTAATTCGGTGATATCTTCGCAGGTCATCAGGGAATCACCGGAAACAAGGACCGAAAAGATGAACCGGACGATCTTTAGTGTTCCATCCTTACAGGTAATAGTAAAAACATTCTTCTGCTCACCGGGTCTGGTATCTCTTAAATCTTCTCTCCAGGCCGAGATTACCGTATGCCGGTATTTGGCATCGGGATAGGCTTTTCTGCACCATGTCCTGCCGTCAGGGATATCGGAGAGATCGTAGCCAAAGAGTTCAGTGAACTCTTTGTTGATATAGGTAAAGTGACTTTCCTTATCGATCAAGGCCATACCGAAGGGGGCATTGTCGGAGAGGGTTTTCAGTTTTTCTCTTTCTCTGGTGATAGCTTCTTCGGCTTCTTTACGGGAGGTGATATCACGTAAGAAAACAAGGGAGACCAGATCGCCCTGATATTTGGTCCCTGTTGCCGATGCCTCAATATAGGTTGGCGTCCCGTCTTTTTTTATGCCTTTAAACTCATACCTGGCAGGAACAGGTTCACCTCGTTGCCGCCTCACATTGATGTCGTTGACAAGTTTAAAATCATCCGGATGTACTGTTTTGCTATTGCTTTCTCCAATTATCTCATCGGGGTCCTCATAACCAAACATTTCAACAAACCGTTGATTTACATAGAGGTGCCGCTCCCCCTTCATAATGGCAATGCCGTCATTAGAGCTGTCAATTGCTATCCGGTAGCGTTCCTCAGATTCCTGAAGCTCCCTTTCAATGCGTTTCTGCTCGGTGACATCCCTGATCGATTCAATGGCACCAATAGTCCGTCCTTCACTATCAAGGAATGGCGACGCAGTGGCCGATAGGAATGCACCTTTTCTTTGATAGGTCATTGGTACATAAACTTCTGCAGAGAAAGTGCTCTCTTCTTGGGTAATGAAGTCGTAACGGTTTTTGCTGTTTTCTACTCTCTCAAAAATCGCATCAATGAGAATTGGCCGTGGTTCTCCATAAAAAGGTACTGCATATGCATAATCTCCTTTTCCAAGGATATCCTTCTTCTGTATCCCCGTCATTGCTTCGATAGCCTTATTCCAGGCTATCACCTTTCTTTCATGGTCAATGACGAAAGTGGCGTCGGGAAGGAAATCGATGATGTCAAAAAGCCGCTGGTGGGCGATACACAGTTCTCCTTCGGTTTTTCTGCGGTCCGTAATGTCACTAAATGTCCAGATCCTCCCATAGTGGTGTCCATTCTCACCCAGAACAGGGGCTGAATAGCGGTCCAGAACCATACCGTTCTTGAATACAATCTCGTCACGGCTAGCCTCATAGGGGTGATCGTAAAGATACATGACTTTCTCGAGGAATTGTTCAGGATATTTGACCAGGCCTACAACATACTGAAGCAGGATAGCGTCATCTTCATCATCGAGAATATGCCGCGGGACACCCCACAAGTCTATGATGCGCTGGTTGGCAACAATCCTTCTCTGATTCTCATCAACTACCAGTATACCATCAATAGATGCGTTCATCTGTGCTTCGAGCAGGGCAGTTTTCCATCGTAGCGCTTCCTCCGCCTGCTTGCGTTCGGTAATGTCGCGCACGATTGCCTGCAGATAGATATTATCGTCAAGTTTGATGCCGTTAAGACTTACTTCGGTATCAAAGAGTGTTCCATCTATACGCTGGTGTTTCCATTCAAAAAACTGCGGAGCGCCTCTCAAGGCCATATTCATTTTTTCGACAGCTTTTTCCGACGAAGGTTGCCCGTCAGGTTGGGTTTCAGGTGAAAAAACCATGGGAGATTTGCCGATAATATCTCCCTTGTCACAACGGAATATCTCCAGAGTCTTACGGTTGCAGTCAAAGAAAAGGTAATTTTTCATGATGAAGATAGCATCATTGGCCGAATCAAAGAGGGTGCGAAACTTCAATGCATTTTCCCGCAGTGCTTCCTCTGCCTGCTTGCGCTCTGTAATGTCTTCCACGGTACCTTCATAATAAATGACCGTATCCTCCTTATTCCTCACCACTTTGGCGTTCAGGGATACCCATATAGTGCTTCCGTCTTTTTTGAAAAGTTGCGTCTCAAACCCCGTAATGGCACCTTCTGACTCAAGGGTATTCCTGTATCTTTCACGGTCTTTTTGATTTACATAATGTTGTCTGCCGACATCGGTAATCTGTTCTATAAGTTCCTGCGGAGAATCATATCCGAAAAGTTTTGCCTGGGCCGGATTTGCGGAGATAAATCTTCCTTCCGGTGTAACCTGAAATATACCTTCAACCGCATTTTCAAAGAGAGCGCGGTATTTGGCTTCGCTTTCCTTCAATGCCAACTCCGCCCATGTGCGTTCGGTGATGTCCGCAATGATATGTACCACTGCCACAATATGCCGGTTATTGTCCAGTATAGGGTCTACGGTGACTTCAAGCCATTTGTCATCAGACTGGATTACCATACTTTCCCGGTGCTTTGTCTCTTTCATGCGAAGAAACGGGCAATCCGGGAGAGGTTTTGAGGCGCCATGTATCATCTCAAAACAGAAATGACCATGTAACTCTTCAATGGATTTGTTCAACAGCTTCTCGGTTGATTGGTTGCACTTGATGATCCGTCCATCGGGATCTATGACACAGACAGAATTATTTATTGCGTTGAAGATATTATCCGACTGGCGGGTATACTCACTGAACGCATTCGATACCTTCCTAAGTGCTGATTCCGATTGTTCCAGGTCCTGAATTCTCTGTTGTTGGGCGGATATTTCTTTGATCAGTTCTGAATTTGCACTCAAAGAATCTTTCAAACAGCCCCCATGTAACAATTAGTGCCGGGATATAGCAATACTATCGTAGATATGGTGAGCTGTCAAATGGATATCCTCATAAAATACAATAAATAATGATGAATATATCAGGTTTACGGTAGTCTTTAAAATGAGGCAACACGATGGTCTCGCAAAAAACCTTTTGAGCCTCCCTGTGCGGGTAAAAAAGTTGACCTCCTGCCCAACAAAAGGTAGGATTATTCAATACACAAAGGGAACGACACATCAGTCTTCCCGATAGACACACATCAGAGGTAACCTATGCGAACCGTATTCGAATCAACCCAAATAAAAAATATGACTCTCAGTAATCGTTTTGTCCGTTCAGCTACATGGGAAGGGCTGGCTGGCGATAACGGTTCCGTTACGCCAAGACTTATCGATACGGCAAATGAACTGGTACAAGGTGACATTGGGCTTATCATCACCGGTCATGCTTTTGTGAGCCCTGAGGGACGTGCAGGCAAATGGCAACTCGGCATCTATTCCGATGATCTCATACCGGGACTGGCTGAAATGACCTCATCCGTTCATCAGTTGGGCGGTAAAATAGCAGCACAGCTCGCCCATGCCGGGGCACACGCAGCGTATCATTTGAGCGGACTCAAACCAATTGGACCCTCAGTTCCATCCGGTAGTTCTGAGCCTGCTTGCCAGGAAATGACAGACCATGATATCAAAGCAGTTGTCGATGCCTTTGCCGCCGCAGCTCTACGGTCAAAAACTGCCGGTTTTGACGCTGTCCAGATCCACGCAGCGCATGGCTATCTGCTGAGCCAGTTTCTTTCACCCTATTTCAACAAGAGAAATGACAAATACGGAGGAAACATTGAGAACCGTGCAAGACTGGCGCTTGAAGTGGTTAAGGCCGTTTACAGCGCTGTCGGACCCGCTTTCCCGGTTTTTATCAAAATGAACTCAGAGGATTTCCTGCCTGGAGGTCTCACCGTGGAAGAGATGGTTGAAACCGCAATGATGCTTGAGACACAGGGGATAGATGGCATAGAGATAAGCGGCGGGACCTTCCTGTCCGGGAAATACATACCCTCCCGTCCCGGAAAACGAGGCCAGGGTAAAGATGAAGTTTATTATGAAGGGGCGGCACAACGGTATAAAGGAAAGGTCCGGATACCACTTATGCTGGTAGGCGGCATTCGCACCCTTGAGACAGCAGAAAGGCTCATTGCCGAAGGACTTGCAGACTATCTTGCGCTCTGCAGGCCGCTCATCCGCGAACCGGGGCTCGTCAATCGCTGGAAATCGGGCGATAGAAGGCCGGCAATGTGTATCTCCGATAACGGCTGCTTCAAACCGGGGTTTAAAGGTAAGGGCGTCAGTTGCGTCGTAGCGGCCCGTGAGCAGGCTACAAGCAACTAGAAGTCGGTTTTATTACGCGGGGCTTTTTTTCGCAACCGGTCAACTATTTCGGGTATAACCGAGAGGGTGTAGTCGATATCATTTTCGGTGTTTTCACGGCCCAGACTGAACCGTAGGGCGCTTTGACAGATATGCGGGGGCATCCCCATTGCGAGAAGCACGTGGGAGGGTTCCATTGCCCCTGCTGAACAGGCCGCCCCAGCTGAAACAGCAATCTCCTGCAAATCGAGAGCTATCAGGAACGATTCCGCTTCAACAGCATCAAAAGAAAGGTTCAGGGTATTGGGGAGTCTCCTTGTCGGATGTCCGTTGAGGTCTACCCGGTCTACTCGTTTCAGTATACCATCGAACAATCTTTTTCTGAGATCTTCTATCCTGCAATTCTGGTCTTGCATTTCCTTTTTCGTAACCTCACAGGCGCATCCGAAGGCAACGATGCCCAGGACATTCTCTGTGCCGGCCCGTCTGCCTTCCTCCTGATGACCCCCGTGGATAAGACTGTCGATTGCGAGACCTTCTCTCAAGTAAAGGGCCCCTACACCTTTAGGAGCATAGACTTTGTGACCGGAAAAGCTTGCCAGATCAACGTTGAGCGCTTCAATATCGATGTCTATTTTTCCCATGGCCTGGACCATGTCGCTATGGAAGAGGACCCCTGCTTCACGTGCGATCTTTCCAATCTCACCAATAGGGGAGAGGGCTCCTGTCTCGTTATTTGCATACATGACAGAGATAAGTATAGTCCCTTGTCTAATGGCCTTTTTCACGTCCCCGGGATCGATGAGACCACAGGCGTCTACCGGGAGATAGGTAACGCGAAAACCTTTTGTTTCAAGGTATCTGCACGTATTGAGCACACCGGGATGCTCGACGGTTGTTGTAATAATATGGTTTCCCCGGCCCGAATGGCCGTATACAACACCCTTGATGGCACTGTTATCGCTCTCAGTGCCTGAACCTGTGATCACAATCTCACCCGGTTTTGCCTGAATCATCTCCGCTATCTGTTCCCGGGCACGATCAATGGCGGCCCTTGTCGCTCTTCCGCCCCAGTGAATACTCGACGGATTGCCATACAATTCATCGAGGAATGGTTTTATGGCAACAGTCACATCAGGGTGGACCGGGGTGGTCGCGTTGTTATCGAAGTATACCCTGCGCATAAAACCTGTTAATCGAAAAAGACGCTCATGGCTTTCACGGGACAGACCTTCACACAAAGTTCACAGGCCACACATTTTTCGTAGTTAAATTCTACTTTCATGCTTTTCCTATCAGCTATATGGAGGGCATCAGGGGCACAGACGCTGGTGCAGACCCCGCAGTGGACACACTTTGTATCATCTCTACGTATGTCCTGCTCGATAGATTCCATGTCGATATTGAGGTCCTTCAGATACTTGATACCCTTTTTGAAATTCTGCTCCGTGCCTTCTATCTCCATAACCATCATTGATTCTGCCTTGGGTGAGATATTGGCCCTCAGTATATTGAAAATCAGGTTATAATCTTTGACCAGCTTGTAAACAATGGGCTTATCGATAGTGCTTCTCTTGAACCGCAAAATAATTCTTTTTTTCATGGCATCCTCGTTAAATGAGCTATCGGCAACAGGCTTTTAGCATTTATATTTTTACTATATCAAGATCTCCCCAAATACCCAGGTGTTCTCCGAGAACAATCAGTATCCCCATCACACCGGGCAGTTTTCGTCCCTTTTCTATGGCAGTGGCGATATCATCCTTCTTTTTTACAATATTACCGAGGCAAGTTGCAAGTCCATCGGCAAAAAGCGCAGAGGGAGCCACAATACAGACTGCATCTGCATGGCCGAAGCTTAGCGATGGGCCAACGGTGGCAGAAGAGGTGCAGACACCATAGGGAAAATCACAGGCTTTCAGTTTAATACCGATTTTTTCGCTGAAAGGGGAATCCTTTGCATAGAGCTGGATCACCCTTTCTACATCTGTTTTTAAATAGATATCACCGCCATTTTCAATGATAAATGAATCCGACAAAGACATAATATCCTTTCCCACAAACTCGGCGACCGCGCCTGCTACCGTTGCCATGGGTCCCACATTGAGAAGGGCTGATGTCTCTATCATCTCTCTCACAATAGCGGGGGCGACAGGGTCACTCTCGAGAGGCCCAAGGGTCTCCTTAAACAGGGGCTTCATGTAAATATATTCCTCGAGTTGATGTCTGTAGAGAAAGACCCTCTCCTGTATAAAGCTGCTCAGATCAGTCTTAGTGCAGCAGAAAAGATCAGTTTCCTTGTGTTGCACCTCATAGCAGATGAGGTCATTGGGTCTCATTTTTCCCCTGTAGCGGCGTTCTTCGTACATGCTCTTTTGTCCCTTGCAACCCAACGATTCCTCGCAACCCTGCTACGGGATGTTCATTTTTGCGAGTTCTTATCCATCTTTTCTTCCAGTTCTTTCACCCTCTCTAAAAGAGCCGTAATGGCCCTTGCCTGAGGGTCAGGCATAAATTCGCTGTCCATCTGGATCCGTTTCTCTCCTTCAACTCTGAAGACAACCTTACCCGGTATGCCCACAACGATTGAATTTGACGGTATCTCACTGACAACAACGGAATTGGCGCCTATTCGTGTATTATCGCCTATCTTTACAGGACCGAGAATTTTTGCACCTGTGCCGACAACGACATTGTTTCCAATTGTAGGATGTCTTTTTACCTTCTTCCACGTCGTTCCCCCCAGGGTAACTCCATGGTAGAGTGTGACGTTGTCACCAATTTCAGCCGTTTCACCTATAACGACACCCATGCCGTGGTCTATAAAGAATTTGCGTCCGATTGTGGCGCCGGGGTGTATCTCGATACCGGTGAAAAACCTGCCCACCTGGGAGACAAACCTGCCTGCAAAAAACATCTTCCGCAACCAGAACCAATGGCTGATGCGAAAAAAAAGCATTGCATGAAAACCAGGATAACAAAAAAAGATCTCAATGACGCTTCGGGCTGCCGGGTCGCGCTCAAAAATAGAGTTGACATCATCACGAATTGTTGAAAATATAGACACCAATAAATATAACAGTCCCTATTATGGCTGTCAATGAACACCGGGAAAGAAGGCGAGTTCATTTTCTATTTTATTTTGCCTGTCATTTCAGGATTATAGGGGATGCACTTGTTTCTGCCAAGTCCTTTGGCATTGTACATAGCGATATCTGCATTCTTTATTAATGTCTCTGCGTCTTCTCCATCTCTGGGGTACATGGCAAGTCCCACGCTTGTCGTAACGGAAAGTTCGTTTACTTCCAGTTGAAAAGGTTTTTGAAAAACTTCTATAATCTTTTCAGAAATAATACCGGCGTCACTGTCGTTGACGATTTCCGGCAATATGACAAGAAACTCATCACCGCCCATCCTGGCAACAGTGTCACTCTTTCGTAGTACACCTGTAAGGCGCTCTGCTACAGCTATGAGGAGCAAATCCCCTACTTTATGTCCTAACACATCATTAACCTGCTTGAATTTATCGAGATCAAGCATCATCACGGCGACCTTCTTTCCGTTGCGGAGCGCATTTGCCATGGCCATTTCCAGACGATCATTGCAGAGCGCCCTGTTCGGAAGTCCTGTCAGGGCATCATGGTATGCCATATGCCTGATTGTCTCTTCCGCCTGTTTTGCGGCTGTGATATCACGGATAATGCCCTGATAACCAATCACCAATCCGTCTTCATTTCTCTTTGCCATGACCGTAACGAGACAGTTTATAATTGTTCCATCACGTTTTTTCAGCTTTATCTCAAAATCTTTTACATAATCTTTTTCTTCGATAACCTTTTTGAAACTCTCCTGGTCTTCTGGCGTACTGTACCCTATTTTCGCATTGAGCCTGAGCACTTCTTCTTTTTTGAAATTGAAGAGGTCCAGAAAGGACTGGTTGACATCGACAAAAGTCCCGTCCTTTCTCGTCATATAGATGGCATCCCGCGAATCGTCGAAGAGGGAGCGGTATTTCTCTTCGCTCTCGCGGAGCGCATATTCCCATCTCTTTCGAATCGTCACGTCCCGTACAATTGACTGGACAAGGACCTCTACACCCAACTCGATCTTATTCAGGCTTACTTCGGTATCAAAGAGGGTGCCATTATTTGAACGGTGCCGCCACTCAAAAAATTGCGGTTTGCCGAGAAAGGCGGCATCGAGCTTCTCAAGGGCCTTCTCGCTTGATTTTCTTCCATCCGGTTGAAATTCCGGAGAAAGATCGTAAGGACTTTGTCCGAGCAACTCTTCTCTGGAGCACTTGAACAACCGTAATGCCTCGGAATTGCAATCAACAAGGATGCCGTCTTTAATGAGAAAAATACAGTCATTGGCATATTCGAAAAGTACCCTGTACCGCATGGCGCTTTCCTGCAATTGTTCCTCAGCCTTTCTTTGAACGAGAGCGCTGGCAAAGAACTCACCAACCATCCTGAGAAGGAAGAGTATATTGTCGGACCAGATCTTTTTCTCAATGATACCGTCAAGACCAAGAAAGCCTATCAAGGTACAGCCATGAACAATAGGAACGGCAACAAGGGACTGAATACTCTGGTCTTGCCAGTGTTTCTTTTCATTTTCCGCTTCAGGCAGGAGATGCTCAACATTAGGTACATGGATGATTTCCAGATTTTGCAGTTTTGCGGATAACCACGGGAGGTCCTCATTCGATATACCCTGTAATCGGTTTATCTGAGGTTCTATATTGTAAGCGCACCATTCATGGGTATTATTTATCTTCGACCGGCCCTCATCAAAGAGGAATACATAGCTTCTATCAGCCCCTGCATATTGTCCGATGATGGCCAGGACATCATTGATCCCGCTGTCAATTTCATCGGAAGACAAATAAATAAAGTTTGTCGACAGATTGAAGATAAGCTGGAGAAGTTTTCTGCTTTCTTCGGCCTCTTCTTCTGCTTTCAGACGCTTAGTAATCTCTTCCTGGAGAGGGCTTGTCTTAGGTTCTCTCCTCTCGGGCCGATTTGCGCTGTCAGCGGTATGCTTGAAGTTCTGCTGTATGACCTTCTTTGCGTTATCTATGTCCATATATACCTGTTCACTTGTTCATGCCGAACAAGAAAACCCATTGAGAATACTGTTCCCTTTCACGAGGGGTAACATTTTATACAAACTGTCCACAATAAATTACTCAATAAGATCGTCATCCCCCTCTACCATCCCCAATCAGCATTTGCGCCGGACTATCCGGATAAAGACTATGTCTTTCATAATTTCTTCCATCAAAAACAGGCGTCACAATGCCCATTCTCATATAAACGTAATTATCGGCTTAAAAAAAGAAAAATTAAGCACAGAAAACTAAATAAGGGGACAATAGTCATGGTCATGGTATTTCAAAATGGACCATCCTAAGCAAATCTCGAAAGGCCCCATAGGACAATCAATGAACAAATGTATGTGTCATTGAGCACTACACCATAAGATACTTTTTCTTCACATCCTCATTGGCTTCAAGTTCTGCGACAGTCCCCTCAAACCTGATGATACCTTCGTCAATGACATAGGCCCTGGTAATCATCCTCAGGGCAGAACGCACATTCTGCTCCGAGAGGAGTATGCTGATCCCTGCATCCCTCAGTTTCAGGATCTGTTCCTCAAGACTCCTCACGATAAGAGGCGCCAATCCTTCCGTGGGCTCATCGAGGAGGAGAAGGTCGGGGCCGCTCATGAGGGCCCGTGCAATGGTAAGCATCTGCTGCTCACCGCCGCTCAAGTTGCCGGCTCTTCGGGTTTTTATGTCCGCGAGGGGAGGAAATATGCCATAGACCCTTTCCTTCGTCCATTCCGTTGTCCTTTTAAAGGGGATCTCCAGATTATCGTCAACGGAAAGATCGGCAAATACCCTCCGGTCATCAGGCACATACCCGATCCCATCACGTACAAGGAGATAAGGCTTTTTACCGGTAATATCTTCATTGTTAAAGATAATTGTCCCTTCTTTGGGGGGTGTAAGCCCCATGATGCTTCTCATGGTGGTGCTCTTCCCTGCGCCATTCCTCCCGAGGAGGCCGACAACCTCGCCTTTCGAGACAGTGAGACTTACATTAAACAGTATGTGGCTTAACCCGTAATATGTGTGGATTCCCTTTACATCAAGCATACATCACTCCCGCCAAGATAGGCATCCTGGACCGCTTCATTACATCTGACTTCTTCACAGGACCCCTGAATAATCGTAGAACCCCGGACCATGACCATGATGCGGTCCGAGATGGAAAAGACAAGCTCCATATCATGTTCACAAAAGAGGATCGTTAAACCCATCTTTTCGGAAAGCTGTTTAATAAGATCGATACACCTGTCAGTTTCCTCAGCGGCCATACCGGCTGTAGGCTCATCGAGAATGAGAAATTCCGGGTTGCCCCCCAGTGCCATGGCAATTTCCAGGACCTTGCGGTCGCCATGTGATAGCGCGGCGCTTATATCGTCACCCTTATCGCCAAGACCGACGCTTTCAAGGATCCGGTTTGTCTCTTCTATGACAAGCTTCTTTGAAGGGGTAAAGAGGTTCCATGTCTTGTTCTCTCTGGCAAGCACCGAGACCTGGACATTTTCGAAGACCGTCCGCCTCTGAAACACATTGACCACCTGAAAGGAACGGGAGATCCCCTTCTTGCAGACAATATAAGGTGCCAGCCCTGTAATATTCTCATTCTTGAAGAGCACCTGGCCGCTGTCCGGTTTTAATATACCGGTAATGAGATTGAAGAGCGTCGTTTTACCGGCGCCATTGGGACCGATTACCGCAATAATCTCACCTTTTTTCACTTCAAGGTTGGCGCCGTTGACTGCCTTGAATCCGCCGAATGTTTTTGTAAGAGATTTTACCTGTAGCACGCCTTACCCCTTAACCAGTTTTTTTGGCTTAAACTTTTCCTGGAAGTACCCGAGGACCCCATTAGGAAGAAAGAATATGATGATCATAAGAACAATCCCGAGACACAAGGCCCAGTAAACCGTGTAGGTGCTGATAAAGGTCCGAAGCAAAACGATCAATGCGGCGCCGAGGATAGGCCCCATGAAGGTAAACCATCCGCCGAGGAGGCACATGATCATGACCTCCATGGATAACGTCCAGAAGAGCATATCAGGAAATACTGTCGTATCGACAACGACAAAAAGCACCCCAGCTACACCAGCAAAAAAACCGCTGATTACAAGGGCAGCAAGCTGGTGGCGCTTCACGTTGACCCCTATCATCTCGCTCCGGATCGGATTATCCCGAATCCCCTGAAGCACGCTTCCGAAGGGAGACCTCAATATCTTCAATATTATAAAAAAAGAGATGCTTGTGACGATGAGAGCGAAGTAATAGGCGCCGTTTGCATTGGAAATAATGTCCGGTACGGAAATGCCATGGATGCCGTCATCACCACCGGTCAAAGAATACCACCGATAGATGACCGCCCAGACAAGGGAGCCCAGGGATATCTGGAGCATGCCGAAGTAGAGCTTTGAGAGACGGATGCAGATGAGTCCTAAAATAAGACTGACCAGTGCAGCAACGAGTGGTCCCACGACGAAACCAACCCATGGAGAGAAACCCGTTTTTGTAAGCATCAATGCCGCCCCATAAGCCCCTACCCCGTAGAATACACAATGGTGGAACTGATAAATCCCCCCGAAGCCGAGGACAAAATTGAGGCTCGTAGCAAGAAGACCGTAAAGGAGAATCAGAGATGCTATATACACATAGAAACGAGGGAAAATGAGAGGCAGCACGAGAAGAAAAATCATCCCGGCATATGCCCCGATACGACCTTTAGTTACCATAAGATCCGCTCCTTACCACGTTGATTTGAGAAGCCCTGTGGGCCTGAAGAGGAGTACCACGATCACCGCAAGATAGGGGAAAACAATACCGAATTGCGGCCAGATGAGTATTCCGAGGGACTGAGTCAAACCGAAGATGAGAGCGCCCAGGAGAGCCCCCCAAATGTTGCCCAATCCGCCCATGATGACAATGAGGAAGGCTTCCATGATAAGCGAATGGTCCATCCCCAGCGTGACACTCACCGTAGGGGCAACGAGAGCCCCGCCAAGCCCTGCCAGAAGGCAACCGATGACAAAGACCGAGGCAAATACCCAGCTTACATTGACGCCCACAGCCCCCACCATCTCCCGGTCCACCGCTGCTGCCTGGGATATTTTACCTATCTTGGTTCTATTCACAAGGAGCCAGAGGGCAATAGCCACAACCGGACCCATGAAGAGGAGGAACATATTATACCGGGGGAATGGCAGACCCCCAAAGAGGGGGACAAATCCCTGGAACATATGCGGTACAGGCACTGATTTATATTCTGCGCCCCAAACAATCTTAACGAGGTCTCCAAATACGAGAGAGATGGCAAAAGTAAAGAGAATAAGCATGATGTGCTCCCTTTCGTAGAGATACTGAAAGAGACCCCTCTCTGTGGCAAGACTTACAAGCCCTACCCCGATGGGAGCGCCTATAAGGGCAAGCCAGAAGCCTGTGTCACCGCCCACAACAGAACAGATCGTAAAAGACATAAATGCCCCGATCATGTAGAGAGAGCCATGGAATACATTAGGGATACGAAGGACACCCAGAATGAGACTTAAGCCCGAAGCAACAATGAAGAGTATCACGGTACGGCTTAAACCCACAAATACCTGGGATAACACACCTGGTGAAAAGAATGTATATAGGAAATCCACTATTCTCTCCTTTCAATTAACCGGGGCTTACGTCGCCCCCTCACCCGGCAAAGCCGTGTGAGCCTCCCCTTCTCGCTCGCCGTGCGAGCTAAAAAACCTCAATCCAACTGGGGCTTGCGCCTGCCAACCACATGGGTAGGTCGCTAACCGGGGCTTACGTCGCCCCCTCACCCGGCAAAGCCGTGTGAGCCTCCCCTTCTCGCTCGCCGTGCGAGCTAAAAACCTCAATCCAACTGGGGCTTGCGCCTGCCAACCACATGGGTAGGTCGCTAACCGGGGCTTACGTCGCCCCCTCACGAGCTATATAGTCCCTCCAAGATAAGAGACTATCGGCTTTAAGAACCGGAAAGGAGGGGTTTTACGAAAAGACCCCTTTCCGGACGGAAACATTTATTTCTTACGTAGCTTTAACACTTCCTCACAGGTCGGCATGTAATCCTTCGGAGGCACGATCTGGTTGTCACCGGAAATGAGGAAAACATACTTAGGATCTCTCTTGGTTACCCCAAAATACGTGGGCAGCTCAAGCTGATGGTCACAGGCCCTGATAGCCAATGGCCCCACAGGGCTCGGGAGGGTTAAACCCTCAAGGGCTTTAATCAGGGCTTCCTTATCAACTTTCCCCGCCTTTTTAAAGCCCTCGGCGATAAACTGGGCAGTCATGTAACCAACCAGGGCAGAGGCCTTCGGATATCTCTTGTAGGCCGCCTTGAATTCATCAACAAAGGCCTTATTTGCAGGTGATTCAGGGAAGTAGAAAAGGTAATTGGCAGTGCCATAGACGCCTTCAGGTGCATCCTTTCCCTGGGGCATAAGGGTCCCAAGCTCATTGGCCGTATGCTGATAGAAGGGTATGTTCTGGCTCAAGCCCGTTGCTTTTGCGGCCTTCTGGAAATTGACCATGCCTGAACCGCCGGTTGCGATAATGATAAAATCAGGCTTTGCTGCAATCATCTGGGTAATATAAGGGGTAAAATCGGGCTCCCCTAACTTCCACCATGATTCTCCTATTTTCTGTACCTTTGGATTGAGTCTCTTCAGATTGGTCATGATCGCATCGGCTATAGCGTGACCGTATTCGTAGTCATCACCTGCGACCCAGTATTTTATGTAAGGCTTCTTGGCAAGTGCCACCGCAGCCGCCCTGCCCGCCATTTCTGTGTTTTCATTCATATTGAAGACATAGCGATGTCCCTTCTCGCCGATAATCTTTTCGCTCTTTGCATAGGTGACAAAAAAGGGTACCTGTTCTTTTTTTGCAAGGTCTGATACGGCAAGGGCAGTGCCGCTGTTGATGGTGCCCATCAGCACATCGACTTTTTCCTTGAGAATCAATTCTTTGGCCATTGCAAGGCCGATATCGGGTTTAAATTTCTCGTCACGGGTGGTATACTCAATCTTCTTCCCAAGCACGCCGCCTTTGGCGTTAATCTTATTTACAGCCAGCTTGAATCCGTCAAGAACATCCTGGGTGTAGGCAGTTGCAGGCCCTGTAAAAGTGTCAACAATGCCTACCTTGATAGCGCCTGCAGCGTAGGATGAAGGACAAACAAGAAAAAGACCGACGATGGTGACTAGGAAAACGGAAAACCAAGCTGTTTTCTTCATAGCGTATACTCCTTTTTTATTATTTTAATGGCAGATACACCCCTGATGATAATTTTAAAAGTAAAACATTCTGTTGTCAACACAAAAGGGCTCCTTTATTGCTTGCGTTTCTTTAATTGTCTTCCATCAAAACATATTGCTCAATATTATTCTTACTGCAGTATCTGCTCACGGATATGATGGACATCTTTATCAAGTCATGAAAATACATCCGATTCACCTTTTTTTACCGTATAGTATACAGTTTGTATTGACCCTTTTTGTTTCTGCATGCTATCATTCTTCTATGAAAACAACCGGTACCAGGCGGGGCAATTGAGCAAGGACTATTATCTTTGTATGGGGCAAAAAACAGAGGAACACTTCTCAATACCGCCTGAGTGGATACCTCTGTACTATACCGAAGCAAAAGAGGAGAGGCCGCTGTCATCAATTAAAGAGATGACCGGCGAGGCCCTCGCCAAACCCGCAGGAACGCCTCCTCTCACAAAACTGATTTCGGGAACACCGGAGATTGCCATCATCATCGATGACTGCACCCGCCCTACACCGGTTGCTGATATCCTTGGTGTCCTCCTGCCTTATTTGATTGATAATGGTATTCCGCAAAAAAATGTGACTATTGTGGTGGCCCTTGGCACCCACAAACCGATAACACCAGAGGATCTCAATATCAGGGTGGGCAGAAATGTAGTAGCAGACTACAAGATCGTTCAGCATAACGCCTGGCAAAGTGATCTTGTACCAGTAGAACTCCCTGGTAATAATATGGCTGTTAAGATTAATCCGGAGGTTGCTCACGCAGATGTAAAGATAGGAATCAGTTCCATTTTGCCCCACCCGATGGCAGGTTACGGGGGTGGGCCAAAGATCATTATGCCCGGGGTAGCTAATTTTGAGTATATCAAGACCCATCACATGTTGCATACCATAGACCCTCGGTCAATACCAGGGAAGTTAAAGGGAAACCCCTTCCATGAAGCATGTATGAACGTGGCCCGTGCAGTAGGACTCAATTTTTCCCTAAACTGCGTCTATAACCAACTGGGCGAGATTGTCCATATTGTAGGCGGCAGTCTTGATACAGCATTTTCGGCGGCAGTAGATCTTTGTTTTAAAAAACTCGGCGTCAAAATCGAGGAAAAAGTCGATGTGACCATTACATCAACATATCCCCATACCCATGCTCACCAGTTCGTCAAAGCTTTGGACACACCCGACAGAATTACAAAAGAAACAGGGGCCATCCTGCTTGCAGTTCCCACCGTCATACCTCTAGCCGATGATTTTCTTAACTCTTTTCATCTGGTAAAAGAAAAGTCTCATAACAATTCCTCTCAGTTTGTGAAAGACGCCATGTCAAAGGGTATGCCTTTTCTTCCTGACAAACCGTTGGAATTCAATATGGCCATGAAATGCGCAATCATACGGCCGAAGATACGGACAATAATTGTATCACCGATGATTTCCGAGAAAGCGGCCCAGTCTATGGGGTTTGAGTATGCCCCTTCTGTTGCGGCAGGAATACATATGATCGAGCAGGTCCACCCTTCCGCAAGGGTTGCCATATTCCCTTCGGGCGGCCTTATCGTCCCCATAGCTGCCTGAGAAAGCCCGTTTTTCAAAGCATTGACATCATGCAAGGAGTGCACAAAGAAATTATCCCGGACATGACTAAGCCTCACGGGTCACCTCCGGGACAATGGACGTACTTTTTGGATTCCCTTACGGAATCTATACTATTTGCGCAGCTTAGCTATGTCCTCGCAACTCGGCAGATAGTCTTTGCCGGGTATTGTGACAATATCGGAAGCAATAAGGAAATCATACCGCGGGTCCTTCTTTGTAACCCCAAAAAACATGGGCAGCATTACCTGATGGTCGCAAGACCGCATAGTAACTTTACCCACCGGGCTATCAATGGTGAGTCCTTCAATACTATCGATGAACTTTTCCCTGTCCATCTTTCCTGCCTTTTGATATGCCCTTGCCATAAATGTACCGGCTATATAGCCATAGAGCGCCGTCGATCTCGGATATCTGTTGTAAGCCTTTTTAAATTTGGCAACAAACGTTTTGTTCTCAGGGGTATCGGGGAAATAGAAATGATAATTGGAAGTCCCCATGATCCCTTCCGGGGCCTCCGGACCGAGCGGAAGGAGGGCTGCCAATTCTGTTGCATTGTGCTGGTATATTGCTGCTTTCTCGGCAAATCCGGTTGTTTTTATTGCCTTTAAAAAGTTCACAACACCACTGCCCCCCGATGCGCTTATAATACAATCCGGCTTCATCTGAAGCATGGCAGTCATGTATGGAACCAGATCGGCTTCACCGAGTTTCCTCCACGATTCGCCTAGCAACTGCACATTTGGCTTGAGGACCTTGAGATTGTTCCAGACAGCTTCGGCACAAGCATGGCCAAACTCATAGTCTTCTCCGGCAATCCAATACTTTATGTATGCCTTTTTTGCAAGCACAATGGCTGTTGCCTTGCCGATCATAGCCGTATTTTCATTGACATTAAAAACATACCGGTGGCCAAGTTCTCCGGTAATCTTTTCACTTTTTGCATCCGTCACGATAAAGGGTATTTTTTCTTTCTTCGCGAAATCTGAGATGGCCAGCGCGGCAGCGCTGTTTGTGGTACCCATCAGTATGTCAACTTTCTCTCTGAGCACCAGTTCCTTGGCCATACTCAGAGCAATGTCCGGCTTGAATTTATCATCCCTTGTGACAAATTCAATCTTTCTCCCGAGGACACCGCCTTTTGCATTTATTTCATCCATGGAGAGTTTAAATCCGTCGAGAACATCCTGGCTATAGGTAGTTGCAGGCCCTGAATAAGAGTCGACAAAACCTATTTTTATTGTATCTTTCGCGTATGAGAAAGTACAGAGAAGGAAAACGGACAGTACAATGCTCAAGAAGGTTAATTTTTTCATAAAAAGTCTCCTTTTATAGATTTCTTACAACGTCTTTTAACTTTTTAACGATAAAACACTTTTTTGTCAACACAAAAGGGATTAGTCGAAAGGGCAGGGTCATTACACGGTTCTCTGATAAGACAAATGAATAGACATAAAAAAGGAGGGTTTCTCTTGTAAGAAACCCTCCTTTAACGTACATCACTGAATCATGCAGGTTAGCCCATTGCCTTCAGTTTTTCCTGCAGGTTCTTTGTAAACTGTGCTTCCGTATCTTTTGCTTTCTGTTTCATGATTCTGTCGCCGAACATTGCAAGCTTCCCTACGATATTGACATCTACCTTATAGGAAAACTGCACTTCGCCAGGCGCCACTTCTTTCAGGTCTACAGAAGTTGACTGCTTAAAATGACCGAGCTTCGTCATGTCTTCGCCTTCACCTTCAAATTCGGCATGTGTCGGTTTCTCGACCTTTGTAACCTTGGTGACGAATTTCAGCTTTGCTGAAAAAATACCAACTTTCTGTTTCACAATACACTCAAAGGTCTTATCATCGATAATCTTGACGGACTCTGTGCCAGGCACACAACCCATGACAGTCTCCGGTTGCATTATGAAATCAAACAACTTGTCAATAGGTGCTTTTACGGTAAAACCACCCTCAATAACCATAGGAACCTCCTAAATATAATAACTTACCGTACTACTCTTTACGTATTACAGCTTACGTATTACAGTTTGTCTTGGGCCTTCTCTACAAGCTTGGCTACTGTTTCATAGCTTGCATTTCCGGGGTTTGTCGCCTGCTGAACCAACAGATCAGCATATGATTCTCCCTGGGACTCAACCCATGCCCGATGGGCCTTATCGCCCGTTCCAAATATGTGCCGTGCTACCTGTAAGCTTACATCCCATTGTTTTTTACATGCAGGACATTTAAAGGCCATTGTATCTCTCCTCCTTTATTTTCCTTTTTTTGCTGCTTTGCCTTTCTCTTCTTTTTCCTTCAATGCGTTGACGATCATGTGCGGTCTGATAGGACATTCTTTCATCTGAATGCCAAGAGCATGGAAAATGGCATTTCCGATGGCTGCAGCAGTCGGGTTGGTAAGGCCTTCGCCTGCTTCTTTTGCGCCATAAGGTCCTTCCGGCTCGTATGTGTCAATCTCGGCAACGGGTGTTTCAGGCATTTCCGTTGCCCTGATCATCTTATAGTCAACCAGGTTGGGGTTCATAAGTTTGCCGTCTTCATAAGGCATATACTCGAGGTATCCGTATCCGGCTGCCATGGAGAATGCCCCTTCGAGCTGACCGATGAGGCCCAGGTGGTTAATGGGCTGGCCGCAGTCGTGAGCAGTAAGACTGTCGATGCAATGTGATTTTTCCGGTTTCTTTATCGATTTCGACTTCAACTCCCTGCAGCATATAGCTGTAAGCAGGAGAAATCATACCCTTTCTGTGAGGTGTATAGTAGCCTCTGCCGATGATCCTCTGGCCATCTTTACCGCGCGTGCGATCTTAACCAGTTCTTCCAATGGCATACCCCTTTCCGGACGGGCCACGATGTGTACCCAGCGGTCTTTGATGTCAAGGTCATAAACGATGTTGAGACCCATCTTTGCATAGGCAAATTCGAGAAGCTGCTGTCTTTGCATCTTCGCAGGCCCTCTTTGTGGCGTTACCTGTCATGAGGGTCTGTCTGGATCCCCATGCGCCGAGGTCTGCCGGGCAATGGTCGGTATCGCCGGAATGTACCTTGATGTCCTCAACCTTGACAGCCCAGTGTCTCTGCAGCGATGATTGCCATGGTAGTATTGGAACCCTGGCCGATTTCTGTTGCGCCGATGTGAAGGTTCAACGGTGGCGTCCTCGTTGATGGTAATAACTGCTGATGAGAATGAGTACGGTGTGTCAAACCAGTTGAAGATACCGCCTGACATAAAACCGGCAGCGGAGAAACCGATGCCTGCTGTTTTCGGGCAGTTTCCCTTTGTTCTTTGATCCATTCCTTCATTATCGTCAAGTGCTTCATCGAGACCGCAGCTGTCCGATATAGGCCTGTCCGGGAACTTCGTAACCGGCAGTATGACCATTCTTCCTTCTCATTTCGATGGGGTCAAGACCCAAATCGGCGGCGATCCATTCAAGCTGCTGCTCCGAGCAGAACATGGCCTGAGGCGCGCCGAAACCACGCATCGATGTGGAGGGAAGGGTATTTGTGTAGACCCTGTAACCGTCATAGCGGTATCCGCCCCATTTGTACGGGAAGGAGTGGAAGAAACCGGTCAGATAGAGAGCTGTTGCACCCATACCGGTGTATGCGCCGCCGTTGCTGACAACCCTTGCTTCACGGGCAAGGAATTTACCGTCTTTGGATACGCCTGTCCGTACCCAGTAATGCATGGGGGTCCGGCGTTTTGAAGCGATAAAGTCTTCTTCTCTTGTGTAGACAGATTTTTACAGGTCTGAAAAGTTTCATGGAAAGGATGGCATGTACAGAAGATTGCGCCATCCATCTCGAACTTGCCGCCGAAACCGCCGCCGACATACTGTGCGATAACACGGACATCGCCTTCTCTTATACCAAGAACGCCTGCCATAAGTGCCTGCATATAATATGCGGACTGGTTTGAGCTGATAGATGGTTAGTTTGCCTTCCGGGGTATAGCTTGCAACTGCCGCTCGTGTCTCCATGCACATATGCGCCTGGCCGCCGCAGAAGAAGTGGTCTTCCCTGATATAATCGGCGTTTTCAAATCCCTTCTCAACATCGCCCCACTCGATATGGCGTGTTACGTTGATGTTTCTCTCAACGCCTTCATGGATCGTAGGCGCTTCTTTCTTCATTGCTTCCATAGGCTCGTAAACTGCGGGAAGGACTTCATAATCTACTTCGATAAGATCAAGGGCCGCCTCTGCGATCTCTTCAGTCACTGCTGCGACTGCTGCGACAGGCTCGCCGATATAACGGACTTTCTCTACGGGAAGGATCTGCTCATCGCAGAGTTCCTGATAACGCCGCCAGATACCCTGTTTGATCCCCAGAGTGTCTTTGCCTGTCACTACAGCTTTTACGCCGGGAAGCGCAAGGGCCTTGCTTGCATCGATATTGAGGATCTTCGCGTGCGGATGAGGGCTCCGCAGGATTTTTCCATAGAGCATACCGGGCAGCTTTACATCAAAGGTATACGTTGCCCGGCCGGTGACCTTCTGAATCCCGTCTATATTGATGAACGTGTGTATTAATGAACATAGTAATTTTTGTTTTGCCAGACTCGTGGTCTGTCATAGTGACTCCTCCTTGTATTTACCTTTTGCCACACCGTTCGACAGCACGCACGATACTATTGTAACCTGTGCAACGGCAGATATTTCCTTCAATGCTCTCTTTGATCTCATTCTTCGAGGGTTTCTTGGTTTCTTTCAAGAGCGCGGAAGTTGCCATTAACATACCTGAGGTGCAAAAACCGCACTGATATGAACCCTCATCGAAGAAAGCATTCTGTATCGGCAGCCAGTTGTCCGTTTTTCTCAAGTCCTTCCGATGTGATTATTTTCATACCCTGACACTGTATGGCAAGAACTGAGCATGACTTGACTGCCATGTCATTCACCATCACGGTGCAGGCGCCGCAGGATACAGTCTCACATCCCCTTTTCGTCCCCGTCAGGCCTATGTGATCTCTGATGGCCTCGACAAGAAGGGTTTTGGGGTTTATATATAATTCATAATCCTGATTATTAACATTTAGCACTACAACTTTCTTTTCCATATTCTCAAAACCTCCTTCACCCTTATTTAGAAGCCTGTTCCCAGGCCTGTTTTGCCATACGCTTCGTGAGGACTTTGATGAGGTGCCGTCTGAAGTCTTCTGAAGCATGGATATCGGCAACCGGATCTGCGTCACCGGCAGCAGCCTCGCCAGCTTCGGCGAAAAGCTTATCGGTTATCTTCTTTCCGATGAGCACTGCTTCGGCGCTCTTTGCCCTGATCGGCGTGACCCCTGCGTTGCCAAGGACAATCCGTGCGTCTTTACAGGTACCGTTTGCATCAGCTGCCATCGTTGCAGCCACACCAACAACTCCCATGTCATTCTGCAGGAGATTGAACTTCTGATATGCTGCCCCCATCTTCGCCGCAGGCGGAGGGACCTGGATTTCAATTATCATCTCGTTGTGTTCCATGGCCGATTCAAAAAGGTCGGTGTAGAATTCATCAAGAGGTATGACTCTTTCCCCTTTTGCAGATGCCACTTTCACTTTTGCGCCAAGGGTAATCAGGACAGGCGCAGGATCTCCTGCTGCGTCAGCATGGGCAAGGTTGCCACCGATGGTCCCCCAGTTACGGGTCTGGATCGAGGCAAGACGCTCTTCCATAATTGACAGAACAGGATAATGCTTTTTGATCACATCAGACTTCTCAATGGCCCTGTGTGTTGTGGTAGCGCCGAGCTTGAGGCCTTCTTTGGCGTCATACTTGATGTAGCTCAATTCATCGAGCCCCTTAATGTCTATCAAGTATTCCGTAACCAAGAGTCCCTGTCGCATCGGGATGAGCAATGACTGACCGCCACAGACGATTTTACACTCGTCAACATGGTCGGTAAGCAGGGTCAATGCTTCCTTGACAGTGCCGGGTTTAAGGTACGTAAAATCTTGTATCATCCTTCTCTCCTTTCTTTGTATTTTCCAAATTCCTCTGCCTCTACTATATCTTCCACGTCGGTAATAACCACTTTACTGGACAATATTTCAGCAGGAACATCGAACCTAAAATCTTTCACACCATAAACAGTTTTCTCTTTTATCGCTTTGCCCTTCTCTCCCATGAGGCATCCGCGATATTCCTTCTTAAAACAGAGATAATAGTGGCTGCCTCTGTACACAGCGCAGTCTCTACACATCTGATTTGAAAAAGGACATGTCATTGCTATTTTTGCCATAAAACACCACCTCGTAAATTTTCTCCTTTTTCTTTTTTAATGATGTGTCTGCGGGGTTCCAGGTCTTTTTATGTACAGTTTGTTACGATATTCTTTCATGTTTCTCCAACTCCCTGTAACACCCATCATAAACACGTTTTCAATAAAAAAGTCAAGAATATTTATCTTCGCCCTCTTACGGAATGAATACGCGGCACAAACCATTACCAGCAGATATTCATTCGCTTCAGCCTTTGTTCTTCATGTTCACTATTGAGAATCATAAAGAGCAATTATTTATTTATACTATAATTCATAATAGTTTATCAAGATCTTTTTTTTCTTCAATCTCATTATATGTTCATTATAGTGAACATATACTTTCCGGTATCGTTCACCCTGGAACAGATTACCGTCCTTTACAAACCCGATTCAAAATAGTTATAGATTCACTGGATTCCTGTCGGAACCCGTCCTCGAATGTATTTGTCGAGAATGTGAATACCGGTAAAATCAATTATGGTGTTTTTCAGGGGCTCTGAAGACCGGAATTATTTGCCTATCATCCTATCCGAATTTACTGCTTTTCCTTCTCGCTATTTTCCAGATGGCAGGCATAACAGCAGTGGCCGTGCTTTTTATAGTTATGGTCGGCGCAGATATACCTCTCGCAATATTCGCATTGCGCGACAGCTTCCGTTGAGAGACAGCCGGTTTCATCACAGATCCTTTTACCCTTTTCATCAAACCTTTGCGTGAGCTGTCTCAGCAATTCCTTGTTCTCTTTCTGCTTATCGGCTTCAAGGGCAGACATAATATCGGGCCTCATGGTAGTAAAATATTCAGCGAGATAGAACTCGAGCATGGTTTTCAGAACCAACTCTTCCTTTTTTTCCACCTTTGCCCGGTCAAAGAGCGCTTCCATTGCTGTCTTGTCATCTTCGTTCAGCTCCAAACCGAGCCTTTTGATATCCTCTAAAATCCCCATATGTTGTCTGCCTCCGTAATAAAATTAATGAGTAAATGTTCATACCGGCTCAGTCTATGTTTTTTTAGGCTTGCTGTCAACTAATCCCGGATGGCATGTATTGCAAATTATGAGCTACAGCAGATCTTTCGAGACGATGAAAATGAGGAGATTCTTGTCTGTTTCCCTTCTGTACTCTACGTTTTTGATGACCTTCTTCATTATCCTGGTAGATGGCTTACGGCCCGGTTCTGTAAAATCATCGGCTTCCGGGAATGTGCCCGAAAGGAGCATATTGAAGGGGCTGCCCGTATCGGCTATGTTGATCTGAAGGGCGCCGCTGTTGTGGATACTGCAGGAAATCCTGATTTCACCCTCTCCGTCGCTACAGGCAAAATAAAGGATGTTATTGAGGGCCTCTTCCACTGCAAGATTTATTTTAGTAATCGCTTCGTCCTGAAAACCACATTCCCAGGCATGGGTTGACACAAACCTAATGAGCGCAGGGACCGAATCTACCTGTGCAGACGCTGTGATCTCTTCGGGTATTTCATCTACCGGGCCGCGCTTCACCTGATTTCTCCTTTTACTGATTGGTGCTTATCTATACATGTCTTTCATGGAGGAATAAAAAAAGGGGGCAAAGGCCCCCTTTTTCTGAATCCGTATCTGCTTGTTTTAGAAATAGTAGTATGCGCCGACTCGGAAGACATTTGTCTTGCCGCGGTCTGACTGTGTTGCTGTTTCACTTCCGTACTGGGTATAGATCTGTGCAGCTTCAGCCATCAGTTTGATTGCCGGGTTGACATCGTAGGATACATTCAGTGTGTATGTATCGTTCACTGATGGGAGGATTCCTCCAGCAATACTATTAAGCGTTACCGTTTTAAAGCGTTGGCTTGAGCTTGCAAGACGGGTGCTTGCATAGTATGCATTGAGTGATACTTTGTCTGAAAGCCAGAAGTTCGTAGTTGCCCACCAGGAATAATAGGTCGGCGCTACTTCAGCCACTGTATTTCCTCTCACATATGCGGCGCTATCTACGGCCAGGGGGCCAAGTATTGACTGAATGTTTGAATATGCCATTGCGCCGCCGGAGAAGGCCCATGCCATTGTTTTGTTGTTGTTTTTCTCAGGAATGATGGGGACGATAAAGTAGGTGCTTAAGCCCCATGACATTACGTTCTTGTCCTCAAGATCAAGAGCATTGTTTGGATTATTGCCTGTCTCAGTTGTGTAACCGATGAGACCGCTTCCACCAAAGGTCAGCATAGTGTTGCCGATCTTGCCGCATGCGTCTGACTTGTACTGAATGCTGCCGGTCAGGAAGGGCACCATACTTCTTGCATAGGAGTTGGCAACAGAGGCTTCATTATAGCCGTTTGTTCCACCAAGACCATCATTGGAAGGCGCCTCGAATGCCAATGCAGTCGTCAGACTCTTGCTGAACATGTGAGACCATTTGATCTGGACTACTCTGTTGTTCTTGGCTTCGCCGAAACCATTAAAAGCAAGTGGCATCTGCGGTACAGGAATCGAGTTGAAATTTGACCAGAACTTTCCAATGAGGAGTGAATCTTTTGCCCAATCGAACTTCATGAAGGCATGACGGATAAGCGCTGTGTTATAAGAACGCTGACCATCAGTGTTACCATAGCCTGCGCCACGGAAATCGAATTCCACAAAGGCTGATGTCTTGGCGCCCCATCCATCGGGACCCTTTACGAGAAAGTTGAGTCTTGTTTCGCCGGCTGCCATGCCCAGTACACCGTATTCATAGGCAGCGTTCTCTCTGGCGCCGGGTAAACCCTTTCTGTTGGCATTAATAGAATCTAAGCCGAAACCACTATCAGCCCAACCCATATCTGCTTTTACATAACCGCCGATGGTCATATCCCATCTGCTGGTCGCGCTGCCTGCAAATGTGACTGCCGGCACTGCAAGTAATAATGCTAAAGCAATAATCACTAATTTCTTCATTCTTTCCTCCTTTTTAATTTTAACAACTGAACTTCGCATCCCACCTCCCTTGAGCTATAATTAAACTATTTTAATTTATATCAAGAGATAAAATAGGTGTCAAGCAAATAATTAAAAATTTATAATAAAAGTGATGAAAGTTGGCTGGAAATGATTTCTGAGGATTTTTATCAGGCATCAACCTTAATTCATTTCGGGAAAATCGTTGTCAATTATTCTGCATATATATTATGATATGTAATCATTAAGTATTTAAAATACTCCGGTATCCATGCAGTATGAGCAAGAAATATTCAGATAAAAGTAGTAACCTGCCGCGGGAAATATCCGTAGAGGAAGTTCTGCAGCTTCTCGGAGATGCCGATCGCAAAATACGCCTCATCGACATCCGGGAAGAGGGAGAGCTTGTCGTCGGGCATATCGAGAAGGCAATGCGGGCGCCGAATAGTATTCTCAAAATGGTAATAGAAGACCTCCTGCCCGATAAGGGAGTATCGGCCATACTCTATTGTGCATCAGGTGTCCGTTCACTACGGGCGGCGGCGCTCATGGAAGAGATGGGCTATACGGACGTGAGGTCTATGACGGGCGGCTTCAATGCCTGGGTCGAAGCCGGCTATAGCATCAAAACACGGGGCAGCATGACCATTGACCAGGTAAACCGCTACAGCAGGCAGATGCTGCTTACGGAAATAGGCGAAGAGGGGCAGCTCAAATTATTGCAGTCAAGGGTCCTCATCGTGGGCGCAGGAGGTCTCGGAAGTCCTGTCGCCCTTTATCTCGCCGCAGCAGGGGTCGGCACACTGGGCATCTTCGATTTTGACGTCGTTGACCTCAGCAACATCCACAGACAGCCGCTACACTACTCCTCTGATGTAGGAAGACCAAAAACAGAGTCGGCAAGGGAAACTCTCCGTCAGATCAATCCCCATATTTCCATAGCCACCCATCAGGAACGCTTTACCGCAGAGAATGCCCTCAAAAGCGTTGCTGCTTATGATATTGTCATAGACGGTTCGGATAATTTCGCCACCAAGTTCCTCCTCAATGATGCTGCCTTCTTTGCAAAGAAACCTTTTGTCTTTGGAGGGGCAGTCCGTTTTGACGGACAGGCAAGCGTCTTCTCCCCTCATGATGGCGGACCATGCCTGCGCTGCATGATGCCTGAGATACCTCCTCCGGGCACATCACCCTCCTGAAGTGAAGTGGGTGTCCTGGGGGTCGTCCCGGGGCAGATCGGTCTGGTTCAGGCCGCTGAAGCGTTGAAACTGATCCTGAAAATAGGCCAACCATTAATTGGCCGCTTTCTCGTCTACGATTGTCTGAACGCCGATTTCAGGACCTTTACGCTCAAAAAAAACCCCGCCTGCCCCCTTTGCGGCGACACACCAACGATCACAGATCTCACCGGAGATTACAACGAACACTGTGTATAGATATTCTACTTAATGCTTATGATAGACATAATGGGAATGCCGGTGAGTATGCGCTGTCTGCCCGTGGTAATGCATGTGTTCGTGAATAAGATTGACCTTCAGTAAAAGGTCTTCGTCCTGGAGAATTTCATCGGCAGGCCCCACTTTTTCGAGGCCATGCTCTTCTGTAAGCACTGCCACGGTCGGTTGGAACTCACTCACGAGGGTAAGGTCATGGGTACTAATGAAAATTGTCTTCCCTGCCTCATTGAGTTCAAATATGAGTTCCATTAAAAAGCACTGGGTCCTCGGATCAAGACCACCCGTTGGTTCATCAAGGAGCAGGATCTGGGGGTTCATGGTCAGGACAGAGCCGATGGCAACCTTCTTTTTTTCTCCCCCTGAGAGCATATACGAGGATCTGTCCTTAAGCTCTTCGATCCGGAGCATCTTCATGACCCCCCACGCCCTCTCTAAGGCCTCCTTTTCGTCAATCCCCAGTTGTATGGGCCCAAAAAGCAATTCATCGAGGACCGTAGGACAGAAGAGCTGCACGTCGGAATCCTGAAAGATGTACCCGACATTCTCCCGGAAACTGCGCAGAAACCCTTTATCCTTAAGTGATTTTGCCGACACTTCCTTTCCTCTGAAAACAACCGTGCCCGTATCAGGTTCTATCAGTCCGGCCATGATCTTAAGCAGGGTCGACTTCCCGCTGCCGTTGGCCCCTATGACAGCCCACTTGTCCTTCCCGTTCAGACTGAGGCTCACATCACGCAATGCGGGTATTTTCCCGTAGTAACTATAGCTTGTCTTCTCGACTGCAATCACGCTTTCCACAAATTACCTCACAGTATAATAAACAAAAGACCTGCAATAAATAAGAATGATCCGGTAATGAAATCTTTTCTGCTCATCTTCCCATTGGCATAAAACACAATATCGCCGGAAAAACCCCTTGCCAGCATGGCATTGAATATCTCTTCGCATCTACTCCGTGTTTTTCTGAACAGAAATGCCATCCTTCCGGCAACCCAGTTTCTCGTTTCAGCAGCATGTGCTTCAACAATCCTGCTCTTCTTTGCAAGGTAAATATCTTCAATGATGTTTGCAAAAATAAAAATATATTTATAGGAGAGGGTAATAATCATGAGAAAAAGGTCCGGCACGCGGAGGCACTTGAGGGCCCGTATGATCTCGGGAAAGGGTGTCGTATAGATTACGAGAAAGGAAAGAGACAGGGAATTGATGACCCGCGCGGTAAGCTGCCCTACCCCTTCGAGACCCTGCCTTGTAATTCCTATGGTTTCAGGGACCTCGTATACCCAGAAATGATATGTTTTCGAGAGATGCGCAATGGGTATGATAATCTCTCCTTTAGTAATGATGTTCAGAGAGGATGGCAGGGCTATAAGGAAACCGAATATAAAGCCGAAGAAAAACACTCTCCTGTAGAAAGCAATAAGGTCCAGTCGTGAAAGGCTTGCGAGAATAAAGATAAACCCCCCGATAACTGCCTCAGGCATAAGGGTCTTTTTCACGCTTATAATGACAAGAAAAAACAACAGAAAGATGACCTTTACCCGGGCGTCCAGTTTCTGGAAAAGACCGTCTTTGTCCGCTGATTCCCACTGCGTATAGGTGGTCCTGATAAAGGCGGCAAAACACACAATCCCTTTATCAATAAAGGATACACTCGCTGACTCCCCGGTCGCCTCTGCAGGGTGTTGTCTGGGTTTGCTCAGCAGAAAAGAAGGTATTTCATTTTTCATGTTTTACCAGTAATTTAGAAATTATATAGATGATAAGCCCTGTTATAAGTATACCCAGCAGACCGGAAACCACGTAATAGATGATCTGCCTTACAAAAGTGACACCTTCTCCTCCAAAACTGTAATCATGCACCGGCGCTTTCCAAATATCGGAATATTTTCTGAGTCCTTCGGGCACATAACCAAGGACCTTTTGGAGAGTCTCTGTGCTCCATTCACCCCAGGCATCGCCTGTCTTGAACATCTCCGGCAGGATAATACCGAGAGGGGAGAGAAAGGCCAGTATGATGAGTCCTATCCAGAGTCTTTTCTGTGATTGTGTCATCTCAAGTTCCCTTTACGGATAATGCATAAATCTGGTCAGACTCATAGGCAAGAAAATACTTAAGCAACAGGAATGTCACTATGCCTTCTATAATACCGAAGAGAAGGAGGTGCTCCAGGGCCATAACAGGGACTGCAACCGAGAGGGGGTATGGCGCGTAGAGGGGCCTTCCATCGGCGCCCCGCGCTATGAGGGGCTGGATACCGAATTCCAAAGCAGTCACTATGGCCCCCACACTCAGCCCTGCATAGCCCGCGAAAAATGCTGCAACGTATACGCGCGTTCCCTTTATGGATTTGCCATTCACGAGCAGGAAGACCCAATAGGAGACAAAAGGTATGACCACCGCCATGTTGAAACAGTTGGCGCCGAGAGCGGTAATGCCGCCGTCACCAAAGACAATGGTCTGGATGATGAGGACAACAGAGATGGCAATCACCGCCGTCCAGGGACCGAGAAGGATTGCGATAATACCGGCACCCACCGCATGGCCCGTCGTGCCTCCGGGTATGGGGATATTAAACATTTGAATGAGGAATGAGAAAGCGGCGGCCATTGCCAGATAGGGAACCTGCTTAACGGAAAGTTCTTTCTTCATCTTTTTAAGGGCAACAGACCAGAACAGAAGGGACACCCCCCAGAGGGGTCCGTACGTCTGCGGGCTCAAATATCCGTCAGGTATATGCATTTAGAACCTCCATGTGATGCCGCCACGGAGAGAAATATCGGTCTCCGGTTTTGTTAAACCACCCTTAATACCGAGGCCGATATCGCAATTCTCTCTTAATGAATAGATAAACCCGCCCAGAATATACACCGGAAGAACGGCAGATGACTTCTCAGGGTTTGATGCTACCCCGATATCGCCTACCAGTTTAAGATTGTTAGCGATCTCAAGTGTTGACGCAAAGGATGCGCGCCATAAGTCATTGCGGTCATCGCCCTTGTTTTCATGCCTGATATAGGCAAGATTAAGATGAAATGACCATTGGTTTATTTCCTTCGAAGTAACAAAATAAAGATAGTAGGTGGACCTTCCATGACCGAGGTCCTTCTCTTCGTTGCCTGTAGGCAAAGTAAGGCCGGGCTTAAGGGCCATGCTGAAACCATTTTTCTCGAAGAACCTCCATTTGGCCTCGATGGAAACATCCGAAAAACCGTCCGTCTTTTGCGTCAATTCGTCATCTTCTGCACGTACAAATTGATAGGGGACACTGAGGTAAATATCAAGCTGATCGACTATGCCATAACTGAATGTCATAGAAAGGTTTGTCTCCTTACTGGTTACCCCATCTTCCCTGTTGTTACGGTATTCGCCGGCAAGCTCGACCTGCGACTTTCCTTTGCCCATGACACCTGTATCATCGGTAATAAGGGGGATTGCGGCAAAAACATTTGTATCGATCAATAAAATACCTGTCAGGAACAGTATAAAAAAACTGAAACTAACCATCCATCCGGTCTTAACCCACCCCGAAACACGCAATTCATTTCTATCTGCCTCCCTTAAAATGTATCGAATGATAGTGTTACTAATATCATATTCGTGCTACTATGTAAACCAAAAAATTTATCTCAGGTATTTTCCTGTTGTTGTCGCTGTCAATTTACCATGTTTCACACCTTTTGTTCCGATCAATTTATCGGCTATGGTCTTTATGTCCTTCGCCCTGCCTTTGACAACAATGGTTTCGAGACAGTTGTGCTCGTCGAGGTGTATGTGCATGGCCGATATAATTGAGTGATGGTAATGGTGCTGAAGGTCCGTGAGGGTATCCGTTAATTCCCTCGTTTCATGGGAATAGACAATAGTTATGGTCCCAACGGTCTCAGCAGTTGAAGATTCCCATTCTTCCATGACAAGGCTATCCCTGATGAGGTCTCTCACGGCCTCACTGCGGTTCGAATAACCCTTTCTTTTTATAAGCTTGTCAAACCCCCTGAGCAAAGAGTCTTCGATGGATATACCAAAACGTGTCACCGGCATAGTATTACATTCTCCCCATTAAGTGCTACTATACCCCCTGTTTTTTTGTTTGTCAATCATGTAGATCCCGGCAACACATAGTTGAATAGCAGATAGTAAAAAAGGAAACAAAATACATAAACCTTCAGTGAGTCCACGAGCGAGAGGGGAAGGCGTCTGAAGCTCTCAGCGAGATTGCACGTGGTGAAGGGGAGCGAACCCACCTCAGCTAGCGTTCGGAGGACAGGCGTGAGTCCCTTTAGCGAGCTGCGCGAGCGAGAGGGGGAGGCTCCGCCGGCTTTTGCCGGTGGAGGGGACCACCCATGCGGGTGGAGGCGTGAGCCCCTTTGATGGTCAGGGGCTTGAAGATGCCCATAATCTGTGTTATGACATGAGAAGGGCTTTTATAAGGCACAATTGATACTGCATCATCAGTTTCTATACATTCTGCGGAGGTTTCGCAGGGGAGGGTTTATGGGTTTTTCAGGAAACAAGGAAAATGAAACAAAAGAATGTAAGAGGGACCTCCTCGCAGCCCAGGACCTTCGGGGAGAAATCCCTTCAGTAGTAGATAAAATCGTATCATTATATAATCAGGATGGGCGGTTCAACCACATCGGCCCCGAACCCATCCCATCAAAAGAATCTGTTATCGACATCATTGAAAGGGCCCTTAGAATTATCTATCCGGGGTATTTTTCCCAGATTTGTCTCGATGATGTGAACATCCCCTATTTCTTCGGTCAGGAGGTGCTGGAGCTCTTCCGGGTTCTCTCCGATCAGATCACCTTCGCCATACGTCATGACTGCCGGCGTTTTGGTCTTGTCTGTACCAATTGTGAGGAAAGGGGCCAAAAAGCAGCCCTGGGCTTTCTTAACGATATACCCCGACTGCAGACAATGCTCGCAAAGGATATCGCCGCCGCCTATGAGGGCGATCCTGCATCGAAATATTACGATGAAATTATCTTCAGCTACCCCGGGCTTTTCGCAATGAGTGTATATCGCATAGCCCACCAGTTGCTTAAGCAGGGTGTGCCTCTTATCCCCAGGATCATGACCGAATATGCCCACGGCAAAACCGGTATCGATATCCATCCCGGTGTTCACATCGGAGAAAGCTTTTTTATCGACCATGGCACAGGGGTAGTCATCGGCGAAACAACGGTTATTGGAAACCGGGTAAGGCTCTACCAGGGCGTAACCCTTGGAGCGCTTTCATTAAACAAGGAAGAGTGTGAACAGTTACGGAACCAGAAACGGCATCCTACCATTGAAGATGATGTGATTGTATACGCCAATGCCACCATCCTTGGCGGTAATACTGTGATAGGGGCACGCTCGGTCATAGGGGGAAACGTGTGGCTCACCGAATCGGTGCCTCCCGACACAACGGTCTTTCTGAAGAAACCTGAATTGATCTTCAAGGAGAAGCGTCGTTGATCCATTGTAATATCTTATCAAGGCGGTCTTGCAGTGAACTTTGAAGAAAAATTCAGCAATCTGAAAAAGATCCTCGAGGATCTTCAAAAAGTCGTTGTCGCATTTTCCGGCGGCGTTGACAGCACCTTTCTCCTGAAAGTATCCGTCGATGTCCTCGGCAGAAAGAATGTCCTCGCTTTTACAGGCCGCTCCCCAACATGCCCGGAGAGAGAAATGAAAGATGCGATGAAGCTTTCAGCGCTCATTGGCGTGGAACACCTTATAGCTGAAACCTCAGAGATGGATAACCCTCTTTTTATAGAAAACAATACGTCACGGTGCTATTTCTGCAAAACTCACCTGTTTACTAAAGCCTATGAAATAGCCGGACAAAGAGGCTTTCTCCACATCGTGGAAGGATCCAATCTCGACGATATGGACGATTTCAGGCCTGGCCGTAAGGCCTGTATTGAACAAAACGTAAAAAGCCCTTTGTTAATGGCAGAACTTACCAAAAAGGAAATACGGGAGCTGTCCGGGAAACTTTGCCTTCCAACATATGATAAACCTTCCTTTGCCTGTCTCTCCTCCCGCATCCCCTACGGAACACCAATCGATACGGTAATCCTTAAAATAATTGAGCGTTCAGAGGATTTCCTGCACAGCCTTGGCATAGGACAGGCACGAGTCCGGTATCATGGGAATGTTGCCCGCATCGAAGTGCTTGCAGAAGATTTTGACACCGTCCTGGGCAATCGAATGAGTATACTCGAAACCCTCCGTCAATATGGCTTCTCCTATGTAACGCTTGATCTCAAAGGGTATCAAACGGGAAGCATGAATATTACCGGGAATGGTTCGGGGATGATGAAATCTTCTTCTTGAAATAAATTTATTCTCATTATCGAAATATCCAGCATATCTTATTCCATTTCTCAAACAAGAGTGATATTGAGGCGGCAAGGAGGAGGCAGCGTACAATATGTACGTGAGGATTTGCGACGACGCAGCCAACAAAGATAGCGCCTTGATTGAGAAATGGAATTATTCCTCCTTGACAGTTCGTCGTTGAGCTATTACTTATACAGTATGATCTTAACTTCCTGTTCCAGCCGGGGATTATGAGAGGAGGCAACGATGAGAGTAAGAATTGACGATGATGAATGTGTAGGTGACGGGAGTTGTGCGGAGATCTGTCCCCAGGTTTTCAAGATGGTAGGTGATCTGGCAGTAGTGAGAATGGAAGAAGTGCCGGAAGAATTCGAACATCTTTGCAGGGAAGCCGCAGAGGCATGTCCCGTCGATGCAATCATTATTCATGGATAACAGTATTATTTGCGTTCTTACACCCGACTTTCAGTGTTCTTTGCCGGGGCGCCATACTTAGTTTTTCAATCTGCCCTGGACCACGTCGCCCCCTCCAGCAGCAAAGCTACTGGAGCCTCCCTTTCTCGCTCGTGAACTCGCTAAGAGTTTATTTTTTCATTGGGTTTTTGAGTTGTTTTTTTGTATACTATTTAAGCCTTTCAGCATATCATTATACAAAAATAAAATATGTTCCGATACCATTGAAGTAAATACACAACCCTTGACAATAACTCCGCCAATATGATGTCCTGTATGAGTAATGTTGTGAAAAACCAAACTTGAGGACATAATAGATCAATGGATACGGAAGAGTTTCTCACAAGAAACGAAGGTGCTGTTGAGACCGGCTCGGCCAATTGGAGTGACAAAAAACTGCGGGGCGTCCTCAAAAAAGCCGAAAAAAAGATTGGCGAGCTTAAAGAGTCCGAGAAGAAACATAAAAAATCTCAGAAGGTACTCGAAAAACTGACGCGAGCCCTTAAGGAACGCGTCAAAGAATTAAACTGCCTCTACGCGATTTCGAGCATTGTTGAAAAAGAGGGATTGACCCTGGAAGAGGTTCTCCAGGGGACAGTCGATATCATTCCCAGGGCCTGGCAGTATCCTGAGATAACCTGCAGCCGTATCGTACTGGGAGAGAGGGAATTCAAGAGCAGCCGTTTCACGGAAACAATCTGGAAGCAATCACAAAGAATTGTTCTCCACGGCACGAAGACCGGATTTCTGGAAGTCTTTTATAGCGAGGAGAAGCCCCGTGAAGATGAAGGGCCTTTTCTGAAAGAAGAGAGAAGCCTTATCAATGTCATCGCGGAAAGAATAGGGGAAATTGTTGAAAGAAAAAATGCCCAGGAAGCTCTTCAGGAAAGCGAATCAAAGAACCGCGCCCTTCTCGATGCCATACCGGATTTGATGTTTCAGATCGATGGGAAGGGTTTGATAATCGGGTTCCATGAAGGCCAATTTGAAATTCCACGGGATTTCTCTCAGCGGCTTGTCGGTAAAAATATATATGCCATACCGGAAGTAAAAACAGTTCTCTCGAAGCGTGTCCTCGATCAGGTAATGACCTACGCAAGACGCGCCCTCGAAACAGGCAGGGTGCAGGTCTTTGAACAGCACATCTCACATAATGGCGAAAGGAGAGACGTGGAAGTGCGTATGGTTGTCTATACAAAGAATAACACGCTCGGCATTGTCAGGGATATTACACGGAGAAAACGCCTTGAAAACGAGATCCTTGAAATCAGCGGCAGAGAACAGAGAAGGATTGGCCAGGACCTCCACGACAGCCTTTCTCAGCACCTTGCCGGTATCGGTTTCATGGGAAAGGCCCTTGAAAAGAAAATTACCGCCCACCAGCCCCTGGAACCATCCGATGTCTCTGAAATTGTGAGACTTATTGATCAGGCAATTACCCTGACAAGAAGTTTTGCGCGGGGCCTTAACCCCGTCAGGATTGAAGCTGATGGACTTATCATGGCTCTTTCTGAGTTATCCGTCAATGTTGAAAAGCGCTTCGGTATATCATGTTCCTTTGAATACTCGCACCAGATCCAGATAGACGATAATGCAGTGGAAACACACCTATACAGAATTGTCCAGGAGGCCCTGAATAACGCCATCAAACATGGTAAGGCCCGTGCAGTAGCCATTAAGCTCTTTCAGGAACACAACACCTCCACTCTGACAGTTGAGGATGATGGGTGCGGTATCGGCAACGCCGTCAGCCACAGGAAGGGTATGGGCTTGAATATCATGCGGTACAGGGCGTCTGTGATAGGGGCTTCACTGGATATACGAGGCGGAGAGCGGGGGGGAACAATTCTCATCTGTTCATTTCAAAATAGCAATGATATATAATAGCATATAGGAAACTTGATAGTTCCCGCTCGGAAACTCAGGATGACAGAATCTTGGTTTCCAAATCGGAGAGGAGAGTGAAATGAGTAAACAAAAGGTACTGATTGTTGATGATCACCCGATACTTCGCAAAGGACTTGCGATGCTTATTAATCAGGAACCCGACCTTGTCGTGATCGCTGAAGCAGACAATGCGCAGAAAGCCCTTGAAATGATCGACAAACACAAACCGGACATGCTTATTGTTGACATATCCCTGCCTGGCATAGATGGTATTGAATTGATCAAAACCGTCAAACTCCGTTATCGGAACCTGCCTTCCCTTGTTGTCTCCATGCATGACGAATCACTTTTTGCTGAACGGGCGCTCCGTGCGGGAGCAAGAGGCTATATCATGAAGCAGGAAGCCCTGGAGAGGGTGCTCATTGCCATTCGCAGAATACTTGCCGGGGAAATATTCGTCAGTGATAAAATCACGACAAATATGCTTGAAAAGCTTGTTTCCATTGATGGAAAGGCAACAAACTCGGCTGTCGACCTTTTAAGCAATCGGGAACTGACGGTTTTCAGGATGATTGGCCAGGGCATCAAAACAAGTCAGATAGCCGAAAAACTCCATTTGAGTGTCAAGACAATCGAATCCTATCGTTCCCATATTAAAGAAAAACTGAAGCTCAATGACGGCACCGATCTTCTCAAGTACGCCATACAATGGGTACAGAACACCCCCTGACAAGGACAATATTCATGGTAAAAGTAATGCTGACAGGGAAACCATGAGTTCGACAGAATGTATCCCACAGGAGTGCCTCTCCTATTGCAATTTCTCGTTCACGAAACACAGCGCAACGCCGTAGACCTTTTAATCCGCCATTTTACCCCTTTTTCCGTTCAGATCAGCACCTCTTTATAGGGGTTTTCCACTACCTTATTATAGGGTATTCACCTATACGATTAACATAGTTGGCCTGATTGTAAAACTTATTAATATCGGGTTTTATATTAGTACTTTTTCTTGTAGATTCCCACGGGCTTATTCCCCGGGTTTTCTGCCGGTATTAAACTGTGGGTATCTTCCGTAGATGCCGGAATCCATCCGGCAGGTACCGTAAGCATGAAGGGGTGGCCTTATCAGGCGCAGTACCCCTTGCAAATTATGCGGAAAGGACGTTGAAAGGCCCTGCAAGAGAATAAATAAAGAGAGGCAAATATGGAAAAGAAACTTGTTCTAGTCAAAGAAGGGAACAATGGCCATGCTAAAATACTTCCCGATATTTTCACCGCCAATGGCTGGAAACTGGAAACTCTTGATCTCTCGGAAAGGAAATCCTTGTCAAAGAGCCTCGATCATTTTGATGGATTGTTTATTCTGAGCAAAAACATTAATGTGCTTGAAAAGAGCGCCTGGCCCTTGACGGTATATATGGGTGCCTAAAAATGTACAAATTCAATATATGGAGGTTTAACAGATGTCTGTAATCGGCGATGTGATTGAAAAAATCAAACAGCAGGATCCTTATGAATTTGAATTCCACCAGGCAGTAGAGGAAGTACTTCTTACCCTCGAACCAACAACAAAGAAACATCCCGAGTTCGTCAAGGCAAAGATCTACGAAAGAATTGTCGAGCCTGATCGTACAATTACCTTTCGCGTTCCCTGGACGGATGACAAGGGCGATGTCCACGTCAACAGAGGATTCAGAATACAGTTTAATAATGCCATCGGTCCTTATAAGGGCGGACTCCGTTTTCATCCTTCTGTCAACCTCAGTATATTAAAATTTCTCGGTTTTGAGCAGATCTTCAAGAATTCTCTGACTACCCTACCTATGGGTGGAGCAAAGGGCGGATCTGATTTTGATCCCAAGGGAAAATCTGATGCCGATGTAATGAGATTTTGTCAGTCATTCATGCGGGAGCTCTTCCGTCATATAGGTCCCGACAGGGACGTACCTGCCGGAGATATCGGAGTAGGCGGCCGTGAAATAGGATATATGTATGGTTATTACAAAAAACTCGTCAATGAGCATACCGGGGTCCTCACGGGAAAAGCGCTCTCGTACGGAGGAAGCTTGGTTAGACCTGAAGCAACCGGTTACGGATGCGTCTATTTTGCCGCAGAAATGCTTGCCACCCGTGGTCTTGATTTCAAGGGAAAAACCGTTGCCATAAGCGGTTCCGGAAACGTTGCCCAGTATGCTGTAGAAAAAGTAAACGCGCTTGGCGGAAAAGTCATTACTCTCTGCGACTCCAGTTCCACCATTCTTGATGAAGAGGGCATCGACCTTGAGAAATGCGGCTATATCATGGACTTAAAGAACGAAAAGAGGGGCCGGATCAGCGAATATGCAGATAAATATTCCAATGCTGTCTGTTATCTCGGTGACAGCGTATGGGATGTCATCAAAAACCAGGGCATCAAAGTCGATATAGCTCTGCCATGCGCAACACAGAACGAAGTGGACGAAGGACATGCGGAAGCATTGGTTAAAAACGGCTGCATATGCGTTGCAGAAGGCGCCAATATGCCATCTACACCGGAAGCAGTGCGCGTCTATCAGGACAACAATGTCCTCTTTGGACCCGGCAAGGCAGCCAATGCCGGCGGCGTGGCAACATCAGGTCTTGAAATGAGCCAGAACAGTATGCGGCTTTCCTGGCCTCGCGAAGAAGTGGATGCACGGCTGCTCCAGATCATGAAGAGCATCCACAAATCATGCCTCGATGCAGCAGACGGGTATGGAAAGAAAAAAGATGACTACGTACTGGGAGCCAATATAGCCGGTTTCTTAAAAGTGGCCAGATCTATGCTTGCCTATGGAATTGTGTAACAAAGAAGCGCAACCACATTCATAAAGGATGTATGTTAAGCCCTGACGGTTCTTGCAGGAAGATCTTCAAGGACCGTCAGGTGCATTATAATTTAAAAAAATGGTGCCATTGATGACTATACAGAAAAAAGGTAAAAAGATTATTGATACGGATTTTACTCCCGGCAGCATCAGGGGAAAAGTCACACCCAACATAACATACATCCGGGAGGATAAACTCTCTGATGCCCTGGTAAACCTCTACCGGATGATGGGAATGGAGAATGATGGCTACTGGTCCCTTTTGAGGGAGCAATAGCAGAGGACCTTCTGGGAAACAATGTCTGCGAGCAGATAATAGTTTTCCTTTTCAACATCACGGACAATAACCGTTGTTTCATATTTACCGCTTTCAGGCGCTATTGACGGGAGTATGTTTAAGCCATTTTTCAATATTCCTTCACTGAAGAAATTCTCCTCTCTATCGGGAAAGAGCGCAATATAAAAGATATCGGACTCTACCAGATCTTGAAAAAAGTGCGTACCAAAGGAAAGATCCGGCATAAGACTACCCGTCATGGATGCCACTTCCACAATGGCAGAGATGTGACTTATCTCGAAAAACCGAACAGGAACACCCAGTGAGGGAGTTGTCGTACCCCATCTGCCGGGACCGATGAGAAGCGTAAAGAAATCTTCCCGGCTGCCGACATCCTTGTTTATCTTGCCGATAAGGCGGGCGATATCATATTTTTCGGAGAGGGAGAGGCGGCTATATTCTCCGGGATCAACATATATAATGCGTTTAACACTTTGCATAATACTGCCTCCCATGAAATTACCTCTTGACTGAAAGAGTATATGCCCATGGGGAATATGCTTCGGGATTGCCACGCTTTTTCCAAGACCTTTTGTTTGAAGGGGCCTGCACTGAACGAGATTTATCTGGAAGGTGCCGTTTCGGGAAAAATTTACCGTGAACTCTATGTCTACAGGATAATGGTATCTCTTTTCAAGGGTCTTGAGCATCTGTTGCATGACCTTCGGAAATGTACTCCCGGAGAGGAGGCCCTCGAAGGTCAGCATCCACCTGTCCCGATCTGAGGAACCCCCTTTTCTCAAAGTTCCTTCCTTTATCGAATCAATGGTCGCCACAAGATCGAGATTGATACCCATACCTTCTGACAGAATATTTGCCACCGGTATGGTTTCCAGGGTGTTGCTGCCGATGTTGAGCACGTCAGCCTCATGCTGTGAATATTTCCGTATATCGCGATCTCCTGAAAGAGGCCTCAAGAGAGGTGTATCAAGGGGTATGACCCGCGGATAATCATTATCAACACGATTTACCGCCCGTGTTCCAAGACCTAGGACCAGCCTTAACATACCTGCGTGGGGATCCATATTCTTGTTCCAGACAAAGGTATTGTATGAGATACCGACACCGGCAAGATCAGGGAAAAATAATTCTTTCCGATAAGAACCTGAAACACGTTGGACAAGCAACGCCATCTGTTCATCATGTTCATCGAGTCCTCTCTGCAGACGGTAAGCAAGAGCATCTTCACCCATGGTACTTGCAAAGACCCGTCGTATACATTCGCCGAGTTGTTTGTACCGGTCTTCAGGGCTCCCCTGGTTAACACAAAAAATGCTTTCGTATTTTCCCGCGAAGGCATTTCCAAAGGCGTCTTCGAGGAGGCTGCTCGAACGGATAATAATAGGCGATTGACCGAAGTATTCGATGACACGCCAGAATTGATCCTCAATTTCATCGGGGAAGGCGCCATCGAGCATGTTTTCCCGCAAGTATACGGGCTGCCTCGAAGTATCCCTCCTTTGTCTTTTGTTCCATTCTGAGTTTCCACCAGCCATTCTCAACAAGGTAGGTGTAGAACACATCAGATCCGATAAAGAAGGAATCATGGGGCTCCAGGCAGGATGGCCAGTCAAAAGATTTGTCCCTGACAAGCATGTTTCGCGCAATAAGCATACCGACCGTTTTTCCGCCTATATATCCCGTGCCGATAAGCCGTGATTTAATGGCAAGGAGGTCTTCAAGGTCGAGATACTTTTTTGCCAGATCGAGTATTCTCTCTTCACGTCCGATCATAATCTGGCAGAGATGATCAAGGGTCTTTTTTCGGTCTTCCTTGTTGATTTTTGTGTGGAGGAGTTCTTCGACACGCATAAACATCCTGTCCCAGTAGTCGAGACTTCCCCCGGTACGTTCAACACCCTTCCGGGAAATATAATTGAACAAACGGGCCGTATCGACGCTCCTCGTTACGGGCATGAATTTGTTCTCTTTTTTCAGGTGCGGAAGAAACATAGTGGGCAGATAGCGCCCCTCGACCTTCAAGGGATGCACGTAAATCTTGTTCTCTACATTATATACATCCAGAAGAACCTGGGTTGTTTCGCGAATTCTTGCAATGGTTTTAAAAGAATGGTTATCACGCAGAAGTGCAAAATAGGCTATTGTATTGAGCTGATAGAGATAAGGGCATGTTATCATGAAAAAGTTGCCGATCATGAGGTCTGTTGCCCAGGCGGAGAGTAGGTCCGAGAGGGAGTCGAAGATATAAAAAACCCCTTCCCCTTCACGAGTGGCAATACTGTACACCTCTGTCGAAAAGGTTTCAAAGCCGCTATGGGCATTGAGCTCATAGACCGTAACCCTGTCGTCCTTTTCCAGGAGAGGTTTGTGCTGGGCAAAACGCATATAGACGACCCTCTTTTTTTCCAGAAGGGCCCGTTCTACAAAAGGCGTAACAAAGCAGTGGTAATCATCTATATTATCGACCTGCCAGACAACATTGTCACCGATTCTCAGACCATCAATGACATTATCAAAATTTTCGAACCCCGTGCTCGCCCGTGAAAGATTTTTCGCCATACCTGTTCTCTATATTAACCTCTTACAGGGCCTTTTGACAAGTAAGATAAACACTTTTTGAACCCGCCACAATTCTGAACTGTTCTATTTCATGTCACGGAATTTCGCCTCAATGGCGCTAATGTCCTCGATGCGTATCAGAGCATCGTAGAAATCCTTTCCTGCGAGCTTTTCCAGATGAAGGAGACCGTTTCCGACTACCTTGACGTAACCTTGTATTGTTTCCCCGGACCTCAGATGGACAAAGACGTTTTTACCCGCATAGATCTTGAGATTGTCCGCCAGAGAAGAGGCGATATCAAATTTGACCCCCTCCAAAGCCGTCGCTTTCTTCTGCTGTGCCTGAGCTTCCGTCTGGAAGAAAACGGATATAACCAGACACAAAATTATTGCCAATACTGCTGCCAAACAAAAACTGATTCGCTTTTTCATAATAGGCTCCTTCTTCTTTTTAGGGGGTCTCAAGGCTCCCCTTTCTATGTATCAGATAATGAAAACAATTCACCGGACTCTGAATACTCCCGCTCAGACATCTAATGTGCAATAAAAGTCCTTTGACATCGCTCAGTAAGTTCCTTGAAAACAGATGAACAGGTGTGGTTAGCCTTTTTCCGCAGGTATCTTCAGATAACAAGATATGTTCAGGCAGAAAATCTACTCGCACCCTTTCTTTGAATCTTAACAGCGCAAGAACACTTTTAATAAACCAATTTTAAATTGATTTTATCAAAACATATTAGAAAGAGCAATCTGAATTTGTCTTTCGGTAAAAAAGCTTGCGAGGATAAGACATTCCTATGATGGTTTGACAAGAAATGAAGAAAATATTTGCAATCACCCGGTCAAAGGAGGGAAAGAGAATAAATTTAGATTTAAGTTTTATGTTTTAAGCGTTATGTGTAAAAAGGTGTATAATGTGCAGTATATTCCAATCGCGGCAGAGGGTACATACAATTTTCTGGACGGCCCCCGGCTTCCCATGATATGAAAGACAACTCGCCCATCCTTTGTTCCGGAATGCATGGGCTTTGAAGGATACAACGGGATGGAAACCACTCAATTAAATCGTATTTATAATACATTACGGGCATTCTTAGCCAACCCGGAAGAACTCTATCTGATACAATCGATTGAAGAACAAAGGCTCCTCATTTGCGAGAAAGCAACCATTATCAGACAATACAACTCCTCTACCTCCCGGTTCGGCAATGGCATCCGGGAAAACTCTTTCAAAACACCCCCCGGCATTCATCGCATCACGGAAAAAATTGGCGCAGGTGTTCCTGCAGGGCGTATTTTCAAAGAACGTATCGATACAGGCATCGACTGGGACGGAATTTCTGCTGAAGATAATCTGATCCTGACCCGTATTCTGCGGCTGGAAGGTATGGAGGAGGGAATCAACAAGGGTGCAGGGGTAGATTCCTATGAGCGCTGTATCTATATTCACGGCACCAACCGGGAAGATCTGGTGGGTAACCCTTTTACCCACGGATGCCTGGCCCTCAGAAATAAAGACATCGTCGACCTCTTTGAAATGGTAAGTGTTGGCACTCTCGTCTACATTGATCCGCCCCCCATAATTATCGGAAAAAATCTCTGCCGGAGTGTCCATTTCACCGGTATTTTCGGCACCGGCATGAGCGCCCTCGCGCAATATCTGCGTTTTCAGGGGACTGCCGTTTCCGGTTCCGACCGTTTACTCGCCAGTGAAGATACCGCCTCCATGCGGCAATCGCTTGAGGGGCTCGGGTGCACTATTGTCGATCAGGACGGTTCGGGCATCACTGCTGATACCGATGTAGTCTGCATCTCAACGGCAATAGAAGAATCGAATCCTGATATCGCTGCCGCGCGTGCACATAGCCTTCCCATCATACACCGTTCGGACCTGCTTGCCGCAATAATTACAACAAAAAGGACAATCGCAGTGGCCGGTACAAGCGGTAAATCGACAGTAACGGCAATGATATTTGAATTCCTGACTACATGCGGAAAATCACCCTCTCTCATAAGCGGCGCGCCCTTACGAAGACTCGAAAAACAGGGACTCATCGGCAATGCCTTCAGCGGCGGCTCCGACCTGCTCGTCATCGAGGCCGATGAGAGCGACGGAACGCTGACTAAATACTCGCCTGAAGCCTCGGTTATTCTCAATATTTCCAAAGACCACAAGAGCATCGACGAGATAAGGGGGCTTTTTGAAACGTTAGTTTCGAAATCGACCTGGACGGCCTCCAATGCTGACGATCCGGGTCTTGCAAAGCTACCGGCAACAGTGGGCTTCGGCATGAGCAGCAGAGCCTCATGGAGACCGGACCATGAAGAACTCCTGCCCAGATCGGTGATACTCTTCCGTAACCACATTGAATATCATTTGCCCCTTCCGGGAAACCACAACCTGGAAAATCTTTGCGCCGCCCTGTGTGTCTGTGAACATTTCGGGTGCAAAGGGCAAGACCTTGCCGATGCGGTAAAAACCTTTGAGGGTGTGGCCCGACGTTTTTCAGTAACGGAGACAACACAGAAAATATACATTGTCGATGATTTTGCCCATAATCCGGCAAAGATAGCCGCTGCGGTGAGCGCCGCACGGGGCTTGTCTGAACGCATTATTGCCGTATACCAGCCGCACGGGTTTGGTCCGACGCGGTTCTTGAAGGATGAATACATCACGACTTTCCGGACCATCTTCCGGAAAAATGACTCGCTCTATCTCCTGCCCATCTATTATGCCGGGGGCACTGCCCGGAAAGATATTTCCTCGCAAGACATCATGACCGGTCTCGGTCCCGTATCATTCAATGGGCAAGCAGTGCAGGACCGCGATGATTTACTGACGAACTGAAGACTGCCGCAACCTCAGGTGATTGCGTGCTCGTCATGGGAGCGCGTGACCCTTCCCTGCCTGCTTTCGTCAAAAAAATAGTGGAATTATTCGGCGGGGAAAGAAGTGAATAGCGAGTGGCCTGTCACGTAAAAATAAAGAATCCCCAATAACAATTAACAGTATTTCAGCTTTCCAGCACAAAAATAACTTCGAGTGTAACGCGAAATTCAACAATTTTTCCATCTTCCACACGGGCACGCTGTTCTTTTACCCGTAGTCCCGTGATGCCCCTTAAAGTCTTGGAGGCCCTTTTGAAGCCAATCAGTATAGCATCCTCAAAACTTTTCTGGGAACCGGCAATAATTTCCGTTACTCGTGCAACTCTGCCATCAGATCTCATGTCTCCTCCTTAATACCGTTTATAAAAACTAACAAGATGCGGCCGTTGTGTCAACAGCTTTTCGTTATCGTCCCCTTTTATCGACATTTGAATGACAGATCACATTGGTAACTTGTGCTTTCGGTGCGCCTTATCTGAGGTCCCAGCCATCTACCAGGAAGGGGCTACCCATAGGGTCCAGAGCCGTCACTGCAGGCGCCATCGCAGGTTCCTGAGACACCCTGTATTTTACCCAGACCTTGGCAGCAACAACTACTCCGACGGCCAGCATGGCCTGCACCGAGTATGCGGCAAGGTGTCCGGGGTGATGAAGGGTCCGTACCATGAAGGGATCACTTACGATCATTTCACCTGCTACCCTACCAAGAACAGCAGCGCCAAGGACAACGATGATCGGGAACCTGTCCATCATTCGCGTGATGATATTGCTTGTGAATATCACTATGGGAATACTGGTGGCAAGACCGATAATAAGGAGCAGAGAATCTCCGTTGGCAGCTCCTGCTACACCTAACACATTGTCAAGGCTCATGACGAGATCGGCCATGAGAATGGTGATTATTGCCTGACGGAGGCCATTGACTTCCTTCGTGTTGTTCTCCCCGGATTCACCCATAAGGAGCTTGAATGCAATCCAGAGGATCAGAAGACCTCCAAGAAGCTTCACGAAAGGTACCTCAAGAAGGCGGGCGGCTATAAAGGTAAGACCGATTCTGAGAACTACTGCGGCTGCGGTCCCCAGCATAATACCTTTTTGTCTTTGTTTCGGTGGAAGAGAACGGACTGCCATGGCAATGACGACTGCGTTATCACCTGAGAGGATAATATTGATAAAGATAATATTAAGCAGGGCAAAAAGAAAAGGAACAGAGAACATGTGTGTAATATCCATAGATACAAAAACCTCCGTTGCGCTGAACTATCATATCTCACAGAGTATAGCCCTTGAAGAAAACGTCAACAATGGGGGAATCCCTGATTTGTAATGATTAATTACCTGAAATAGGGGGTGGGAAGCATGGCCATCAGATCAGAAAAAATCCTCACTGAATGCCCGTACTCAAAAAAATATCTGCTTAATACCTGAAAAAGTAGTAAATTATTATTAGGACAGAGAGATGGAACAGCGAGATGATTGCAAGCATTCTGAAAATCACTGTAGATCTGGTGAACCTGCTAAGGGGCAGCAGGAACAATCAGGAAAAATTGCCACTGCCGCCAAAGCAATCAGAGCCCTGACCGCTATCGTTGTTTTCGGTGTTCCCCTGGTAATGGGAACTGCAACTCTGCTCGGTTATGGTGTCTACAAAGCCTATAAGCGTATTACCAATCGTCCCTAATCAATATACGAGAATATGTGGCAGTATTCATTTCACTTTGTAATGGCTATCCTTCAATTCCATCTGAATGTAAATAATCGAGTGTTTCTTTATTAATGCTGATTGTTAAATCCCTCATTGCCTGCCGGGTATCTCCAAGGTCCGCATAGGTATCCCCACGCCCCTTGTAAGCCGCTGCATCTTTGGGATCAAGTTCTATGGCCCTGTCAAAATCACGTATTGCCTGTGGATAAGCGCCGAGCTTCCTGAAGGCGATTCCCCGATTGCAATGGGCAGCCGCATGACCTGGATGAAGTGTTAAGGCTTTGCCGTAATCTCTTATTGCCTGCTGATAGTCGCCGAGTTTCCTGTAAGCATTTCCCCGGTTGTAATAAGCCGCCGCATGTCTTGAGTTGAGCGCCAGGGCTTTACTATAATCCCTTACTGCCTGCCGGTAGTTATCAAAACCAACGTAATAGGCATTTCCACGATTGTAATAAACCGTTGCGTCTTTTGGGTCAAGCTCTATAGACCTGTCAAAATCCTTTATTGCATGTTCGAAGTTGCACAGCTTGGCATGAGAAAGCCCACGGTTGTTATAGATCAAAGCATTTTTGGGGTCCAGATCTATGGCCCTGGTGTACGCTTCTACTGCTCCGTTATAATCACCAGCCGCATAGAAGGATTGTCCTTTTTCAAACCATGTTGATTGCATGTTGTTCTTTCCTGTCTCCTATCATGGTTTTCCAGGAGGGCAACCCTCCTCAACTGCTCAATGTAGTATACCATTCACTACAACAATCATCAATTTTGTACCAGCCATTTGCACATAGATATGCCTGATGACAACATGAAATAAACTGTTTCCTCCGGACCTTCGTCATAAGACAGGTCATCAGGCAATATTATTTGAGATACATCAATACCAATGATGGATGACGACCTATTTGATATTTTTGGTCTTTCTTGCTTTGCATTGGGTGGAGAATGGCGCTTTATTTCTTTGCCAATTGTCTTGCCCAAAGTGTCAGCCAGACGACAACAAATATCATCATTCCGACACCAAGCTTAAACGCCACCATTGCCCACAGCCAGATAGTACGGATTTCGGGCCATGTAACGCCTTCACCCCATAAACAAAGCATTCCTGCTGGCTGCTTGGCCATGATAAGCACATAAGCAAGCCATTGAATCAGCAGGATACAGTAGGCTATTAAAATAGTCCACCATCCAGCAACTGCAGCGGCCCGTACTTTCTTTATCAACATTTCATCCATATTTACCTCCTATACCTTTCTGTCCTATTTTAATGCCGAACTACAGTTTAATCAACTTTGAGGGGGTACACGGTTTTATTTAGAGTCTTTATTGCAGAAATTGCAATGCGTAGGAATATGGAAAAAAATGAGGGAGCAATACTATGGACGATGATCCTTTTGGCATCTTCAGCCTCTCTCTTTGCTCATATTTCTACGATAGAGGAAATACCAGGGACCATCTTCGGATGCTGAAAATGAAGCGCGGGTTCGCGGGGTTTGCTGGAGTCCTTCGATGAGGTCACGAATGGCTCGCGCGTCGTCTTTCCTATGCCCATGGCTCACAATGGGGCTGCTTCCCCCCGTCGAATCAATTCGGATGTCGGACCATAGTAAACCCGTTTGGATATTGACCGAAGCCACTTTAAATGCACGTATAGCAACTTGAAATCCTCATTTTGGCAAGGCACCCTTTCTTTTTGAATGGAGGAGATATCGTGTGAGTTTATCTTGCGTTATCCACTCAATGTGAATCGTGCACAGCCAGCTTTTCTGAAAAGTGCAGATTACGGGATGAAAGTAGTATGAACACAGACAATAAGACATCCTTTAAAGAACCCCAGGAGTCTTTTATTCAAGACGTCTTTAATTGGACCGGCAGATGTCGTTTCTCTCGCAGAAAGACCATGCTCACGGCCGCCACAAGGGCCAGTACAGCTAAAAAGGCAAAAGTTATTTGATAGGAGCCCGTATTATCGAATATTACACCGGCCATATAGACCCAGAAGCCACCACCCAAAAAGTGGGCCGTATTGATAAAGCCTGTGAGGATACCCAGATGTGACACGCCGTAGAGTTTTCCGATCAGCATAGGCGTGAGAGGCGCCGTAATCAAATGGGTGAAACCAAAGAGCAAGGCAAATACATAGAGCGATACTACGGTCTTGTACTTAAGAATCAGAATATAAAGAAGAACCCTTAACACAAAAGTGAGGATAATGGGAATCTTATTTCCGATGAGATCAGCACTGGGCCCGGCAATAAGAATGCCGGCAAGGCTCATAAGCCCATAGAGGCCCAGCATACCGCCCGCGGTTATAGGGGAAATGCCATGGTCGGTGGCCAGAGGGATCAGATGCGTTGTGGCAAAATAGTCCCCTCCGCCACAAATGAACATGACTCCCGAAAAGATCCAGAAGGAAGACGTCTTGGAGGCCTCTTTGAATCCCATGTCCTGAGAAAGGGTTACGGAATGAACGGACGCTCCTGGCCCGCCAATTTTGACCACGTCCTCCTCACTCCCGAAAGGTTTAATGCCAAGGTGACGGGGATCGCCCTTGATAACGAGTAGGGCAAGCACAACGTTGACGAAAAACATGACAATGCCAACATATAAATATGACGCCCTCCAACTCATGCTTATGGCTACAGAACTGAGCACCGGTACAAGCACAAATTGCCCAATGGAATTACCGGACAGAGATAGACTGATAGCCAACCCGCGCCACTTGTCGAACCATTTGCTGGTCAGTGTCGCCATGAGGGGAACTGCGGTGCCAGCCAGTCCGAAAGCAGCGAGGATCCCGTAGCAGAAAAAAAACTGGCCAATACTGTGCATGAAGGAGGTCAATATAAACCCCCCTGATATGAAAAGGGTTGAAATGATAATCACCCATTTGGGGCCATACTTGTCATAGAGCTTGCCGACGATGAAGAGGGAAAGGGCAAATACAATCATGTGTACGAGGAAAACCAGTGAAACGGTCCCCCGACTCCATCCGAATTCGCCCACGATTGGTTTGAACATCACCCCGAAAGCGTATCGTGCGCCGGAGTTGAAAAAAAGAATCACGAACGCGGCAGCTACAATATACCAACCATAGAAAAGCCGACCAGGTTTTCTATTTTTATCCAATGTCCCCTCTCCTCGTTCCGACTTTGCCCCACTTTAAGACGCGCCTTTGCAACAACCCCAATAATCCGTACTTTTTCGGCTACTACGCATAAACTGACCTGCCCCCACTCATTGTATCACCTCTAAGGCTAGTTACTCTACTATAATAGAATTATTGAATACCATTTGACAAATGCTATCGCCATGCATATCAGCGGACAGAAATTGGTGATTCAATCTTCGAATACCGCTTGAGATGAGAAAGAGCCATGAATATGCTATACTGAACGTATACAATCCAGCCTCAATAGCGAGCACAGCGAGCGAGAGGGGGTGGCTCCGACGGCTTTGCCGGTGGAGGGGGCGACCACCCATACGGGTGGCAGGCGTGAGCCCCAATAATAACAAATGAGGGTCAACGATGGCGAATGAACCGAACAAGGTAATTTACTCCATGGTAGGGGTAAGCAAATATTACGATAAAAAACCGATTTTGAAAGATATTTATCTCTCCTATTTTTATGGAGCCAAAATCGGTGTTCTTGGCCTCAATGGATCAGGGAAAAGCTCCCTTCTCCGTATTCTGGCAGGAATGGATAAAGAGTTTAATGGCGAGACGGTCCTTGCTCCCGGCCACACCGTGGGGCTCCTTGAACAGGAGCCGAAACTGGATGACCAGAAGACGGTGCGGGAGATTGTGGAAGAGGGCGTACACGAAATAGTAGACGCTCTGAATGAATACAATCTTATCAGTGAGAAATTCGCTGAACCCATGTCTGACGATGAGATGAATAAACTGATCGAACGGCAGGGTGCGGTACAGGAAAAGCTGGAAGCCTGGGATGCCTGGGATCTTGATTCACGTCTTGAGATGGCCATGGATGCCTTGCGTTGTCCTCCGGGCGAAACCCCGGTCAATGTCCTCTCCGGAGGGGAAAAACGGCGTGTTGCCTTATGCAGACTGCTCTTGCAGAAGCCCGATATCCTGCTTCTCGACGAACCCACCAACCATCTCGATGCAGAAACCGTGGCCTGGCTTGAGCATCACTTGCAGAGCTATTCAGGCACCGTCATTGCCGTCACTCATGATCGTTATTTCCTCGACAATGTGGCCGGGTGGATACTGGAACTCGACAGAGGACAGGGTATCCCCTGGAAAGGGAATTATTCGTCCTGGCTGGAACAGAAGAGCAATCGTCTGCAACTGGAAGAAAAGTCCGAAAGCGAGCGGCAAAAGACTCTCAAGCGCGAGCTTGAGTGGATACATATGTCTCCCAAGGGACGCCACGCAAAAGGAAAAGCCCGTATCAATTCTTATGAAGAACTCTTGAGCCGCGATATCGATAAGAGTTCAAAAGAGCTGGAAATCTATATTCCGCCGGGACCCCGGTTGGGCAATATCGTCATCGAAGCTGAGAATGTGAGCAAGGCATACGGCGACAATCTTCTCATTGAAGGAATGACCTTTTCTCTCCCTCCGGGCGGTATTATAGGGGTTATCGGACCGAACGGCGCAGGTAAGACTACTCTCTTCCGCATGATCACCGGCCAGGAGAAGCCTGATTCGGGTGGCTTCAGGATCGGTGAAACGGTAAAACTGGCATACGTTGACCAGAGCCGCGATATCCTTGATCCGGACAAGACCATCTGGGAAGTGATTTCCGGTGGAGATGATACTATCCAGCTCGGCAAGCGTCTGGTAAATTCACGCGCCTATGTGGCCCGTTTCAATTTTTCCGGGGCTGATCAGCAGAAAAAGGTTTCTATGATCTCCGGCGGGGAAAGAAACCGCGTCCATATGGCCCGTATGCTCAAGGAAGAGGCTAATGTCCTTCTCCTTGATGAGCCCACCAATGACCTGGACGTCAACACCCTGCGCGCCCTGGAAGAAGCATTGGAAAATTTTGCCGGCTGTGCTGTCGTCATCAGCCACGACCGGTGGTTCCTCGACCGTATCGCCACCCACATGCTTGCTTTCGAGGGAGATAGCAAAGTGGTCTGGTTTGATGGAAACTATTCCGAGTATGAAGCAGACAGAAAGGCCCGTCTCGGCCCTGCCGCAAACCAGCCCCACCGCATTAAATACAGGCACCTGACCAGGGGGTAGTCTATCAGAATTCGCATGTGTCAGTATACATGACGAAGGAAATATGAAACGTTTAAACTCAGGCAACAGGTGTGTTATTCCATTTCTAAGTCAAAGATGATATTGAGGCGCCAAGGAAGAGGCGACTGAGGCGTACATTTTAGTACGTCGAGGAGACGATGACGCTGGCAACGAAGATAGCGCTTTGAATTAGAAATGGAATTAGGCAATTATCACCGGACGACTGTATGTAACTGATTAATTTTTCAGGCTTCTGAGAGGACAATGAAAAACAAAACTGTTGTTATGCGAATAGTCGGAGTAGTGGCGGTAACTACATTGATACCTGTTTTCGTGCATGTGTATGGCATCATGCAAGCCAATTGGCTTCAATACGGTCTTAAGATCAGCCTGACAAACCTTCCTGTCCCGACCATGATTTACTACCATTATTCGTTCCTGGGCTATATCCTTCCGATAGCAGCATCAATAGCCTTTCTTACAAAAAGAGATGAACGGGATAAATCGACGTGCATAGATTGGCTTTTATTGATTACAAGCATCATTGCCCTGGTATGGTTATTGGCCTGCATTCTTGCCTGGCAACTCCCCCTTTATTACCCAGTATCAATTATCAAATAAATGTAGGGTTCAAATAAGTTTGCGGTAACCAACAACGTCTCGAAAAACCTGTTCCTTCTTGATTAGCTCTGTTTAAAACGATGACAAGTATTTGCATTCTTTCTTGCTAGTCTTGACAATATACAAACTTTGTATATAATATTCTTGGAGGTGCTTATGGGTTCCAGTACGGTTAATATCTCATTCAATAATGATCTTCTCAAGCAAATAGACAGGGTGGCAGATGAGGAATCCCGTTCCCGCTCTGAACTCATCCGTGAAGCTGCCCGCAGCTACATTGACCGTAAACAAAGATGGGATAACATATTTAATGCCGCCTCCAAGGCCGCCCATTCATCAGATTTAAAACCGGGTGATATTGAAAATGAAATAAAGGCATTCCGTTCCGGAAAGCGCAATACCCGATGATAAAAGCTGTACTTGATACCAATATCATCATATCCGGTATCATATTCGGTGGAAAACCGCGACAAATTCTCGAAACTTCTCTGAAAGGTTTCACGCAAATATATATTTCAGAAGATATAATATCTGAACTGAAAGGTGTATTGCAGCGACCAAAATTTAAACAACCACCGGAAATAATTGAAATCATAATTTCCGAATTTATCTCAATATCAGAATGGATCGATCCTGCTGAACATTTTAACGTGATAGACATCGATCCCGATGATAACATCTTTCTTGACTGCGCCTTTGCTTCAGAATCCGAATATATCATTAGTGGAGATAAACATCTTCTGGACTTAAAGAACTGGAAAGGGACAAAAATAGTAACACCGGATCAATATTTGAAAGCATTACTTAAGAGGAAAATAAAATGAGCACAGTACCTCTGAAGATACGCCCATTACCCTAATCGGAAATACTACCCTGAACTACTTTTTTTGATTATGATTGCTTGGAGAATTTTGTCAGAACAGCCTCTACTGTTTTACCGATTTCAGCGGGGTTCTCTACTACCGTGATGCCTGCTTCTTTCAGCGCCCGGATCTTGGAGGCCGCATCGCCTTTGCCGCCTGATATGATGGCCCCCGCGTGGCCCATACGCCTGCCGCGGGGGCGCAGTGAGGCCCGCGATAAAAGCGATAAGGGGTTTTGACATGCCCTGTCTGTAGCACTCTGCCGCATCTTCTTCGGCAGCTGCCTCCTATTTCTCCGATCATGACAATCGCCTCTGTCTCTTCATCCTTCTCAAAGAGCGCAAGAATATCCGCAAAATCGATACCGATAATCGGATCGCCTCCGATACCCACACAGGTCGATTGGCCGATCCCCTTTTTAGTAAGCTGATCGACCGCTTCATAGGTAAGCGTCCCGCTTCTTGACATAATTCCTACCCGCCCCTGCGTATGGATATATCCTGCCATTACCCCGATCTTGCACTGCCCCGGTGAAATGATGCCCGGCGTATTGGGGCCTATCAGTGTTGTCTTCCTCCCTTTCATATACTGTTTCACAGCCAATCATATCGAGAGTCGGTATCCCTTCGGTAAGGCACACAACGGTCCTGATACCCGAATCAACGGCCTCCATAATAGCATCAGCAGCAAAGGCAGGCGGCACAAAAATAGCCGATGCGTCAGCTCCTGTTTCCTGCAATAGCATCACGGACAGTATTAAAAACCGGCATCCCTTGAAAATTGTTCCGCCCTTTCCCGGCGTCACACCAGCAACTATCCGTGTGCCATACTCCATCATCTGCCGGGTATGAAAAGCCCCTTCCCTGCCCGTAATACCCTGGACAATCACCCTCGTCTTTTTATCAAGATTATACTCATCACATCTCATTTTAAAAAACAGTTCAAACTGTTTGAACCGTTTCGAACTGTTTCTGTTGCTCTGCAGCTATTTTCCCTGCTGCATCCTTCAGATCTTCTGCTATCGTAAAAGGCAACCCCGATTCGGCAAGGATCCTTCGACCCTCTTCGACATTGGTTCCTTCCAGTCTGACAACGATAGGCAGGTTGATTGCCAGTTCTTTCGCCGCCTCGACAACTCCCCGCGCAAGCACATCGCACCGGAGAATACCGCCGAAAATATTAATAAAAATCATCTTCACATCTTGATCGGCAAGGAGGATTTTAAAACCCTCTCTGACCATCTCCTCTGTGGCCCCTCCCCCTACATCGAGAAAATTTGCAGGTTCTGCACCGACAAATTTTATTAAGTCCATCGTTGCCATGGCGAGGCCTGCGCCGTTTACCATGCAGCCCACATGACCGTTCAGCTTGATATAATTGAGGTTATATTTCGACGCCTCCACTTCAAGGGGATTTTCCTGAGTGGTATCCCGCAACGCCCGTATGTCGGGATGTCTGAAAAGCGCGTTATCATCGAAATTCAGTTTCCCGTCAAGGGCCACGCATCCGCCATCTCTGGTTATCACTAAAGGGTTTATTTCCGCAAGGGAGCAATCCTTTTCAATAAAGAGTCTGAAGAGATTTGCAATAATTCCGCTTACAGCCGGAAAGAATTTCTGATCAAGACCGAGGGCATAAAATATCTTTCTTATCTGAAATACGACGGAGACCAACGCAGGGGTCTATTGCCTCGCTGATGATTTTGCCCGGATTCTCGGCCACCGCCTGTTCTATCTCCATGCCGCCCTCAGCGCTTGCAAGCACAACAGGACAGGCATGCTGACGGTCTATGACGACGCCCAGATAGATCTCTTTCTCGACTGAAAGCGCCTCTTCGACAAGGATTGTATGCACCGGCTTTCCTTCTTTGCCGGTCTGATGGGTCACCAATGTCTTGCCGAGCATATCAGCGGCAGCCGCTTGCAAGTCTTCAAGATCATTGACCACCCGTATTCCTCCGGCCCGGCCTCTGCCTCCGGCATGGATCTGGGCCTTCAGGACATAAGGACCGCTACCGATCTTTGCGGCAACATGGTATGCCTCTTCCGGTGTTGTTACGATACTAGCGCCACGGGGAACAGGAATATGATAAGATGTGAAGAGCTCTTTTGCCTGATACTCATGTATCTTCATCTTCAATCTCTTTCGATTTTTCAGGGAAAGCAATCTCTTTGATTTTCATCGCCGCAGCCATGCCTGCCCGCAAGGCATCATGGTTGAGTTTCTCCGTCCCTTTAGGGCACACGTGACATCACGGCCTGTTCTATGGCCTTTGGCAGACACAAGGGAGGTAAGCTTCGTGATCGCGCCGAGGGCGATAATATTGGCAACCATTTCCCGCTTGAACTTGTCCCTGGCAATGCGGGTAAAAGGTATCTGGTATGCTTTTGAAACAGGTATCTGCTTGACAAAGGTGGAGTCAACAATGAGGATCCCGTCGGGCTTCAGGTCCATATAATAATCATCACAGGCCTTCTGGTCCATGGCAACGAGCAGATCGAGTTTCAACGCCTTGGGATAGTCGATCTCACTGTCGCTGACGACGACTTCCGCCTTGCTCGAACCCCCTCGCGCTTCAGGTCCGTAACTCTGCGTCTGCGCAACATACTTGCCGTCATATATGCCTATCGCTTCGGCAAGGATAATGCCCATGAGAATAATGCCCTGTCCGCCGGAACCGCTCAATCGGATATCATACCGGCTGCTCACGTCAGAGCTTCTCCGTTGTCTTTGCCCATTGCCTTACCTTTTCATATTCATCCTGGTAGTCGGGAAGGTCCCTGTCAACAAGGACCCCGATCCTGAATTTGTCTTTCAACTCTTCTTCATTCATCTGCGCCGCCTTTTCAACAGGCACAGCATGGTCTCTCTGCCACTGCATCATCTCCACTGCCGAACCCAGCCGGTTCAACCTTCCGTATTGTGTATGGCAATGGGATATGACCTCCACAACAGAAAACCCTGTTTTCGCGAACGCCTTCTCCATGAGGCTGTCAAGGAGCGCAGCATGGTAGACGCTCCCTCTTCCCACAAATTCAGCGCCGGCAGTGACGGCCAGTTCCGATATACTGAAGGCATGCTCCACGTTGGAATAAGGCGTTGTCGCCGATTTCATCCCATAGGGCGTCGTTGGCGAATACTGGCCCCCGGTCATCCCATAGACGCTATTATTGACAATGATCGCTGTAAGGTCAATATTTCTTCGTGCAGCATGGATGAAATGATTCCCTCCGATTGCCACGGCATCACCGTCACCCATGACAACGATTACCTTGAGGGCCGGTTTTGCGAGTTTTACCCCGGTGGCAAAGGTAAGCGCCCTCCCGTGGGTTGTGTGAAGGGTGTTAAAATCCACATAGACAGGCAGTCTGCCGGTACAGCCGATACCGGAGATAAGGACAATTTCGTCTTTGCTGTACCCGGTCTGGTCAATTGCCCTGATGAGAGAACCGAGCATAATGCCTATGCCGCATCCGGGGCACCAGACATGGGGAAACTTTTTGTCGTGGCGCAAATATTTGTGGATCAACTTGGCAGTCTCTGCCATCAGTAGACCTCCCTGATCCTCTCCATATTTCCTGAGGCGTTATGATGGTGCCGTCCACTTTATTGATCGTGAATACTTTTGTGGTGCCCTTGTTTACCCGTTTTACCTCCCTCGACATCTGCCCCATATTCATCTCGGGAACAATGACAACTCGTGAGGTCCGAAGCACCTTTTCCACCTGGGTCCTCATGAAAGGCCACAGGGTATTGAGCTTCAGGAGTCCCACCTTCAACCCCTGTTCCCGGGCATCAAGGACCGCCCGTTTGGCGGAACGGGCAACACAACCATAGGCAATGACGGTAATATCGGCATCATCGGTTTGAAAAAAGTCCCCTATTTGCAAATCGGCGAAGTTCTGGCTGATCTTCCTGAAGAGCCTTCTGATAAAGGGGTCTATCTCATCGGGCCGCGAAGTGGGGAAACCTTTCTCGTCGTGGGTGAGCCCTGTCACGTGATACCGGTAACCATCGCCGAAATTGGCCATGGCAGGCACTCCCCTGGGGGTATCCTCGTAGGGAATATACCACTCGGGCGGCACAGTCGGCTTAATCCTGTCGAAAATCTCCACCTCTTCGTCATCAGAGAGGGTAACCTTCTCCCGCATATGGGCCACAACCTCGTCAATAAGGAGAATAACAGGTATCCGGTATTTTTCGGAAATGTTAAAGGCCCTTATGGTAAGATCATAGCACTCCCTGACCGTTGAAGGGCAGAGCGCTATGGCCGGGTGGTCCCCATGGGTGCCCCATCTGGCCTGCATGACATCACTCTGTGAAGGAGAGGTGGGAAGCCCCGTGCTCGGTCCTCCGCGCATGGCATTTACAATCACACAGGGAACTTCGGTCATGACGGCGAAACCAATATTCTCCTGCATAAGGGAAAAACCGGGGCCACTGGTGGCTGTCATTGATTTCACTCCTGCCAGGGACGCGCCTATTACCGCTCCCATACTCGCGATCTCATCTTCCATCTGGATGAAAGTGCCGTCCACCCGTGGCAGTTTGATTGACAGAATCTCTGATATTTCCGTAGCAGGGGTAATGGGATAACCGGCGAAAAAACGGCATCCGGCCCTGAGGGCCCCTTCTACAACGGCCTCATTCCCCTGAAGTAACAGTTCCTTCCGGTCCTTTTTTTTCAAAAGATCCTCTCAGCTTTTGTGCTTCTTCATGTTTCTTTTCAACGGAAATGGCAAAATCAGGACACCGCATCTCGCACATGCCGCAGGTAATGCATTTCTCCGGGTCAACCTGGGGGTATCCGGCCTCATCACGGGTAATAGCACCGGTAGGGCAGAATGCCGAACAGATGCCACAGGACTTGCACCAGTCCTTATAAACATTTACCTTCAGTGCATTCTTTTCCTTCTGCTTCACATCCATTCCGGTCACCCCGTAAATACAAGCTAAATTGATTAGCCCTTCTTGTCAAGCCCATTCAGGAAAATATATCCACCGGACCTGGTCCATTCGGGATTTTTCCAGCGCGCTCAACATACAGAAACAATTCGGAACAGCAACTCTTCTGAGAGAATGATATTCATTGATGAATTGTCCGTCAAGAACTACGGGAAAAAGTATTTGCAATCACCCGGCAAAAGTAGCGCGCAACCAAATGGGGTTTACACTTCGCCAAATGTGCCGGGATTACCGGTCCAAAAACCCTACACTTTTTTACCCATACTGAAGGCAAAAACCAACACTTTGTGTGTATCTGTAATTATATTTATCGGGATAGACACAGTATTCCGGTGAGATAGGCATCGCCGCTATGACTGGTACAGGTTTTGCTTATTTGTAAAACAATGATGAATGAGCATCAACCTTACGCCCTACTCCGGGCAACCCTACAAACAAGGAGGTTACGATGATTGGCGCCTTTAAGGACCGGCAACTCTATATAGAATTGAGGCCACAATGCCCGAAATGTAAGAAGGAATTCATGCTTGATCTTAAGAAGTTTCTCCCTGGTAAAGCCCACAGTTGCTTTGCCTGCGGGACGGTAGCCCAGTTCGACACACAGATAGCTGAGATAGTCCAGAAGTTGCTCTATGACCTGGAGGCATCCATACATGCAATACACAAAAGCTTCTCATTACCCGGAACAGACTAAAGCTTAGTCCCGGTAGTGTTTTTCTTCCTAAAAACAGTTCTTCTCGACAAGCGATTGTTCAAGCTCGGCACGGGAAAAAGGATTTGCAAAAACCTTCCTAAATATAGGAAAATAGAAGATTCAGTTCAGGCCGTTGCATTCAACAAGGATAGAACATTCGTATCGGAAAGGAAGGAATGAATGAAAATTTATTTTGCCGGGTCGATCCGTGGGGGACGGGAAAATGCCACAGTCTATGAGGCCATGGTGACCTGCCTGAAATCTTTCGGGGAGGTATTGACAGAACACGTGGGGGACCCTGCTCTTTCGGAAACAGGTGACGATGGACCTGATGATCGTTTTATCCATGACCGGGACATGGCATGGCTTGCGGCCTGCGATCTTGTTGTAGCTGAAGTCTCGGCGCCATCCCTGGGGGTGGGATATGAGCTGGGATGGGCCACTGCTTTAAACAAACCGGTATTATGCCTGCATCGTATCATATCCGGACGACCCATCTCCGCCATGATCGCCGGTAGCCCAGGAATACAAAGGATCGCCTATTCCTCAATGGATGAAGCAAAAACAATCATGGAAGAATTCATCAGAAAAACTGCCGAAGGTTTAAGGAGAGGATAGATGGTCACACCCTTGGAATTGCTGGCCCCGGCAGGCAACGCCGACATCGGCATAGCCGCCATTGATCACGGGGCGGACGCAGTCTATATAGGCGCACCGAAATTCAGCGCCAGGGCCGATGCAGGCGTGGGCGTTGACGACATTGCCCGTCTGATAAGACACGCGCATCTTTATTATGCAAGGGTCTATGTGGCGCTCAATACCATCATGACGGACAGCGAAATCCCCGAGGCTCTTGAGATCATTCGTGACGGTCTTTCATCTGGGGGCCGACGGCCTTATTCTCCAGGATGTAGGTCTGCTTGAACTGGACCTCCCCCCGATCCCTCTCATAGCAAGCACCCAGATGCACAACAACACCCCTGAAAAGGTGCAGTTCCTTGAGGCCGTGGGTTTCAAACGGGTCATCCTGGCAAGGGAACTCTCCCTTGACGAGATTGCCGCCATCCGTCAAAAAACCAGCGTGGAACTGGAAGCCTTTGTGTACGGGGCCTTATGCGTTTCCTACAGCGGGCAATGCTATATGAGTCAAGCCGCGACAGGCAGGAGCGGCAATCGCGGGGTCTGCGCCCAGCCGTGCCGGTCCCCCTACACCTTGACCGACGGTGACGGTACGGTAATCCGGCAAGATAAGTTTCTGCTCTCCCTCAAAGACCTGAACCTGATGAAGGCCATTCCGGACCTCGTTGCAGCCGGCGTTACCTCCTTTAAGATCGAAGGGAGATACAAGGGGATCGACTATGTAAAAAACGTTACAGCAGCCTTCCGGCAGGCCATTGATGGATTCATCAACGAACATTCAGATTATTGCCGCAGCAGCTCCGGTGTCAGCACACTCACATTTTCACCGGACCCCGCCAGGACCTTCAATCGCGGTTATACCCGATACTTCATCTCCGGTAGAAAAGAAAAGGTCGCTTCCATAGACACGCAGAAATCCATCGGGCAATATGTAGGGGCCATCACCGGCATGGGAAAGGACTTTTTCCTCATGGACCGTCACCATGACCTTCAAAACGGAGACGGGATCTGTTTCTTTACGAAGCAAAAGGACCTGGCAGGATTCCGGCATCGACCGGGTGGACAAGGATAAAATATATCCCAACACCATGACCGGCCTCAAAACCGGCACGCCCCTCTATCGCAACCATGACACAGCCCTCACCCGAATCCTGAAGAAATCCTCGGCGCACCGCCGGATTGCTGTGAAAATGGCATTTATACAAGAAGAGACCGCAATCCGTCTGTCTGTCAGAGACGAAGACGGCAATGAGGCAGAAACGGTCAGGGAAGTTGTATTTGAACCTCCCAAAAACCCGGCCCGCGCCCTGGAACAAATTGAGACGCACGTATCCAGCACCGGCAACAGCCCCTACCAGGTAGCAGGGTTGACTATCCACCCCCGGCAGCCGGGCTTTCTCCCTGTCAGTATCTTGAACGGCATCCGTCGTGACGTTCTGGAGATGCTCACCGGAATCAGGCTTAAAAAATATCCCCGCCAAACCATCGGGTTTACACCCAATGACACCCCCTACCCCGAGAAAAAGCTCGATTTTCACGCCAACGTGCTCAACGAATATGCCCGGCAATTCTATGAACACCACGGTGCGGAAATCATCGAACCGGCATTTGAAACTCTTCCCGACACGGCCGGAAAAACGGTCATGACCACCCGCTACTGCATCCGGCACCAACTGGACCTCTGCCCCAGATACAGTTCATCGGGTCATCCATCCCAAGAACCTCTCCGGATACGCGACAAACACCACACATACCGCCTCGTATTTGACTGTCAGCAGTGTCAAATGTTTGTGATTCTTGAAGGGAAATGAACTAAAGGATTGTTCGATACAAAAAGAAAATCATCGCCCGGATAGAGGCAAACCTTCTCTTATTTTTCGAGAGAATTCCGGATCGTTGCCAATTCGATGGGCCTTGTGATTGATGTAGCTCCGTTCCCTCAGATCCTTGAATGGCAGGCGCGTATCTAAGCCCCCAAGCTCATAGGCATAGAGAGGCATGTAGCCGCTCAAGAGGACCTTCCAGTTGTACCGGATACGGTCACTGAAGGTTTTTATGTGCATCACAATATTTGTTGTGCAATTTGTTGTCAGGGTATTATACCAGACCGGCTTCTCCCTCATCATATTGATCTGTCTGGCGTACTCTATGAAAAGCTTTTGTGCCCTCTGTGGGGTGACGTTTGTGCGATACAGGTAGACGTCCTCCCGGGGATTCCGATAGTCTGTCCTTACGCGTATCAGGTCACGTTCGTCTCCGGCAATATAGATCAATTCGTATTGTTTGAAGAATCCCTTGATTGCCGAGTATTCTTCTCCCTTTTCCTTGCGTGTTTCAATCGAGAAGGCTATATAGTCCGTCTCTTGAAAACCAAAACTGATGATGATATGGGCTATAGTGTCACCCATCCAATAGACAGCGCTGAAATCGACAGAGTCGAGGGTGTTGAGATCAAAAGTCTTATCGTAATAATGGACATCAAAATCAGTCTCCGTGCGGTAGTTAAGGTTACGAATATTGTGGATTGTAACGAGGTTATCCTGAATTGTAGCGTAGGGAAGAACAGCTACATCCTCCTGCCAGTCCCGGTTGTTGGAAGGGGAAATCGTTATCCACCAGGTAACGATGAGCAGGAAGACAACGAGAAAACCGAGGAACGTCCGTCCACGCCTGGGCAGAAAAAGAAAGCTGGCAAGGGTAGCGAGGGCAAAAAAACAAGCCGCAACACTTCGGAGAGCCAAACCTGGCAGGTTCGAGTAATAGAGGGCAAGTGACGCCCACAGTGTCATTCCGCTAATAATGATGAAAAGGAGAAAGATCGTGACGACCCTGGCAGCCTTTCCCATTTTGATTAATCCGCCGTCTCTCTCAAGTGCTGCAGCAGGATGCGGCGCACTTCTTCAATCGCTTGCGGGTGGTCTTGAGTCGAGTGCCCTGAGTGGACCACAAGTTCTGAAGCTACCCCATCAATATGGGCGCTCCTGTAACTTACAACCCCATCGGTCCATTTGTCCTCCAGGTCTTCCGGATTCTTGACGGATATGATGGAATGGGCAACTACACCGGGCGCCAAAGTCATCGAAGACAGGTTTTTTATGAAGGGGCTCTCGGGACCCATGTTGTCCGTGCTTCTTGGGATATCCTTCAGGGAGCGCAATGCCCTGATCTGAGGGTTAAGAGTAATAACCTCTTTCATAGTATCTACGAGACGAAAGGGCAGCGAGATAAATTTGCCTGTCAAGCGACCAATCCATCCCCCTGCTAAAAAACTGCCGCTATGGGGTGTTGCCAGGAACATAACCCTCTTTACGGAAGAAACAGGGGTGAAGAAAATGCTCCGCCGGATCATCTCTTTCTTCTCTGGCGAGGCCCTTAGATCCTCAAAGGGACCAAGAACTGAAGTATCCCAGAATGCAGTGCCCGAATCAACGGCAGTCAGTTTGGCGAGGAGCCCACCCTGGCTGTGGCCGATAACAACCATTTTCTTCAGGGCCTGGTCCTGCCCTTTCGGGTCCAGTTCTTCAACTGTCTTCCGCAGACCTTCTGCAAGGATACCGGCAGAATAGGTGATGGGGTTGCCCGTGTTATACGTGAACAGCCAGAACTGATAGTTTCCCCAGAGGTCCCGGTCATTTGAAAGTTCGTTAAACATCTCTGCCCAGCGGGCAGGGCTCGATGCTGTGCCGTGGACAAAAATCACGGGTATCAATCCGGGACGATAGGGCTCTACAAGGAAAATGTCGTCCCGGTAACGCGCCCTGTCCTTGATGATGAAAAAATCACCTGAAAAGAGACCTCTCAATTCAAGCTCGTAGATGCGGGACCCTTCGAATGTATAAGCCAGAGCAGAGCTCGTCTCGTACTCTATAGGCACCGTACGGCCATCAATGGTTACTGTTGTTGCCTTGGCGGTGGTATAGAGCTCCAAATTCCCCCTGACTTTGCCCGTCTTTAAACCCTCGGCCACATTTTCAAGTCTGAGAAAGACGGTAACCGGCACTTTCACTCCGAGAGGTATCTTGGAAAAAGCCGGAATCGTAACACCCTCCATGGGCTTGGGGGATGCAACAAGGGGTGCGCCGATACCGGGCCAACGATACCGGTTCCGAAGTCCCCTTACGTCAAGCTCGGCAGCCTGAACGAAGTCAACGAGTCTGAAGGAACCCCATCTGAACTCTTCTCCATTGATGACAACAGTCAGTTCCCCAAAGGGAAGCGGAAAGCTGCCTTCGTCGACGATAACCCTGGTCCTGTCGGTTGTGGTAAAGGTCTCGGCCAGACTCCGGTTGTAGAGGTCCAGAGCGATACGGACCCGCGGATCAAACCAGTTGGGATCAGAACGTCCTCCTTCCGGAAAAAGAAAAGCATATGCATAGATTGCAGATGCGAGATAATAAGATTTTGGTCCACTCTCTGAGGCATAGGCATAGCTGAGTTCGGCAAGGGCAAAAAGCCGGTCCGCGTCGTTCGCAGTGGTGAGGCCCTTGTGCAGTGCTGCCAATACTTCTGCGGGCTGGCTCCGGAACCTCTTCGTGAAATTTGAACAATTGAGGATCTGTCTGGTAGATGCACTCAGTTCGTCGCTTGATAAAATACTGGCAGTCAGGTTCCGCTGGATCTGCTTGGGGTCAAGATAGCGCACACCCACAGGCGTGGCACATCCTCCAAAGGTCAGAGCGAGGGCAAGTACGAAGAAACATATTACCATCCTGACATTCAAGGAAAGGTGTTTGGATGGAGTCATTTCAATTTCCTCCTCACCGGGCTCCAGTACCACTCACAGCCTGCATTCAAAGAACCTCATTCAATCAACAAATTAATTTCATCAAAGTCAAAATATCACAGGATTCGATTACAAGTCAACGCAAGGGAACCTGTCTATGGGTCACGAACTCATCAAAAAACGGTAGGTCCCTTGTGCTCACCCGGAGGAACGTCAGAAGCATAGTCATGTTTTTAACTTACTCGAACAACCGAAACGGTCACACTTACGGCCTGAAGTCGAGTCTTTACATGACTCTCCTAACATTCAACTTTTAATTGGAAACAGACACTTAGGATAAAGCTAATTTCAGCGATAATATAATTAGTGAAAGAATTGGCATTTAAACACCGCCTACCCCATGAAGTTTAAACATTTGACAATCTTTCATAGCAGATTACAAAGGAGATTTGCATCCTGTGAGCAATAAAAAGACAAAAAAAACCCTGAGGGGGATGAACCGCTGGATGGCGGTCTTAATGTTGGTCATTCTTATTGCTGGAGTATTCTCCATGTGGTGGGCTTTGCAGAGGGTCGACCGGCAGATGCGCGATGACTTGCTCCAACAGGCGTGGCTGGTGGTGCAAGCGGTGAATGTCAACAGGTTCAAGGCGCTCACCGGCACCGAAGCCGACCTTAAAAATCCCGATTACCAGCGGCTCAAAGAACAACTCTCCCGTGTCCGGCAGGCTAGCGACAAATGCCGGTTCTTCTATCTTATGGCCCGCAAAGCCGATGGTAAGATTATCATCCATGTGGATTCCGAAGTAACCACGTCAAAGGACTACTCTCCGCCCGGGCAGGTTTATGAAGAAGTACCCGAAAGCTATCAGCGTGTGTTCGACACCGGGACCGCCGCCGTTGAGGGTCCGGCCACCGACCGCTGGGGTACGTGGGTTTCCGCCCTGGTTCCATTGACCGACCCAACCACAGGTGAATTGTTGGCAGTGATGGGTATGGACATCGACGCCCGCTCCTGGAAATGGGATGTAGCCTCCCATGCTACCCTGCCCGTAAGCTTGATGCTGGTGTTGGTTATTCTTGTTACCCTGGTGATGATCACGGCCCGTTCGCGTGCAAAACTCCTGGAGAACAAAGAGACCCTCAGTTCTTTGATCAATGCCACCAACGAATCATTGCTCCTGATTGATACGGAAGGCAAAGTTCTTGTTGCCAATGAAGTCGTTGCCGGGAGATTGGGCAAACACGTCAATGAACTGATCGGTACTTCCTTATATGATTATTTCTCGCCGGATGTAGCAGAGAGTAGAGGAGGACATCACGAAAAGGTTCTTCGCACCGGCAAACCGGTTCATTTTGAAGATGAGAGATCTGGGAGAATTTACGAAACATACGTATACCCTGTCTTTGACGAAATGGGAAATGCATGCAAGGTAGCTATTTTTTCTAAAGATATTACGAAAAATAAACGCATTGAAAAAGAGCTTCAGGAGTCTGAGGAACGCAACCGGATAGTAATTGACAATTCAAACGATGGCATTGCCATTATGAAGGGAGATGCCCACCTTTATGTGAATCAGCGTTTTGTTGAAATATTTGGCTATGATGATCCCGCTGAGATCATTGGAGAAAGCAATCGCAAAACCGTACACCCCGATGATTATCTACTTGTCAGCGATATCAACGCCAGGCGACAGAAAAAAGGTGAACCTGTTCCTGCCAGATATGAATTTAAAGGTATCAAGAAAGATACGACACCGATATATCTTGATGTGTCGGCAACGGCTACCAGGTATCAAGGCGATTGCGTCTCCCTCGTTTACTTACGAGATATCACCGACCGCAAGTTGGCGGAAGAAAAGTTGCGTCAGAGCGAAGAGCAATACCGGAGCCTGGTTTCAGATGTGCCGGGGGTTGTTTACCGATGTGCCCTCGATCCCGACTGGATCATGCTTTTCATAAGCAAAGAAATTGATATGCTCTCCGGATACCCGCCTTCGGATTTCATTAATAGCAACATCCGCAGTTTCGTGAGTATCATTCACCCCAGGGACCGCGAACTGGTTAATCGCGCAGTGCAGGAGGGAGTCGAGAAGAAACGAACATATGAAATGGAATACAGGATAAACCGCGCCGATGAAGGCATAAGCTGGGTTCACGAACGTGGACACGGTGTCTTTGACTCCAAGGGTCACCTGCTGTATATTGAAGGAGTCATTCTCGACATCACAGAGCATAAACTTGCCGAGGAGGCACTCCACAGAGAAAGAGAGAAACTGAAAACCCTCTCCGACCATGCACCCTTCGGAATGGCCTTGATCGATAAGGAAGGTCATTTTACCTATATCAATAGAAATTACACAGACCTCTTCGGCTATGACCTCTCCGATGTCCCTGATGGCAGGACATGGTGCAGAAAGGCCTATCCCGATGCCGAATACAGGCATATGGTGATCTCGGCCTGGAAAGAAGACTTAGGCAAGACCAGACCCGATGAACAGAAGAATGTTTTTACTGTTACCTGTAAAGATGAAACACAGAAGATCATCCAGTTCCTTTTTTCGATCCTTGTATCCGGTGATTCTCTGATGATCTGTGAAGACATTACCGAGTTACGGCAGCTCGAGAACCAGCTCCGCCAATCGCAGAAAATGGAAGCCATCGGTACTTTAGCAGGGGGTATTGCCCATGACTTCAATAATATCCTCACTGCCCTCATGGGATACGCCTCCCTTGTGCAGATGAAGATGGATACGTCAAATCCTTTGCGGTCATATATGGACGAGGTCCTTTCAGCCTCTGAGAAAGCAGTCGATCTTACACAAAGTCTTTTAGCCTTCAGTAGACAGCAGTCCGTTACCCTTGTGCCACTCAATATAAACAACACCATCAAAGAAGCAAAGAAATTACTGAGGAGACTTCTCACCGAAGATATTGAATTCCATACATCCTTAGCTGAAGCTGATATGATCGTCATGGCCGATAAGTCCCAGATGGACCAGATCCTCTTTAACCTCGTCACCAACGCGAGGGATGCCATGCCGAAGGGAGGAACACTTACCATAGAGACAGCGATTGCCACGATAGACAGCACCTTCATCAAGGTCAACGGCTTCGGAGAACCGGGGGAATATGTACAGATAAACATCATAGATACTGGTATGGGTATGAGTGAGATAACACGGTCTAAGATCTTCGACCCCTTCTTTACCACCAAAGAAGTCGGGAAGGGTACAGGGCTTGGTCTTGCTACTGCCTATGGTATCGTGAAGACCCATAACGGATACATTACCGTAGAGAGCACCCTCAACCAGGGTACCACCTTCCATGTCTATCTCCCGAAGGTAACGATGACCATTGATGAAGCAGAGGATACGATAATATCCATCACGGGAGGAAAAGAGACGATCCTTATCGCTGAAGACAATGAAGGAGTGAGACGTTTTATGCGGGAAGCGCTTCAGGGGCATGGCTATACTATCAGAGAAGCAATCGATGGTGAAGATACGATAGAGAGATTCACAGAACACCGGGATATAGACCTCATCATTATCGACTCCGTGATGCCGAAAAAGAACGGCCGGGAGGCCTACGAGGAGATACACCGGATAGATCCCCAGATTAAGGCACTCTTTACAAGTGGATATACAAAAGATATTGTCCTTGATAAAGGGATTGTGGAAAAAGAATTTGACTTCATTGGAAAACCCCTGTCGCTCAATAAGCTTCTTCAAAAGGTTCGGGAAGTGCTTGATAAATAGCAGCCATCTCAAATGAATAGAACAAGCATTTGGTAATTCTTAATTTTACGTTGACAGGAGGCTAACACACTCCTAATTCCAATTCTAAATCAACCCTGTTATTCCGGAGATCACCCTTTTCTTCGCTCTCACTCGTCTGCACCTGTCCCCCGAAGGGGGGTTACCCTGCATACGATTCACCTTCGCTCAGTTCTCGAACTCGCTCGTCGCTCAAACAGCGAGAACTGTCCTAAACGCGGCACCTGTCCTCCGAAGGTGGGCTGGCCGCAGGACCGCAAAGGTTCATCGGCAGGGTACCCAAGGCATCCTTCGATGTCCGCTCAGAAAACAGTGATCTCTGGAGGATAGCGGTACAGTTGATTTAGAATTGGAATAACTCCTCCAACCGTAGGAACACCTCCTGTACTATATTGAAATCGGAAAAATATGACTTATACTCTGTACTATGAAGTATATTGAAACCCGTAGAGAGCCAGTCAATGGCTTTCTATTATGAACCGATAAGGAGCTTTTATGAACGACAGTATTATCGTCCGTTGTCCTCAGTGCGGAACAAAGAACCGCGTCCCTGCTCATCGACAGGGGGAACAGGGTATCTGCGGGAAGTGCGGTGCACGACTTGGCGCTGCACAAGCCTATCCGAGCAGACCTGTTGATGTATCTGACCGGAACTTTGCCACAGAAGTAACAACCTTCCCGGGACCTGTCCTCGTTGAATTTACAGCCCCCTGGTGAGGCCATTGCCGCACTCAGGCGCCGGTTCTGGATGAACTGGCTTCACGATACGCAGGAAAGGTCAAATTTACCAGGGTCAACGTCGATGCCTCGCCTCAGACGGCTTCACAACACAGCATCCGTGGCGTGCCTGCTATGTATTTTTATAACCGTGGCGCTATTTTTGACAAGGCTGTCGGGGCTCTTCCAAAGAATGAAATCGAACGACGTCTCCAGGCCCTTATATCCCAGGCATAGCATAAAGAGCGTTTTCAAAAAGATTTTTCTGGTTTATTTCGTTATCTGCTGTTTTGCCGAGAAGAGTTTCAGGTATTCGTCGTAGCCCTCTTTTGTGAGATCTTCTTTAGGGATAAACCGCAAAGCAGCGGAGTTCATGCAATACCTGAGACCTGTCGGAGGCGGACCGTCAGGGAAGACATGACCAAGATGAGAATTGGCATGTTTGCTGCGCACCTCGGTCCGTTTCACAAAAATACTCCTGTCTTCCTTCTCGACAATGTTGCCAGGTTCAAGAGGTTTTGTGAAGCTCGGCCAGCCTGTACCGGAGTCGAACTTATCGCGGGAACTGAACAGGGGCTCACCGGAAACAATATCAACATAGATGCCCTCCCGGTGATTATTATCGTACTCATTTCTGAAAGAAGGTTCCGTACCGTCTTTCTGGGTTACTTCGTACTGTATGGGCGTCAGGATTTTTCTGAGCATTGCATCATCAGGTCTTTTAAAATTTCTCCAGTCCTGTGGACGCGTTGTATCCATTTGGCTTTCCTTCGATGTTTTGATTGACTGCCCCATTATATCGCTCTGTTTCTTCTGCGCATGCACCTCTTGCGACGGATTCCGGCATCCGGCGAATATAAAGACACATATGCCACAAAGGGCTATTGTACACGCCTTTTGAATCTCATCTATGCCACAAAACCTCATAAGACAATTTTGTGTACGACCTCATTTGTTGTCAATAGGCACTCTTGGAGACCCTTGGGGGCGAAGGCAAACGTTTACCCTTCGACTATGCTAGCTGTCCTGATGCAGTTACGTAGCTTATTACCTTGCATTATTATCATCTATATATTAATATACAAGGATGATTGAAAGAATTCTCCGACAAAATATCCTCCAATCTCTCAGCAAATACCCTGTTGTAGCCATTCTCGGTTCAAGACAGGTTGGAAAGACAACATTGGCCAAAACCTTAAGCGCGGAAACTGGCCGTGATACGATCTACCTCGATCTTGAGCTTGATTCTGATTTGAACAAACTTAAAAACCCCGAACTGTATCTACAACAGTTTGCTGATACGCTTGTCGTTATCGACGAAATACAAAGAATGCCTGCCCTTTTTCCGCTCATGAGGGCTCTTGTTGATCAAAAACGGGTGGGTGGCCGTTTCCTTATTCTCGGCTCTGCGTCGCCTGATTTGATCCGCCATTCTTCGGAAAGTCTTGCCGGGAGGATCATCTATCATGAACTAACACCGTTCAATCTTGATGAGGTGCCGGAGGACCTGCACGCCTTATGGCTTCGCGGGGGATATCCCGAAAGTTATCTTTCAGGCAACGACAATGAGAGCTTCATCTGGCGGGAGTCCTATATACGAACGTTCCTCGAAAGGGACATCCCCCAGTTGGGCATTCATATTCCCGCAGTTCAATTAAGAAGGTTCTGGACCATGATTGCCCATTCTCACGGACAACTCTGGAATGGAAGCAAGATAGCCTCAAGCCTGGGCATTTCCAACATGACAGTGCGCAGATACCTTGACATCCTTGAAGATACCTTCCTGGTGCGCCAGTTGCAGCCATTCCACGGTAATACAAAAAAAAGAACCGTAAAATCGCCTAAGGTATACATTCGCGATTCAGGGTTGCTTCATGCCCTGCTGCATATACGGTCATTTGACGATCTTCAGGGACACCCGGTCATAGGCAGTTCCTGGGAAGGCTTCATTATTGAACAGATAGCGGGCCTTCTGCCGGAAGGGACCGAGATCTATTTCTATCGCACCGGAGCCGGCGCTGAAATAGATCTGTTCTTCTTCGATAAAAAACGCTCTCCTGTCACTGTTGAAATAAAACACTCTTTAAGCCCCACAATTACGAAGGGTTTTAGAAATGCCTGTGAGGACCTTGCCTGTACAAGGAAGTTCATAGTCTATTCCGGTGAAGAAATGTACCCCCTCGATGATGAGACTTATGCGCTTCCGGTGGGAAAACTTCATAAGCTCCTGGGTAGTGGGCCTCAGGACCATAATTAATTTTCCCAATATATCTTTTACCAAGTTGCATTCGAAGGCGCACTGAGGCGGCGACGAGGAGCCGACGCAGGCGTACGTTTAAGTACGTCGAGGAGTGCGACGAGGAGACAACAAAGGTGAGTCGAAGAAGGCAACTTGGTATTAAATCAATTGATTGCTCAGTATACATGCTAACGCTAACACTTTCACTTCCACCACATGCTCCACTTGATCATCGATAAGGGGAATAAACGTGTCTTTCTGCTCAACGTCATCGACGATAACCCTGGTGGCGTCCTCCCCCGCCTGGTTTTGCATGACCTTTATATGGTAGATGGTCTCCCGGTACCGGTAGTGCACGGTGAAGCCCTCCCAATCGGCAGGGAGACAGGGCTCGATATGCAGTTTGTCGACTTCGAGTCTCAGCCCCAGGAGTGATTCCACGATCAGCCGGTACATCCATCCGGCTGATCCCGTGTACCACGTCCATCCGCCGCGGCCCGTGTGGGGCGGCGACTGCATAGACATCAGCGGCGACAACGTAGGGCTCCACTTTGTACGTTCCGATCCCTTCAGCTGATCCCCCATGATTCACGGGGTTGATCATGGTAAGGAGTTCCCAGGCCCGTTTGCTGTCACCCATGGCAGCAAAGGCCATGGCGGCCCAGATGGCCCCGTGTGTGTACTGCCCGCCGTTTTCCCGGACCCCGGGAACATACCCCTTGATATAACCGGGATTTAAATCCGACTTGTCGAAGGGCGGGTCGAGAAGCTGGATCAACGCGTGGTCCCGGCGCACGAGGTGCTTATCCACTGCGTCCATTGCCATGCGTGAGCGTGCGGCACTCCCTGCCCCGGACAGGACAGACCAGCTTTGCGCAATGGAATCGATCCGGCATTCGGGATTGCTTCGCTGAACCGAGCGGTGTGCCGTCATCGAAGAAAGCCCGGAGGTACCACTCGCCATCCCAGCCATTCTCCTCGATATTCCGGCTCAGTTTGCCCGCTTCTCTCTTGCAACGTTCCGCGAAGGGCAGGTCCCCATGCATGCGCGCGACCTCAATAAACCGTCATGAGCACATCATAGAGGAAAAATGCGAGCCAGACACTTTCGCCTTTGCCGTCTTTACCCACCATGTTCATGCCGTCGTTCCAGTCGCCGGAACCGATGAGCGGCAGGCCATGTTCGCCAAATCTGAGGCCCTTGAGGATTGCCCGTACACAGTGATCGTAGAGACTGGCCTTTTCTTCAGACCTGCCGGGCAGATCGTAATAGGAGTCCTCATCGGCATTGACCGGGCGTCCCTTAATGAACCGGACAGGTTCATCCAGCACCCCTGTATCCCCGGTTGTCAGAACGTAGCGGCATGTCGCCAGAGGCAGCCAGAGAAAATCATCGGAGCAGTGGGTGCGCACGCCCCGGCCGGAGGGTGGATGCCACCAGTGTTGGACATCGCCCTCCGACAAACTGACGTGCCGCGCTGAGGAGGAGGTGCTCCCGTACGAGTCGCGGCTCGGCATGGATGAGGGCCATCACGTCCTGCAACTGGTCACGGAAACCGAAGGCGCCTCCTGACTGGTAGTAACCGCTCCGCCCCCAAAGACGGCATGCCAGGGTCTGGTATAAGAGCCAGCCGTTGGCCAGGACATTGATGGACGGGTCCGGCGTCTCCACCTGAACTGCGCCGAGGGTGTGGTTCCAGTACTGCCATATTGCTTCAAGGGCCTCACGGGCCGCAGCCGAACCCCGGAAGCGATGTGCCAGGTTGCCGGCATCATCGGTATCCTGGCCTGCGCCCAGGGTGAAGACGATCTCGCGTTCTTCCCCGTCCGCCAGCTCAAAGGCCACCTGGATAGCGCCGCATGGATCCAAAGCGGCCCCTACCCTGCCGGAAAGCCGTGACCGGGCCATGGCAGCAGGATTAGCGAGCGTTCCGTTACGCCCGAGGAATTCTGTCCGGTCGCCGCTCATGGTCCGGGTTGCGTCGTCCACATTAAAAAAGGCCGTTCGGTTACCGAATTCAGTATTGTAAGGGTTACGCGCAAAGAGGGCGCCGCTCTGCGGGTTGATCTCGGTAATGACGTGCATGACTGATTTGGGCCTCAAATCTCCCAGTACCCATTCCACATATCCGGTGGCAGAAAGTCGCCGTGACCGGCCTGACTGGTTGCGCACCTTCAGCACCGTAAACTTGACGGCAGCGTCCATGGCCACGTATACCCACACCTCTGTGCTGATACCGCGCTCAGTGTGCTCGAAGACGCTGTAGCCGAATCCGTGGCGGGTGACGTAAGGCGTGGCTCCGCGGCTGGGCAGCGGCATGGGGGACCAGAAGTGGCCGCGCTCTTCATCGCGAATATAAAAGGCTTCTCCGCTCGAATCGCTGACAGGATCGTTGTACCAGGGGGTGAGGCGAAACTCGTGGGCATTTTCGCTCCAGGTATAGGCAAGACCGTTCTCTGAGACAACGGTCCCGAAAAACGGGTTTGCCAGCACATTCACCCATGGCGCCGGCGTCACCTGCCCGCGGGCAGTTGAGATGACGTACTCCCGGCCATCAGGAGTGAACCCTCCCAGCCCGTTGCCAAACATCAGGTCCTGGCGAGGCTTTGCCGCGATTGCCGGAGTCATCGCCGCTTGCGGTCCGGGTTGGTATAGGTGCCGGCAACATTCCTTCCGTAAAGCTCCGGCTCTTGAACTGGTCCGTGAGCGTTCCCTTGCGGTCAGTGATGATGACGCGGGCAACCGCCTGGAACAGGACACGGTCCTCCTTCGATATCTGGTCGGAAGGCCTTACGAAAATACCGCCCGGTCGATCGGTCACGTTGGCTTCTGTACCTGCAGCGATGAGCCCCATGATCTGCTCGTGAAGAAGCTGCCGGTAACCGGCATGATCTTCGTTCCAGATTACCAGGTCCACCGCCAGTCCTTTGAGACGCCAGTACGCGTGGGCCTGAACGAGTTGTCGCACCAGGTTGATGTTGGCCGGATCTTCAATCTGCAGCAGCACGATGGGAAGATCGCCGGAAATAGAGTAGCCCCAGAGGCCGGATTGGCCGCGGCGGTTTTTCATGAGGGCCCCCGGACCGGCACGCAGCGACGAATTCGCGTATATGACAGAGGCGGCAAGACGTCCATAGAGCTGCGCATCGGCTTCCGTGGCATTGATCTGCCGCAGCAGCACCTGGCTATGGGTCCACGCCAGATCAAAGACACGATCGGCGAGATGCCGGTCCTGGTATTTCCCGACAAGGCCCATGCAGGCATCACGGGTTTCGGCGATACCGGTGACGATAATGATAGTTACCGATTTTTCCGGATCGAGGGTTATTTGATGCCGGATCGCTACAATCGGATCGAGCACTGAGCCCTCACTGCCCGAGAGCGCCGATGAACCTCTCATCGCTTCCGGATCGGCAATGGTGTTCCCGCGGCCGATAAACCGCATACGGTCGGTCTCATAGGATACTTCACCGGTCTCGGCCCCGTGCACAGCCATGAGATGGAACATCCATGGCGACTGTTCTTCAAGGGAGCGGGGCCGGCGCGTGCAGAGGATTGCTCTGCTGCTCGCGGATGATCTCGGTCTGGACAAAGAGATTGCTGAAAGCCGGGTGCAGCGCGTCCTGAGCGGGCTGTGCAAGAACAACTTCCGCGTAACTCGTTACCTCGATCGTTCTCGCTGTCCGTGCCCGGTTGGTGATGGTAATCCGGCGCAGCTCGATGTCATCCTCAGGTGAAACGGCAATCTCCGTATGGGTGTCGAAATCCTGGTCCCGGCGGCGAAACTCTGCCCGTCCTTCCGAGAATATTGCCTCGTACTGCCTCGAAGCCTTGAGTGCGGGTTGGTATGCCGTTGACCAGAAAGCGCCGGTTGTTATATCACGGATATAACAGAATGCACCCCAGTTATCGCAGGTGCTGTCTTCGCGCCACCGCGTCACCGCCAGGTCTTTCCAGCGGCTGTAACCGCCGCCCGCGTTTGTGATCATCACGTGGTATCTGCCGTTCGACAACAACTGCACTTCCGGTACGGGTGTGTCGGGGCTTGTGTAGACGCGTATCGGCATCTCCTCTATGTCATGTAAGGCTGTATGCACCTCGGCAAGTTCGGTAGTATGCGAATAGAAGGCCGTGGCTTTTGGCACCCGCTCCTGAAGCAAAAGCATAATTGCCTGAAACGAGGGGTCCGACTCGAATCGCCTCTGCATGGGACGGTCGAGGAGCAAAGAGGCCAGAGACAGGAGGCTCATGCCCTGATGATGGGCCATGAAGGACCGGACCACCGCGCTCGATTGCCCGCGGGGCAGATGGGTTGGGGTGTAGTCAATGGCTTCATAAAAACCATACTTCCCCTCAAAACCCTGAGCAGCAAGTTCTTCGAGATTGAGACAGGCCTCTTCAGGCGCCACCATGAGCGCCAGCGCCGAGGCATAGGGGGCAATAACCAGGTCCCCGGCAAGCCCGCGTTTGAGCCCCAGGCCGGGCACGCCAAAGGCGCTGTACTGGTAATTGAGATGACCGTCGATCGTGTTATACCCGGATTCCGAAACACCCCAGGGCACCCCCCGCTTTTTTCCATACTCGATCTGTCTTGCCACGGCCGCTTTATAGGTCTCGTCGAGGAGCGTCTGCTCATATGTGGGCATGACGAGGAGAGGCATGAGGTATTCGAACATGGAGCCGCTCCAGGAAAGGAGAATCGGCTCTCCGGCAGCGGTAGTAAGCAGCCGTCCCAAGGCAAACCAGCTCTCCTGCGGCAATTGTCCCTGGGCAATGGCGACAAAACTGGAGAGTCTCGCTTCCGAAGCCAGTAAATCATAGTAACTCGCGTCCCGCCGGTTTTCACTGATGTTGTAGCCGATAGCCAGCAGATGGCGAGTCTCGTCATAGAGGAAGTCATAATCAATACGGGCAAGTTCACCGGATTGCGACGCAAGGTCTTCGATAACCCCGATTCTCGCCCTGGCCCGGATGCTTGCTTCCTTGATGGCGCGCTCGAAGCGCGTCATGATGCGCCTCCGGCGTCCCGTCGAGTCGGTTCTGTCATCGCCGGCAGTAACTCCTTGTCGAGATTGGCCAATTCACGCAGTGTCGGAATCTCGTCGATGACATCGGGAAGTCGCCGAGCGCTTTCTGAGGAGACGGGCAGTACTGTCCATGGCGCAAGAAAGGTCAGGTCATCGAGGGCAGCCTGGCATTGGTCGGCAAAAGCCCGCGCCCACCATGCGGCCTGGCTCTCGGGATCGGCGTCAAAGACCTGGACTACTTCCAGGGCAGAAGCAGCAAGCCTGTTAAGACTCTCATCATGCGCCGCCGCGAGCGTATCCGGCCGGGAGGCGCACAAGGACGCCAAATCGTCCTGCACCTGAATGAGCCGGGCCGGGACGGTTTCTCCGGCAACGTCCATGAGAATCCTCAGCGTATCGAGGAGCCCGTCAAATACCTTTGGTCCCATTATCTTCTCATCGGGAAGTGCAGATGAGCCCTGCCCGCAATGTCAACAGATGGGCCGCAAGATTTCCGCTGTCCACCGTCGAAATATACATTGGCAGCAGCGGTTGCAGCGATTCTGTATCATACCAGTTGTAGAAGTGTCCTTTGTAGCGCTCCATGGTTTCCATCGTGCGGAATGCATTCGCCGTGCGATCGATGAGTTGCCCTGTGGAAATGTAGCCGAAATCCCAGGCTGACAAATTGGCAAGGAGCGCAAGCCCCATGTTGGTCGGCGAAGTACGATGGGCAACCTTGGCAAGGGGATGTTCCTGATAATTATCGGGCGGAAGCCAATGGTCCTCGGGGCCGACGAAGGTCTCGAAGAAGCCCCAGGTCTTTCGGGAAATCTTTCTCAGAAAGTTGATCTGGTCGGAGGTAAGCCTCGCTTCACGGCGGCCAAGGGGCTCGCTGATCCACCACGCTACTCCGGGAGAAATAAACCAGAGGACAAAGAACCGGCAGGGCATACAGCCAAAGCCTCCGGCCTCGAAAGTGCGAGATAGATCACCGCGGCAACGGCAATGGCCGGGGAGATCCACATGGTCCGGCAGACGCCGGTCAGGCCCTTTCGGCTCGTGCGATCGGAGTCGCCCGAAGGGTTCCATTCGAGAAGCCGCTTGTTCGCAACCAGCATTCGCCAGAGGGTGCGCAGAACGGCGTCAGATACTGAAAAATGCCTCATAGGGCAGACAGAGGAGCGTAAATGCAGCCTGGCCAAGGCTCCTGGCGCTCCCTCGCAAAGCGGCGAGAATGTGCTGACCGAGAAGGACATCGCCTGGCTTCTGAAACAGATCCAACAGAGAGGTAATCAAAGAAGGGATCACCATGATCCCCATCACCGATAAGGTCCAGAACCAGGGCTCGGGTAAAACTGTCCAGCCCAGCGAGAAGCAGAAGTGTCAATGCCAAAGGCGAGAGGCTGCGCCGAAGGTTGTCGAAAATCTTCCATCGGGAAAGCAGCGAGAGGGGATTCTTCTGAAAACGTGCATCCGGGCCGGGAACCCCCGGCAGCAGCCATCTGAGAAGCTGCCAGTCCCCGCGAATCCAGCGGTGCCTGCGGCTCACATCCGCGCTGTAGCGAGAGGGGTATTCCTCATATAACTGCACATCGCTTAAAAGACCTGCCCGCGCATAGCACCCTTCGATGAGATCGTGGCTCAAAATCCGGTTCTCAGGAAAACGTCCCTTAAGGGCCTGCTCGAAGGCATCAATCTCATAGATACCCTTGCCAATGAAGGAGCCTTCTCCGAAGAGGTCCTGGTACACATCGGAGACAACGCGGGTATAGGGATCGATGCCTGCATCGCTTCCCCACATGCGGGCATACCGTGACCGGTTCGTGCCGGGCAGGCTCACCGCCACCCGTGGCTGAAGGATACCGTATCCGGCACAGATACGTTGCTTCTTTTCATCGTATTGCGGACGATTCAGCGGGTGGGCCATGGCCCCCACAAGCTGCCATGCCGCATCACGGGGGAGTTGCGTATCCGTGTCAAGAGTAATGATGTATTTCACCTTCTCCAATGCGTCCGTATTGCCGACTATGAGCGAAAAACACTCCCTTGGGCCGCCACGGAGAAAAGAATTCAGTTCCGCAAGTTTCCCCCGTTTACGTTCGTAACCCATCCAGATATGGTCTCCGGGATTGAAGCGGCGCGGACGATGGAAGAGGAAAAAGATGTCGTCCTTTGTAGTTCTGTATTTTTCGTTCAGCTCTTCGATTCTCTGCCGGGCCAGCAATAGCAGCGGTCCATCATCAGGCAGTGTTTCCTCGTCGGCATCCCGAAAATCAGTGAGCAGGCCAAAACGCAGATTTTCATCTCTGATTTGCCAGGAACCTGACCTCCAGCGCATCCATCAGATGCTCGATGTTTTCAGTGCCTGTGAGCATAGTAGGGACCACAACCAGAGCAGACGATTCCGGAGGAATTCCTTTGGAGAAGTCCATTCGGGGCAGGGGATGGGGCGCCACAAGGCGCGTCGTAAGCCAGTTCACCAGGGCTATCGCTAACTGGCTTACAGCAAGAAGCGAGACTATGCCGATAAGCCACACCCAGGGGCCGCGTAACCCGTTGGAATAGAGCCTCTGCAAGCAAACACCCGGTGAAGATCACGGTGATCACGCAAATCGTGCCAAGATAGAAGAGCAAAGGAAATCGGTGAATTACCTTTCGAATCGCCTCGGCGAAAGACAGGCGCACCCCGGCAAGCCCTTCGAGCTGTCCCAACCCCTTGTCCATAAGGTAGAAACCGACATGATTCTCCCGATCGTCGCCATCTGTCCCTGCCCTCGCTCTTCGCCGGCAAGGCGGATCGCAATGCGCGCCACCTCGTTTTCGGATAAGGGAGCTGCTCTTTGGCTATTTTCTCCACCACATGACGGTATTGATCACGAGTGGCAAAATCCATCTTACCATACACACCGGCAGGGTCCTCGCAGAGGGTCTGTTCGACGACGCTCATGGTTTCGACGAATGTGCGCCAATCCATGGCGCCCAGGAAACGGAGGCTGCCGATGCTGTTGCTTATGGAAAGCTGATCTGCCGCTTGCTGCTGGTTCTCTGACTGCATTAACTGTTCAATCGTCAGGCTTGACTCGGAGAGTTGCTGCTCAATCCAGGTAAGCGGCAATGCGAGAGCAGGGCCCTGACCCTGCAGACGGCGGGTAAGTTCCGCAACAAAGGAACTGACCATGGGAGGCTTTGAGCGCGCCATGTCGGCAATGACCAGAATGAGATCCTTGGGGTTCCGCTCGGCGGTCTCGGTAATCCGGTCCGCCCAATAATCGGCATGGTTCCGGTCGATCCTGTCGGCAGCAATCCGCGTTGCAACGCGCCGGAGATTTTCGATCAGCGCCAGGCGCAGCATGATGGGGATGGCCCATAATTCGCCCAGCTTCAGCACGGTGACTGTCTGATAGGCTGCTACGAAACTGCTCAAGCTCTCCGGATCCACCCGGCCATCGCCGTGAGAGATCGTCTCCAGCGCAATGTCGTATACGCGGGGAAGACCCGTTGACGGACCCTTTTTCAAGCGGGGCAGTCCCCTGCTGTATCCCTTTGGCAGGTGTCTTTTGGCGGTGCGAATCTGTTCTTCGATGAGATAGAAGTTATCAAGGAGCCATTCCCCTGCCGGTGTAATCCTCCGGTTTTCTTTCACGGCTTCTGTGAGCAGGTCGCGAACTTCATGGAGGACGCTTTCATTCTCACCGAGCCGCGCCAGCAGTTGTTCGGGGGCATGACCCGTGCTCAACATGTGTGCTGCGGCAAGGGTCTTGCCGTGCTGCTCCATCTGGGAGGCGCTGAACAACTCCGATCTAAGGGGCGGCTCATCGTCAACAGCGCTTGTGCGTAGGACTGTTGCCGTGGAAGCGTGCCCACAATTGGCCCAGGCTACCGATAATGGTCGTACTGATGAGACGTCAAATTAAAATATCTCCTTGTTCAGAGAGTTAAGCATAAATCAACCGGATTGCAACTTATGGTAGTTACTTGGACTCCCACTCCTCGAGGTGGTCGCCGGTAGCTTTTCTCGAGGCGCGGACAGGTGAGTGTATATCAGCAGTTTACACCGTTACGGCGTAAGTTGCCAGCTTTATTATTTCTTGAGTCTTTCCTTGTGCCATAATGTAAGCAACCACATTTGATAAAGACGTTGCGACTACAGAACCCTCGACACTCCGGGAATTTTTCTCACAAGATAATGGGTAACAAGAAAACAGAGCGGCACACCAACGAGGCTGACAATGACAATGGATGGCCTGATAAAAAAAGAGAAGATGATAAGCGGCACTCCGAGACGAAACACCTTGTCTTTCACAAACCACCAGATCCCGTTACGGGCTCGCTTTGGCCTTAACAGAGAAAAACCTTCACCACCAATATTTTATCTGATATACTCTGTTTAGCAAACACAGAAGGACATTGTAATGATAAAAACCCTTAAAGGCATGAAAAGCATTATCACTGAACATAAAGTGCAATTGAAAAGCAATTATGGTGTTAAAGAAATCGGTATTTTCGGTTCATATGTGAGAGGAGAACAGCTTGAACAAAGCGATATAGATATACTTGTTGAATTCGAAAAACCGGTTGGATTCATTAAATTTATGAGATTGGAAAAATATCTTGCCGATTTGCTTGGCGTTAAAGTTGATCTTGTTACAAAAAAGGCGCTGAAGCCTTACATCGGGAAACGAATCCTGCAGGAACTGGAAAATGTATAAAAACCGGCAGGCCCTTGATTATCTGAATGACATTATTGAATCGATAGAAGATATCAGAGATTTCACTGCCGGGATGAGCTATGATGTTTTCATTAAAGACAAGAAAACCATGAAAGCAGTTGTGAGGAGTCTTGAAGTTATAGGCGAAGCAGCAAAAAACATTCCCACAACATTAAAGGAAAACCACGCTGAGATACCGTGGCAAGAAATCGTTGGAATGAGAAATAAAATATCTCATGAGTATTTTGGAATAGATTTAGATATTGTGTGGCAATCAAAACAAGAGGATCTTTCCTCTCTTGAATCAGCCATCAAGAAAATCATTGCCGATATTGAAAACAATAACCCCTGAAAATTGAGTCGTCAAACACACCCTGTTCGCCCCATCAAACAAGTATTGGGAAAATGTGTTTGCAATCGTCTAGTGAAAGCAGGAGAATAAATCATTCACAACGTTGTCGGTCATCAAGGCGCATAACCGCAAAATATTCAGCAGGGGAGCAATGGGCTATCGTTTTCGGCAAGGTATTTCTAATCACCCCCAAAGGGGTATTTATAATGCTATGGATGTTTCTAAATATCATCTCACAGCCTTATCAGATTCAACAAAGCGGGGAAACACCACGTCAATATCAGTCGGGAGACCTGTAGCTGATGCGATAGACAGCGTCTGCTTTGTCATCGGATACCAGAAGGGCTCCGTCGGGCATTACAAGAACATCGACAGGGCGTCCCCATGATGAGAGCCCCTGCAGCCACCCTTCGGCGAAAACTTCATAGCCGGTTACGACTCCGTCTTTTTCTGTCGCTAATGTAATCCTGTAACCGATGGGCACCAGCCTGTTCCACGAACCGTGTTCGGCAATGAATATCCTGTCGTGGTATTGTGGCGGGAACATGGCGCCCCTGTAAAACCTCATCCCAAGAGCTGCGACGTGTGGCCCCAGGTTCTTCCGTGGCGGAGTGAATTCCGCGCAGGATCTCTTGTCGCCCCATTCGGGATCGGGAATGTTGCCGCCGTGGCAGTACGGGAAGCCAAAGTGCATTCCTTTCTGAGGGGCACAGTTGAGCTCATCGGGAGGCCGGTCACTACCCATCCAATCACGGCCGTTGTCCGTGAACCAGAGCTCTTTTGTCACGGGGTGCCAGTCGAACCCCACCGTATTGCGCACACCTTGAGCAAATACCTCAAGACCTGATCCGTCAGGATTCATGCGCATGATCGACGCATACCGGGGATCATCACGAAAACAGACATTACAGGGAGCCCCCACGGGCACATAGAGCTTGTCATCGGGACCAAAGCCGATAAATTTCCAGCCATGATGAGTGTCCTTCGGAAACGTGTCATTCACTACTACCGGTCGAGGGGGGTTCGATAGCCGTTTCCCGATATCGTCGAAGCGGAGTATCCTGGATATCTCGGCAACATACAGAGATCCCCCGCGATACGCTACTCCGTTTGGTGAATTGAGGCCGCTCAAAATAACGATGGTTTCGTCGGCCTTGTGGTCTCTGTTGCGGTCGATAAGAGCATAAATTTTGCCGGAGGAACGGCTTCCCACAAAGACAATCCCGTCCGGTCCAAGAGCAAGAGAGCGGGCGCCTTCAATGTTCGCGGCGTATGTGTTTATAACAAATCCAGGAGGCAGCTTTATTCTGTCGAGACGGATCTCCGCCTTGACCGTTGTTGCTATGACTACAAGAAAGAGGCTCGCAAAAGAACAAACCAGAAAACTCAGAAGGAATCCCTTTCCGGGCCTTTCGCCGGGATTATCCGTAGGAGCGCTTTGTGCTACCCTGATTACTTTGTGCTGAACCATGCTTTATACCTCACTTTCATGTATCATGACGGTGAATTGTCGGTTCGAATTGGCCTCGTCAGCCTGCATTCTCCAAAGCAAATTCCCAGTTGACCAACCGGTCCAGGACCTCATTTACGTAGTCGGCGCGCCGGTTCTGGTAATCGAGGTAATAGGCATGTTCCCATACATCAATGGTCAGGAGCGGCTTCATATCAGTTGTCAAGGGAGTATCGGCGTTTGCAGTTTTCACGACCTTGAGTTTATTACCGGCAAGTACAAGCCATGCCCATCCGCTGCCGAACTGTGAAACAGCCGCGGTCGCCAACTCCTTCTTGCAGGCATCCACACTGCCGAAGGAATCTTCCATCTTCTGTTTCAACGTAGCAGGTGGTTCGCCTCCACCTTTTGGCCTCATGCTTTTCCAGTAGAACGTGTGGTTCCAGAGCTGGGCCGCATTGTTGAAGATCGCCGTCTTGTCCGGACGCCCGACAGTACTGGTAATGGTCTTTTCCAATGACAGTGAGGCGTATTCGGTTCCGGCGACAAGCTTATTGAGGTTGTCCATATAACCCCTGTGATGTTTTCCATAATGAAAACCTATTGTCCGGGCCGTAATAGCCGGTTCCAAGGCGTTCTCTGCATAAGGAAGAGGGGGTAAAACATGTGATTCAGCCGCTTTGACGGTTTTGGGATAGCTGCCTGACATAAAGGCAACCGTGGTCGCCGCCGACAGGACAAGAAAACTGCGGCGGCTTAGTCCAGTGGAGCTAACGTCGATGTCTTTGTCAATCATAACAACCTCCTTATGTTTACATGCAACAGGGCAATCAAAGGCCCGAACATGCGTTGCTACCACAATATAAGACATGTATAAAGCAATTGCTTTGCCCCAATTCCACTTGAGGTAACCCGTCAGCAATAGAAAATAATATTTGCAATAATTCGCCCAGAGTAGGAGAATAAATCATTCAATTCAACGCTTCAGGTCAGAAAGGCGCATAACACGCAAAGCATTCAGCAGGGGGAGCATTTGACAATTAATTCTCGCATATATGGTATAATCTGAATGTAAGAAATTCAGATCAGGAGTTACGGCATGATTACACAATTAAGAGGGAGATCGCAGATAACCCCCTTCCAAGTGACGTTGTAAAGAAGATGAAGCTGCAAGAAGGAGACAACCTGGACATAGCAATAGAAGATGACAGGATCATTATCAAGCCCGTTATAGTCATTGATCGCTCCCAGGCGTTGTTCTGGTCCAAAGAATGGCAGAAAAAAGAATTGGAAGTAGACAAACAAAAAATTGAAGGAAAGATAAAGAAAGCTTCAAACAAAAAAGATCTCTTCAAAAAGCTGGGGCTCAATAAGGTTTGAACATTTACTTCTCCGACCTCTTTCGTGAGAATGTTAATCACCTGCCCGTCGAGGCAAAAAAAACATTAAAAAGAAACTTGATATTCTGGTAGACAACCCGAAATATCCATCACTGCGAGCAAATAAAATCAAAGGAAGTGAAGATATATTCGAAGCAAGCATCAACATGGATATCAGGATAACATGGGAATTTTACGAGGATGGCATCTTGCTAAGAAATATCGGCAGCCATGATAAGACGCTAAATAATCCATAAACATCGCCTTTTGCTATGGCGCGTCAACAGGCTCCTAGACCAACGGGGTTTCTAACCTGTTCTATCTTCTGTCTTTTGAGACAACACTATAGACATCCTTTCTGTGCAGGATGGCAAGGATAACTATCTCATTGCCCTTTATCCTGAAGACTACCCGATAGTCCCCTACCCGTAATTTCCAGTAGCCCTTCAGGGTTTTCCGCAAGGGTGCGCCATATTGATCCGGCGCTATCATGAGTTTTGATTCAATCGCATTTCTAATTCTCGTTTTTATTTTGATATCGAGTTTCGGTAAGTCTTTCTCTTTTACCAACGGGTGATACGAAACTGCGTACCCCAAATCAACTCCAGGTGTCTTCGTGAGACAGTTTCTTTGTAAGTTTCAACGATTTTTCTCTTTCTTCTGCAATCCGCACAAGGGCAATATCTTCCCGTAACTCAAGCGCTTCTTTTACGAGTTCTCTCACAACCATCGACATTGATATCCCTTCTCTTTTTGCAAGTCCGCTCACCACTGTATGGAGGGGCTTCTCCATGACAACATTTACACGTGCGTTCTTAGTAGGCATCGACGATCTCCTTTCACTACATAGTGTAGCACTTATGTAACACCACGTCAACCGCGATTTGTCCCGCTGGTTTGCTACATTTTGTTCATGCTACAGGTTGCAGTCGCAGTAGACGGGCGAGAAGATAGCAGAAGAAAGCAACCGCCAGATGGTGACTGATAAAAAGTATTTGCAATACGTCGGCGAAAGTAGGAGAATAAATCATTCACGACTTTGTCGGTCATCAAGGCGCATAACGCGCAAAGCATTCAGCAGGGGGAGAAATGGGCTATCGTATTCGGCAAGGCATTTCCAATCATCGTCAAAGGGGTATTTCTGATGCTATGGATGCTTCCTACATCCCTGATAGGGCGAAGATAATAGCAAATGTCAATATGTCACCAACGTCCCCTAGTGCCCCCTTATGAATAAACCGGGATAACCCTGAACGATGGGGATGGGCTGTATCTTCGCAAAATTGATGACTAAGGAGATCACACAAAATGGTGAATAAAGCTGTATCAGCAAAGGATATCGTTACAATCATCAAAACAAAGAGAATCGGGGCGCTTCCAGTGAAATTTGGGGGGGACGTTGGTGACATATTGACATTTGGGGGAATGAAGAGAGACGTCAATTGTTCAATTCAGCGACGTCTTTGGAGATGTTCTCCATTATTTCCATTCAAGGTTTATCGACTTTTCTGGCCGAATAGATTTGCCCCGCGTCTTCACGCAGGGTAAATCGTTGCGATGGATAACGCAAAAAACAAGGGACGGATTCGCAGGCCAATTTATCGAAGATTCAGGTAGGTTTGCCGGGTACCCGCCAGCAGAGAACGCTATTCAACGGTACCCACGAGTGAGCAGGTGGTAAACGTCGAAGGATCACGGGCCGCAGATTGACAAAGTCAGGCGCGAAAATCCCTTCGGCCCCACATCACTTCCTGTATGCCTTCCAAGTACGCCCGGACATTTAGCCCCAAATCGGGAACATAATATCCACCTTCAAGAATTGAAAAAAACCTCCGGTTCGATGAGGCGATCATGGTGCCGATGCGTCTGAAATCCTCGGTGTTGAGAAGACCACCCCAGTCTTTTATGTACGTATCGAATCCCGCCGAGCAGCCGACGATATCAAAACCGGGAGCAATTTTGACAGCGCCTTCAAGATCCTTAAAAAATTCGTCCCGTGTCGCGCCGTCAACATTCCAGAATTTGATACGCTTGTCGCCGTTTACAATATCCTCTGTCCCGTTCCCATAGTGGAGATCGATATCGATGATAAGTGCTTTTTCAATTTTCCCATCTTTGAGGAGTTTCGTCATCGCAATAGCCATGTTGTTGAAGAAGCAGAAACCGCCGTTAAAGTCGCGTCCGGCGTGATGTCCCGGCGGTCTGACGAGGGCAAAAGAGGGTGTAGTAAGAGCAATTTCAGCGGCCTTTATGGCGCCGCCGACTGCCAGCCTTGCAGTATCATATACATCGGACTTCTTTACGAGTTCAATGATTCTTTCCGTGTGGCAGAGGAGCAGGTCTGAGTCTGTGCAGAATTCCGGCGCAATAAAATCGGCCACCTGTTTGATGTCATAATATATTTCCGTGACCCTGTCGGGTGATTCGCAGTCCACTGTCCGGTAATCCGTCAGAAATACATCGGAATATATCACCGGGATCTTTTCCATAGAAAAACGTTAAATCATAGAGACGTTCCAAGTCAAGCACAAACATCCGGCTAGTCAATAATCGGTCTTCAGGGATATAGTGTGTGATAGCGTCCCCTATTGTCCCCATATTGCCTCCGGCACAGGTCAACTATACCCCTGAAAGTCGGGAACATCAGGAGCTAGTGAGCAGAGCGAACTGTAACGTACCGAAATCCCACGGGGCATGGAAGTTCCGATCACGCAATGGTGTCCACGAAGCCCAGTGGGGATGGGAAGTCCTGTTGCCACACTTGTACAGATTGCCCCGCCACCGCTGACCCTCCACCTTTCCGAGACTCCCCACATAGCCCGTTAGCAGGGCAAAGGGAAGGCTAAACTCCAGTGACCACGTGACTTCATCCTCCATCTCAGGTTCAATAATTGACGAAAGACTATGATAAACCACCACCCGCCTACCTTCCTCCGGAGAAAACGGCATAGCCTCCGCCACCCGCCCGTCAATCCTGGCCGGGTCCGTCACGTAAGAAGCGAGCAAGGCCCCGCCACAGTTGAACTCGAAATTGAAGTAGCCCTTGTCGGGCTTCGGCTGCAGAAAGATCTCGACGCAGCTGTCCTCGTAGACCGGGGTCTGAAATCCGGTATGGACACATCGCACGTACCGGTCCCGGACAAAGAAGAGTCCGTAGAGGTGACTATCGTCGTACAACAGCTTGCACTGCACAAGTGGCCGGTGGGAGGTACCTTCGGTCCTGAAACAATCAATACCGAGAAACGGGGTTTCGCCCCACACTGGCCCATTCCAGAGTCCGCTCAGCTCCGGACGAAGGGTGGCCCTGGGAATAATATGGCAGTGCTCCATCTTCCCCATATTACTCATTCTCCACCCGTTCCCATCTGGCTGAGGTAACTTTCCAGCCGTCCGATTCCTTACTCAGCGATACATCGAAGCGATACATGCCAAGTGATTTCGGGAGTACATCAGTTGGGGAACCAGTCTTGTTTCCACTGGTAAGGATAGTCTGGAATAGAGCTTTGGCCGACGTCTTCTCAATGGATATTTGCAGATTGTTGATATAGACCGATATCTTCGGATGCTGCAGGAAATAACCGAGCAGCAGTCTTTTGATGGTTTCGCGGTTGAATCCCTGAACATCATTGTATGTATTGTCGAGATTGTTGATGATCGTCTTAACATCTTTCTCTTCAGCCGCTTTCTGGATGTCCGTAATGACCTTCCTGACCTTATCCTCTTCTGTCTCTTTATTGCACCCGGGCACAATAATTGTCACAACGAAAATAAGGCAAATCATCACAAAAAGTTTCATAGCATATCCTTTTTCCACCCTACCCTGGCCTGCATTCTCACGTAAATTCGATTTTCTTTCAAGACAAAAACATCCATTGACATCCTCGTCCCCTGCTCTTCGCATGAATGGCGCCGCCATTCTTATTTCTACTTTCAGCCTGAACCTGTTGTCGGTTCTGGCAATAGCCACGACGGTAGAGGCCGCGCCTCCTTCGGGGCAGTGTTCTCGCTTTCGCAACCGGGACATTTGTGCTCCTTCTTTTCTTCGTTTACACGAAAGGCCCGTCCGCAGTCCTTGCACTCATATTCCTTATCTGGCATCGTCTCTTACCTCCTCAGCCCGTCTTTCATCAAAGCATATTATACTACATTTATGGTCTGTTGCACCGGACCACCATTAATTCATGAACCAGGAAAGAGGTTAGGAGCCTATCCCCCAAGGGGTATTTCGATGGATAACATAAATTGAGAAAAAAGTATTTGAAATCATTCTGCAAAAGTAGGAGAATAAGCTATTCAGAAGGGGATTAGTTACCTATCCATTTATTCTGCAAAGCATTTTTATTGGACAGCAGAGCGATATTGAAGGACAGGGTGTTTCGTATTCATCGATATTCAAGTAAATAAGGAATATCCCTGACCGGGTAATACGGGGTATATCAAACATGAAGGCATTGAAGATCATATTTATTGTAACTCTTGTTGCATTGATTTCCGGCCCTGTTGTATTTGATCGAGGCCCGGATGGAAACATTCTGCGATTGGCAGAATCACAGGCTGCTACAAAAAAAACTGCTGCAACCCGAGGCGCCCACGAAGACAAGGCTGAGGCGCTTGAGGTGAAGGGTGGACCTGTTGGTTCCCGCTTGACAGCGCAGGAAGTCCGGCAGGTGCTCACGGCCCATAATAAGATACGTGCGGAGGTTGATGTAGGCCCCTTGGCGTGGTCGGAGAAACTTGCAATATACGCTCAGGAATGGGCTGATCATCTTGCGTCTACCAGTCGCCGTATGGAACACCGTCCGCGTTCAGGCACATGGAAACAGGAGCATGGAGAGAACCTCTTCATGGGGACAGCCGGATACTATGGGGTAGTTGATGCTGTAAGCACATGGGGGAGAGAAAAATCGGCCTACCACGGTAAGCCTATCGATATGTCCACTCTGTATGCCTACGGACACTATACCCAACTCATCTGGAAAAACACAAAGAAGATCGGCTGCGCCAAGGTAGAATGCGGCGGTAATGTGATCATAGTGTGTAATTATGATCCCCCCGGCAATGTTTTAGGCCAACAACCTCACTGAACCGGCAGGCTCCCACCATCAAAGGTTACTTCCGGCACTGAAGGACTATGCCCTTCCCACATCCTTCCCCGTCATCTTCCAGAAAAGTTCTTCCATTTCCGGACTCAGAGATGTTGCCCCTTCTTTCTCTTCAATCCTGCTTCGCGCGTCATACATGTTTTCAAGTTGAGGTAGCAGGGCCTTCATCTCCGGAGAGATCTCCAACCTCTCATTTATCATGTCGCGCTGGTCAACGGCTTTATCGAAATCCTCTTTTGCTACAGGAATGTTATAGAGCATATTCAACAGCTCCATAAGTCTCAGTTTCCCCATATAATCTTCCTCTAGCGCCACATACTGGGGCAGAGAAACAATGAACACGCTTACATCGATACCCGACGCTGCCGCCTCCTTCGCGATCAGATTCACTATGCTTGACGGGCCACGATAAGTAATCGGCAGAATACCGGCCTTCTTCATATCGGCCACCGCTTTTTCTCCCATCCCATAACCGCTCACGAGCAGCGGTCGGGTATGAGGGACCGTATCATACATGCTTCCCAGGACAATATACTTTTTCGCCCCAAAAAACTTAAGGAGCTTCAAAATGGAATTGATGTAAAACTCTGCGTGAGCGTGAGGCTCAAGGAGACGGAGCAGGAGAAGGTCATTCTGTCCGTCCCGTTTCGCGCAGCGAATTGTGGTATTAGGAATGGACATGCCACGGATACCTTCTTCAAGATGAATAACCGGGCGGTATCTCGTGAAATCATAGAACTGACCCGGCCTGGAGAGTCTCCCTAATTCCGTAGCTCCGAATCGTGCCGCCAATTCGCTCAGGACCAGAGTCCCGACATTGCTCACGTCTATCCAGGGCCGCAGGACCGCCAGAACGTATGGTTCATTGCACTCCGGAAGGGGGTCCCGTAACTGAAAAGCGCCTATTCTCACAATTCTCTCCTCTTTAAAGATATGTTCCTCTTTTTTATCATCATAAGTATTAAGATAAGATCAACGCGCTCTGATGTAAAGATCGTTCAGAGCAATAATCCCTTTTGTAAGCTAAGAAAGGAGTGGTATTCATAACATGCAATGCATTCAGCAGAGGAAGTAATGGACTATCTGATTCGGAATAAGGCATTTCCATCATCAAAGGGCTATTTATAATGCTATGGATGTCTCCCGGTATCCGCTGATTATGATTTCCCTTATGGAGTCATATGCCATACAACGGTCATGGCATTATTTGACCAGTCGCTATCGATGATAGTAGTGTTGGCATCGAGGGTTACACGGACCTTGTATGTATTCCCGGGACGAAGCATATAACCATTCGGTCCATCAGAAGGCCATATATATTCGAGTTTTACTCTTGGGACTCCCTCCCTATTCTTCAACACTCCCGTAGGGTCAATATCACTTAGCTTCACATTTCTGTAAAATGTGTCGTTCACCTCGACCGTCACGCGGCATGCATTGAAATCAATATCGGGGATGGCTGATCCTTTGTTGTACATCTTCATTTTGATTCTACCATCATTGGTGGGCATCAGGCTCTCAAGCACCAGATCGGCTGGCGCAGGTTTTGGAATAACCTGAAAATACTTGATGTACTGGTTATTCTGGGGTTTTTCATCTCCTATCTGAAGACCTTCGGTAATGATAACACCATCAAGTTTATAATTGCCTGCATACGGTATCGTAATCGTGTGCGATATCTTGACTTCGGCGCCGGGCGCCAGTTGGGGGATGTTACCTGTGTACCAGGGGATTATTTTATTATGATAATCGGGATGTGTGTCCTGGTTCCATAAATCCATGCTCAGGGAACAGACCTTGGGGAGTGTCTTATTGCCCGCGTTTTTCACGGTGACCTCGATTTGAACCATATCTATTCCTTGTCTTGGAGTTGGTGGTGTTATACTGACATTAGTTACAACAAGGTCTGCCATGAGTTTTTTCACGGGGATATCGGGAGGAAGAGGCTGTGGAGTTACCGGAGGCGCTACCGGAGGCGCCAATGGTTTTACCTTTTTTTCAACTTTTAGGGGTTGAGCTGAAATGGTTGCAGCCATTATGAGAGCACAAAAGAGAATGCTGAAAATGGTAAAGAGCGATCTTTTCACAATACCCTCCCAAAATAAAATAAGAATACCAGATTTTCCCACAGAGTTTTTCAATATGCAATGATATTTTATAGACATCTTTTCTATGCAGGATGGCGAGAATAATTATTTCATTGTCCTTTATCTTAAAGACTACCCTGCAGTCTCCCACCCTTAATTTCCAGTAGCCCTTCAGGGTTTTCCGCAAGGGTGCACCATATCGGTTATATCTGATGTGACCGTGAAATTCTTACCCCTTCGTTTGCTCCTTTCGTAAGCGTCGGCAAGGTCTTGATTGTCTCCCCCGATTTATTCTCAGCCAAACGTATCTCATAGAGCTTTTGCAGATTCATCCAGAACTCCGGACTTGTCCCGAAATAATGACCGAGACGCAGGGCGGTGTCACCAGTCACAGCGCGTTTCCCATTCAGGATTTCCGTAATGCGGTTCGTGGGAACCCTAAGCTGACGAGCTAACTCCGCAGCGCTCATGTGTAATTCCTCAAGCTGTTCAGCAAGATGTTCTCCAGGGTGTATGGCGGTGCGTCCCATAATGTACTACCTCCTTAATGATAATCCACAATTTCAACGTTCATCGGCCCCCGTGCTCCTTTGGACCACTCAAAACAAATCCGCCACTGATCATTAATTCTGATGCTGTGTTGGCCTTTTCGGTTTCCCTTAAGTGTCTCCAGACGGTTACCGGGCAGATCGAGGTCAACTAGCGACATTGCCGCTTCGAGTTGGTCAAGTTTAATCTCGGCCTTACGTTCAATACCCTCAAATGCCTTGACCCTATTTCCTTCAGCAAACTCCTTGGTTCGTTTGTCTCTGAAACTCAGGATCATTATCTATTTTAACCTGCTTTATGCGTTACGTCAAGCATAATGCTTACAAAAGAACGGTGAATCATGCGGTGAAAGTAGGAGAATAAATCATGTTCACATTATAGCGTATGCTAAGTTCCGGACAGTGCTCCTGTGTCAATAGGAAGACGCCTGATTCGTTTGCCCGTGGCAGCAAATATCGCATTCGTCACCGCAGGGGCAATCGGAGGGGTGCCTGGTTCTCCTATGCCTCCGGGCGCTTCGGCATTTTTCACGATATGGACCTCCACAACGGGCATTTCACCGATGCGCAGGAGCGGATAGGTATCGAAGTTGTCCTGCTCAACACGACCATTTTTGAAGGTGATGGCTCCATAAAGAGCCGCCGAGAGTCCGAACACAATACCGGATTCCATCTGTGCTTCGATGATGCCGGGATTTACAAAACGGCCGCAGTCGACAGCGCAGACAACCTTATGTACGCGTACTTCTCCGCCGGGACTGACCGAGACCTCGGCGACCTGGGCGACAAAACTGCCGAAGGACTCATGCATGGCGATACCACGCGCACGGCCTTTTGCAAGAGGTTTCCCCCAACCTGCTTTTTGTGCAGCCATCTCGAGGACCCCTCTGTGGCGTGGGTGATTGGCAAGAAGGTTACGACGGAATTCGTAAGGGTCTTTTACTGCGCTGTGGGCAATCTCATCTATGAAGCTCTCGACGACGAAACCCGTATGTGAATGGCCGACAGAACGCCACCACTGAACGGGAACGCCGGTTTTCGGACTATGCAATTGTACAAGAAGGTTTGGGATTTCATAAGGAATTTCTGCTGCTCCCTCTACCGAAGTGGGGTCTACCCCCTTTTTTATTTGGCCCTCTTCAAAGAATGTTCCCGCCATAATAGATTGCCCGACAATGGTGTGGTGCCATGCCATGAGGTTACCCCCGGGATCGAGGCCTGCAGACATACGATCATACCAGAATGGACGGTAATACCCCCCCATCATGTCATCTTCACGGGTCCAGATCACTTTAAGCGGTTTCTTCACCCTTTTGGCGACCTGCACCGCTTCGGTGACAAAATCGGAATGAGGATTTCCTCTTCTGCCGAACCCGCCTCCCAGAAACATGGTGTGTAAACGGATCTGTTCCGGTCGAAGCCCTGAAACCCCGGCGGCAGCATTCCGGTCGCTTGTCTGGGATTGAGTCCCTGTCCATATCTCGCACCTGTCGGCACGTAAATCGACAACGCAGTTGAGCGGTTCCATTGTGGCATGGGCGAGGTAGGGGACTTCATACTCCGCCTCTATCTGTTTGTATGTTCCTTTCAATATTTTTTCCGGATCGCCTTCCTTACGGGCGATAGCTCCCGGACTCCCGGCCAGACGGGAATACTCTTGCCTGATACCTGCAGTGGTCAACGTGGCTAGTGCGCCTTCATCCCAAGCTATTTCAAGGGCTTCACGTCCTTTTTCTGCAGAGGGGAAGGTGTCGGCGATAACTGCTATACCGGTTTCGACTTCGATAATATCTTTGACTCCGGGTATGGCCTTGGCTTTTGCGGCATTGAAACTCTTGACCTTGCCGCCAAAGACCGGTGGCCGGGCAATCAGTGCGGTCAGTGCGCCGGGTATATTTACATCGCAACCGAAAAGGGCGCTTCCGTTGACCTTGGCAGGGGTATCCAGACGAGCGACGGGAGTGCCGATAATCTTGTAAGCTGATGGTTTCTTTAAAGTTATTTTATCAGGTACCTTCATTTCGGCAGCTTTTTCTGCGAGCTGACCGTATGTAAGTTTTTTACCGTTTTTGTGAATGACCATACCCTTGTCCGCCCTGCATTGGGTTTTGCCGACACCCCATAGTCCGGCTGCGGCCGCAATGAGCATTTCTCTCGCTGCGGCGCCAACCTTTGACATTCGCTCCCATTCCGTTTGAACGCTGGTACTCCCGCCGGTAATCTGTATACCGAAGGCTGTATGGTTATAGGCAGGATCAACGGGGGCCGCCTCAACACGTATGCTGCGCCATTCGCATTCAAGTTCTTCAGCCACAAGCATGGACAATGAGGTATAAACGCCCTGACCCATTTCAGATTTATTAACGATAATCGTTATGGTGTTATCTGGGCTGATCCGCAAAAAAGGCCCGAAAACAACCGGTTTTACCGGACCGGCAGGCGGCGCGGCAATGATTTTCTCAGAAGGCAGGCCCAGTCCCAAAAGAAGTCCTCCGCCCACCATGACACCGGTCTTGAGAAACGTGCGTCGGCTTATATTAACAATGGTGGTCATCTTTTCCCTCCTTTGGCCATTATGGCAGAAGCCCGATGGATAGCGCGACGGATACGCAGATACGTGCCGCATCTACAGAGATTTCCCGACATGAAATCGTCGATGTCTTTGTCGCTCGGTTTCGCGTTTTTGGCAAGGAGTGCTGCTGCCGACATAATTTGTCCTGAGTGGCAATACCCGCATTGTGGTACATCCTCTTCGATCCATGCCAGTTGGACCGGATGGGTGCCGTCAGGAGAAAGTCCCTCAATGGTGATTATGTCCTTTCCGGCCACCGACGAGACAGGCACAACACAGGAACGCGCAATTTGCCCGTTTATGTGTACCGTGCATGCACCACAGAGAGATTTTCCGCAGCCGTATTTAGTTCCGGTCAATCCGATATTTTCTCTGATTGCCCATAGGAGAGGGGTGTCGGGGGGTATATCCAGGTCGTACTGTTTGCCATTCACTTTTAGTGAAATCATAAACACCTCCTGGTATAATTCCAAATCATCATTCGATGTTTCGAGGAAGCTATTTTTGAATCTATAAACACACTTTTCCGGTTGTCAATGACCTTATTCAATTAGTCATTGCAAGCTCGATTCGTGCAAACCTTTTAGCGGCGGGAGAACAACAGGCTATCGGATTCGGCAAGGCATTTCTATTTTGTGGCAGAGAGTTATTGAAAAAATGAAGGACATCCCGCTAGTACTGTAGCTAGTAATGTAGTACTGGGCCACGGAAGCGAGCAAGCTGGTCAGCCGGAAAGCAGAGGAATAATTCCGCGCAGTAACGCGCAGACAACTGGCTGCAGATGTAAAGACCCTCAGCCTTTTCTTAGTCAACTACGTGATGGGTGTCCGTGGCAGCAAGGGCCGTCATTGCCGCCTTTGCTTCTCCATTCAGATAATCCCACAATCCCAGCTTGGTCAGCGTGTCAACCCTGGGGATGCCATTTTCGTTCCACCCCCGCTGCTGATAATAGACTTGTATCAAGTTCCGAAGTTTTTCTTTTCTGTCCTTAAGCAGAAGGTTACGTCTCTCCGAAATGCCCATGGAGGAGACTTCCGACTGGGGCTTCCCCAAAATTGCGCCGACCTCGCGGTCGTTATAATCCATATCAGCCTCGTATAATTCATCATCCGTCGGTCCGATGGCCCTGTCGGGTATCCAATCGTATTCTCCTGTCCTTTCCCTGTAAGCCATAACGTTCATAATTCGCTGGAGATTAATATCCCTGTCCGTTTGCTCAAAGATCTTTTCCCAGGTCATTTCTGTTCCCAGCATACCGTTATAAAATTCCGCGTAAAGCTCCTGAGATGCGGGATTGATGAATTTATCTCCATCCTTCGTCTTCTCCGATTCCGGATTGAAAACATCCACCCAGGGGAGCTTGCACAAACCCATATTGTCATTGCCAAGACGGACACGGGGGTAGGAAATCAAGGCTTTGGCCCTGGACTCAAAAGTTGGAAAGGCACCGAGAAGATCCACCTTGATCAGCCAGGCAGCGGCGTGATGAGCGCCGATATCGCTGGCTGCCGCATAAGAGCCCTGCATGGACAAAGACCGGTGCGTGCGGTATAGCGAGAAGGGAAGGCCCTTTGTCTGCATGGCAAATTGTTCAAGTTCCTTGGTGGGATCTGGCTTTCCGGTTCTTCGTACATATACCTCGGCTATCCACCTTATCAGGTCGAGCATTCCCTTTCCGGCAGTTTCGGCCAACTCGTTTTCCTTGTGAGCCACCTGATGGATAAAACTCAAGGCGGCTTTGTCATCTCCCCAGTTTAGGACGAAGCCCTTTGTGTCCTCTGCCGCGAGATATCCTCTTTGAAAGCATTCCATGATGAGGGCCATTATCACCGCTACGGTAATCGTATCCATCCCGTAGTTGTCGCAGTGCCAGTTGGCTTCCATGATAAATTCAGGATTCCACACCCCGAGGTTGGAACCGAAGCCCGCCGCTGTTTCATACTCCGGACCGTCCACCCACACCCTCTCTTTTCGACCTCCGGTGGTCAGGGTCACACATCCCCCCTTGGTGCATCTCAGATTGCATCCCGGGAAGCACCCGTCCATTCCCCGATGCTCAAACAACTGCTCTGCATACGCCAAACCATCGATTTTCGCGGCCTGTGGGTCTGAGCCGTATTGGTAATTCTTTACTGGCAGAGACTGATAAGCGTCCTGATTCATAAACGAAATCAGTCCCGCAGAGCCCTTCCGGGACATCTGAAGGGCATTCGGATCGACTTTTTTTACCACGTCATGGAGTTTCACACCGGCCTTTTTTACCCGCTCCCAATCATGGGCCCCGTAAGGGTTTTCACCGTGGGGATATTGGGCCAGAACGGCGACGGCCCGAACCCCCTTGTCCCGCATGACCGATCCGAGGCCGGTTCTACCCGCCTGTTTGGTTCGAAAAAGACCTCTGGTACCGTTCATCGGTTTCGTCGGATCGTAATAATGGCTATTGATGCACCCACAGGTAGTGTTGGCAGCCCCGATGCCGGTCGTCACAAAGACGATATCCTTCTTCTCATGGCCCTGCGCCGTGAATCCATCAACCAGATATTTTTCGAGGTCAAACACTTCATCAATGACAGGTGCAGGTGTGATAGAGATTTCTCGTTTAAAACCGTCGATAACAATAACCACATCTTTTTCAGCCTTCCCCACTATTTCCAGAGCATCAAATCCCGCATACTTCAGGTAGGCTCCAAAATGCCCCCCAAAATTGGAAACACCGGGGACATGTGTAACAGGCGACAGGGAAATGGCCATGCATTTACTCGTGCCCGGAAACTGGGGGATCCCTCCGAGGGGTCCCGGCGAAAAGATCAATGGGTTTTCAGGGTCGTAAGCTGAGTTTTTCGAAGTGACTCTTCGGTGAAGGAAATACAAACCCAAGCCTCGGCCACCGATAAAAAAGTCCCTTATCTTCGGGTCCAGCTTCTGAATGGTTAACTCTCCGCTCCCGACATCAACGGTAAGAGTCTGGTTGGCGTATCCGTGTTGAAGTTGAGGTTTTGTATAGGACACCATTTTGTATGCAACCTCCATTACTGAGTCATTACGAGAATAAAGTTGAGTATATGACGAGGCAGTAATCAAGGTCAAGGAGAAAACTCTACATTGCTGTTGAGGTTCTCCATCGCGTTTGGGTCCGAATTGCAGCAATGATAATAATTGCAATCGGCAAATAACGGTGGTCAAATAAAAACTTCCTACAACCCTGATGGGGAGATGATGATAGTAAATGTCAATATGCCACCAATGTCCCAAAGTGTCCACCAATTCCCTTCCGCAATGATAATTAAGATTGAACCCTTCGAACGGGCAATAGCAGTAGTAATGACAATACGGAAGCTGCTACGGCGAGCATAAACGCCCAATAGTAAGTACCGGTTGCATCTATGGTCCAGCCACTCAAAACCGGAGCAATTACCGATCCCACGCCATGAAACAGAGTCCAGAACCCGAGAATGCTGCCGGACAAATTGCCGGGGAATAGGTCCCGTGCAGAGGCGGCATAGACCGCCCAGAGGGTCCCATAGCCGATGCCGAATACGGCCGAAAATATCCATAAGACGGATAATTCACGGGCATAAGCCATACCCAGCGATCCGAAAGCCGTCAGCAGTCCGCAAAACATCATGATTTTGATCCTTCCCACTCTATCGGAGATATGGGCCAGGATCAATTTGCCTATCGCGCCTGCCAGAGCCATCGCCAACAGGAGACCGGTGGCGGATGCATAGGGTATCATCAGTTTCTGCGTCGCATAGCTAATCAGGAATGTAAAGGGGATAATTATTGAGAAGCTGATAAACAGATAAGAAAAGCCGATCAAATAGAATCTTGAATCACGGAAGATTACCCTATAAGATCCATCAACGGAAACTTCTGTCTTATGCGCGCCTCCCGGATCCGGAGCGCCGGTCCGGGTGTCGGGGTAACTCTTTATGAGAAAGAAATTCATCCCGGCTACTACTAATCCGGTGATACCAAGGCTCAACCAGACGGTTCTCCAATCATGATCTCTGATGATGATCGGCACCAGAATGCTCCATACGCCAATACCTGCCGTAGTTCCGAGATCTACAACCGACACCGCAATGCCTCTCCTCTGCGGGCTGACCCATCGCATTACCACGATAACCACGGCGGCCCAACATGCAGAATGGCCTATTCCTGCGATAGCGAAGAAGATGGAGGCCTGAACGACGGAGGTGGAGAGTGACATAAGACAGGTACCAGCACCCAGAATAGCCACAAATATGGAAAGAATGATCTTAGCGTCGAATCTGTCTATGAGAACACCGATGAGCGGCGCAAGGAGAGTAGCCGCAATGAAATAGGCTGAGAAAATGACCCCGGCCCCTGTCTTTGATATATTGAGTGTAGCCAACATGTGCGGCAGTACCAGCCCATAGGAATACCTGATCGCAAAGGCAATGAAAAGTGTAAGGAAACCGGCAGTAATAATCGCTATGACACGCTTTGGCATTCTATGCAATGTAGTACTCTATAGAGCCCATGTGGTCAAGAAAAATCTTTAAAGGCCGAAACGGCAACGTGAAAGTGGAATCGTGAATCGTAAAGCGAGCTGCGAAGCATAAATCCTATGATACCGGCAACTCAATCACCGTTGAGGTTCGGACAGTCAGGAATGTCCCTCAACGTTGCACCGTTCAGCCCTTCCCGCAACCAACACCCCCTAGTGCTCACCAATGTCCTCTAGTTCCCATCCCTAAGTGTCCCACGCGCCATTTCAAAATAATTTGACTTGGCACTTTTTATGTGTATAATATGTGTATGTTCAGAGGTGGCATATGCAAATAAGACATAACATTACCCTTGATGAAGATATTTCGCAGGAATTGGATACCATCTCCGGCGAACTCGGTGAAAAGAAAAGTTCCATCATCGAAAAGGCCCTCGCTGTCTATTTTGATTTCCTTGATCTCAAACTCGTGCAGAAAAGAATGAAAGATCTCAAAGAAGGGCACGATAGGGTCATCGACGCAAAAGACGTCTGGAAAGAAATCGGGATTTGAAAGATTTGTATACTCTCAAATTCCTCGGCAAAGCCCTCCAAGATTTAAAGAAGATTGATCTTCCCTTTCAGAAAATTATCAAAGAAAAATTGCTCATCCTCGCTGAAAATCCTGCTATGCTGAAAAACAACATAAAGAAGCTGGCCGGTACAAAAGAAGATTACTACCGGCTGAGAGTAGGAAGTTACCGGATCATCTATGAAAAGAGAAACAAAGAACTCATCATACTCATAATCCGCATCGGCCACAGAAAAGAGATATACCAATAGATTAAACCGATGGACGGGAGACGATCACTTCGCTTGGAAGAGAGACGAGAAAGATATTTTGAATACGAACTACAAGAAATAATATTTGCAATCATGCGGCGAAAGTAGGAGAATAAATCATTCACAACGTTGTCGGTCATCAAGGCGCATAACGCGCAAAGCATTCAGCAGGGGGAGCAGTGGGCTATCGGATTCGGCAAGGCATTTCTAATCATCGTCAAAGGGACATTTATAATGCTATGGACGCTTCCTACATCCCTGATGGGGCGAAGATGATAGCAAATGTCAATATGTCACCAATGTTCCGAAGTGTCCTCCAGACATCTGTGCCGTTGCACATGAAAGGCCGTATTCACCATGCTCGGAGGTTGCTTATGAAACGCATTCATGTTTGTCTGTTCTTCTTTGCAGTTCTAGTTATCATTGCCATATTCGGATCATCTGTCGCGCAGGCAGACCCCACAGTATCCGTAAGTTACAATCCCCAGCCCGTTCAGTTTTCCCATGACGGCACAGTTGGCGGCACACGGGGAAGCCGCACTGTCAACGTGGCTGTTTCGCGCCGGGATTCAGGGACTTTCTGCGACAGGGTAGGCTCGATATACGTTTATGTCGATATGCCTGAGTCCAGGTATCCGGCGGACCGTAACAGGCTCTTCTCGAAAAAAGTCGGCACCGGCGGACGGTGCAATTTCGATGAAACGGTGCCCGCAGAACTGATTACACAAAGCTGGGCAGACCAAGCCTGCGCCGGAGACAGGGGCAAGACCAAAACACTCGATCGCACTGTCAAAGTCGAATTGAAGTACAACAATGGCAATAGCCAGACCGTAGATGAAAGGATCATGCAGGCACAGGTGCAATGCGACTGTTTAAAGGCAGGACTGAGCACATACGGGTATTCAGATATCACCGTATATACAGGCCGCACTAACCAGAGGACCATTTCTATGGCCTACGGCCAGGGTTCCTTGAGCAAGCAGATCACCGGGACGGTCCCTCAGGGCATGACCCTGGACATGGACCAGAACGGGTATATAAAGCTGAATGGCCAGCCCTCGACGGAAGGCGGCTATACTTTTACAGTCGGCATTACGGATAGCTGTATCTATGGATCGCAGAAGGCCCAGCAGGCCTTTACCGTGCCCGTCCGCTGCGACACTTTAGCGTTCCCCTCCGGGATGCAGCTTCCTCCCGCATCCGTCGGGATGCCGTACTCCTATCAACTGCGGACAACCTGCAGCTCAGCCTATACCCCGCAACAGTTCAGCGCCTGGCCGCTTCCTACCGGCCTCACAGTCAGTCCAACGGGGCTGATTTCGGGCACACCCACAACTGCGGGAACTTATAACGTATCTATCGAGTCACGTTCGAATATGGTCCGATTCCCAACCCCTGCCCAGGTTCGCCTTCCGCTGCAGGTACGCGACGGCACACCACCCAGTGTGATCTCCTTCACCGTCGCACCCTTTTTCATGGCTTTTCAAGGCGGACAGGCAACGGCCATAATCAAGACCGCCGATAACACAGGAGTAAGTGCTGTAAACGTGATCCTCATCGCACCGGGCGGAAGTCAATCTAACACCCCTGCAAAGATAGCGAGCGGGAATGCTGCAAATGGTGAATGGCGGGCTACCTTGACTATTCCAGCCAACAATGGCAGCAAATCACTCACATATATCGTCAAAGCGGTACTCTCTGACGCCTCCAACAATTCCGTCACAAGCCAGAACGCCGGTATCAAGGTGCAGGGAAAGCTGGAGAAAGTTACAACAACACCAGCCGTTCAGGCACCGGCTGTCCAACAGCAGCCGGCCTTACGACAACAGAAAGTACCGCCGATATCGCCGCAAAACATACCGGAAACCCAGGCGCCAAAGACTCCCGGGCCAATCAGGTGAAGATGATAGCAAATGTAAATATTTCACCAAGTGTCCACAAGTGTCCCAGCCAAAAAAAGCTGGAAGGGCGTAACTCCAAAGTAGGGAATGGAAACCATCGATAAAAGCGCCCCTATATGTCTCTACTGATTGCGAAGTGGAAAAATTATTTGCAATCATGCAGCGAAAGTAGGAGAATAAATCATTCACAACGTTGTCGGTCATCGAGGCGCATAACGCACAGAGCATTCAGTAGGGGGAACATTGGGCTATCGGATTCAGCAAGGCATTTCTAGTCAACAGATAAGGGACGTTAGAACTATTAAAGCATCCGTTTTGGGAAGTAATATCAAGGATAAAGATTTGACCAATTTTCCTCAACAATTTCTTTATGTTATCGTTGTTCTTGCTTTTTGTTTTATCAGTTTTGGATGCGCCATATCTTCAACAACAAGCTACATTAAGGCAACAAGCACAACCAATCCCCCGCCAAAATACGAATTTTCAAGATATGAAAAGTTTATTGCTGAACCTATAGTTATTGCTGAACAATTCAGAGAGCATGGAGCAAATATTAGTGCAACAGCGACAATCCAAGAGCACTTGGACAATAAATTAAATCCATTACTGCAATCCTGGAACAAGGATGCAAAGACTTCAGAACTCAAAACCCTAATAATAAAACCTAGGATCGAAGCCATTAAATTTATTGGGGCTGGAGCTCGTTTTTGGGCCGGAGGGTTGGCAGGGAATTCGGGAGTCCTTATGCGTGTCACCATAGTAGATCAGAAGACCGGTGAAGTCATTGGCAATCCAGAATTCTATCAACATGCCAACGCTGCGGCTGGCGGATGGTCTGTAGGGGCAACTGATTATGCAATGTTGAATCGTATCTCTGATCTTATAGTTCAGTACATGTCTGATAACTACAAAAATGCTATCGGAGGCAGAACCGGAGCAGAAAATTAAAGCATATAGATGCAAGCAAGTGGCAAATATAAATCATTCGCAACTTTGTCAATCATCAAGGCGCATAACGAGCAAAGCATTCAGCAGGGGGAGCAATGGGCTATCTGATTCGGCATGGTATTTCTCATCATCGTCAAAGGGGTATTAATAATGCTATGGACGCTTCCTACATCCCTGATAGGGCGAAGGTGATAGCAAATGTCAATATGCCACCAACGTCCCCAAGTTCCCCCACTATCGACAATTCACCATATCTCTTGGCCCATTTCATCCGGCCCAGCATTTCCACTTATCAGCAGTATGTCCCTTGTCGAGGGCTAACCCTCCGTCTTTCTCTATGATAAAATTTATGTCAATTTGGCATTCTATAATTCATGTCATGTCTCAGAAGTCCACATGGTTCATTGTGTTAGGGATACTGCTATTTGTTTTTTTAAGCTATTTCGCAATTCGCTATAAAAAAAACAGTGAAGGACTTTTGAGTTCAAAGCTCAAACAGAAACTTGCAGATATGTCCAAAAAAGTAAAACCTAATCTGGTTAAAATGTATTTTGAACAGCTTTATCTTCCATCTTGGCAATCTATTATTTTTGTTTTGGGGGTTGCTTTAATTTTGCTTGTTATCTCGCATATAACAAAAATGGGTATTTTCTTTGATTCATTGCAATACAACACTAGTAATCATTATCAAAACCTAATTGCTATTCATGCTGGTATAGGCACTATCATTTTTGCATTGATTATTTTCATTGCTGAAAGCCTAAGAGATGATGAAACAAAAGACCGTGCCAGAGTACTTTTGAAAGAAAGTTTTTTATTTCCACTTGCTGTAGCCGAAATTGTCGGTTTTTTTATATTTGCCTGGGGTGACGTGAATTTCTGGACAATCCTACCATTGCTCATAGTGGCAGGACTAACAATCGCGTCCCTTTGGAGACTGCTTTTGGTTTTGTTGAGTAAATCACGCTTTGCGCAAAAACGCCTTCAGCTCTTGAAAGATCGAATGGGAAAGAGCATTGATCTGGCCCTCTATGAACGGGTTGGGAATAACATTTTGTTGGAAAGTCTTGGGGAAAATAAAATTGAACTACAGTATCATCCTTGGTCTTTACGTTCAGACGAAAAGATGGATCGATATCCTTTCTTCGCTGAAAAAACGGGTGCTATCATTGATATCCGGCTTAATAAACTTGCACAATTTGCCAAGACACTTGAGCGTGAAGCGAATAAGAACGGCTTTAGTTTCTATAAAGAAAAAGCTAAGCAGGAAAATATGCCGGCAGCAACTGGAGGGGCAGGCGCGGCGGCAGGTGCTGGAGCGGCGGCAGTTACATACCAGAATGCTGATAGGGAATTTCTCATCAAAAAATTTCGTGATGAAATAAATGAAAAGAGCCAATTGCTTTTGTCTATTGAAAAACGAGTCATTAAGGACCCAGACGTATTGAAAGAGCTCTCTCGCCTAGCTAAGCAAATTTTTGTTATCAAAAAAGAAGATAACTTTTCTGAGGAAGTAAAACTTGAACTTGATGGCCTTAAAGATCAATTCATTACGGCTATTGATAATAAAAAGATTGGCAAAATTGACGAGCTAGAAAAAACATACATAAGCCTCTGCGAATCATTCTTTGAATATTTCAAGGCATATGGTGGTGGCTATTCTTACGAACAAGCTCTCAAAGAACGAACCACAATACTTGGTGGCTGGAACGAAATAAAGTGGTTAGTAGATAGTATTCGTGAAATCCTCATTAAAGCGACGCAGACTCATGATTCAGAAATTATTCACCGTATCGCATACCTTCCGGTAGCAATATCTATCAGAGCAATAAATTATGAGGATCAATACGTATATCAAGAATCTCTTAATTTCCCAGGTTATCTTTATTGGCTTGCACTTAAGGAAGAAAATGAAGATCTTCGACAACTCATGGTGGATCTATCCTGGCGTTATCTTAAAGAAATGTCTGATTACTACGTTGAACACCAGCTTAAATACAATGTCACAGATGTAATCTCGGTTAAAAAATACAAGGATTTTACGATACCAATATTTTTTGCCTTCCAAACACTCCTTAAAACTGCTATCGACAAAATTGATTTTGCTAGTTTTCAGACATTCTTGAATCATTTTTTAGAACTCTACCGTGACTTTGAACCGCAGAAGGAACACCCGAATGCACGATCTCTTGAACAAAGCTTGAACTGGGCTAAAGATGAAACCGAAAAGCAAGAAATCTATCAGAAAATCGAGATTCAAAAAGAGAAAGAAGCAGCGGCTAACGATATACAACTCAAGAAACAGCAAGTGATTTTCGGATTATCCGCCTGGATATTGGAACAACATCGAAATGCCCAACCAAACGATACGTTTTCAAACTTTTATAATACTATTGTCGTTAGATTAACAAATAACTTATCGGAATTAACGGAACTTTATATGTCGTCTCGTAGTTTTGAGACCGAACATTTTTGGAATTGGGACAACTGGGAGATGGTTCCAGATGGGCGCGCGCACTTCATTGATTCACACAGTAAACTTGACAGATTGTATTGCATTAAAGCTCTCCTAATCTTGCAGAACATGTCCGAAGAATCGATTAACGTGCTTATAGTTCCTCATTCTAACGAGCTGGTCTATTTGTCGGAAGACAAACCGGACGCACACAACCTGATTAGCATATTGAACGCAATAGCTGTCAATCCCGGCCAGTGGTACTTTGTTCTTTCCCAACAAGCCGTTGACAAAATTGGTGCATTAAAAACAATATTGGCAAAAGCTAAAGATACTCATGAAAAAGAGGAACAAAAGTACCTTGAATCCGTAACAATTGATCAAGATAAACTAAAGGAATTCAAATTCGCAATTATGGAGGCATTTAATAAATCTGGTTATCTTAGGCAAGTTATTAAAGCCTACGGAGCATACAAAGACCTAACTTCACGAGTACCAGGTTCCACTATTGCTTCCTGGGGCTATAATCAGCTTGATCAAAAGGAAGCATTCATTAAGGACTGGCATGTTCATTATTCGGGTTGGGGGGGAAACTACGGTCAGGGCATGGCCAATACCGAAGACGAATTGATCTTCAAATGGATGCTCATTGGCGCCGGAAAACAGAAAGACATCCAAAAAGACAACATGATTACAGAAATTGCGAACGTGCTAGTGGAAACTAAATTTACAATCCCCGTTATACTACAGACAATTGACCAATATGAGTATGGCAATACTAAAAATTCGGAAGCTTTCATTTCTCGGTATGATCGAAATTGCCCAAAGACAAGATTAGATAAAGCGAAGGGCTACGCAGGTGTTATAAGGCTTCTCGAAAAGGACATACCAGTCGTCGAGATTTTTGTTAGAGATAATAAATTGACAAATAAGATTTTGGTCACAGAATTTCAGAGGTTCGGAAAGCTGAATCAATATTCGCCAATTGATACTCCTGAAGATGAAAAATACCTTGAGGACATTTTCTTCCTTCGCGTCATCGATCTAAATGAGGATTCTACACAAAGAGAAAAGATTATTTCTGAAAACCCAATATGGTTGGAAAAACAAACCGACAAAGAGGGGTATTTGAGACGATGCGTTGTGATTAACATCTATCAAAAATTCAACTTTGAAATCAAAGAACCAAAAGCTGCCTATGTTTTGAATATTACCGATATTCCAATTGAATGAGCATCCTCAAAACCAAATATATCCATCACAAATATTTCAGTAATAACGCAAGAGCTTGAATTAAGAATCCAAATACAAATAAGAAATAGCCAATAGCTTTCCCTTTCTTATATTTCCATAATGTTGAAGTACCATGTTCAGAAAACAATGCAATGCATATTGCGCCAATTATGTTTAGACATAAGCCGCATAAAGAAACAAAATCTGGATTTCCAATATTAAAAAGGTTACAAAGAGACATAATTCTATTTATCACACTATGCTTCATTATACAAAAGTAAATATTT
>CAWAUQ010000009.1:0-213521 GCA_963785225.1 uncultured delta proteobacterium | reverse complement strand
GAATTCCCTTGCCTGATCCCAATTCCACTCGTTGCCCATGTTTGTGAGTATCTTTTCCGTTGGAGACAAATAATTGGTTGCCCATAGAATATTTGAATAGGGTGTGAAACCCGGAAGGTCTCTTACACCAGATACGTTCCAGTTTCTCAGAGGATTATGAAAATGGTTAGATGCGCGAATCTTCCAATAATCTTCTGCTTCGGAACCGTACCGGAGCCATTCTGTTATGGTTTGTTTGTTGATGACGGTGGATGTGCCAGATGCAAGACCAAGGTTATCTTTGATAAAATTTGATGTTGGTTTACTCAACTTCGAATTAATGACAGCCTGAAACGTAAGGTCTTTGTGAGTTACCTTGTTGTCGAATGCTGAGACACTCAATGACCAAGCGATAGTAAACAAGATACAGAATAGAACAAGCTTTTTCATACTATTTTCTCCTCCCCTCTTCTTCCCATTCTTTTCTCCGTTGTTGTGCTCTTTCCACCAATAATTGGATTTCTTCCTTGACTGCTTCATCAAAGATACCAGGCCCTTTTCTAAAGGCGGAAATACTCTGTACAAAATTAGCATGATCTAGCTTATTGTACTCTTCCTTAAACCGTTCCATTTGGATCACTGTGCCATTTTTGAGTGTAAAACCTGTTCTTTCTTCATTAGTGGGAAATACCATCTTATTACTCCAACAAACGTATCCCTTCTTATATATAGTGAGGTAATAGTCATAACTGTTGTTGCTGTACTTCGGTATTTTGAAGTATCCGTTTTTGTCTGAGATTGTTTCTTTGAGTTCGACATCATCTCTTCCGGGCCAGGGTATGACTAAGAAAAGTTTTGCCGGTTTTAGCCAGTAAACGAGCACTGCGGCATTATCAACCGGTTGTTTTGTTTCCGCATCGATAACCTATACCGTTTATGTTGGAGCGTATCGCACACCCATATGTGGGCAAGCCCAGGATTACAATCATCAGGATTATTTGAATGATTCTTTTTCTGTAGTTCATATGATAGCTCCTTTGTATGAATTGATTTTATATCAGGTACTGCCATGTCCTGTAAGAGGTGAATGACCTGTCCCAAGGCCCGGAGAGATTTAGAGAAGTTATATTCCCTTGCCGTTTTTGTAATAGCTGGCCATTGTATTACCATTAAAATCCATTCCTGTAAGATATGATATAGTAGATATTCTCTTGCCTGATCCCAATTCCACTCGTTGCCCATGTTCGTGAGTATCTTTTCCGTTGGAGACAAATAATTGGTTGCCCATAGAATATTTGAATAGGGTGTGAAACCCGGAAGGTCTCTTACACCAGATACGTTCCAGTTTCTCAGAGGATTATGAAAATGGTTAGATGCGCGAATCTTCCAATAATCTTCTGCTTCGGAACCGTACTGGAGCCATTTGGTTATGGTTTGTTTGTTGATTACGGTGTATGTGCCAGATGCAAGACCAAGGTTATCCTTGAGAAATGTGAGTTTGTCAAAATGGAACGTCTATCTGCTGCTTCTGTCAGTGTCTTGATGAGTTGCTTTATTGTCAAATGCTGACATATTAAGGGCCAAATGCGGCAAGTAAAATGACAATAAAAGAGCAATTTTTTTCATGTTATTTCTCCCCTTTTTATCTTCCCATTCTTTATCTTCTGTTAGATTTTCTCTATATAGTTGATTTTCTTCTTTGATTGCCTCATCAAAAAGGCCGGGTCCATACTAAAACCCGAGTAAGAATAGAGCAAAGCGAGCATGATCGATTTTATCGTAATCTTCTTTAAACTGTTCCATTGGGATCACCATGCCATTTTTGAGCTGCAAAATCGCCTCGTTTTTCATAGCTGGGAAATATCTCTCTATTACTCCAGCAAACATAGCCCTTCTTGTATATAGTGAGGTAATACTCGTAGTTATCGTTGCCATAACTTGGTATTTTGAAGTATCCGTTTTTGTCTGAGATTGTTTCTTTGAGTTCAACATCATCTCTTCCGGGCCAGGGTATGACTAAGAAAAGTTTTGCCGGTTTTAGCCAGTAAACGAGCACTGCGGCATTATCAACCGGTTGTTTTGTCTCAGCATCGATAACCTGTACCTGTATTGTTGAGCGCATACCACATCCATAGGTGGACAGAAAGCCGACAATCATAACCATTAGAACCATCTGAATTATTCTTTTTCTGCAGTTCATACTTTAGCTCCTTTTTCTGAGTTGAGATTTCACCTTTATATTCACATCAGAACCAGCTAATCCTCCATATTCCGTCGCCATCCCGCACAAAGTAGATATGATAAGCAATCTGATGCGTCTGACCTTGAATGACCTCTTCCCGAGTTATCCGGTATACAGCAAATTTGTCTCCATCCATATAGGCAAAAGATATATCACGCATTGCTGAAACAATGCCCGGAAATTTCGCTGACAGCGCAGTAAACATGGTCCAATATTTTTCTCTTGAACCTTCGCTGAAATACTGGACTGCAGCCGATATGTTTCCTGCTGTGAGAGCCGCCTTCATCCCTTCCCATTTTGCCTTTAACGACTGATCGAGTAAGGTTTTATCAACGACCTGAACTGTAACGGAATTTGTATAGATATTGTTTGCCTCGTCGCGCGCTTCAACGGTGAAGGTATAGAGGCCCGGAGTAGTGATACGCACTGCATACTCATTCTCTCCAGGGCTTTCGAGAAACTCCACAGTTCCCGGACCCTGATGGGTAAGTACCGGTATGCCTTGGATCGGAAAGTTTGCCACAACCCGAAGTGATGTCTCAAACAGGGGCACACCCATGCGCTGAAGCGCCATGATCGTGACAGAGTCTCCTGTTGTTGCCGCATTGATCGTAATGGAACTCTCCGTGATGCTTCCTGTTGTATCTGTGGCCGTGGCAGTAATAGTATTGGTCCCTTCCTCTAGAGTAACATTGCTCGCTACAAAGTTCCCTCCATATACTATGGCATTTACGCCATTAACATTGACGCCTGTTTCGTTGCCGGATGGATTGTTCACGGTACCACTGACCATTACATTTGTACCGGTTACCGACTGTCCGTTTGATGGGGAGGTAATTGCCAAAGTGATAGATGAAGGGGAATTGACTGAAACTGTAGTAAATGCCATTGCGGTCCCGCCCGGACCAGTGGCAGTAATCGCATATGTTTTCGTCTGTGAAGGAGAAACAGCCAAAGAACCATTGACCGGAACAGTGCCTATGCCGTTGTCGATACTTACATTTGTGGCGTTTGTTGAACTCCAGGTGAGGGTTGACGACCCGCCGGGAAGGATGTTTGCAGGATTCGACGTCATGCTGACGGTAGGGGCATTGTATTGAAAATCGGTAAGCAGAAAATCTACTTTGACGTTCTGATCGGAGATGGTGAAATACCGGAAGGCTTCACGTCCGTCAGGGAGGATAGCTCTCACAATGTATGAACCGGGGGTCAGACAAATGGCGTACCCGCCTGCCAAAGCCGTTGAAGTACTTGATCCGGTCTCGTGAATGATGATTTGCACGTTTGCAATCCCTTCACCTACTGTATAAATCCCATCGCTATTGAGGTCATCATAGACAACCCCCAGGAGGAACGGATTAGGATCAGAAGAGGTAGCGCCAAAATCACTTGTTAACAGGTACGTATAGGGATATGCCTGATACTGCCCAGGGACAAAGCCGACGCCCATCTCCCTGAGTGATCCGTATAGGATGTTGACACGGTGCGCGCGCCCTTCAACTCCTGCATCAATAAACAGGTGATCATGAAGGGATAGAACTGTGGAAGTCTCATCCTGGGCCTGGGTGGATAAAGATGAGGAAATATTTTCTGCCACGATCTGGGCCCCATATCCTGCCTGGGCAACGCGCTCGACATAAGTGCGGCCATCCTGTGATGTATGGCTGTAGTACTGATTGAGCATCATGTCTTGCGAATGCAGATAAGCGGCCTGAAGGAGCTTTGCATTGAATGTGAGGGGCTGCACGGGCTGGCCGCTAATTGTCCCTTGAGGCACGCCCTCAAAAAATCGATCCCCAGACGTGTTGCCTCGGCTTGCGGGTTGAGCCGGGCACGATTGACCGCTTCGAGAAAGGCCTGTTCTGCCGGTGTGGGATTGCCATAGGAATATTCCGGTCCTTCCTTCATGTAGATTCTGAAGGAAGTTGTAGCAATGCCGCCGTTCGGGCCAGTGACTGTAATGGCATACGTTGTGGTCTGTGAAGGAGAAATCTGAATGGAGCCATTAACCGGGACAGCGCCGATGCCGTTATCAATAGCAGCGCTTGTCGCATTTGTTGAACTCCAGCTGAGGGTTGATGACTGGCCTGCTTCTATAAGTGTGGGGTTGGCGCTGATGGTCACGGTAGGCGCATTTGGATTGACAACGGTGACTACTACAGATTCTGTTGCTGTGCCTCCCGGACCTGTGACTGTAATTTTGATAGTTGTAGTCCGGTCGAAAGTCCACTGCTGGGGATAACCAATAACCCCCACAGGAGCGGGATACGAAAGTCCTACGAATTCGAGAATTGCGCTTGTAGCGTTCGTCGAATACCAGGAAATACTCGTGTATTGTCCTGTTTCGATGAGGGACGGATCGGCAATGATAGTCACGGTAGGAAGAGGCGGAGGAGGTGGAGGCGCGACAGTAATGGTTGCCGATGCCGTTGCTGTGCCGTAGGCGCCTGTAACTGTTATTATATAGGTTGTTGTTTGAGAAGGAGAGACAGTCAAAGATCCATTCGTCGCGACAGCGCCGATGCCGTTATCGATGGTAGCGCTTGCGGCATTCGTTGAACTCCAGACAATAGTTGCAGACGATCCGGCATAAATGCTTGAAGGCTGAGCGCTGATGCTTGCTGTCGGAGGGTTTGTTGTTACGGTGACAGTTATTGACGATGTGGCCGTCCCTCCAGGCCCGGCCGCAGATAGAGTATATGTAGTGGTCTGTGAGGGGGTAACGGTAACTGATCCGCTCAAAGGAACAGCGCCGATGCCGTTGTTGATGGTTACCGAGTTTGCATATGTTGTAGTCCAGGTAAGATTGGCAGATTGACCTGCCTGGATTGTCTGTGGCTGGGTCCCGAAAGTAACAAGGGGCACACTACACTGGCTGATCATATACAATATGGATTTTGTGAGAGGCGATGTTACCATAGGGGTCAGTGGCTATTGCCGTTATTATATTAGGCCACTGAAAAGGTCGATTGTTGTCTGGAAGCTATTACCGGTGATTGTGGGGTATCGGCTCGATGCATCAGTATTATTTGTCCAACGCACCTCTACCTGAGCAGAAGTTTGACTCACACGTGCCCACAACATCAATAGTACTTCCACAGACCGTAATCCCTGTCTGTCGGAGAGTGATCTGAACGGCTACAGGCGGTACGCCATATGTACCATGAAGCTTTCTTTTGGCAATCCTGCCGTCTTCCCCCTGAGCAATTATTTCGATCCCGTTTCTTCCAAGGACAACAGGAACCTGGCCTGGAAGCTGCCATCCTGACTGATTTGTGTGTCCTGACCTCCCACGAGAAGTCGCGTCGATCTGCCCCGTATCATACCGGATACGGGGAGATTCAACGTATTTACTGTTTCGTAGTTCCGGGGTGATGTGACAACTATATAGGGAAGGTTGGCATAGGGAGCAAGAGAATGGACGGACAATTGCGTCCGAAGAGACCGCCACGATTTCCTTCAAACCATCATGGTTAATATCTCTTTACGTCCTTGACATAGAACATCCGGCAACAACACATCCGGGATATTATCGATGTGGCTGCCGCCCATATAAATACGGCATTTTGCGCCACTGGACAATAGGTCTTCGTAGCCATCACCATTGAGATCACCCATCGAGGCATAGCCGGCTTCCAAATAGATATCAGGCAGGTTGTCCGGGTTTGGACCTCCAAGGTAAATGTAGCCATCCACGGCTATGTCTGAGTAGCCATCGCCATTGATATCAAGACCTGTAACTTACTTCCATAGTGTCCCCTGTCTTCAGAAAACACAAAATTGGAAAGGACGGGATAGGTCCCCCATAGATGAGATATGCCTTTCCAGGCGGAGGATCCCATGTGTCACTATCGTAAGTACCGGCGATTACATCATCATAACCGTCTCCGTTCACATCGCCAGCAGATGAGACAGATAAACCCATATGTTCAAAGCATTTTGGCCCTCTGACTTCGGTAGTGCTGAGAAACGATCCCTGGTCCACCAAAGAGAAACAGAATGCTTTCCGCTACGGCCAAATCCGCCTAAATATGAACCGACCGCAACGTCTTTAAATCCATCGCCGTTTACGTCCCCGGCAATAGTAATATATCTTTCCAAGATGTTCGGGAATCACCTGATCAGGTTCGCATCCAGTTGCGTTACTTCCCGTCCCATGAATGTTTTCACCGGTGATTGGGATATAGGAGGGCCGCCCCGGCATAGACGTAAACCTTTCCGTACGGACGTCCCGAGGTTGTGTTGCTGTAATCGAATTTGGCGCGCCGATAATGAGATCGTCATATCCATCGTTATTCATATCAACCAGGACAATAGCTGTCCCGAATTCGTCTGTGTTATTTTCACCGTATAATGTGATATCCGGTCGGGACGATACATTATTGTTCATATATATGTCTACCCTTCCCGGGAGAGTGCCCTTGTTACCGGAATAGGGGTTGCCCACCACCAGATCGGGTATTCCATTGCCGTCGATATCGCCGATGGCAATACTCTGTCCCACAGGGGCACCAGTATGTTCTGATCTTCGTGTTCAAAAGCATTTCCGCAGTTTCAGGAGAGACATCTATTTCATTCCCCGACTGGTCTACAGCCGCTACCCGATAGTAATAGGCAACAGAGTTCTGTACATCGGTGTCCGTATAGCTTAGCCCGGTAGTATAAAATGAATTCACGGGGTTGTAGTCTGATATGCTTGTTCTCTTGTAGACGCGATACCCGACGATACCGGCATTGGATGATGGTGTCCAGAGAACCTCAATGGAGTTATTCCCTTGTTTTGATTCAATGGGCAGCATCTCTTGTCGAAATACAATGGTGGCTGTGTTACAGGCGCCTGTATATCGTTTCTTGAGGTTATAGTATGTGATTGAGGAGGGTGTCAATGTGTATTGGCCAGAATATCCACTTACGGTGATCGTAGCTTTCATCTCGGCGCCTGAGGGTATATTTTTCCAGAGCAAGTGGATATAACGCTCTGAAGTAGTTTGGATGACTTCAGCTGTTGTGGCTCCTGGAGACATGGAGGTGATGCTGATACCAAGGTCGCACATCAATCATGATCTTGATTTCATAACTTGTGAGTGTAAAACTTTTATTATTGAGTGCCGAAAAGGTGATAGCAGAATGGCCTACCGTAGAAGCAGAAGAGCCTGCCGTAGAAAAACTTGTTATCGGGCTTAAGGTTGCGTTATCAACCGATCCGGCAATAGCTTGTCCACAAAGAAGAAGAATAGAGAAATAAACCAACAGTGAAACCACAACTTTTTCACGGCCCATGATACCCCCCTCATTTTTCAATATCGGAAAGGACCAATAGCTATCCTTTCCCGCTTAGAACATTGTTCCTTTTGCAGAAACTAATATCCGTTCGTGTCAAAATGTCTTTGACCGTCTTCAGCGATGGCTGTCATTGTTGTTAATCTTGTGAACGACGGGAACTAATCCCCTGATTTGAGGTTATGTAATTTAATATTTTTTTTGTTTAATATGTCAAGTTCTTTTTTACATGTGTCATTTTAAGAATCAAGACCGGATTCTTTTAAAATTTATGCCCAGCCTCAGTAGTTTAAGTTCTTGAGATTATTGGTCCTGATCTTTTGGATATCGGCCAGTCCACTGTTGAGTCTTCTTTATGGAAATTGAATGAGATCGTGCAAAAGTTTTGGTAGATTCTCCTGCAATTCGATTTATTTTCAAGTTGAATTTAGCAGATACGGTGATCGATGAGCGGAATGAAGCGTTGTATATGGAGATGGATCTATCACAATATTATGCCGATGAAGTAAAGGATGGCAAAATCTGAATAGTTGAGACAATCGGTTACGATATGGTATAAAACCTTTATATGAAAGATATTATGGATTTCTGTGATCTTATGTGTAAATATGCGGCAATGCCGAAGGAAACTGCTGTGGATGGGGCAGGGAGCTGCAGGACCTTTAGCGCCCTCTATTGTGCCCGCAAAAAAATATTAGTCCATAAGAATATGCCCTGCAGTCAGAAAGCAGCCAAGACAACCCGGAAAGTCAAATAGATCAGATTTACCACAGATGAATAGTAGCTCTACTGCTGCAGATCCTGCTTAATAAGATCGATAAACTTTCCCAATTGATACTGTGATTGGGCAGCTGCCTGGCGCAGTTTCGTGATGGCCTTGTGTAAATCGTTTACGGTAAGGGCCTCTTTGGCATTTTCATTCTTTACTGTAATGGCTATAATCCCGGTCAAGAGCATCCATGAGAGCAATAATTCAAATGTTTCCTGATTGAACCAGAGTATGTTCTTATAACGATTGACCTGAAGGAACTGCTGGACTTCGCTGTCGCCAAGGAATGGTTCCAGTGCTGTATAGATATTAAATGTATCTTTGTCGGAAAGCCAGTGCTGATGTGTTGTAAAAATCTTAATGAGCGATAAGGCTTCCCAGATATCCTTATCGTCGAAGTCAAGTTCACGAAAAACATCTGTCAACAGGCGGTCAAACATCCATTCGTCGATCCAGCTCCTGCTCTGTTCCGCGATGGCGCCGTTGCTGCCGATTATCTCCCCTAATGGGTGGATAAAAAGCCAGCAGAAATGAGAGGCAGCGGGAGTCTGCATGGTTATGACGCCATTATCGGTAGTCAAGGTGAACAAATCTGCATGGAGTCGAGGTATGGCAAGGATAGCCTTCAGTGCTTTCTTTATTTTCTCTGCAAGGAAAAGCTCATTGCCTGTGCCTGAGGTAAAATGTTTTATCTCCCGGAGAAATGCGAGCATCTTTTCGTCAATTTTATCCAGAAGGTCGACATGCGGGGAAGAGAGGTCAGCGTTTACCTGCTCTCTGCTTGCGGCAATGAGATCCTGGAGTAAGCTGGGATTGATGAGTCCCTTGAAAGAGTTATGGATAGGCTGGAGAAATAATTCCTGCATCGACTCTTCGATGCCGGGCACTCCCCTTCCATTGAGGTAGGTGGTGATGAGCGCATAGTGACGCCATTCATTATCCTGGACCTCCCTGAAATCAAGGAAGGTATGGTAGTGATATGAACCGAGTTCAACGTAGAGACCTTTTTCGGTAAGCTCCTTGGTGTCACGGATATATTCGAGTTTTGATATATGATCGCGAAAGATGGTAAAGAGGCCTGTCCTGTTCTCTATCTGCAGTCCCTCACCGAGTGTTTTCTGAATTAGTTTTTTTGCGGCTGTACCCTCTTCCTTGGCCGAATACGCAACGGATGTTCTGATCCATCCCTTTGCGCCGGTATTGCTATTGTTAAAGACCACAAGAGAACGTTCCTGTTCATATCGGTTCGAATAGGCAAAAACGTCTTCATTGACGCTCCCGTTAGATGCAAAAAAATCATAGAGAAGGAAATGTTCCACGCCTGCGAAAAGCCGTCTCTTGTGGAGAAGGGGGAATATTTCCCGTTCATGACGTTCCATGAGGTAACGGTCAGGAGTCTCATCCCAATAAGCACGCCGGTATTCCATGCCGTACTTCTCTGCAAAACCCTCGATCTGTCCATGTCCGAACATAGGAAGTCCGGGGAGGGTGACCATCATGGTGCAGGTTCCGAAATATTTGCCGTCCTTTCCGAATTGATCCACAGCAGTCCGCTCATCGGGGTTATTCATGAAGTTGACGAAACGTTTCAAAATCTCAGGATCGAATTCAAGGGTATTTTTCATCACTGTGCGGTATTTCGCATTGTCTTCATCTCGGAGCATATTCATAAATGCGCTGTTATAGACCCTATGCATACCGAGAGTCCGCACGAAATAGCCTTCCAGCAGCCAGAATGCTTCTGCAAGGAGAAGTGTGTCCGGCGCTTCCTGGGCAATACGGTCAACGACTTCCCGCCAGAACTCATCGGGCATAAGTCGATCGAAACCTTCACGGGGAATGCTGTGTTCGGTCCGTGTCGGAATTGCTCCGCCTGTCCCCGGTTCAGGAAACCAGAGTCTCTGGAAGTGTTTTTTTGTGAGCGTCATAGCTGCATCAAAACGAATAACAGGAGAATGACGGGCCACATGGAGTATTGTCTGGATCATTGCCTCACGGACTTCAGGATTGAGATAATTAAGCTGCGCAGTGTCATTCCAGGGCATGCTTGTGCCGTCATTTCCGTGATAGAAATATTGTTCACTGCCTGTATGATTGTCCCTTCTCTTGAAGACGACAGCGGCATCGGTGCGATCGTAATAGTGGTCCTCGATGAAGAGGGAGATCCTTGTATCATGGGAAAGGTCGGGCCCGTTAAAGGTGTACCAGGGGAAGGGGCTGTGGTCGAGTGAAACGAACCAGTCGGGATGTTCAACGACCCATCGGGAATAGATACCTACATGGTTGGGCACCATATCGGTGGCAAGGCGGATACCCCGTTGCCATGTTCTTTCCTTGAAGTTCTGGAATGCGCTGTCACCGCCCAGATCGTCGGCGATCTGGTAGTCATAGAGTGAATACGCTGAAGGGACCGCTTCGGGATTGCCGCACATCTGCTTAATCCGCTGTGATGCGGGGCTTCTCTCCCAGATGCCGATGAGCCAGAGACCGCTGAACCCTCTTTTTTGCAGAACGTCAAGCTCTTCGTCAGGTATTTCATTCAGTTTGGAAACAGGAGAGCCGAATTTTTTGGAAAGCTGATCGAGCCAGACATATATGTTTTTTGCCATAACGACCAGTCTCGGCATCCATTCCTGATCGGGTGTGAAACGTTCCGGTTCGAATTCGAGGCTGGTAAATCTGTATACTTCAGCAGGTCCGGGACCAAGGAAGGGAGTTTTTGACTCTTCTTTAAAAAGGTCGAGACTACGCAGCATCCGGTGAAAATACTTGCCGAGGAGATATCCCCAGTGCTCCATGATGTATTCGAGCTGTCCCGGAAGGGAATGAGGGACAATGATTGCGGGACTTCTTAGCATGTCGATGAGGTTCTGATGATCAGGACCGAAGGGCTGCTGTCTATCGAAGAATGATCTGAGATGCGAGATAATCTGGAGGTACACCGTGTCTTTCTTTAGCGATGTATCTTCGAAGAGCTCGAAAAATGATGAAAATGCAGGGTTCATATTGGCGAGCCAGAGAAGGAGCATCTCTTCAAGGACGATTTCGCGGTTTGATATGCCGCCGCTTTCCCCTTCAAGATAGGCCTCGACGCCGATATGCCGTTTATAAACATCAAGGGGCGGAAATTCGTCGGTAAAGAGATGAAGGGTTTTTTCGACCTTCTCGGCGCCAAACATTTCATTGAGGGAAGAAAGGGCTTCCTTCATGGTGGATGACTTTGTTTCTTTTACATAGAGACCCACAACGTAATGGAGGATTTCGTCAATGAGGCCCATTGCGATAAGCTGACTTGCCCGGATTGCCTGCTCCGGGTAATTCATGAGGTCCCGTTTCTGATTGATTTTCTGAGCAAAAGTGCGGGCTGCGAGAAAATTGGTGAAAACCACGTTTCCGCTCAGGCCAAAGAGCGATTCACTGAACTGATATTTATCGCGGACTTTTCTCGATACGTGAAATTCTCTGGAAGGTTTTAGTGCGTCTTTATTCATCAATTACATGCTAACATAAGCCCCTTTCGTTAGTCAATGTGGTAAAGATTCGAGCGGCGGGTTGCATTCTGAGGCGACAACTTTTTATATCCTCATTTGCTTGTGTTGAGATTGTATATAGTGTTCGGCCAATGGCTTGGATGGGAATGCGCATCTTCCTGAAAGACTCAATCAGTGAGCATTTAGAAGCTATTATTTTCTTGAAATCTTATTGTGATTATATATAGTAAGGAGACCAAATTAAGGTCGAATTGCTGAAGGTCGAGAACAGAACGCGCATCCAGCTTTCAAAGCTGAAATGAAAGAAATGCTGTTTAACAAGTGCGTGCAGCGAATCCGCGTGAAACGCGTCTCGCCGACGCAGGCGTTAGATGGACGCCTTCGGCGGATAAAAAAGAAGATGGAGAGCCAAAATGGATATTGTGATTCGAAATGAAACAGAAAAAGATTTTCACGAAGTTGAAGAATTAACAAGGGAGGCTTTTTGGAATTTATATTTCCCAGGATGTAATGAACATTATTTGGTGCATCAAATGCGAAATCATCCTGATTTCATCAATGAACTTGATTTTGTTGCTGAATGTAATGGCAAAGTAGTGGGAAATATAATGTATACAAAAGCTAAATTGATAGATGAATATGGCTCGAATCTTGATATCATTTCATTTGGACCTATCAGTGTGTTGCCGGAATTTCAGAGAAAAGGAATTGGCACGTCATTAATCAAACATACTACGGAAATGGCAATTAATACCGGGATAAAAGCGATAGTGATATTGGGTGATCCACATAACTATTGTAAACATGGATTCAAGAGTTCCAGGGATTATGATATTAGCGATATCGGTGGAAATTATCCGTATGGTTTACTCGTTCTTGAATTAGAAGAGGGAGTGTTATCGGGACATAAATGGAAATATATGTACAGTAATGTATATGAAGTAAATGAAAATGACGCAGAAGAATATGATAAAAAATTTCCCAAGAAAGAAAAAGGATATAGGTATTCGCAAGAAGTGTTTTCAATTGCCTATAGAGCCTATATTAAATAATCTTCATCTAATTCCATTTCTAACTCAACCCGGTCATTCCGGAGGTCACCCTTTTCTTCGCTCCCACTCGTCTGCACCTGTCCCCCGAAGGGGGGTTACCCTGCAAACGATTCACCTTTGCTCAGTTCTTGAACTCGCTCGTCGCTCAGACAGCAAGAACTGTCCTAAACGCGGCACTGGCCGCAGGACCGCAAAGGCTCATCGGCAGGGTACCCAAGGCATCCTTCGACGTCCGCTCAGAAAATGATAACCTCTGGAGAGTAGTGGTACGGTTGCTTTAGAAATGGAATAACACTTCAACCGGACTCAGGCGGACAAACAGCCTTGCCAGTCAATAGGATTCTGGACGCAGACAGTAATTCATTAAATGTATGTCTTTAGAAAAGTAATAAAGACACCTAGGAATAGTGACAGGAAAGACCCCCGTTGCAAGGCAAGAGAAAGGCGGAGTGTTCTATCTCTTTTTTAGTAACATTATGTAGTATTGACGGAAGAACAGACCATAAACGGCAACGGTAAAGAAAAGACTTATCAGAAGGGTGAGATAGAGGTTGTTCTGAAAGAGTTTTTTAGTGAAATAGATGAGCAGTACGAGAATAACACCGGCTAGCAAGGATTTTATAATATCACGCATAGTCCGTTTGTTAATACGATAATTGACCCTTTTTTTCAAAATGATATAGAGCATGATAAAATTGTAACAGGAGACTATGGAGGTGGCCAGTGATACACCGAGGTTTCCCAGGGGCACCATGAGCAGCGCTGCCAGAGCAGCGTTTAAGGCAATTGAGGTGAGGCCTATGATGGCAGGTGTTTTCATGTCATGCATGGCGTTGAATATTCTTACGAATGACATGGAGAGGGCGTAAAAGATAAGCCCGATGGCGTACCCGAAAAGGGCCCTGTTGGTCATGGCCGTATCGTAGGCGGTAAAAGCGCCCCGTTGATAAAGGATTTGAACGCATATATCACCTAAAGAGCAGAGAATAATCGTTGACGGAATAAGCGTTATCGCGAGAAGGACAATGGAGCTGTCCAGGTGCGCTGCCATGCCCTTCCAGTCTTTTTCGTGGTACAGCCGGGAAATCTTCGAGAACATTACGGTATATACGGGAACGGCAAAGAGGCTGAAGGGCAGGATAAAGATCCTGAAAGCGTACGCAAGAGATGCAACTTCACCATGGGGAAGATAGGAGGCAATGACCCTGCCGATGAAACTGTTGATGGGCACAATCGATGTGGCAACGAGGGCGCCAAAAAAGAGCTGTTTAGCCTGTACAACCGAGGGGTGATGTAAATCAATTGTAGTTTTGTAGCGAATACCATTGTTCCGTAAATAGGGGATCTGCATGATAATCTGGAGAAAGGCCCCTGCGGAAACCCCGAGGGCAAGACTATAGATGCCAAGCTGCTTGTTGAGAAGAAGGGCCGATGAAATAAAGACGACATTCCAGAGGATGCCCGATAGTTCAGGGGCGGCGAAATGCTCCTTTGCGTTGAGAAATGCCTTCATGACTGAAAGAATTGCGTGGAAGGCAATAACGGGTATCATGATCATAAAAAGATTTTTTGTAACTCCCTTTGCTTCAGGACTGAAACCGGGAGCTATGATATGCGTCAGAGCGCCGCTGAAAATGAGAAACAGAACTGAAATAAAGAGTGTGATAATGATAGAGATGTTGATGAATGTCGAATATATCTTTGAATACTCTTCATCGTTGTGCAGATATTTTGTACAGATCGGTACAAGAAAGGCGCTTGTGGCAGCGGAAAGGAAGAGCGTCTGGATCAGCTCGGGAAAATTGAATGCGACGATAAAGGCATCAACAAGAAAGGTCGCGCCGAAGAGATAGGCCTGTATAGCTTCACGAACATATCCGATGGGTCTGCTGATGAGGGTAATAATGGTAATGATAGAACCTTTTTTGATGATATCAGCAGTTGCATGTTTGCGGCTTTGTCCTTCAGATATTTTCTGTTCCAATATTTTTTCTCTTCACTGTTTTGCGCAGTTTATTAAGGGCCTTCTGCTCGATCTGACGTATCCTCTCTCTTGTTACACCAAAAATTTTTCCAATTTTTTCGAGGGTCTGCGGGTCATCACCATCGAGACCGAAGCGGAGCATGATGACTTTACGCTCGTCGGCTCCGAGCAGGTCAAGCCATGAGGCAACTTCCTCCACCCTTTTTGTATGCTCAAGAACAGAAAGGGGTTCTTCGTTGGAGGGATTTACCAAAACCTCTTCCAGGGTTAATTTACTATTTTCGTCAATGAAAGTTTCCAGGGAATACGTCTTGATGGCCATCGAAAAAAGGTTCTTAACAAAGTCCAACCTGAAACCGGTTGCAGCGGATATTTCTTCGACAGTGGGTTCCCTGCCTTCTTTTTCATGATATTCGCTTACCAGTTTCGATATCTTGGTAACCCTTGATGAAACATGGACCGGCAGCCGAATCGTCCTTGAATGATTTGCTATAGCGCGTTCTACGGATTGTTTGATCCACCATGTCGCATAGGTTGAAAATCTGCATTCCTTTATAAGGTCGAATTTTTCAACGGCCCTCATGAGTCCGATGTTGCCCTCCTCTATAAGGTCAAGAAGCGGCAGACCCTGGTTTACATATCTTCGGGCAATTTTTACGACGAGCCTTAAATTTGCTTCGATCATCCTTCTGCGAGCTTCCGGATCACCCTTTGCAACACCCTTTGCACAGCTTATTTCTTCCTCAAGGGAAAGAAGGGGGAGCTTGCGGAGGTCTCTCATGTAGAGTTTTTCGGCGATAACCTCTTCATTTCCCGGAAAATATGCATCTGCGTTATTGTCTTTTATTCTCTCCACCCGTATTCCCCGACGAGCTTGACAAACCTGCATCCTCCGTAATTTTCTTCCGTATAATTATTTTCATCTTCTTTTGTGAAGACCATAAGGCCCTGACCTGATTCTTCGCCTATAGGTATAACGAGCCGCCCGCCTATTGCGAGTTGTCCAAGAAGGGGTTTTGGGACCTTCGGAGATGATGCGGTGACGATTATGCAATCATAGGGGCTGTGTTCTTTCCAACCCGAGGTGCCGTCACCGATGGTGATGACAACATTTCTATACTGTAGTTTATCAAAGACTTTTCGTGCCCGTTTCGCGATTGAGGGGATCCTTTCGATGGAGTAGACCTGATCCGCAATCTCTGCAAGAATTGCTGTTTGATACCCTGATCCTGTGCCGATTTCGAGGACCTTTTGTTTGTCTGTCAATTGTAAGGCTTCGGTCATGAGGGCAACGATGTATGGTTGCGAGATGGTCTGTTTTTCTCCGATGGGCATGGCGTGATCTTCGTAAGCCTGTGGCCAGAGGGCCTCATCGAGGAAGAGGTGCCTTGGAATTTTCCGCAGAGCATCAATGACCATCTTGTCCTTGATGCCTCTTGCGACAATCTGAGTTTCCACCATGTATTGTCTTTTGCTATCATAGGCATTCATCATGAGGAAAGTTCTTTTGCCCGTTTGCAGGCCTTTTCAATAGCTTCTATAACGTTTCCCTTGAAGGCCCTGTCTTCCAGGATTGCAATACCGGCAATAGTGGTTCCGCCAGGCGATGTAATCATATCACGCATGACCGTGGGATGGAGATTCTCTTCTTCCAGCATTTTCAATGTACCCTTTACGACCTGGAGTGAAATAGATTTTGCCTTGTCTCTCGCAAGACCTATCTTCACGCCTGCATCGATCATCGCTTCCAGAAAAAGAAGGAAAAAGGCAGGTCCACTTCCACCTAAGGCGGTAAAGGCGTCCATTAGATCCTCATTGACCTCAATAACATTGCCCAACGGCGAGAGTAACATTTGTATCTTTTCTTTCTCCTCTTTTGTTACCATGCTGTTTGCTGCTATTCCCATTACCCCTTCGCTCACCTTTACACAGATATTCGGCATGACCCGAATGATTTTGAAAGGCTTACCGGCAAGGGAAAGGATATTCGATGTGGTAATACCGGCCATAATTGATATGATAATCTTTTTATCGTCAAGGGAGGGGGCTATTTCATGGAGCACACCCTTTGCATCCTGTGGTTTGATAGCGAGAATGATATAGTCAGTTTTTTTTGCAAGTTCGGAAAGGTTTTTTATGCATTTCAAACCATATACTTTTTCTATTTGTTTTGCCCGTTCCTTTTTCGTTTCCGAAAAAAGGATAGACTCTTTTTTCATTCCTTCTTTTATGAGGGCTTTTGCAATTGATTCTCCCATATTTCCCAGGCCGATGATTCCAATTTTTTCCATTCTTTCCCTCCTTGTTTCTTATAACAGATTAAAGGGGCTATTTTAAAGTCAAAAGTGTTATTCCATTGCTCAATCAAATCGTTCTCTTCGTTGGCAGCGTTATATTTTATTCTCCTGACAATACATGTTTTGAGCATTTTCAGAAAAGCTGTCCCATCCATTCGCTTACCCTGTTGAAGTAGGAAGTGAGCATCAAAATCCCGATAATGATGAGGAGCACACCCAGAATTTTCATGGTATACTTGACAACATAACCATATCGTTTGAGAAATCCTAATAACCTGTGGAAAAGAAGGGCTGATAGAATGAAGGGAATGGCGAGCCCAAGAGAATACATGCTTAACAGGTAAATACCTTGCCGGACATTTTCCTCCGTTGAAGCGATAATCAATATGGAAGATAATGCAGGGCCTATACAGGGTGTCCAGCCAAGAGAGAAGGTGATGCCCACAACGAAGGAACCTAAGAGGCCCAGAGGTTTTTTCTTCAGGTGAATGACCTTTTCATGGTTTAGCAGGGGTATCTTGATGAGGTCCAGACTGAAGAGCCCCATGACTATAAGAAGAATGCCTCCAATTCTGGAGATATATGTCTGATAGGTGGACAGGAAATTGCCGATCAGAGAAGATGATATGCCTAATGTAATAAAAACAAAGGAGAAGCCTAATACAAAAGCGATAGAATGGGTGAGCATAATGCTTCTGAATCTCACCGTCAGAGATTCATCATGCTGATCGATGGATGCCCCGCCTATAAATACTAAGTAGGAAGGCACGAGGGGCAGCACGCAGGGCGCGAAAAAGGACAACAGACCTGCACTGAAAGCGATTATACCATTTAATTCCATGATAAAACTCCGTGAAAACTTTAGGCTAATGTATGCATTTCGTAAGGAGTTGTCAAATGAAAACAAGCTGCGTCGGCACAGAAAGAAGGGGAGTCACTGGGATAACCCATGAGGGAAGGCGGCTTCTTTGGTGATGCAGTTATCTGTCACCCAATGATGTGAATCCGTTTTTTTACCGGTTTATTTTTCAGGAGGATATAGGTTGCGCCCGGTCCCCCATCATGCATGACAGCATTGGAGAAGGCAATAACCCATTTTCTGTGCATTGCCCTGATAATCCATGTTTTCAGATGTTCTTTCAATACAGGCGCGCCCTTTGATTTGAGGCCCCTGCCGTGTATGACTTTTACACAGTTGAGTCCGGCGCGGATAACGTCCCTGATAAATAATTGAAAAAGCTCATCAGCGTCTTCTGTGGAATAGCCATGAAGGTCAAGTGTCCGCTGGACTGAGAATTCTCCTTTTCGCAGCTTTTCCATGGTCAAGGGGTTCATGCCTTCAATATAGCCTTCCATGTATTCCGGCACGTTGGTTACCATGAGTCCGTAGTGGTCTTCTATGGCGTCTTCGAGGAGTTTCCTGACATTATCGTCTATAGGCGGCTTCAATGATTTTACGGGTTGTTTTTTATAAATTCTTTTTTGACTGACGTTAATGGCCTTAACGTCCTGCATTGCCTCGTTGAAGAGATCGGTAGCATCCTCCGGCTTTGCCTGTGTTTCAAGGTATGAGAAATCAGTAAGGCTGATTTGATGTTCTTGTATGAATTTCGGAAGATTTGTAAAGGGAGTATTGATTGCCGTATCTTTGTCCATATTGCTCACCTGTGAGCAAGTTCCTTATAGATCTCAGAGCTGTGTTGTTTCCTCTATCGATATGGTGTATGTTTTTGCCCGGTCGTGATACTCAATGAGCTTGACCTCAAATTCACCCTTTTCTCCGCCGTCAAGGGCTATCATATCGGTGTAATCCGTGAGAGGAACACCGCCACCATCAAGTAATGTTACCTTGATATTGAGCAGCATTTCTTCGATTCCCTCATTTATGATTCTGCCTGTGATTTTTGCCCAGTAAGGTAGGGCGAGTTGTGCACAGCAGGGAAGCAGCGAAAGGAGAAAGAGATGGTTTTCCAGCAGGATACCGTCAACAATATTTGTATCACGACATTGAAGCCGCCGGAAGGCAGGATCGTTGATGCAATTCAGTTCCTTTGTCTCCATAATTAAAATTTACCATTTTTTGATTTTTTAATCACCCCTAATCGGACAATACAATCTTTTGACAACCAGGGGTATTTATAATAGATTAACTGGATGAACTGGCTGGTATACTTTATTGATTATGGAATTATCGGATTATTAATCTTTCTTTCGATTATCTCTTTGGCTATTTTCATCGAGAGGTATCTCTTTTTTAGAAGGTTGAATATTGAAAATTCGATCCTTGACAGGAAACTGTTCGAAATAGAAATAACAAAAAGGATGGCCGTTATTGCTACAATCGGCAGCAACGCGCCTTATATCGGTCTTCTCGGGACAGTGCTCGGCATTATGCTCACATTTTATACGATTGGAAGAGAAGGGTATGTGGACGCAACGAAAATTATGCTCGGTCTTGCCCTTGCATTGAAGGCCACGGCCATCGGGCTTGTTGTTGCCATACCATCAATCGTATTTTATAATTACCTCACAAGAAAGACGAAAGTGGCCCTCCTCCAGTGGGATGGAAAACATGGAAGAGAAAGAATTTAGCTATATCAATATGGTCCCTTTTATCGATGTAATGCTTGTGCTCCTGACCATTGTGCTCATGACAAGCACCTTTGTGGTAAGTGGGATAATTCCTGTTGAACTTCCGAGGGTGGCCGGGAAATACGAAAAGGCGATACGGACAGGCGTCATCGAGATAGATCGGGGCGGTTCTCTTTTTTACCAGGGGAAGTCCGTTGATCTGCCAGGTCTTACCGAAGAACTTACCAATATACCGAAGGAGACCCCATTTCTCATCAGGGCCGACAGGAACCTCCCACTGCAAACGTTTATCGAAGTGCTTGATACGGTAAAAACAATGGGTTTCAAAAAAGTGAGCCTCCAGACAGAGGAGAAGGGGCGATGAGAGAACACTCACTGGGTATCTCTATTTCCCTCCTTTTCCATATAATAGTGGTGGCCCTCTTGCTGAGAGTTCCCCTTGATCAGTTCATAAAGTCCAAGTCTATTGTTCTTGATTTTACTCTTGAAAAAGGACGAACAACGATAGGCGGTCAAGAGGTCGTACAAAACAGAGGGCACAAAACTGATGAGCTCAAGGCGGGAAAAAGAGAAAATGATGCAGCAGTAGAAAACATTCAACAGGCAACAAAGGAGGACCTTAATAAACAAATGCATGCTGCAACAGACTATACGGCAAGAAGAGAGGGTGCTGTCGACAGGACCCATCTCAGATCAAGCAGGGCAGATTGTATCACAGGATGGAAAAGTACGGCAGGATGCAACGAGCAGTGTTACCGGTGAAAAACCTTTCTTTGCCGGGCAAAGCGTTCGCGGGCTGTCCTCGGCCCCTGTCGATGGGAAAGTGATCGATTACGGTAAGGGTGATACTGATCTAAAATATTTCCCCTTTATAACGGATGTTGTACAAAAACGTTTTAAGGATAAGTATCCTGACCGTGCCCGGAGAATGGGGTGGGAAGGAAGGGTGCTCCTTGCTTTTGTCATCATGGAAAATGGCACTATTCAAAATGTCGAGGTCATAAATAGCTCCGGCAGGCGTGACTTTGATGATCATGCCAGAGAAATTCTGGAAAAAACAACATTTAACAGACAGCTACCCTACAGACTCCGAATTAAAAATTGGCTTGTTACCTATCAGTTGCAGTAATGACATATTAAAAGGATATTACTATGAGTGTGATTCAGGACAATGGTCTCGTTTTAATTATTTACAAAGACAAAAAATACCTCAAGCGCATTACCGGGGGGCAGAGTTTTCATGGCAAAGGGGGCGCTCTCAATTATTCCGATATTATCGGCAAGCCCTATGGTTTCCGCATTGGTGAATACGATCTCTACGAGCCAACCACAGAAGACATCGTTATGTATGCCTTTAAACGAGAGACGCAGATTATCTTTCCGAAAGATAGTTCTTTCATTGTTTTTAAGATCAACGCGAAGAATGGCTCCAGGGTGCTTGAAGTCGGGACAGGAAGCGGCGCGCTTACCTATATGCTTGCCCATACTGTTGGCCCTCAGGGGAAAGTTGTTACCTTTGAACTGGAAGAGAGACACTTCAAAAATGCCAGGAAAAATATCGAAAAGTATGGTGAGTGGGGAAATGTAGAACTCCGCAATGAGGATGTAACGGAATATTCTGATGGTGGATTCGATGCGGCCTTTATCGATGTAAGGGAGCCATGGCTATGTCTTGATAAGGTGAGAAGCCTTATGAAGGAGAGCGCCTCGGTAGGGATGATCGTTCCTACTGCCAATCAGATTTCTGAGCTGTTAAAAGGCTTGCAGGATGGCGGATTCGGCCATATTGAAGTGATGGAAATTATGCACAGAAAATATAAGACCGTCGCTGAAAGGGTGAGACCGCAGGATAGAATGATCGCCCATACGGGCTATCTGGTCTTCGCGCGAAAAATAGATTTCTTATAGAATGACGAATTTCCTCACATATTCAACGATTTCCTGAGGATCGTCCATAATCTTGAATATGTCAAGGTCTTCTTTGGTAATCTTGCCCGTATCGAGCAGGTTTATCTTCATCCATTCAATAAGTCCTGCCCAATAGGAAGAGCCGACGAGGATAATGGGAAAGGGTCTCATCTTTTTTGTCTGAACAAGGGTTACAGCCTCAAAGAACTCATCCAGTGTCCCTATGCCTCCGGGCATCACGACATATGCCATGGCGTATTTCAAAAACATGACCTTTCTGATAAAGAAGTATTTGAAACTTAATCTGATCGTTGCATATGGGTTCGGTTTTTGTTCAAAGGGCAATTCTATGTTGATGCCTACCGATTTTGCTCCGCCGTCTTTTGCGCCTTTATTGGCCGCCTCCATGACGCCGGGACCGCCTCCTGTGATGATATTGAAACCATTTTTCGCAAACAATTTTGCGAGCTCATAGGTGTTTTCGTAGAGTTCTTCGCCTTTGTGGGACCGGGCGCTGCCGAAAAATGTGATGGCGGGATGAAGGCTGGTGAGATTCTCAAAACCTTCTACAAATTCTGCCATTATGTGAAAAAGTCTCCAGGATTCCTTGAGACTCATATTGTCGAGTACATACTGTTTTTCCATTGATTCCCCTTTTTACCTTGAGATTTTGTCTGTTCACATATATTATTTAGATACGGATGTGATGTCAAACGAAAACTCATGGGCGAATATACTGATCGGAACAAGCGGATTTTCCTTTGATGACTGGGTGGGCACAATATACCCCGCAGGAATCAGGAAACAGGAGATGTTGCCGTACTATGAAAGAACGCTCGGTTTCAAAGCACTTGAGGTAAATTACACCTATTATTCGATGCCTTCCGCAAAGACGATGGAATCATTCGCAAAGAGAACATCGCAGGACTTTGCATTTGTGGTAAAGGCATATAGGGGTATGACCCATGAAATTGGAGATAACGTGAAAGAGTTGTGCAAGCGTTTCAAGGAAGGAGTGGAACCCTTAAATGGCAACATGAAAGCAATCCTTTTCCAGTTTCCCTATATGTTTGTACCCGATAAGGAACATATGGATTATTTGCGGATCCTCCGGGAAGAATTTTCCGGTTATGAATCGATAGTGGAATTCAGAAACGCCAAATGGTTTGATGACCGATATGTAGAGATGTTGAAAGAGCTTGCATTCGGATACTGTGTTGTCGATGAACCAAAACTGAAAGGGCTTCTGCCTTTTTCTCCGCAGCTTACTTCGGAAACAGGATATTTCCGTTTCCACGGCAGAAACACGTCATGGTTTAAGGTCCCCCTGGATGTGCGCTATAATTATTTATATTCCGAGAAGGAGCTCGAAGAGTTTGTCGCACCTGTCAGAGGATATCGCCAGTAGGGCAAAGACAACCTATCTATTTTTTAATAACTGCCATGCCGGTCACGCGGCAAAAAATGCATTGATGATGATTGAAATACTAAAGAGTAATAGATCGTGAGATAGTGAATAGCAAGAAAATGATGACTGCGGTAATAGAGGTAACGTTTTACCGTTCATTTTAACTATTCACTATTCACTGACGACTATTCACCAGGAAAATGTTAATGTTGTACGACAAACGGAGCAATGAAATTGGCCGAAAGAGCTAAAAAGATGGTGGGTGTGATTTCATGCGAATAGGGATTGATATAGGCGGGACAAAGATCATTGCCGGAATTGTCGATGAGAATGGTTCGGTAATTCATTCAAAGAGAATACCCACGGAAATTGCAAAGGGTTACGAGGGTATACGGGATGATATTGTCATTCTTATACAGGACATTATACAAGGAGCCGGCATTCAGAAAAAAAATATCAACCGGATTGGAATAGCAACAGCAGGTCAGATTGAAAAGGGATCAATGAAAATACTCTTTTCTCCCAATTTGAAGTGGCATAATGTGGACCTCAGGGGAGATATCGAAAAGGCAACAGGCGTTACGACATGTATTGAAAATGATGTGAATGCTGCAACATACGGTGAATGGAAATTCGGATTCAAGAGCGTGCCAAAAGATGTTCTTGGCATCTTCGTAGGTACAGGTATTGGTGGAGGTCTCATTATCGACGGAAAGCTTTACAGGGGTTTTTCAAATGTCGGCGGCGAGGTGGGCCACACCATTCTCAACCCTTATGGGTATAAGTGTAATTGCGGCAATACGGGGTGTTTTGAGGCATATTGCGGTGGCTGGTATATTGTTGAAAGGGTAAAAAAAAGAATTCAGGAAGGGTATAGCGGGAAAATAAGGGATATTATCAATGGGGATATGACAAATCTCCATACAGGGACCATAGAAGAAGCATATCTGCTGGGTGACGAATGCTGCACAATTGTCTGGCAGGAGGTTATTGAATATCTGGGCGCAGGCATCGCAAGCCTTGTAAATTTGTTGAATCCGGAGATTGTTTTACTTGGCGGCGGTGTTATTTACAGCACAAAACATCTTATAGATGAGATGGATATAGTCCTCAGAAAGAGGGCCATGACAGCGTCGCTTCAGGGTTTGCACATAGAAAAAGCAAAACTTGGCGAAGAAGCGGCGCTTCTGGGCGCTGCATATATTGAAGAATAGGGGCAGTTCATGAACAAAGAAATTTTCAGAGAATATGATATCAGAGGCAATGTTGAAAAGGACCTGACTGATGATGTGGTGAAGGATATCGGCAGGGCCTTTGCTGCCCGTATGACGGCAGAGGGAAAAAAGAAGGCATCTATTGCCCGCGATTGCAGGCTTTCCTCTGAGCATTACCGGGACCTCCTTGTTGAAGTCATGGTGGAGAGCGGGTTGCATGTTGTTGATCTGGGGCTTGTGCCGACACCGCTCTTTTATTATTCTCTCTTCACCCTTGATGTGGAGGGTGGTATCATGGTGACGGGGAGTCATAACCCGCCTGAGATGAACGGCTTTAAAGTGGCTATCGGCAAATGGACCATCCACGGTGATCAGATCCAGGAACTCAGAAGGATTATTGAGGGAAGGCAATTCGTAAAGGGTCAGGGTTCTTGCAGGATATACGATACAATTGTTTCAGACTACTATGGCTTTCTGCGGTCCAATATTAAACTGCATAAAGGCTTCAAAGTTGTTATCGACGCAGGCAATGGTACCGGTGGTGTTATTGCAGCGCCCATCATGAGGGAAATGGGACAGGAAGTCATCGAACTTTTCTGTGATATGGATGGTCACTTTCCAAATCACTTTCCTGACCCGACCGTTGAAAAAAACCTTGCAACCCTCAGAAAAACGGTAGTGGAGAAGGGCGCCCATGTGGGCATAGGATACGACGGCGATGCAGACCGGATCGGCGTTATAGATGAGAAGGGCAACATCATCTGGGGTGACTATCTGATGATTATCCTTGCACGGGACATTCTCAGGGAAACGCAAGGCGCCTACTTTCGTTTCCGAGGTGAAATGTTCCAAAAACCTCTTTGAAGATATTGAAAAACGTGGCGGGAAGCCTGTCATGTGGAAGGCAGGCCATTCCCTTATCAAACAGAAGATGAAGGAATTGGGCGCCCTCATGGGCGGCGAGATGAGCGGCCATATCTTTTTTGCCGACAAATTTTTCGGATATGATGACGCTATCTACGCATCACTGCGGTTTCTGGAGATCATGGAAAAAGACGGAAGACCTGTTTCCGAGTTCTTAAGCGACCTGCCGAAGATGTATTCCACGCCGGAGATACGGATGGATTGTCCCGACAACGTCAAGTTTGAAGTTGTGCAGAAGCTTACGGAATACTACAAAAGTAAATTCAAGGTTATTGATACCGACGGTGTACGGGTGGTCTTCGATGATGGATGGGGTCTGGTGAGGTCTTCCAATACACAGCCTATTCTGGTGCTCAGATTTGAAGCGACAAGTCAGGAAGCTCTTGACAGGATTCAGAATATGGTCATGGATGACCTTTCACAGGTTATGAAGGAGAATTGAGAAAAGGTATACATGAGAGAAAGTGATTAAGAATTACAATATTCTTTGTTCTTAATTCTTCATTTCGTAGTACCCTACTCTGTATTATGCTGAAAATTCCGAATTATATTATGAAACCGGCCCGCTATACGGGCATAGAACCTCACCGGATTATTAAAAACCTTGATAAAATTCTCGTGAGATGTGTGCTCTGCTACCCCGATGTCTACGAAATAGGCATGTCCTATTTCGGCCATTTCCTTCTCTATGAAATTGCCAATAACATTCCCGATATATGGTGCGAGCGGTGTTTTGCCCCCTGGGTTGACATGGAAAGGCACCTGAAAGAGAGCAATACTCTTCTCTTCACTCTGGAATCAAAAACGCCTCTGAAAGAGATGGACCTTATCGGTTTTTCCATGACCTATGAATTAAATGTGACGAATGTCCTCAATATGCTTGATCTTGGAGGTGTAAAGATTTGCGCTGAAGACAGGGAGGAAGGCCCCATTGTCATCGGCGGAGGACCGCTCATGCTTAATCCGAGGCAGTATGAAAGGTTCTTTGACCTTATTGTCGTCGGCGAAGCCGATGAGGTCTTTGTCAAGATATTGAAGGCGCTAAGGCTGCTAAAGGGTTTGCCGAGAATAGATGTGATAGAAGAGCTTGCACGGTTTGAAGGGGTTTATGCCCCCCTTTTCCCAAAAGAAGTGATAAAGAGACAATATATACAGGATTTAAACACGAGCTATCACCCCATAAGTCCTCCTATCCCGACAGTCGGCAGTATCCATAACAGGCTCAATGTCGAGGTATCACGGGGATGTGGAAACGGCTGCAGGTTCTGTCTTGCCGGTTTCGGCTACAGGCCTTATAGAGAACGTTCTTTTGAGGTGGTAACGGACATCATTGATCGTGCCCTGGCGGAAACGGGTTACGAAGAGGTTTCCCTTCTTTCTTTGAGCTCCGGCGATTACAGCGCTCTTTTTGATGTCATTGATTACGTAAAATCCCACTATCCCGGTGTCTCGCTTTCTCTTCCTTCTTTGAAGATCGGAAGCATCGGCGAAGCGGAGATTTCCGCCATCGGCGCCATTGCTCGGACAGGATTTACCTTTGCTCTGGAAGCTGCCACAGATGAGCTTCGATGCAGGCTCAATAAAAATATTGATGTCGATCTTCTGACGCAGCAATTGCCCCTTCTGAAAAAGATATGGCTGGAGAAGGCTAAAACTCTATATGATGGTTGGTTTTCCCTGGGAAACAGAAGAAGACCTTTTACGCATGAAAGAGCTTATAGAGCCCTTTCGTAAAGAAGGAATCGAAGTAAACCTTTCTGTTTCGCCCTTTATTCCCAAACCCCATACCCCCTTTCAATGGCTGCCCATGGAAGATGAAGGGGTGCTCAGGAAAAGATGTTTTTCCTGAAAAAGGTTTTGAAGGGCAGGGGAGTTAAGGTTAATTATCGGGACACGAAGGTAAGTATTGTCGAAGCAATTATATCAAGGGGTGACGGGAAGCTTTCCGGACTCTTTGAATTTCTCTTCCGAAAGGGCGTCAGGCTTGAAGCGTGGAGAGAATACTTTTCATCCCAGATCTATGAAGAATGGTTTGAGGAAAACGGTGTTGATATGCGGACATATCTGGGAGAACGCAGGCGCGGTCAAACGTTACCATGGTCATTCATCGACACCGGGATTGAGAGCTCTTTCTTTGAAGAGGAATTTAAAAAGGCAGAGAGTTGTCAAAAGACGATTGATTGCCATGAAGGGTGCGCCGGGTGCGGTCTTGAATGCAGTAAAACAAATGATGTGCTTCAGTCCGGCAGCACTGAGCCGAAAAATACTACGCTCACAATTGCGACCCCTGATCAACAATCAACAATTGCCGGACGCTGGTTTCCCGACACTCTGACCCGGTTATTGCCCAGGGAAACGTTTACCTTCCGATATAAAAAGTACGGAGATGCCCGTTATATCGGCCATATTGACACGATGAATATTATCTTAAGGGCCCTCAGGGCCTCAGGCATCGAAATCAATATGCACGGGAAATACCATCCCATGCCGAAGATTGTATTATCCGATGCCTTGCCTATCGGGATTGAAAGCACCTGTGAACTTATCGAAATTGAGGCTGCACAAGGTGTTAGTAATAGACTGGGAGATTGTGAAGAGGATAAACCGGAGTATGCCTGATGGTATGAAAATTCAGGAGTTTATTGAAGGGACCCTGAAAGATATGGTAAAAGAATATCTGTATATTCTTAATTACCGAAGACAGATATGGGTAATGAATTTGAGTTGTGGAAACAAATCCGGAAGGAAGTATTTTTATTTGTGGAGAGGGAGTACGGGCGAAAGACATTGTTGGCGCAGGAAAGTATTTGAGAGAATTATAAAAATAGAGGCGAGAAGGATCTATGGCGGCTGAATTAATTATTAATGTAACCTTTAACGAGACAAGGATAGCATTTCTGGAAAACGGTCTTCTGGTCGAATTTTTCATTGAACAGAAAAATGGCCACAGCATGGTTGGAAGCATCTATAAGGGTAAAGTGGTGAGAATTGTCCCCGGTATGGATGCCGCTTTTATTGATGTGGGGCTTGAGAAATCGGCTTTTCTTTATGTAGGCGATATTGTTCTCGACAGGATGATGTATGAGGAATTTGATGATTCCGACTTCGTATTGAGCGTAATGAGAGGATAGAGGGGTTCTCGAAGATGGACAGGAACTGATTGTCCAGGTTTCACGGGAACCTATCGGACAGAAAGGGACGCGGGTAACATCGAAAATAACTTTGCCGGGCAGACTTCTTGTGCTCATGCCCGCAACCGACCATATCGGCGTATCGCGCAGAATAGAACAGGAAGATGAAAGAAAGAGGCTGGCGACATTGTTGAAAGAAATGTGCCCCACCGGATACGGGTTATTGCACGGACCGCATCCGAAGGGAAAAGCAACGAGGAGCTTGAAGACTGACCTTAATTTTCTTGTCAGGATCTGGGAGAGTATACAGGAAAAATCGAAAGACGCTCATGCTCCCCGTGTCCTTCATCAGGAACTGGGCATTATCTTCAGGGTCATACGTGACCTGCATTCCCATAATCTTAAAAAGATCATTGTCGATGATGAGTTTGTATATAAAAAAGTTGCTGAATTTGTAAAGGAATATCTGCCTGAGGAAGGACTGTGAAGTTGTCCATTTTGATGAAAAGGACCCCATCTTTGAGGTATATGGAATCGATATCGAAATTGCGAAACTTCTGCAGAAAAAGATATGGCTCAAGTCAGGCGGATATATTGTCCTTGACTATACCGAAGCCCTTACTGTTATTGATGTCAATACCGGCAGGTATCTCGGCAAAAAAGACCTTGAAGACACGATACTCAGGACGAACCTTGAAGCAGTGAAAGGAGATTGCCTATCAGATACGGCTCAGAAATATCGGGGGTATTATTGTCATTGATTTCATCGATATGGAGAGAAAGGAGTCCGAGAGACTGGTATTTACAGACCCTTGTTGAAACGCTGAAAAAAGACAGAATAAAAACATTTGCATACCCTATAAGTGAAATAGGCGTTGTCCAGTTAACGAGAAAACGTACAAGACATAATATTGTCAATCTCTTTCAGAGACATGCCCGAACTGTGAAGGCTGCGGCTATATAAAATCAAGATATACTGTCTGCTATGAAGTGTTGAGAGAACTTACCAGTGCCTGCAGAAAAGGCGAAGGAAAAATGTTCAATATCTATCTTTCTCCTGAAGTGGCAAGACTGCTTTATGAAGAAGAAAAGAGCTCTCTGGAATATATTGAAAATACCTATAAAACAAAGGTAAATATCATTGCCAATCCCAGTTACAGCATAGACAAATTCAGCATTGAAGGGGTTAAGTGAGATTAACCAATAATCACATTACAATAACCAGGGATTCTTGCCAATGAAAATTCATCGGTATATTTTTTTTGGTGGTTGCCATTTGGTTATTGGTTATTTCTGATCTGTCATGAAACAGACGTTTTTATGCCCCCGCGAAAGTCAATCTCTTTCTCAAGGTTCTGTCAAAAAGACCTGACGGATATCATAATATTGTCAGTCTTGTTGACCCCGTATCGCTTTATGATCTGATCCACATCGAAGAGATCGATGATGATTGTGATCATTGTGAAAGATGATAAAGGGCTCCTGCCGGAGGGTGAGGGGAATACCATGTACAGGGCGGCGAAACTCTCAAGGAAACCTGTTCTGATCCGCAAAGGGGTCATATTGATGTGGAAAAGAAGATCCCTATCGGCAGTGGCCTTGGCGGACCGAGCAGTGATGCGGCAACAGTCCTGAAAGCGACTTTCCAGAATATGGAATCTTATCGATTACCGATGAGGAATTTGATCGGCATCGGCAGATCGATAGGGGCCGATGTACCGCTCTTTTTCTATGGTAAACCCTGTATCATGGAGGGGATAGGAGACATTATTACCCCCGTGGACACTGCCCCGTTCTTTGGTATCTTATAGTCTATCCTGAGCTTGTTTTATCGACAAAAGAGGCCTACAGGAGACTAAAAATCGTGTTGACAAATAAAGAAAATGATATTAAATTGATGGGTAATTTCAAAAACATAGGTGATATTGCGGACAGTCTGGAAAATGATCTCGAACAAATCGGAATATCAATGTGCCCTCGAAATTAAGACGATTAAAGATATATTGATGGAGGCAGGCGCTTTGGGTGCTTTGATGAGCGGAAGTGGTTCCTCTGTGTTTGGTATATTTCAAAATGAGAGAGATGCCCGAGAAAGCATCTCCTTTTGTTCAGAATATGGGCAGCGTTTTTAAAGCTACATAGTCATAGGGAGGGATGACGCTTATGGAGATTACGGAAATAAAGATTTTTGCTGTTGATGAACAACGGGTGAAGGCGTATGCTTCGGTCGTATTTGATGATTGTTTTATCGTGCGGGATTTAAAGGTTATTCAAGGTGACAGCAAGCTCTTTGTGGCAATGCCGAGCAAGAAAATGAAGGACGGTTCATACAGAGACACGGTTCATCCTTTGAATAATGAATATGAGATATAAAATTGAAACAAGCGTACTTGAGGCTTATGAGAAAGAGCTAATAAGAAAGAAATCGCAGTAAATCAGGCATTGGGGTGTCGTCAAGCGGTAAGACACAGGCCTTTGGAGCCTGCATTCGGAGGTTCGAATCCTCCCGCCCCAGAAATATTTGTTCAGGGAGATGTAGATTGGATAAACTCAGGATATTGACAGGAAATGCAAACCCGGAACTGGCACAGAAGATCTGCAAATTTCTCGGCGTGAGCTCTGGGTCAAGACAAAGGTAAGTCATTTTAGTGATGGCGAAATCCAGGTGGAGATCGATGAAAGTGTCCGTGGCATGGACACTTTTGTTGTCCAGCCCACATGTCCGCCTGTAAATCGAGAACCTCATGGAACTTCTTGTTATGCTTGATGCGCTCAAGAGGGCTTCAGCGGGGAGAATAACGGTTGTTATTCCATACTATGGCTATGGGCGGCAGGACAGAAAGGTTTTTCCGAGGACATCCATATCGGCGAGGCTTGTTGCGAATCTTATTACTACTGCTGGCGCCTCAAGAGTGCTGGCAATGGACCTTCATGCCGGACAGATCCAGGGTTTCTTTGATATACCCGTTGACCACCTCTATGCGCTTCCGGTACAGTTTAAATATTTAAAGAAAAAGATCAAAGGTGATATTGTTGTTGTTTCACCTGATGCCGGAGGTGTTGAAAGGGCCCGTGAGCTCGGCAAACGGCTCAATGCTTCCATCGCCATTATTGATAAGAGGCGCGAAAAGGCAAATGTCTCCAAAGTAATGCACGTTATCGGCGATGTGAAAAACAAGACGGCAATACTGCTCGATGATATGATCGATACGGGTGGCACGATTGTGCAGGCCGCGGAAGCGATCATGGAAGGCGGAGCAAAAGCTGTTTATGCTTGCTGTACACATCCAGTGCTTTCAGGGAATGCCATCGAGACGGATCAGATAATTCATCTCTCGCGGAGATGGTTGCCACGAATACCATTCCGCTTTCAGAAGAGGCGCAGAAATCAAAAAAGATAAAAGTACTCGATGTTTCACCTATTCTTGGGGAGGCTATCAAAAGAATACACAGTGATGAATCTGTGAGTTCATTATTTATATAGGGATTTAGGAGGATTACAAATGGAGCAAATATTAATAAGGGCAGATAAACGGGATGTAAAAGGAAAGGGTGTTGCCCGTAAATTAAGAAAAGACGGAAAAATACCTGCAGTATTGTACGGAAGGGGTCTGGAGCCTGTTTCAATAACCGTTTTGTCAAAAGACTGGGAAAAGCTGGGAAAACATGTCCGGAGAAATGTTATTTTCAACATGGAACTGCATGGCGATAAGGATGTTGAAAACAGACCTGTCATGGTAAAAGAAATACAGAAAGGGTTTTGGGCGGAAAAGATCCTTCATATCGATTTTCATCCAGGTCTCCATGGAAAGGATGATTGAGGTTGAAATACCTATCCACTTACGGGTAAGTCAAAAGGTGAAGTCAATGGCGGTATCATTGAAGTCCACTTGAGGTCCATGAAGGTAGAATGTCTGCCGACACAGATACCGGAAGAGATTGCCGTGGATATTTCTGATCTTGAGATTGGTGATTCTTTCCATGTGAATCAGATATCTATCTCCGGTGTTAAGCTTCTCGAAGGCGCCAATGTTGCCATTGTGACAATTATCCCGCCGACTGTAGAAGAGAAAACGGTTGTGGAAGAAGTGCGCTTGCAGCTGAGGAAGGGAAAGCGGAAGACAAGAAGGAAGAAAAGAAGGAAGATAAGAAAGAAGACTAAGAAGAAATAGAGGTCTTTTTGTACTTATTATGCGGTCTCGGAAACAAGGATTTTCAATATTCGCTGACGAGACACAATATGGGCTATCTCGTTATAGACCGCTTTTCCGAACGATTCAATATTCCCGTCAATAAAAAACAATCAGGATGCAGGATCGGAGTCCGTGAGGACCTGGTCCTTGCAAAACCTGATACCTATATGAACCTTTCCGGGGGACCCCTCTCCCAACTCATCAAGAAAAATGAATATTGACCTGACGGACCTTATTGTCATTCATGATGATCTCGATATGGAATTCGGGAAGATACAGTATTCGCTGGAATGGAAGAGACGGCGGTCACAAGGGTGTCAGATCGATTATCGAACGGCTTGGTTCGGACCAGTTCCATCGGACTAAAGATAGGCATAGGCAGAAATCCTTCCATGGCCTCAGAAGAATATGTGTTGAAACGTTTCAAAAAAGAAGAACTTGAGACCCTCAATGAAGCCATCGATACCGCCGCCGATGCCTTGAATACCTTTATCCGGGAAGGCAGCGCCAAGGCCATGAGCCTTTTCAACAAGCGCGGCCAGGAATAAGCCGTTCAGCACTTGGTATTGAGCCGGCCACTGCTGATATGTAGCATACGGCTATAAGTTTTTCCCCCACCGCAACGCGTTTTTCATAATACCGCATCGCATTTCCGGTTCAACCAATTCATAATTCTCATCAAAGAACGGGATGAATACGAGGAGACCTTCTGTGAGTGTAATGGTCATTTCCTCAAGCCGGGGCAGGATATCCTGTTTCCTCACGGCTATATCGGTGATGACCCCTTTCAGGCTGTCAAGGGCTTCAGTAAGCGGTATGTTTGCAGGATAAATGGCGCTGTTGCCGAATTCAGTTGTCAGTTCCTTTGAGGGGTTGGCTATTGTTACTACGTGTGCTGTCCGCAAGAAAAGAGAAGGAGAGATTTTAAAAGCCGGTATCCAGAAATAGAGATCAAGCTCATTCCACTCATTTTTGAAGACTTTTGGAAGGTTTGCCAGTTTCATGAGGTCGCCATAGGATGTCAGATCCATGCTGGTGATGTCTGCTTTGATTCTCCAGAAGGGAAGGAGAGTCGTTTTTTGTTGCAGATTGTCTTTTCGGGCAACCATGTAGGGAATGGACCGGAGCTCACCCTGAGAGGCATCCCAGGCCATCTGACAGTGGTTGCAGGGAAGAATACAACTGTCGCGTTCCGTGATGAGGTCCCATCCGCAATTGGGACAGAGCGTTGGGAGAAACGTAAGCGGCCAGTCAACATTCATGGAGCCTGATGCGAGAGGCTGCAGATCAGTGGTCTCTGAAATGGGCCGCTTCAGTATTGCATCATAGAGTACGTTATTGCGTATAAATGTAGGTGTATATATGAGGCTCAACGTCTCAGCCACAAAATATTCATAGTAGAGCCGGTCTTCTTTGAGCTCTGTTCTTACGTCCGCCACTTCGCAGAGGGACCCCTCTTCGGATATATTGATCATCGTTGTGTCTTTTGTTGTGATAAGCTCATAAGAGAGCCGGTTTTTTGTTTCCACAAAGGTTTCATGAAAAGGCAGGGTTGGTGTCAGAAAAATTGATCCCTCCATCATTTGAACAAATTTGAGTTTTAAAGACTGTGGCCTTAGCCCCAATGTGGGCGGAAGCCTACTATCGCATACAGCGGGAAATGTCTTATCCATAAGAGATATTTTGATGCCCGATGTTCTGCAAGCAAAGTGCATACCGCGGAAACGCCAGTAAGGGATGAAAATAATTTCTTCATTGATATCGGGTGCAGGCGGAAAATAATAGCGGAAAAAGTCTTTTGTCTGTATATACAATTTTGCTTTACAAAAACTGCACAGCAAAAGGCGGTCTGTTTCCTCAAGGGTTACTGCCCCGCCGCATTGGGGGCACTGGTGTTCGATCTGCATGGCAGCCGCTTAAATCTTTTCCCCGCAGTGGTTGCAATAGTTCGCATTTGGCAGGTTCTCTGTCCTACAATGGGGGCATGTTACGGGTAATTGCCTGTTTATCAAGGTCTCACCGCAGGCCGGACAGAACTTTGCGTGGGGTGGGGTATTTTTCCCGCACCTTGCGCACTGCTGGTAGACAAGGAGCTGGTGGCCGCAGGCGGGACAGAATTTTGCATCAGCAGCAATCGCATTCCGGCAATCAGGGCATTGCAGGTGTTCTCCTCCGTGAGGAGTGTTCTGTGTAATTTCCGAATAGAGAGAAGGCATCATAAACCCGAGTCCCATACCGAGTCCTGCCCCGGCCTGTCCTGGATTTTGCGATGCATTTTCGAGGGCCATGGCCGCTTTCATTTTCAGAAGTTTATTGAGGTCATCAAAGAGCGCGATCTTGCTTTTGTCGTCAATGGCTTTTTGGACTTCCTGAGGAGGGGTAATGGAATTAATGTAGAGATTGGAGAGCATTATACCGAAACGTGAGAAGTCTGCTTCAAGTGTTTTGATGAGACCTTCCGATATGGCATCGTATTGTCCCGGCAGGTTGAAAACGGTATCCAGTTTTTCACCGAGATAGTCATTGAAGCGTGATACGATGACCTGACCGAGATAATCCTCGATATCTGAAACAGTGAAAACATTTTGTGTGCCGACAATCGTGTTGATAAAAAGTGTCGGCTGTATAACCCTGATATTGAATATGCCATGGGCCCTCAAGCGAATGAGGCCTAATTGTGAATCTTTAAAGGCGACAGGGTCCCTTGTTCCCCAGGTAAGGTTGGGAAATGTCTTCATGTTTACAAAATAGACTTCAGCCCGGAGTGGGCTGGTAAACCCCCAGGGAAGGCTCAGGACTTTCGTGATGACAGGGATGTTGAGTGTTGACAGAGTATATCTTCCTGCCCCAACGGCGTCGTAAGCTTTCCCCTCGTAGAAAAATACTGCCGACTGGCTTTCACGCACAGTGAGTTGAGCGCCGTATTTGATCTCGCCTGACCCTTCTCCGGGTATCCTGTGGGCGATCTCTTTTCCGGTATCATCAAACCACTCAATGACTTCCATAAAAATGGTATTATTCATTCCCACTATGCACCCCCAAGTATTTTTTTTACGATACTATTTCAATGCACTGATGTCAACACAGGACAAGAGAGATTGCAAACAATTTACCAAATAGTATTATCAGATTCATGATTGATATTGAAATATATTAAAGAAGAATAAGCGTATCACTTCAAAAAAGATTATACGAATTCCCGTAATTTCAGACTGCCGATTGGCCGGTCTTGACGGGAATTACTTCAAATACCTTGGAGATTAATTGTTCCAGGTTGACCGGTTTGGTGATAAAGCCTGCAAAAAACCCATGCGAGTAGAACTTGTTAAACGTTTTCTGGCTTGATGTAACAATGATCTTGGGTATGGTGTTTATTGTTTTGTTCATGTTGATTGACTGGCACAATGATATGGGATTGGTGTTTTCCATTTCTTCATCGAAGAGAATGATGTCGGGGTGCATTTGTTCGGTTTTTGTCAGCACGGCATCTTCTTTTCTGCTGACGCTTACTTCGAAGCCATAATCGGTCAAAGCCTTGATATTGTTGTTACTGAAATTATGAAACCGGTCAACAATAAGTATTTTATTTCCCTTTCCGGACGTGGTTTTGAGCAACTTTATTGTTATGTTCCTGGAATGCCGGTATTGTTCTACGAGGTTTTCTGATGTTTGGATAAGAAATCTGTCACTATACGGTGTGTTCACAATAGTAGCATGTTTCCGTGTTAAAGCCTGGGTTTTTTCTTTTTCCGTTAATACGATGAGGGGGATCTTCTTGAGGGTCCGGTGTGTTTTTATGTCCTCAAGGGCTTGAAAAGCTTCAGGAGAATTATCGCTTACGATAATAAGTTCCGGCTTGTGTGCTATTAATGCAGAAAGAGCGCTGGAAAAACTTGTTTTGACAACATCGAAGATATCTTCGAGAGAAGTGTATTCTTCCTGATGATGTTCTTTTTCGATGATGCAGATCTTTGCCCTGCCGACGCGTGACACAGGTTTTTTGTTGAGTGGCTCTTGCGCTATTTCCTGTCCTCTCATTGTCACATAGGACATGACCAGGAAGTGGGCCTGCTCAGACATGATAGAAAAGACCATGCCGACGCGTACCATGTTCAATTGACGGGCCATACTCTGAACTGTTACCCAGGTCTGGACTTCGCCGAACATGGGGAGCGTGATAACAATGGGGAATGAATTTCCTGTCTTGAATTTGGCAAGATTACCGGGAAGGACAAAGGCAATACCACCCCCGCTGATATCCATGGCCTCAACGGTGATGACCCGTTTATCAACCGATGCAAACTGTACGTGGATAGGGTTTGTCCGGGTAGGTCTTACTCTTAAGAACTTCCGCCTTTCTTCCCGGGCTATTTCTTCCGGAATGCTGATCTGCAAATAGGCATATTGGGGATCGATTTCTTTGCTGCCGATGATGTTGCTCTTAAATATGCATAATGCCTTTGAATGGGCGCATGTGATACAGACTTCACCGGTTTCGGGGTATTTGCCGGGTTTTGTTCTGACAAGTAATTCCTTGCCGTTCTTGGTATTGTAAAGGAGATTGCAGTTGGTAAGCTCGATAGTGTCGTCAATGGTTACCGTGACCGGCGCCATGAGGTCGGAGATTTCCCGGATGTAACGTTCCGGAGCGTGTGATTCGAGTGAATTCATCATAATTACCCGTCCAGGTTATTTGTTATTATTATCACCGACAGAAAGCAGATCATGAATAAATAATCGCTATCTATCGGAAATACTTAATCTACCGGCTTTACGCGCTAATCCTTCGATTAGTTTGCCTCGTGCCTTGTTCATAAATACATTTTTGCACATTTATATTCTGTATCAAATGATATTGGTCACAGTGTATGAAAGTATATTTTTTGTCGGAGTACATCAGAGGTTGTCATCTCGATGTCACTGTGTTGCTCACAAGGGCGTTTCGTTTTACGAGAACCTGCTTGCGAAAAAACCTCTTTTCGTGTATACTGTACAAGCTGTTATCCTATCCGCTGTAACATCGGAACACTTTAAGAGGGAGTATGGAACAAAACAGAATACGGAATATCGCAATTATTGCACACGTCGATCATGGCAAGACCACTCTTGTTGACCAGTTGTTCAGACAAAGCGGGGTTTTCAGGGATAATCAGGTAGTGGAAGAGACGACTCATGGATTCAATGGATCTCGAGAGGGAGCGGGGTATTACTATTGCCTCCAAGAATGGCTCCTTTCTCTATAAAGATCACCTTATCAATATCATCGATACTCCTGGCCATGCCGATTTCGGCGGACAGGTTGAAAGGGTACTGAAAATGGCCGATGGCGTCCTTCTCCTTGTTGATGCCGCTGAAGGGCCCATGCCCCAGACATATTTTGTCCTGAAAAAGGCCCTTGCCCTAGATCTGCCCGTGATCGTGGTGGTAAACAAGATCGATAAACCGGCAGCCAGATGCGACTGGGTGGTGGATGAAGTCTTCGACCTCTTCGTGAAACTCGGCGCTCCGAATCATATTCTTGATTTTCCTGTCATTTTTGCCTCTGCGAAGGATGGCTACGCGACCCTTGATCATAAGGCGAGAAAGGGAACTATGATCCCTCTCTTCGATATGATCATTGAGTGCTATTCCGGCGCCTGTGGGAGATCCGGAAGGACCGCTCCAGATGCTCGTCAGCTCGCTCTGCCTACTCCACTTTCCTGGGCAGGCTTGCCATAGGCAAGATTACCTCCGGAAGACTTCATATCGATAAAGAAGTCGTTGTTGCGACGCCCGGCACCGCAATGCGGCCGGCACGGATAACGAAGATCTATCGCTTCAAAGGGACTGAAAAGGTCGAGACGGAACAGGCAGGTGTGGGTGAAATAGTGGCTGTTGCCGGCATGGAGTCGATTACTATCGGCGAGACCCTGACCGATCCCTTGAACCCGATACCCCTTGAAGGTATCGAAGTGGACCCGCCGACGGTATCCATGAACTTCGTGCCCAATGATTCACCCTTTTACGGGAAGGAAGGCCGTTTTGTTACCTCCAGGCATTTGCGTGACAGGCTTTTCAAGGAAACCCTCTCTGATGTCGCCCTTGTTGTCGAGGAATGCGAGGATATACAGGGATACAAAGTATCAGGCAGGGGCGAACTCCATCTCTCCATCCTCATTGAAAAGATGAGGCGTGAAGGATATGAATTCCAGGTTACGAGACCACAGGTAATCTTCAGGGAAGAAGGACGGTAGAAGGCTCGAACCTTATGAAGAACTGACGGTCGATGTTGATGAGAACTATATGGGCAGAGTCATTGAAAACCTGGGCGGCAGAAAAGGTATCCTGACTCGAAATGCATCAGGAAAACGGAATGGCCAGACTCAAATACAAGATACCCACCAGGGGACTCCTTGGGTTTCGGTCCGAATTCCTCACGGAAACGCGCGGCATGGGTGTCATGAACTATGTATTTCTCAGCTTTGATGAATATGCCGGCGAGATCAAGAACAGAAGCAAGAGGTGTTCTCATTGCCATGGAACAGTGTACTACCGTGGCCTATGCCCTTTTTAACCTCCAGGAGAGGGGAAACCTCTTTCTCGGACCCGGCGAAAGGGTCTATGCAGGGCCAGATTATCGGAGAGCACTACAGGGAAGCCGATATTATCGTAAATCCTGCAAAAGGAAAAAAACTGACCAACATGAGGGCTTCAGGCTCTGACGATGCAGTGGTGCTGACCCCCCATGTAAAGATGACCCTCGAAGAATGTATCTCATATATCAATGACGATGAGCTCGTAGAGATAACACCTGAATCAATAAGGCTCCGCAAGATGATCCTTGACGGCACTGACCGTAAAAGGGCAAAAAACGCCGCAGCATAATTCATCCGAAAGAGGGACTTGCGTAATCAGAACCCCTGCAGGCCCTTTCTGATAAACATAATAGCTATGCTTGCGATGATGAGGCTGAAGACTTTTGATAGAGCGCCTACGATCCGTTTGCCGAGTATTTTATAGATAATATCTGAGAATTTCAAAATAATCCCGCAAATAATGATATTGAGTACAAGGGAAATCAGAAAATAGTAGTATTCGTACACATTCCATATAATCACTGAAGTGGCCAGTACCGCCGGTCCGGCAAGAAGGGGAATTCCGAGGGGAACGACTCCAAACATATCATTCGCTATGTCCGGTTCAGAGGCGCCACTTATGATCTCCTTGATTGCGGTGATAAAAATGACAATCCCACCGGCAATGAGGAAGTCTTTCATCGATATTCCAAGGTACATCATGACTCGATTCCCGACAATCACGAAAATCAGGGCAGTTAAAAATGAGGTTAACAGGGAATCTCTGAGCTGCCTGTTCTTTGTTTTGCTATCAAGGTTGGAAGTGAACTTGATGTAGATAGGCAGGATGCTCAGGACATCAAATGCCACAAAGAGAGGGATAAAGGCAAGGAGGAATGTATTGACCATACCATACTATAATACCGCAACGGAGAAATGGCACCTTTTGTTTTTTGAAGACTGAATTGTTGCACATACCGGCTCTACTGTTGTTATCTCATCGCATTAAAGCGCTTGCATTCCCTCTTTGTGTTTGATAGCATTAGATAATCCATTCTTTGCAATGAGAAAATGATTAGTACAATAAGTGATAGCGCGAGGCTTATCCCGGAAATGTATGGTATAGTGAACACTGAGTAACAAAGCTAAAAGGATTGCATGAACCAGGACCCGGAACAGAGAGCGCGAGACAATATTGATAAGCAACTGATTGATTGCGGTTGGATTATTCAGGATAAGAAGCAGATTAATCTGAATGCCGGTCTCGGCGTGGCTGTCCGGAAGTACAACACACAGGAAGGGAAAGAACTCGACTATGCCCTGTTTGTTGACGGGAAACCTGTGGGGGTCATTGAGGCAAAAGCGGAAGATAAGGGGTTTCAATTACTGCAGGTTGAGGAACAATCGAAAGGGTACGCTGATAGTAAACTCAAGTACCTGGATAACGACCCCTTGCCTTTTGTGTACGAGAGTACGGGAGAAGTAACCCGTTTTACGGATTACCGTGACCCGAAGCCCCGTTCACAACCTGCATTTACATTTCACCGGCCGGAAACCTTTCAGGAGCGGCTGAAAAAGGTCAAGTCCCTGCGTCAAAGAATATTTGATATACCGGGATTGCCCACAGATGGTCTGCGTACCTGCCAGATTGTTGCCATTAATAATCTGGAAAATTCATTCCGTATGAACCACCCGAAGGCCCTCATTCAAATGGCAACGGGTGCAGGAAAAACATACACGGCAATTACCTTCATATACCGCTTGTTAAAGTTTGCCAAAGCAAAAAGGGTGCTCTTTCTCGTTGATACGAGGAACCTGGGCGAGCAGGCAGAACAGGAATTGATGGCCTATATGCCCAATGATGATAACCGGAAATTTACAGAATTGTATGGTGTCCATCGCCTGCAATCAAGTTTTGTTCCCACTGATAATCAGGTCTATATAAGCACCATACAACGGCTCTACTCAATCCTGAAAGGTACTGAATTAGACGAACATGCAGAAGACGAAAACCCGAATGAGAAATGGCAGCCAATGGCCCCGATGCCTGTTGTTTACAATGAAAAACTTCCCGTTGAGTTCTTTGACTTTGTAGTCATCGACGAGTGTCACCGCAGCATCTATAACCTCTGGAAACAGGTGCTGGACTATTTTGACGCCTTTTTGATCGGTCTCACCGCCACGCCTGACAACCGCACCTTCGGTTTTTTCAATCAGAACGTTGTCAGCGAATACACCCACGAAGAAGCCGTTACCGATGGTGTCAATGTGGGCAGCGACGTATATATCATTGAAACGCAGATCACCAAAGAAAGGCAGCGCCATCTGGAAAGGCCAGTATGTAGATCATCGGGAAAAATTGAGCCGCAAGAAACGCTGGGCACAGGTGGATGAGGATGTGGTCTATTCCGAAAAGCAGCTTGATGACAATGTGGTCAACCCCAGCCAGATTCGCACTATCATCCGCACCTTCAAAGAGCATCTGCCGGAGATGTTCCCTGACCGCGTTAGTGAAAAAGGCGAATTTGAAGTACCCAAAACCTTGATATTCGCTAAGACGGACAGCCATGCCGATGACATTATCCAGATCGTGCGGGAAGAATTTGGTGAAGGAAACCAGTTCTGTAAAAAGATCACCTATAACAGCGATGACCCGAAAAGCACGCTGGCGCAGTTTCGCAATTTATATAACCCGCGCATTGCCGTCACCGTCGATATGATTGCCACCGGCACCGACGTGAAACCGCTGGAATGCCTGTTCTTCATGCGGGACGTGAAAAGCCGCAACTACTTTGAACAGATGAAGGGCAGGGGCACCCGCACTATCAGCCTCGATGATCTCAGAAGGGTTACGCCTGCCGCCAGATATACCAAGGACCATTATGTGATCGTCGATGCCATCGGCGTCACCAGGAGCCTGAAGACCGACAGCCGCCCGCTGGAGAAAAAACCCGGTGTGCCGCTCAAGGATTTGCTCTCTGCCATTACTGTGGGCGCAAGGGGTGAAGATCTGTTCACCTCTCTGGCCAATCGCTTGACACGTCTTGAAAAACAGCTCACCGAAAAAGAAAAGACAACCTTTACCAAAAAAGCAGAAAAGACCATCCCGCAGGTCGTCAGGGAACTGCTCAACGCCTACAACCCCGATACGCTTGAAGACATTCGCCTGAAAGTGGAGAAGGAGAATCCCGGCGCGCCGCCGGCAGAAAAAGAAAAAAGAGTCAAGAAACTCAGCGAAACCCTGCAAAACGCGGCGGCAAGCACCTTTAACGGCGAACTGAACGACTACATTGAAAATGTCCGCAAGATACATGAGCAGATCATCGATATCGTCAATCCGGACAAGGTGATTACAGCGGGGTGGGACAAAGACAATAAAGAAAAAGCACGGGAAACGGTAAAAACATTTTCCGAATGGATCGTAAAACATAAAGATGAAATTACCGCCCTGCAAATCTTTTACAGCCAGCCTTACCGAAGAAGAGAACTGACCTATGCCATGATCCGGGAACTGGTGGATGCCATCGTTGCCGACAAGCCCACGCTTGCGCCTTTAAGCGTCTGGCGCGCCTATGAACTGTTGGAGAGTGTAAGCGGACAGCCGAAGAATGAACTCGTGGCGCTGGTATCATTGATACGCAAGGTTGCGGGTATTGACGCCACGCTTACTTCCTATGACAAGACAGTTGATAGGAATTTTCAGAATTGGGTCTTTAAAAAACAGGCAGGGACCCTGAAATTTACCGAGGAGCAGATGCAGTGGCTGAGGATGATCAAGGACCATATCGCCGCGTCGGTATCGCTCAGTGTCGATGATCTGGACTACACGCCCTTTGACGCCCAAGGCGGCAAAGGCAAGATGTGGCAGCTCTTCGGAGTGAGACGGAAAATATTATCAACGAACTGAATGAAGCATTGGCGGCATAGAATGTAGTCAAAAATAGAGAATTACCGAAAAGTTGGACACTGTAAAGCTGATTAAATGTGTGCGATAAGATAACTGATGGATCACATTTAAACCATCCGAGTATATTGATACAGGAGTTGGCGTATATGACAGTAAACAAGACCTCAAACTTGAGATAGATTGATTCTCAAATCAGTTAGACATATCTAAAGATAAGATTATGATGATTTATTAAAACGAAATGACTTGCTAATCCGTTAGGAATTGATGATTTTGTTGACAAACAATGGATCAATTGGTAAAGTTGTACTTGTTCAATTAAAATCTTCAATCAATTGTACTATAATTGTGTAGCAAACTTGGACTAAAGTTAATTTAATCCATTCAAAATATTTATTTTATATTCATGTCAAATCTTCACAATTCTTTTGAAATTGAAAGCAAATAAAATGGTAGCTAGCTACAGAAGAGTTATCATTATGCTAAATCTAGAATAACTCAATTTCCTCTCCCCCCCTTCCCGAACAACACCGCATTGTTGCCAAAATAGAAGAACTGTTCAGTAGTTTGGATAAAGGCATCGAAAGCCTTAAAACCGCGCAGCAACAACTCAAAATCTATCGCCAGGCCGTCCTGAAATGGGCATTCGAAGGGAAACTGACAAATAAAAACGTGAAAGAAGGTGAATTGCCCACAGGATGGAAATGGGATGAAAAGTAATGATTTATTTGAGGTTTCCGAAAAAAGTAGATCAAAGAGGACCCTTCGGTAAAAATACTACAAAAAAAGTGAATCTATCAGAATCACTGTGTTGGATTTAGGCACTAATTATACGCTAATGCATTTTGAAGGATGTAAAATACAATTGTATCGGATGCACCTTATGTCAAATTTCAGAATGAATAAGAAAGATAGAGTTCTGCCAAGGTGATTTTATCATTCTCAATGAAGGCGATATAATTATGGATATTTGCAAGTGGCAGCAAATGTGGAAGAATGGCATAATGTAAACAAGATACTGGTTGGTTCTGTGGTACGAGGAAGTGTATATATAGTCCGAAATCAAATGTTGTTGGCTTTATTGTCTATCGCAATGATTAAGAGGACAAATTAGTAAAAAAATATTTGACAAAAGCCGCAGAAACAACTATGGCTAGTCTTAAGCCTTGAAATATGTAAATAACTTCCAATTTTCCTATGCCGCCTCTTCGCAGGAACAACAACGCCATCGTCGCCGAAATCGAATCCCGCCTTTCCGTCTGCGATAAAATTGAAGAGAGCATCGAGCAGAGCCTCAAACAGGCCGAATCCCTGCGGCAAAGCATTTTAAAGAAAGCCTTTGAAGGCAAGCTTGTCCCGCAAGACCCCAACGACGAACCGGCAAGCGTACTATTGGAACGCATCAAGGCAGATAGAGAAAGGAATAAGAAGGTAAACCCGCCTCTGAAGCTGGTAAAAAAGACAAAAAAGGTATAATTATAAGGAGTAAAACAGGAAGATGACGGACCGAAAAATAGAGGAACCGCAAGAGGAAATCGTTCTCTACCAGGCGCCGGATGGCAAGGTTGAACTGAGCATCCGGCTTGAGCGGGAAAGCCTTTGGCTGAGCCGGAAACAAATATCGATACTCTTCGACAAAGACAGCGATACAATAGGTCTGCACCTTCACAATATATATAAAGAAGGCGAATTGGATGAGTCGGCAACTACCGAGGATTCCTCGGTAGTTCAAAAGGAGGGTACCAGACAGGTTCGTCGTAAGGTGCTTTTGTATAATCTCGATGCCGTTCTCTCGGTGGGCTACCGCGTGAACTCGAAACGTGGTACACAGTTTCGCATCTGGGCAAACAGTGTCCTGAAGCAATACTTAGTAAAGGGTTATGCTCTCAATGAGAAACGGTTGTCAGAGCGCGAAAAAGAACTCCAGACACTGAAGGCCGGCATCGAACTGCTGGAACGCACCGTGGCGCATCAGGCGAAGCAACTGGATCAGGCAAAGACTTTCGTCAACATCATTGCCGATTTCAGCAAAGGCTTGAAAATTCTGGACGACTATGACAATGAAAGACTTGATTCACAGGGCATTACCAAAATACAGGCGGAGATTATTTCCTATGAAGAATGTCGCGGCATCATAGGAGAGATACAGGATGAATTCAATTCTCCGCTGTTCGGCAAGGAAAAGGACGACAGCTTCAAGAGCTCCATAGGCCAGATTTATCAAAGCTTCGGAGGAAATGACCTGTATCCGTCAATCGAAGAGAAAGCGGCCATGCTCCTCTATCTTATCGTGAAGAACCACTCCTTCATTGATGGTAACAAACGGATTGCGGCAGCGCTTTTTCTCTATTTTCTCAACAAGAACGGCATGCTCTATCGTAAGGACGGATCAACAGTAATCGATGGGAATACGCTTGCTTCAATCACTTTGATGATTGCAGAAAGCAACTCCAGTGAGATGGAGACTATCAAAAAAATCATCGTGAGCATCCTCAACAGGAGTGAGAGATCGTGAGCAACGAAACTAATAATACATCGGGCATTATCAGTAAAATCTGGAGCTTCTGCAATACCCTGCGCGACGACGGTGTAGGCTATGGCGATTATCTGGAACAGCTTACCTATCTGCTCTTTCTGAAAATGGCCGACGAATATCAGTAAGCCACCGTATAACCGGAAACTGCCCATTCCAAAGGATTATAATTGGGAAAGTCTCACCGCAAAAAGCGGCTCCGACCTGGAGGGGCATTATATAACGGTGCTGCGTGAATTATCCTCTGCGCAGGGAATTCTGGGGCAGATTTTCACCAAGAGCCAGAACAAGATTCAGGACCCGGCCAAGCTCTACAAGCTGATTGATATGATCGACAAAGAGCAGTGGACGGTGATGGGCACGGACGTGAAAGGCAGGATTTATGAAGGTCTCCTGGAGAAAAATGCCGAAGATACAAAAAGCGGCGCAGGGCAGTATTTTACGCCGCGCCCCTTGATTAAAGCTATGGTGGCTTGCGTGCAGCCTCAGCCGATGAAATCCATTGCCGATCCGGCCTGTGGCACCGGCGGTTTTTTCCTGGCGGCTTATGATTTTATTTCCGAGCCAGGGAACTTCACGCTGACCAAAGAGCAAAAAGCGTTCTTGAAAAATCAAACATTCTACGGCAATGAAATCGTTGCAGGCGCGCGCAGGCTTGCGCTCATGAATATGTTCCTCCACAACATCGGTGATATCGATTCCGAGACTTTTATCCTGCCAACTGATTCGCTTGTGGCTGATACGGGTTTGCGTGTGGATTACGTGCTGACCAATCCACCCTTTGGAAAAAAAAGCTCATGACCTTCACCAACGAAGAAGGCGAACAGGAAAAGGAAAACCTCACGTACAACCGCCAGGATTTCTGGGCGACAACGAGCAATAAGCAACTCAACTTTGTCCAGCATATCCATACGATGCTTAAAACCACGGGCAAAGCGGCAGTTGTATTGCCGGATAATGTTCTCTTTGAAGGCGGGGCAGGTGAGACTGTCCGTAAAAAATTACTGGAAACAACTGACCTGCACACGATCCTGCGGTTGCCCACCGGTATATTCTATGCCCAGGGTGTCAAGGCCAATGTTGTGTTCTTCGATAATAAACCGGCCAGTAAAGACCCCTGGACGCAAGAGGTCTGGATTTACGACTACCGCACAAATATCCGCCATACCTTGAAAAAATCGCCGCTGAAATTTGAAGACCTTGAGGATTTCATCAAGTGCTACAATCCGACAAACCGGCATCAAGCGAAAGGAAACCTGGCATCCGGAAAAGAACGCCGATGGCCGCTGGCGCAAATTCACCTACGATGAAATTGTTGCCCGTGACAAGACCAGTCTGGATATTACCTGGCTCAAAGATAAAAGCCTGGCTGACCTCGACAATCTGCCCGACCCCGATGTATTAGCGGGCGATATTATCGAAAACCTCGAATCAGCAGTGGAAAGTTTCAAAGAAATCATGGAATCCATAAATGGAAAATAGCGAGGCACACTCGGCCGGTTAGCCGAAGCGGCCCGTTGATGGCGGGTAGACGGGACGGTGGTGAAATATGGACATTTGGTTACTGGTTAACCCTTTGACCTACTTGGTGAGACCCGAGCAAAATGTAGGTCCCTTTCAGCGATGCGTATCAGAACCTGAGCTTGCGCTCTTGTCCCATGCTCATCAGGAGGGTTTATTAACCGATGCGTTTACTTAAGTCCATAAATAGCGTATAGTTATGTATCAAGCGGTAGTGATTTTGGAGGTGTTAAGGTGAAATTTAAAAGGGTAACAGTGAATCCCAATCAAATGGGAGGGATGCCTTGCATCCGGGGCCTAAGAATTCCCGTGGCCACTGTAGTTAGCATGGTGGCTGACGGAATGACAAATGAGAGCATCCTTGAAGCCTATCCTGACCTCGAAGATAGGGATATCCACGAGGCACTCCAGTTTGCAGCCGAGGCTGTCTCTGAGAGGGAATTGCCCCTTGTCATGGCTTCATGAAGTTTCTCATCGACAATGCATTATCGCCAATACTCTCGGAAGGTTTGAGACTGGCAGGTTATGATGCTGTCCATGTTCGCGATTACGGACTGCAAAGCGCCGATGATGAGATAGTTTTTACGCGTGCTGCTCATGAAGGACGTGTTCTTGTTTCTGCCGATACGGATTTCGGTACCATTTTATCAACTCGCGATACGGACAAACCGTCTGTTATACTTTTTCGGCATATACAGGAACACCGTCCTCAAAATCAACTGGCACTAATGTTACGAAATTTGCCCGCTATTGAGGGACATCTCGAAAAGGGAAGCATAGTGGTTCTTGAAAACACCCGAATTCGTGTCCGGTCCTTGCCGATTTGAAATAGAACGTTGAAAGATGGAGGTTGAATTTCCGGCCGAAGCAATTTTCGATGCATAGCGCGGAGAAAAGGGCGATCACACCGGAGGCATAGCAGCGCTATGTTGAGGATGTGTGATTCCCGCAGTCGACAAAGCAAGGCGCGAAAAGAGCGAGGCCACACTCGGCCGGTTAGCCGAAGCGGCCTGTTATATACCCTTCTGTCCTCTCATCCTTTGGTGATGTGAAAATCTGGGAGGTTTCATCGAATTCAACGAGGTCGCCCAAGAGCATGAATCCTGTAAAATTTGACACGCGGGCGGCTTGCTGCATATTGTGCGTTACGATGAGGATCGTGTAATCCTTTTTGAGTTCCATCATCAATTCCTCAACCCTCATAGTGGCTATGGGGTCAAGGGCGGAGCAGGGCTCGTCAAGGAGTATTATTTCCGGTTCAACCGTTAAAACCCGTGCAATACAGAGCCTCTGTTTTATCTCTTCCGAAAGGTCAAGGGCCGGTGTATTGAGCTTGTCTTTTAATTCATCAAAGAGGCCCACGGCATGGAGACACTTTTCGACGGTTTCTTTCTGGTATTTCTTGTTCCCCATTCCATGGACTTTCAGTCCGTAGATCATATTCTCATAAACACTGAAGGGAAAGGGGTTGGGCCTCTGAAATACCATGCCTACCTTTTTTCTCAACTTTGTGATATCAATGTCGGCGATCTTTTTATTGTGAACAATGATATCGCCTTCTACGCGTATATCATCGATGAGGTCATTCATACGGTTAAAGCAACGAAGCAGTGTTGATTTTCCGCAGCCTGACGGTCCGATGAGGGCCGTAATGGATTTGGAAAAAACGTGAAAATCAACATTCTTGAGGGCATGAAATGTGCCATAAAAAAGATTCAACTTTTTTGTTTGGAGGGCATAGTTGTGCATTAGCCGAATTTCCCCTGAATGTAGTCTTCTGTCTGTTTTTCCAATGGTGTTGTGAAGACTTTATCTGTGGTATTGTACTCGATGAGTGTCCCCATATAAAAGAATGCGGCGAAATCGGTAATGCGGGCAATCTGCTTTGTGTTATTGGAGACAAGGACAATGGTGTATTCCGATTTCAGTTCATTGAGGGCATCTTCAATCTTTGCTGTGGAAATGGGGTCAAGGCCTGAGCAGGGTTCATCGAGGAGGATGATCTCCGGCTTGAGGGCCAGTGTCCGTGCCAGACAGAGCCGCTGTTGCTGACCACCGGATAATTTCAATGCCGATGTGGAAAGCCTGTCCTTTACTTCATCCCAGAGATATGCCTTTTTCAGGCTTGCTTCTACTATATGGTGAAGCTCGGTCCTGCTGGAAGTTCCTTGTAAGCGTGGGCCATAAGCGATATTTTCAAAGATTGAGCGGGGCAGGGGGATTGGTACGGCGAAGACGGTTCCGACACGTCTTCTCAGAAGCACGGGACTACTCGTGTCATCGAGAATATTTATTCCGTCTATGGATACTTTTCCATGGATCTCCACATTATCTTCGAAGTCGATCATCCTGTTAATGACGGAAATAATCGTTGACTTGCCGCTTCCCGATGGCCCCATAAAACCGGTGATCGTATTTTTATACACATTGATGGTAACGTGTTTTATAACTTCATTTTTTCCAAATGAGAGGCGCAATCGTTCAATTGCGATTTTTGTGTTCATTATTCCTCATGAATATTTTGATATTGCCCGGTGCATCACATAATAGGCAAGGATATTAATGGACAGGATGCTCAGCACCAGGACGAGTGCGGTGCCGTATGCTTTTTCCATTGAGATGCCTTCCCGCGCAAGAATATAAAAGTGGACCGCCATCGTTCTTCCGGAATCCATGATAGAGACCGGGAGTCTCAGGGAGCTGCCCATAGTGAATATCACAGCCGCTGTTTCGCCAACAGCCCTGCCGATACTGAGCATGATGCCGGTAAGGATACCGGGCGCTGCCGCAGGGAGGACCACCTTTTTGATGGTTTCCCATTTTGTCGCGCTCAGGGAATAACTGACAATTCTTAACTGGCGCGGAACAGACCGTATAGCCTCTTCGCTTGTTCTGATAATAGTAGGGAGAATCATAATTGTTATAGTCAGAACACCTGCAAGCAGCGACCATCCCATCTTCAGTTTTATGACAAAAAAGATAAAGCCGAAAAGACCGTAGAGTATGGAAGGTATACCGGCAAGTGATTCGACGCCAAAGCGGATCAATTTGGTGAATGTCGATTCCCGCGTATATTCCGTCAAAAATATTGCCGTTCCGACACCAAGGGGAGTCGCAAAAAGGATTGAGAGAAGGGCAAGCTGTATTGTTCCTGCAATGGAGGGAAAGATACCCCCATGGCGCCCCATATCCTCGGGGGAAGCAAAGATGAATTCAGGGTTTACATAGGGAAAACCTTTAATGAAAATAATTGCCACAATAACAACAAGAATGCTGACAGTAAAAAATGCCTGCATGTTAAAAACTATTTGGACAATCTTGTCGATAATACGCGGATTTATTATCCTCATTTCGCTATTTTCCTTTTTATCCCGAAGTTGGCAATATAATTAAGGATCATAATAATGACCATGAGCACCACGCCTGTGGAAAAGAGTCCCAATCTATGGTCACCACTTGCGTAGGAGAGTTCGAGAGCAATATTGCCCGTCAAGGTACGCAGCGGATCAAGGATACTTCCCGGAATCTTCAGGGCATTACCGGCAATCATGATGACTGCCATCGTTTCACCGATTGCCCTTCCCATGCCGAGGATAAAGCTTGCCAGGATGCCGGATTTGGCTGATGGGATAATGACTTTATAAATGGTCTGCCATTTTGTGGCGCCCATTGCAAAAGAGCCTTCCCGGTATGTCTTGGGAACGCTTATTAAGGCATCAAAGGATATGCTGATGATGGTAGGGAGAATCATAACGCCAAGAATGATGGATGTTGAGAGAAGGGAAAAGCCTGATCCTCCAAGGTAGTTTCTCACAAGAGGCACGATGTAAATAACGCCCAGAAAACCGTATACAACTGAGGGAATGCCTGCAAGAAGTTCCAGCGCCGGTTTCAAAAGCATTTGTGTTTTCTTTCCGGAATATTCAGAGAGATAGATAGCGCAGGAAAGACCCATGGGGGCCCCGATAGCGAGGGCTCCGATTGTCACAAGGAATGAAGAGACGATCATCGGGAAAATGCCAAAGGAACCCCTTGTGGGAGCCCACTTGAAACCACCGATAATATTGCCCACTCCAACCTTCAGAAAGAGTGGCAGTCCTTCGGCGAGGATAAAGATAAATATGAGAAAGAGAAAGAGAAGTGAAGAAAGCGCAAAGGTTACCAGCACCCACTTAACAAACCTTTCCTTTAAGAGGGCCTTTTCAATCATAAAAACCTACAAGCCCTTCCTTTTTCAAAATCTTTTGCCCGTCTCTGGAAAGGATGAAATCAACGAATTCCTTTGCGTACATGTCCAATTCACCATTTGTAACATACAAAAAAGGTCTTACAATCTTATATTTGCCTGTTTTTATGTTTTTGATCGTTGGTATTGCGCCATCAATAGTGACAGGTTTCACCTTCTGATCAACAAGCCCCAGCGATATATAGCCGATTGCGTAGGGGTCTGTTGCAACTACTTCTTTTATCGAGCCATTCGAGTCCTGTACCATAATACTGTCATCTATTTCTTTTCCCTTCATGACAAGTTCCTCAAAAGCGCCTCTCGTGCCGGAGCCCTCTTCCCTTGTCACAGCGTCAATTTTACGATCTATCCAACCAAGTTCCCGCCAGTTTTTTATCTTATTGTTATAAATATCCCGGATCTGTTGCAGAGTGAGGTCCGTGATTGGATTTTTCGGGTGGAGAACAATTGAAATACCGTCATGGCAGATAGTAATCGAATTGAGCATTTTTTCTTTATTATTCAATTCTCTCGAAGACATACCGATTTGAACGGTATTGTTCAGGACTGCCTGAATCCCCGCTGTTGAACCTCCGCCCTGTACATCAATCACGAATTTTGGGTGATCGAGCATGAAATGTTCTGCAAGCTTTTCCGTGAAGGGCATCACTGAGGTAGATCCTGCAATGGTAATCGTATGTTTGTCTTTGGTTTTGTCATGTGACTGGCCGGTGCATGATAATAAACATGTCATAATTATACATAAAAAACCAAGTTGCTTGATCACTCAGTTATTCCTCGGAACTTTTGGAATGCCTGATGATGCGTCCTTCTACCATAAAAATTACCAGTTCTGCAATGTTGACAGCATGATCGGCCATCCGTTCCAGATATTTTGCGATAAAAAGCACCCGTGTTGCACGGGAGATTGTTCGTAAATCCTGCATCATATACGTAAGCAATTCCCTGAATATCTGATCGAGCACCCGGTCTACCTGGGCGTCATCTTTTGTTACTTTCAGGGCCAGGGATACGTCTTCTTTTACGAAGGCATCGAGACTTTCCTTTAACATTAATCTGACCGTTTCCGTCATTTGAGGAAGATCAATATATGGTTTTAATTGTGGTTCCCGGTTGAGTTCCTGAACCCGTTCACAGATATTGACAGCCATATCGCCGATCCGCTCCAGATCGTAGTTGATTTTAATGGCTGTTGTGATAAATCGTAAATCCCTTGCCGCAGGCTGACGCAGGGCAAGCAGTTTTAAGCAGAATTCATCAATCTCCACTTCCACGTCATTGATCAGTTCATCTTCATCAATGACTCTCTTGGCAAGATCGGAATCTCTTTCAAGGAGCGCTTTAATGGCGTTGTTAATGGCCTTTTCTACAAGTCCACCCTCATAAAGGAGTTTTTCCTTCAGTTCCTTCAATTCCAGGTCAAATGTTTTATAAATGTGTCCTTCAAGCATTGGTCAGCCTCCTTGAATGGCAAGAGTATAGTAGTTTTTATTGATGATTACAACGAGATTTTGCATGGATACGGGCTGATAGCTGACAGGAGAAGGCCGGTATCTGTTCCACCAGAGCAGCAAATTCCACAAGTTCTTTCTTCAGTTCAGTGATCTTTTCTTCCAGCACAGCCTCTCCTTGTTTATCCGAATTTTCCTGTAAGGTATTCTTCTGTTCGTTTGTCTTTGGGGACGGTGAACATCTTTTCCGTGGGACCGAATTCAACGAGTTCCCCGAGGTAAATAAAGGCCGTAAAATCTGATACCCGGGCAGCCTGGGCGATATTGTGTGTTACGAGGAGCATGGTGACATTCTCTTTTAATTCAACGAAGAGTTCCTCTATCTGGGACGTTGATTTGGGGTCAAGAGCAGAGGTTGGTTCATCAAGAAGGAGTATTTCAGGGTTCATTGCAAGAGCCCGTGGCGATGCAGAGCCTCTGCTGCTGGCCGCCGGAGAGAAAGGTCCCTTTTCTATGAAGAGCGTCTTTTACTTCATTCCAGAGGGCAGCTTTTTGTAAAGATTGTTCAACGATAGTATCAAACTCATCTCTTGGCCGCCTGATCCCGTTGAGTTTATATCCGGCGATAACGTTATCGTATATACTCATGGTGGGGAAGGGGTTCGGTTTCTGAAAGACCATACCTACCATTCTCCTGAGCACGATGGGTTCCATGCTGTAGATGTTATGGTCTTCCAAGAAACATTTCCCCTGACACCTTGGTTCCGGGGATCAGTTCATGCATCCTGTTGACACACCTGATGAGGGTTGTTTTTCCGCAGCCTGATGGTCCCATGAGGGCTGCGACGATATTTTTCGTGACCGTAAGGTTAATCTCTTTCAGGATTTTGTTTTCGCCGAAATAGGCTGAGAAATTCTCGACCCTTAGAACTGTGTTTTCCATTTTGCGGAAATCCCCCTTGCGATCAGGTTAAATGCCAGTGTGAAGACGACGAGAATGAACGATGCGCCCCAGGCAAAGGTGTGCCATTCAGGATAGGGGCTCATTGCATAGTAGAAGATCCGGTATGGAAGAGAATCAATAGGCTTGAGAATATTAAGGTTCATAAACTGGTTGCCGAAGGCCGTGAATAAAAGAGGAGCTGTTTCACCGGTGATGCGGGCTATGCTCAGGAGAATTCCTGTCACGATGCCGCTTAATCCGGCGGGCAGTATGACTTTCAGCATTGTTTTATAGTAAGGTACGCCGAGGGCAAGAGATGCTTCTTTCAGGTGATAGGGTATGAGTTTCAGTGTTTCTTCTGTTGTCTTTATAATGACAGGAAGCATCATGATACTGAGGGCGATGCCGCCGGACATGGCGGAAAAGGTTTTCAGGGGGAGCAACAACCCAGATATAGGCGATAATGCCGATCACAATCGATGGTGTTCCCTGCAAAACAATAACACAGAGCCGGACTATATTGCTGAGTTTACCTTCTTTTTTCTCCGAAAGGTATATTCCTGTCGCAATGCCGAAGGGGATGGATATGACACCGGAGAGGATAATAAGCATAATAGTGCCCACGATAGCACTTCCGATACCGCCGCCTGTTTCTCCGATAGGACGGGGGAGATTGAAAAGAAAGTCCCAGTTGATGACAGCGATACCATTCTTCGTAATGTAATAGAGAATCAAAAAGAGAGGGAGCGCTGACGCAAATGCGAAAAGGCAGATGAGACCTTTGAAAAGAGTATCTTTAAAGAGGCGTATAGCTGATTTGTTTTTCCATTATGTGACCTCTTTCGATGCTTCGATGCTGATTTTGTGAATGACATAATTTCCGATAATATTCACAATTGTAGTAACAAGAAAGAGCACGAGGGCAATATAGATGAGGGATGAAGCTACAATGCCCGTTGCCTCGGAAAACTGATTTGCGATGACGCTGGCCATGGTATTGGCAGGACTGAAGATGCTTGTAGGAAGAAAACTGCTGTTGCCGATGAGCATTGTCACTGCCATTGTCTCTCCGATGGCCCTTCCGAAAGCAAGCAGTATGCCTGCAATAATTCCTGACCGCGCATAAGGGATGACAATATTCTTCATCACTTCAAAACGTGTAGCACCCAGAGAATAAGCAGCCTCTTTCAGATCTCCCGGCACCAGAGATATAACCTCTCTTCCGAGAGACGCTGAAAAGGGTATGACCATAATGGCAAGGATCAGCGAAGAGGTGAGAATCCCCACGCCATAAGGAACGACACCGAGTTTCATTTCAAGTGACCTCACGAGCGGCACGAGGAGAAAAACACCCCAGAGACCGTAAATAACAGAAGGGATGCCGGCGAGCACTTCAATGGCGCTGCGGAGAAAATTGGAGATTGCCCCTTCTTTGAAATACTCGCCGAGAAACAGTGATATCGATATGGAAAAAGGAATAGCGATGAAGAGGGCAAGAAAGGAAGTCAGGAGCGTGCCCACGAGAAAGGGAAGGGAGCCGAAGGACTCTGCTGTTGCATTCCATGATTTGCTGATAAGAAAGGTGAGGCCGAATTTCTGTATTGCCGGTAATGCAGTCATAAAGAGCGTGAAGAAAATGGCAATCAGTAATACGATGATGAAAGCGCCTGAAGCGGTAAGGACCCAGGTGAACCGTTTTTCCGATCGGTCGATGCTTGCTGGACCTTTGCTATTGTTCATCATTATCTAACTTTTCCGAAATCCATGTCGTTATACTGTACCCTGGTTTCCCGCATCGCCTCGATACCATCTTTACTTCAAAAGGGGTGCACCGTTAAATGTTATGGAGCGGACAAGTTTGTTTGCCTTTACCTGAGCCTCTTTGGAAAGGGGTGCGTAATGGAGAGGTTCCACATATTTCTGTCCTTCATTGACTGTCCACAATAAAAGTTTGGCAAGGGCTTCAGCCCGTTCTTTTGCTTTTCCGCCGTAGTTCTGTTCTTTATAGAAGATCATCCAGGTAAAACCACTGATGGGGTAACCATCGGCAGCATCGGTGTTTGTAAGCGAGACATTTGTGTCGTCAGGTATCTTCACATTGGCAGATGCACTGACTGCCTTCAGCGTTGGTTCAATAAATTTTCCTGTCTTGTTCTTTACATTACCATAAGCCATTTTATTTTGGGTTGCATAGATGAGTTCAACATAGCCAACTGCGCCAGGCGTTTGTGATACGAATCCTGCCACACCGGGGTTGCCTTTCTGGCCGATTTGTCCGGCAGGCCAGTTCACTGTTTTGCCGGCGCCTATCTTTTCTTTCCATTCGTTGCTGATTTTTGTGAGATAATCAGTAAAAATATAGGTAGTTCCGCTTCCGTCGGCGCGGTTTACAACGCTGACGGGAAGGTTGGGAAGTTTTACACCCGTATTTGCAACGGCGATCTTCGGATCATTCCATTTGGTGATTTTTCCGAGAAAGATATCAGCTATAACATCAGGGGTAAAATTGAGTTTTGGGTTACCAGGGAGGTTATAGGTGACTACTACCGCTCCAAGACAGGTGGGTATATGGATTACCGTTGCCCCTGCTTCAGTCAGTTCTTTTGCAGTCATAAAGGCATCGGTTGCGCCGAAGTCGACGGTTTTCTTCGTAAGCTGATTGATGCCGCCGCCAGAGCCGATACCCTGATAATTGATCTTTACCTTATACTGCTGATAATAGGCATCAAACATCTTGGAATAGAGCGGTTGGGGAAATGTGGCCCCTGCGCCGAGCAACTCCTGATCTCCTGCGAAAGCCTGAAATCCTGTGGCGAGGAAAACGAAAAGTAATGCGCCAAAACCGATACGTTTAAATATTTTATTCATAATTGCCTCCTTTATTATTAACATCTGTGTTTAATATTAGACCGTAAGTGTTAACCTTCATGTGTTGGAATTGTTAAGAAACGGTTAATTTTTATTATCCTCTCAGTTGAAATGTAAGCATGGTCTATGTTTTGTCTATAGGACAGGTTAACCGATAATTAACAATCAATGCACCTGGAGCAGATGACTGTTGTTTTCCAGCAGCCGCGAAATTCTACCTCTTTCTCGATCCGTCAAGGAGTTGTATGCCAAAGCCCGCCCAGTTTGAAATATAACGCTGTTTGTTCCTTCAAAGAAAACGGCAGAACGGGTGCCTTAACTTTTTGATTAAAGGAGATATGGAGCAACAGCGAAGGACTTTTACTTGTGAGAAAATGTTTTGGTAATACGGTATACAAGGAGTTGTGGCATCGCTTGGTAGACCCATGAAGGGCCACAATCAGGTAACTCAGCCGTTACAGTACAGATGCCGGAGATTTACTATATCACTATGACCGAATTATGGCTTCCGAATTCATTCATCCGTTTTTCAACGCAATCGGGGTCGGCCATCCATTCACCATCAACGATAAACCGGTATTCGTACTCCCCATTTGGAAGCATCATGCTTGTTTTCCAGATACCCTTTGCATCTTTTTTTAAGGGCCTTGCGGCTGGGTTCCATGCATTAAAGGAACCGGCGAGCATAACTTCTCGGGCTTCGGGATTGTAAAACTTAAAGGTTACTCGTTTTTTCGTATTTTTATCAGCCATTTTATTCTCCTTTATTGTGCATGTTTATAGTATATCATAAAGATATAAAAGTATCTTTTATTCTCTTTTACATCAAATATCGTATTCCATTTCTAAATCGAGGCGCTATCTTTGTTGACAGCGTCGTCGCAAATCCTCACGTACATATTGTACGCTCCGGTTTCCTCCTCCTTGCCGCCTCAATATCATCTCTGATTTAGGAATGGAATTAGGCCGGAAAAGTGACAATAAAGGTTGTTCCCTGGCCCGGTATGCTCTGAGCGGTGATAGTGCCATTGTGGAGGAGAATAATATGTTTGACGATAGAGAGGCCGAGACCGGTGCCACCAAGCTTTTTTGATCTCGATTTATCTACGACGTAGAATCTCTCGAAAATACGCGAGAGGTGCTCAGGTGGAATGCCTACTCCGGTATCCTGGACTGTGACAACAATTTTCTTGTCCTCATAGGTGATTGCTATTGTGATACCGCCTTTTTCAGTATACTTCATCGCATTATCGATAAGGTTTATAAAAATCTGTTCCAGTTTGAAAGGATCTCCTTGCACTGTCGGCAGGTCAGGACCAGCAGACAGGTTAATAAAAAACCCTTTTTCTTTGAGCTGTTGTTCAAAGATCCTTACAGACACGCTCAATAAGTTCTTTGAGATTGACTGTTTCTAACTGGAGCTTTAACCCATCTCCTTCCAATTCGGAGAGAGAAAGGAGGTCATTAACAATATTGGCCAGTCTGTCAGTATTTCTCTTTATAATTTCCATGTAGTGCCGGTTCTCATCGCTCAGCGTACCCGTTTCGATGGTTTCAATGAACCCCTTGATTGATGTAAGAGGTGTTCTCAATTCATGAGATACGTTAAGCACAAAATCTGTCTTCATTTTTTCCAGTTTTTTCATTACTGTTATATCATTGAAAACAATAGTAACTTCTTCTTTGTAACTGAGAAATGTTGCGCTGCATAAGAATACCTGATCATTCAATTCAATCTCTTCTGTCGAATTGCGCCGGGTATTCCTCACTCTTTTAACGAGTTCATTTAATTTCGGTTCCCGCAATACTTCCCAGTAAAGCCTGCCTTCATCAAGGGTTTTATTGGCAATGATTTGAAGGCTTTTGTTGGCGATAAGCACCCTCTCTTCCTTATCAAGGACCAGGATACCTTCCTGGAGTGAGGATATGATACTGTCAAGTTCTTCTTTCTGACGTGAGAGTTCTCCAAAAAGCTCTTCCATTCCGGCGATCATGTAATTGAAACTATCGGCAAGGTCTTTCAGTTCGTCATTACGTTTTAAAAAGACCCTTATGTTAAAATTATGCCCCGTTACTTTGTGAAGGGCGACACGTAATTCTCTGACAGGTCGCGAGATACTTCGGGAAAACAGAAAAGCAAAAACGAGAGCAATCGCGCTAATGACAAGGGCAATAATGAGGATCTTTTCCACGAGTTGATTTGTTGTGGCGGTTATTGCCTTAAGTAACCTGCTTACTCGCAGGACATATATGATCTTGTTGTCTTTTACCACGGGGATTGCAATGTAGAGCATCTCTTGTTTCAGCGTATCGCTGAGACGGAGGAACTTACCGGTATTTCCATCCATGGCCTGAGCGATCTCAGTCCTTGTCCGATGATTTTCCATTTTTGACGGGATCTTCTTCCGAATCGGCAAGCACAGTCCCATCAGGAGCTATAACGGTAATGCGAGTATGGATTTCCCTTCCTAATTGTTTTGTGAAGTCCTCTAACCTTTTAAAGTTTTTCGATTCAACGAAGGGGGTAATTTCACCTTTGAGGGCTATTGCAAGGTCTGCCATGTCCTCTGCCTTCATATTCATCTGAGAATTGCGTATGATATAAAAGGAGAAGACAATGATGAGACCGCAGAGGGCAGTTGTAAGGAGTAAATATCCAACGAAGATTTTAAAAAATATTGTTTTTTTCATCATTCATTAGTGAAGGGCTTTTTCAATTTCTCAGTGTCCGTTTCATTCCTTGTCATATATCACCTCTTACCTATAACCTATAGCCTATTCTTCTACCTTATACCCCAGACTCCGTATGTTTTTGATGACGGTCGCGGCATTTCCTAATTTTTCCCGAAGGTGCCTGATATGGACATCAATGGTCCTGTCAATAACATATTTTTCCTCTCCCCAGAGAAAACTGAGGATCTGGTCCCTTGATTGAATCCTTCCTTTTTTTGTTGCAAGGAACTGTAATATACGGAACTCAGTTGGCGTCAGGTCGATCTTTTTACCCTCTACTTCGACTTCATACTTTTCAAGGTCTATGGTTAATGTGTCATGAATAATGAGCTTCTTTGTTTCTGGTTCTATTCTGCCTTGACGTCTGAGAACAGCCTTCACGCGGGCAACAAGTTCACGGGGTGAAAATGGTTTTGTCACATAGTCATCGGCGCCAAGTTCGAGGCCAAGGACCTTGTCGGTTTCTTCGGTCTTTGCCGTAAGCATGATGATGGGTATCGAAGAGGAGGTTTCATGGCTCTTCAGATATTTACAGACTTCAAAGCCATCTACATCGGGCATCATGAGATCGAGGATGATAAGATCAGGTGTTTCTGTTCTGAGAGAACGATAGAAAGGTTCAACTTCACTGAATTCTTTGACCCGGAAGCCGGATTTTTTGAGATTGAGAGAAACCAATTCGAGAATATCAGGTTCGTCGTCAATAACAGCTATATAATTGCCCATAATCTGAGATTACCCTATTGTGTGCTCTTTGCAAAGTTGTTTTTTTCAGTATTCAATGTTCAATATTTCCTTGAAAAGCAAAGCTGTGTATAATAGTCTTCTCTATATTAGCAATAAATTGTTAATTTTTGATTAAGAAGGAAATTATTTCAGGAGGGACTATGAGGTCGGACAGAATGAAAAAGGGGATTGACAGGGCGCCGCACAGGAGCCTTTTTAACGCCATGGGATATCTCGGTGAAGAACTGGAACGGCCTATCATAGGTGTGGCAAGCTCGGCAAATGAGGTCATACCGGGCCATATCCATCTTGGTAAAATTGCGCAGGCAGTGAAAGACGGTATCAGGATGGCAGGCGGAACGCCGATGGAATTTTCTACCATCGGTATCTGTGATGGTATTGCCATGAACCATGAGGGGATGAAATACTCTCTCGGATCACGGGAACTCGTCTGTGATTCTGTTGAAGTCATGGCAAAGGCCTATCCCTTTGACGGACTGGTCCTCATTCCCAATTGTGACAAGATTATACCGGGTATGATGATGGCTGCCATGCGTCTTAATATTCCGGCCATCATGATAAGCGGTGGTCCCATGCTGGCGGGCCGCTACAAAGGAAAAGCTGTAGACCTTATTTCCGTTTTTGAAGGTGTGGGGAAGGTATCCGGGGGGCTTATGGATGAGAAAGAACTTGCTCAACTTGAACAGTGCGCCTGTCCCGGCGCCGGGTCCTGCAGCGGCATGTTCACGGCCAATTCCATGAATTGCCTTTCTGAAGCTTTGGGGATCGGACTTCCCGGTAACGGCACCATTCCTGCTGTTCATGGTGAGAGGATACGTCTTGCCAAAATAGCAGGGAAGAGCATTATCGAGCTTGTTAAAAGGAACATCAAACCCCGGGACATCATGACTATCGACGCATTCAAGAATGCTATTACTGTCGATATGGCATTCGGAGGTTCTTCTAATACGGCGCTGCATTTGCCTGCTATTGCCCATGAAGGTGGAATGAAGTTGCCCCTTACGCTATTCGACGAGATATCCGAGAGGGTGCCTCATATCTGCAACATGAGTCCTGCCGGTCCCCATCATCTTGAAGATTTAAATGAGGCAGGTGGTGTCTATGCCATTATGAAGGAGCTTACGAAGAAAAAGCTTATCAATACAAAATGTATGACCGTTACGGGTAGTAAAATAAGCGATCTTTTGAAGAATGCGGCAGTTGCCGACAATGAGGTTATTCATCCTGTCAGCAAGCCATACCATGAAAAGGGCGGTCTTGCTGTTCTTACGGGAAGTCTTGCCCCGCAGGGATCTATTGTCAAACGTATTGGCGTATCAGAGAGCATCTGGCATTTTGAAGGAAAAGCAAAGTGTTTTAACAGCGAAGAAGAAGCAGGTAGGGCTATCATGGATGGCAGTATATGGGCAGGAGATGCGGTCATTATCCGTTATGAAGGACCCAAGGGCGGGCCAGGTATGCGCGAAATGCTGACGCCCACGAGCATCCTGGCAGGCAGGGGGCTTGACGCGGCCTGCGCTCTCATTACAGATGGACGCTTTTCCGGCGGCACCCGTGGTCTTTGTGTAGGCCACGTATCACCGGAGGCAGCCGAAGGCGGCCCTATCGCATTGGTGAAGAATGGTGACATAATTGAAATAGATCTCAATAAGAAGACTATTGATTTAAAAGTGAGCAGGGCCGAAATGGAAAAACGCAAAAAGGCCTGGAAGCGGCCAAAACCGAATATCACCGAAGGGTATATGGCGCGCTATGCAAAGATGGTTACCTCAGCGGCAACGGGCGCCATTTTCAAAACCGACGCAGAGTAACCTGCTCTATTTTTCCCTGCGAATGGGTTCTGCGATGAAATGAAGAGCGCTGATCGGCTCGCCGGCATGAAAAGAACGCACACGGTTATATGCTTCCTTGTCGGAGACGGTGAAACGCTCATGCTGTCTTAAATGCTCTGCCCATGATTCGACGATAAAGGATTCTATATAATGATCGGGGTTCGTAGCGTCCCGAAAGAGGTTCCACTTGAAAGCGCCATCGCGCATGCGGATTGTTTTTAAAGGGCGCATGGCCTCCATAAATGCTTTTGATTGCCCCGGATCAATATGATATTCGATGACAACAAGGACAGGACCTTCTTCCATGGCCGGTTCAATTTTTCCGATAACTTGCGGCCACCGTTGAACCGGCGTGAGATCAAGGTTGTCGCCGCTTACGAGCCTATACTGTCTGGTAAGGATTATAGCCGCAACCATTGCGACCGATGTGATGGCAAGGGTGATTGGAATGCCCCACCATGAAGCAATGAGTCCCCAGAGGGCGCTTCCCCCTGCCATGGCGCCGAAAAAGACAAGCATAAAAACGGAGAGTACCCGTCCCCGCACCCAGGAAGGGATTATTGACTGGAGTGATATATTGAAGGTGGATATGAGGATAAGCCATGCAACGCCACCGATAAAAAGGGCTGTGGCAATCAGGATGTAATTACCCGAAAAGGCAAGTGTGGCTATGGTAAGTCCAAAAAATGCCGTTGACATTGCAACGAGCTTGTTCATTGAAGATATATGACTTACTCTGGGCAAGAGCGCCGCGCCGATGAGTCCGCCCAATCCGAAAAAACCGAAGAGGATCCCGTAACCTGAAGGGTTAAGCCCCAATCGGGACCGTGCAATGATAGGGAGAAATGCCCAGAGGGAACTGCCGAAGAAACTGAAAACACCGATGTGGATGAGAATGGCCCGTACCTGAGGGGCGTTGCGGGTATACCTGATACCTGTTTTGATAGCGCCCATGAGACGTTCCGCAGGAAGTGTTTGTTCTGTTGATTGCCGTTTCCATAAGAAAAGGGCAAGGAGAACACCTGAAAAAGAGAGAGCATTAAGAAGGAACGTAGTCCCGGGGCCGACGATCCCGATCACAATGCCTCCCAGCACAGGGCCTATAACGCGGGCGATATTGAATGCTACAGAGCCCAGAGTGATTGCAGAAGGGAGGTCCTCACGGGGAATAAGCTCAGGCATGATGGCCTGCCATGCAGGCGCGTTCACTGCCGCCCCGAGACCGAGGACAAAGGTAAAGAGGAGAAGAGCGACAGGCGTGATGCTCCCGAGAAGCGTGACAATACCCAATCCTGTTGCAGCGGCCAACATGAGAAGTTGAGCGGCAATAAGGAGTCTTCTGCGGTCGATTATGTCAGCGAGGGCCCCTGCCGGAAGAGAAAGGAGGAAGAAGGGAAAGACCATCGATGTCTGAACAAGAGCAACAATGAGAGGGGCCAGGGTCATCGATGTCATGAGCCACGAGACGCCTACTTCATGCATCCAGGTACCGATGAGGGATACCACGTTTGCTGCCCAGAGAATCCTGAAGAATGGCACTTTCAGAGCGCCCCATATATGTTTTCTTTCTCTATTAATCATATCATTAATCTGGTAATAAAAATTGTCAGGATTGTATAGTATATCAAAATTAACCTTTTCATGGAAAAATTTGTTGTAAACTATTGAAAATATTTTAAACTGATTTTAAATAAATTGTCACAGCAGGGCGCACCTTCCATTAAAAAATGTTTCTATTACACCGGCAAGTAAAGACCTTAAAGTTTGTCATGCCGGACTTGATCAGGCATCCAGTCTTCTCAGTGGATGTCCCGCCTGCGCGGGATTAAAGCTCCTTTGCTCTACCGGCTCGCGTGCCCTTCAGGGTATTCGCCGGAATGACGGAAATTCAGTTCTTTTGTTGCCGGAGTAATATGATAGGAAGAAAGGCCCGAAATATGGTATTATTACCAACTATATAGAGAAGTACATAACTAAAGAGGACGTAATGGAAAAAAAGATCATTGATGAAATTATAGGGATTGTCGGAAAAGAAAAGGTCCTGACTTCTCCTGAGGATAGACAATGCTATGCCTATGATGCAAGAACAGATGGTGTTATTCCTGATCTTGTGGTGTTCCCATCATCTGCTGAAGATGTGTCAGTGATACTGAAGCTCGCAAACCGATACCTCTTTCCCGTAATTCCGAGAGGGCAGGGTACAGGTCTTACCGGAGGCTCCATTCCGCTCTCAGGCGGTGTTGTCCTCGTTTTTTCGAAGATGAACCATATCCTGGAGATTGACACGAAAAATCTCATTGCTGTTGTTGAACCCGGGGTTATTAACTTCGATCTTCAACAGGAAGCGGCAAAATATGGTCTCTTTTATCCGCCTGATCCGGCATCATATAAATACTCCAGTATTGGTGGAAATGTGGCGGAATGTGCAGGTGGTCCCAATTCCCTCAAATATGGTGTTACCCGTGATTATGTCCTTGGTGTTGAAGTGGTGAAACCTACCGGCGAAATCCTCAATACCGGTGTGAGGACCATGAAGGGTGTTGTCGGTTATGATATTGCCCGTCTTTTTGTGGGAAGCGAAGGGACGCTGGGAGTTATCACAAAGATTATCCTGAAACTGATACCATTGCCCGAGACAAAAGCGACGATCCTTGCCCTTTTTCAGGAGGTAGAAGAGGCTGCTGAAGCGGTTTCAGCGATTATTGCCGCAAAAGTCGTTCCTTCAACAATTGAGTTTATGGATAAGGCATCAATCCAGTGCAGCGAAAAGGCATCCCCTATGGGTCTTCCCGAAGGGATAGGGGGTCTGCTTCTCATAGAAGTGGATGGTGACAGCGCGTCTATCGTGCCGCAGGTCGAGAAGATAAGAAGTATTGTCAATGCAAAAAAGGCGATTCAGTGTAACGTGACGCAGGACCCGAAAGAGGCGGATAAACTCTGGCAGGCCCGTCGGGCTCTTTCTCAGGCTCTCTACACGGTTAACCCCGTAAAGATTGCTGAGGATGTTGTTGTGCCCCGTTCACACATACCGACGCTGATCCATGCCCTGGAAGCAATGGGGCAAAAATTTGGTATTCCTATTCTGAGTTTCGGCCATGCCGGAGATGGAAACTTTCATGTGAATATCATGATCAAGGATACATTGGAAGAAAGGGCAAAAGCGGAAGAAGCCGTAAAAGAAATTTTTGCAGAGGCAATCCGCCTTGGAGGGACCCTGTCAGGTGAACATGGTATTGGGATATCAAAGGCGCCATACCTTTTAATGGAGCTCTCGCCGGAAGTTCTTGAGACTCTGAAAGCCATTAAAAAACTCTTTGACCCCAATAATATCCTCAATCCGGGGAAAATATTCATGTAACGATTCCCCGCGTCTCAGGTTGAAGACTCATTAAAGATGAGAACTGACAATTTCGTTGTTTTTTCTGTCCTGCATATTTTATCTTGCATGGGTTTATGCTTTTTTCTCCAAACCCCCTGTCCTTTGTAAAGAAGGCTGTATTTGCCTTATCAGTCTTACTTTTCAGCTCATTTTTGTATTTCCTTTTGTTTCAAAGAAATTTGTTGACAGATGATGTTGACAAAAACATAATTGTGGGCTATACGTAAATTAGCAATAAAAATTGTGGTAATACAGAAATGAACCAGTAAGATTTAGTCTGTAAAACTATATGACTTAGGAGGTGATACGGAACAGACACGGATGTAAGTAAAATATGTTAGTACAGAGGGATTTGGTCGGCACATAACCAAAATGTTGTACTCGTAATACCTGTTCGGGAGTGAGCTTGCAAGGGGTAGGTTGCTGTAAGCACTGAAACAATAGGAGGATCGAGACATGTGGCAGAATATAAGTTCTGATAAATGTGCGGCTTTCATTAAAAACCACTTTGGCTCGAAGGGCAAAGAGATTTCTGAGTGTGCAAAAAAACCAGCAATAACAATTTCACGGGAAGAAGGGGCAGGCGGGCTAACGGTTGCTTCAAGTCTAGCCGAGTATTTGAAACAGCGCAGTGCTGCTCATGACCTGTGGACCGTTTTTTCTCAGCATCTTGTAGCAGAAGTCCTGGAGGAAAACAAACTCAACAAGAACGTTGGCGATTTTATGAAGGAAGGTCATAAGGGAACGCTGACAGATGCTATCGAGGAATTATTGGGTTTACATCCTTCAACGTGGACGCTTGTGGAGCAGACAAATGCAACGATATTACGGCTTGCACAAATGGGGAATGTTATTCTGGTGGGCCGTGGGGGCAACATCATCACCAGTGACTTGGACAATGTTTTCCATGTGCGTCTGGTAGGATCCTTTGAAAAAAGGGTTGAACAGGCGCAGAAGGTTTTTAATCTTGATCGAAAGTCTGCTATCAACTATATCAAGAAAAAGGATAAAGCGCGTAAGCGCTATGTGAAGGATAACTTCGATAAAGATATTGATGATCCATTGCTCTATCATATAACTATTAATACAGATCTGGTTCAGTACGATGAAGCTGCACAGTTAATCGGCGAGGAAGTGATCAGACGCTTTAAACTGGATACCGAGGTAAAAAAAGCGGCAAGCGTTAGTCGTTCAATGTAACAGCGGGAGCTCATTGATAAGGGAGGCTCTGCTATGCGTGAGATAATCCAGAAGATTATCACGACAGAAAGTGAAGCAAAGCTTGCAGTCGAAATGGCCAGGGCTGAAGCTGACCGTGTTTTATCGGATGCTCAAAAAAAAGGACATGATATTGTCGAACAGGCTCGTCAGGAAGCGCTTATTGAGGCGGAGAAGATCATCGAGGATGCGGTAGAAGAAGCCAGGCGGGAAAAACAAATACGCTTGGATGAAGCAACCGCTGAAATTGAGAGTCAGATCCAGCTTGATCCTTCCAGCAAGAAATGGGCCATTGAAGGGGTCGTCCGGTGCGTGAGCAAACAAGCGTAGCCGATCCCACCACTGTGTCAACCATCGCTTCGACACGACGAATAGTGAGGAACCTGGAGTATCTCACGGCCCGTCTTCATGGACGTCGCAGCCGCATGGCTGAGGGTGAACGACTCGATAGCCTGTGCCGCATCAGGAGTCTTCCAGAATTTTTCCGCACGATCTTTCCACAAACCGAGCTTACAGGAGTCCTGGATTTTCAACGTCTGCTGTTATATGAACTGATCGATGAGTTATCGGGCCTGGGCGCACACATGACCGGTTCGGGGGCCGATTTCACAGATTGGATGCTCTTCAGGTTCCAGGCGGAAAATCTGAAAATGTTGATCCGTGCATTCTTAACAAAGACCCCCATTGAAGAACTATATGGGCTTTTTGCGCCCTTATCCGGGAAGTTGGCCCTGGACATCAAGGGGCTGGCTGCGGCGCAGTCCCTGGAAGATTTTATCCGTCTGGTTCCTAAGGGGCCCTTTCGGGATAATCTGGGGAAAGCACTCGAAATTTATCGTGATAATCCGCGGCCGTTCTTTTTTGAGGCAATGCTTGATCGCGGCTATTTTCAGGAGTTACTGACCAGGATGGAAAAATTTCCGCGGGGAGAGAGGGAGATCATTAGACCAATGGTTTATCAGGAAGTAGATATTTACCACTTGATGTTGGTTGTCCGGGGAAAATTCTACTACAGCATTTCACCGGAGATGCTACAGCCATTACATGTAGGGCCGACCCGGATATCCCACGCAATTTTTATCGCTATGCTCAATGATCCGGATCTCATGACATCAGTTGGCCGTGTCCCGCAATGCGTGCTTGATATAGCGCATTTGGAACAGGGACCGAAAGATAGATCAATGGATGTTGATGCGTCAATGCTGGAGGGCCTCGCATGGAAGAGATTCTTGCACTTGGCAAATCTTGCTTTTCGTCAGAGCCACATGGGAGTGGGTGCAATTGTGGGTTATACAGGTCTTCGTCGTGTGGAAGTGGCAAACCTCATCACGATTTCCGAGGGAATACATGGCGGCATGTCTGCCGAAAATATCCGTGGGCGTTTGATCCCACGGACAGATCTTGAGAGGACTTATGTTTAGTGCGGTACCCATGATGCGACTACAGGTAGTCGTTCTTGCTCAAGATGAACGCGCGGTGCTTAAAGATCTTGGCCGGTTAGGGGCGGTGCACTTAATGAGCACTCACCCTGGACCTGAAACAGCTCCTCTAAACCCTCCTGACTGCACCGGAGAAATGGCGCGATATGATCGTATCCGGGTCCGCCTTCAGGATCTGCGCAAGTCTTTGGAAATTTCCCCTTTATCTAATAGACCATACCCCGGATATTCACACAAAATCACACAAGGGCAGGCGCAAGCCCCATTCGTTGAGATGACCCTTGGCAAGGCTGAAGAGATTCTTCTTTCGATAGAACAACAAAGCCGGGACCTGTTGGCGGAACGCCAGGGTTTCATGCAAAATCAGAAGGAATTGGCCGCTGTTTGTGAACGGGTATCGTGCTATCGCGGGCTTGAAATCCCATTGGATGGGCTTGATCAGTTTTCATTTCTCCATTTCGTTACAGGGAATTTGCCGGCACAAAATTTTGAAGGTCTTGGAAAAGAGATTGGCAATAATGTGGCCCTGCTTCCCCTGACACAGCAAAAAGGCAAGCAGTCTATTTTCGGGATTACTACTCGTCAGGGTTGGCCTGCACTGGAAAAGACTTTACGACAGGCGGGTTTTCAGGACGAGTTGCTTCCTGTTGTTGAAGGGGCAACAGTAGATGGTTTGTCAGAACAATGTCAGAAGGAACAGGAGCAGATAAAGGCTGAATTGGATCGATTGAATTACAGGCTGAAGGAAATCACGGCAGAATATTTGTTGCCACTTTATGAAATCGAAGAATTTATCGATATGGAATGCAGGCTCCTGGATGCGAGTCAAAAGTTTCCACGAACGGCTTCTACTGTTCTCATCGCGGGATGGGTGCCTGCCTGCGATGTAGCGGTTTTGGAACGATCTATGAAAGAAATCACCAGCGGACGGTATGCTCTTCAGGCTACCCCCCCGGATGCTTCTACGGAAGAGCAGATTCCTGTTCTGCTCAGGCACTCATGGTTGTTGCGGCCTTTTGAGATGTTGGTTTCGACCTATGGTCTCCCGAATTATCGGGAACTGGAGCCAACGTTATTTGTGGCCTTGAGTTATCTCGTGATGTTCGGAATAATGTTCGGTGATGCGGGACACGGATTTGTCCTCGCAATGTGCGGCCTCATTGCTCTCTTTGCAGGTCGCTCTGAAAAAGTGCGGGACGTTGGTTTTCTACTCCTTTTCGGTGGATTGTCGAGCATCGTTTCCGGCGTGGTTTACGGAAGCTACTTTGGTATCGAAGCGTTAAAAAAATACGCGCTCTGGCATGATCCCCTGGAGGGTGACCCCATGCGGTTGATGTATGGCGCTATCGGGATTGGCGTTGTGATGATCAGCCTGGGTCTTATATTGAATATCATTAATCGCTTTCGTCGGGGTGATACATTCGGAGCTATTCTCGATAAGTTCGGACTCATCGGCCTTCTGTTCTACTGGGGTGCGCTGGTTATCTTGATAAATGGGGAGGCCATCCAGTCCAGGGGGCTCATGGGTATATCGGTGATTGTATTTCTCGTAGTACCCATTGTTGGTTGGTCCCTTAAACAGCCCATGGAACATTTACTGGGACGAAAAGCCGGCGAGCATGGTGAGGCAGGCGGCGGGTTGGCCAGCGCTGTTATGGAATCATGCGTAGAGGCTTTTGAGGCGGTTCTCGGATACCTTGCGAACACCATAAGCTTTGTTCGTCTTGCAGCGTATGCCATGAGTCACGCGGCGCTCATTTTCGCTGCTTTTATGCTGGCCGAGGTTGTGAGAGACGTTGCCTTCGGGGGAAGCCTGTGGAGCCTGCTGGTCATCATTCTCGGCAATCTGGTTGCCATTATCCTTGAAGGGATCATCGCTTCAGTACAGGCGTTGCGTCTTGAATATTATGAATTTTTCGGGAAGTTTTTTTCAGGCAACGGGCAACCCTTTGAACCATTCCGTTTAGCTCCTGACGATAAGAATCGGGTGCCGTGATGGAAACGAGGAAAGCTGTAAACGCAAGGAATAAAAACATGAAGAAGAGAGGGGGGTGGAAACGACTGAGATAAAATAATGAAAACGGGTGATAAAACCAGCTCACGAGAGTGAGCGAGAGGAGGCAGCCCTTCCTTCGGGAAGACAGGTGTGAGCCCCTTAAAATAGTTCCGGAGGTGTTACATGATGAAGTTGTTATGCTGGCGAGCAGGATTGATCGGAGCGTTTCTTATGGGAATAGTGCTGACTGCTATGACAGTAATGGCGGAGGAAACTGCACGTACAGGTGTACTGACAGATATGGGATTGGTATGGAAAACCATCGGTTTAGGTGTAGCAGCCGCATGTGCCATTGCCGGGAGTGTTCTCGGCGCAGGCTATGCCGTTGGGAAGATCGGGTCGGCAGCGCTCGGTGCAGCAGCAGAAAAACCTGAGTTGCTGACCCGCAGCATCCTCTTCGTGGCATTGGCAGAAGGATTGGCCGTGCTTGGCTTCGCTATCGCCATGATGCTGATACAAAAAATAGGAAGTTGATCTATGAAGTTTTATTGTATCGGTGATGAAAATACAGTGCGCGGTTTCCGGCTGGCAGGTGTCGAGGCTCAAGTAGCGGAGACGGCGGAGCAGGCCAGAGCCGCACTCAATGAAGCTACAGCCAAACCGGATTGCGGGATCGTTATCATCACTGAAAAAGTTGCGGCCTTGATTCGGTCGCAGATAGAAATGATCCGGCTTGCAGGTGACCGTCCGCTGATCGTCGAGATAGCAGGGCCTGAAGGACCGCTTTCAGAAAGGAAGAGCTTGCGTGAATTTGTACAGGAAGCTGTTGGTATCAGTGTTGGTTAAGGGGGTCTGTCGATGACAATGAATCAGAGCTCTACCGAAGTAATGCGTGATGAAATCCTTTCACAAGCCCGGAGAGAGAGTGAAGAGATTATCAAGCGTGCGAGAGAAGAAGCAGATGTTTTGTTAAAAAAGGCAAGTGCTGAAGCGGATCAGGTGCGGAAAGAACTGCTTGACAGGGCCCGCGCTGATGCTGCCCATCAGAGTATGTTAATAGTTGCTACGGTTCCCGTCGAAACAGGCCGCTTACGGGCAGCGCGCATTGACGCATTGCTTGAATCTGTACACGAGGAAGCATTTCAGCGATTGCTGGGCCGCGAAGGATTTGATTATCGTAAATCTTTGACCATCCTTGCTTCTGATGCCATAAGCCGGATGGAAGGCACTACATTTGTCGTCAAGCTTGCTGAGATTGACCAAACCACCCTTGTCGATGGCCTGTCCGACGAAATTTCGCAACATGTCGGTCGACCGGTGAACATTACCGTTTCGCACGGACCGGGGGTTACAGGAGGCGGTATTATTATCGAGGATGCGGAGGCTCGCCAGGTTTGGGATAACTGCCTTATGAAAAGGCTGGAGAGACTGTGGCCGGAACTGAGGCGGCAGATAGCCGTGCAGGCGGGTTTAACCCCTCAAACGGGATCACGAGGAGATAGCCCATGACTACTTTTACGAAGGCCAAAGAACCGGTCGTTACCCGCATTAGCGGTCCTATCGTAACCGCTGCGGGTATGTACGCAGCACAGATGTACGAGGTTGTGCAGGTAGGCAGTCTTGGTCTGGTGGGAGAAGTCGTGCGGCTCGTTGATGATTATGCCACCATCCAGGTTTACGAGGACACTACCATGATTAAGCCTGGGGCGCCAATCAAGTGTACAGGCGCGCCTTTGTCGGTGTGGCTTGGACCGGGGTTAGTCGGCAACATTTACGACGGTATTCAGCGTCCGTTGCCGGGTATTCAAGCTCATAGCGGCGCCTGGATCCGTCGCGGGGAAAAGGTGGACCCGCTGGATACCGGGAAGCGATGGGTTTTTGAACCTCTCGTCAGTCCTGGTGAATTTGTGGCGGCCGGTCAGGCCATAGGCCGGGTTATGGAGACACCACTGGTAAATCATCTAATCATGACTCCCCCGGATCTGAGCGGTACGGTACGGTCCATTGTAGATAAAGGAGAATACGGGATCCTTGATACCCTGGCTGTTATGGAAACTTTAGCAGGCCCCCGCGACGTTATTATGATGCAAAAGTGGCCTGTGCGGGTGCCCCGTCCTATTCGTGAACGATTACGTATCACTGAACCCCTGATCACAGGGCAACGGATTATTGATACCTTTTTTCCCATCGGCAAGGGTGGGGCTGCTGCTATTCCGGGTGGATTCGGCACGGGAAAAACGATCACACAGCACCAGCTTGCGAAATGGTCAGATGCTGAAATCATTGTCTTCATCGGTTGTGGGGAACGGGGTAATGAAATGACCGAAGTGCTCCGTGAGTTTCCGGAACTTCAAGACCCCCGTTCGGGAAGACCTCTGATGGAGAGGACCATCCTCATTGCCAACACCTCAAATATGCCTGTAGCGGCAAGGGAGGTATCCATTTATACCGGTATAACACTGGCCGAGTATTACAGGGATATGGGACGGTCTGTGGCTGTCTTTGCCGACTCGACGAGCCGTTGGGCAGAGGCATTGCGTGAACTGGCGGCACGGTTGGAAGAGATGCCTGCGGAAGAAGGCTTCCCGGCTTCACTGCCTACCCGGCTTGCGCAGTTTTATGAGCGAGGAGGTGCTGTCACCACTCTTGCGGGTGACCGGGCGTCCGTGAGCATTGTAGGTGCTGTCAGCCCACCCGGTGGCGATTTTTCCGAACCCGTTACTCAGCATACACGCCGTTTTATCCGCTGTTTCTGGGCGCTCGATACTGAACTGGCAAACGCGAGACACTATCCTTCAATCCACTGGCTGCACTCCTATTCAGAATATGTAGAGGATGTTGGTCCCTGGTGGAAAAAAGAAACCCCCGACTGGACGGAATTGCGTACGGAAGCCCTGACCCTTCTTCAACGGGAAGAGCGCCTCCAGCAGATTGTCAAGCTTGTGGGGCCCGATGTCCTGCCCGATGGCCAACGCCTGATCCTTTTTATCGCGGAGATTATGAAAGATGGTTTTCTTACACAAAGTGCTTTCGATGAAAATGACGTATATTGTACACCTGAGAGACAGGTTGCACTACTGCGCATTATTCTTACTCTCTATCGCAGAGGCCGTGACCTGATTCAAGGCGGTGTTCCCTTGACAAGAATCCGTACTTTAAACTGTGTGCCCCATGTCTTGCGGGCAAAGGCGGCCTTCGGCAACAAGGAACTCGAAGGGCTTGTGGAGCTGGAGAGGAAGGTTGTGGAAGAGACAGAAATACTGGCAAAAGAGTATGCCAAGGAGGCTAACTAACTATGCACACCGCCTTAGAGATAGAAGACCGGGGATTGCAATATGTTGGCGCCACACGTATCGAGGGACCATTAGTTGTAGTGAAACGGGTTCGTGATGTGGGGTACGACGAAATGGTTGAGATCCTCGATTTTGCCGGTAATCCACGTCTTGGAAGGGTCCTTGATATTTCTGAAACACAGGCTGTTGTCCAGATCCTTGAAGGAACAACAGGACTCTCAAACCAATCCTTGCGTGCCCGATTCCTGGGAGAAAGTTTTCGCCTTCCCGTATCAAGACAGATGCTGGGCCGTGTATTCGATGGTCTCGGTCGTCCGGCAGACAATGGTCCACCTGCGCTCTCCGCAGAACAGCGCGACGTCAATGGAATGCCTATAAATCCATACGCGCGGCGTTATCCCCGTGAATTTATACAGACGGGCTTGTCGGCTATTGATGGGATGAATGCCCTGGTTCGAGGCCAGAAGTTACCTATCTTTTCCGGAAATGGCCTCCCCCATGACCGCGTATCCGCACAGATTGTACGACAGGCGCGCCTCCTCGAAGAAGAGATTGAGTTTTCTATTGTCTTTGCCGCAATGGGCGTGAAACATGATGTAGCCGAGTTTTTCATTCGTAATTTTCGGGATTCAGGCGCCCTTGCCCGGGCTGTCATGTTCTTTTCCCTGGCTGATTCGCCCAGTGTTGAGCGCCTTCTTACTCCCCGGGTTGCCCTGACACTGGCAGAACACCTGGCATTTGATTGTGGCCAGCATGTGCTCGTGCTCCTGACGGATATGACAAATTATTGCGAAAGTCTCCGTGAAGTGGGCACGGCCAGGGGTGAAATCCCCGGCCGTAAAGGGTATCCGGGTTATCTCTACTCAGACCTTGCCAGTATTTACGAGCGTGCCGGCCGTATTGAAGGTTCGCCTGGTTCGATTACTCAAATACCTATTCTGACGATGCCTGCCGATGATATTAGCCATCCTGTCCCCGACCTCACCGGCTACATCACTGAAGGGCAGGTCGTGTTGGATCGTGATCTGTTTCAGCGCGGTGTTTACCCGCCTATTGCCGGTCTTCCAAGCCTGTCGCGTCTCATGAAGGATGGCGTGGGTAAGGGATATACCCGTGAAGACCATCCGATTCTCGCAAGCCAGTTATTTGCCTGCTATGCATATGTCAAGCGGGTCCGTGGACTGGCCGATGTCATAGGCGAAGAAGAGTTAAGCACATTGGATAAACAGTATCTGAAATTTGGTGAAGCCTTTGAGATGCGTTTTTTAACACAAGGTGAAAATGAGAACCGGTCTATTGAAACCACACTCGAACTTGGATGGGACGTCCTGTCCACGTTACCCAAAGAAGAGTTGCACCGTGTGAGTGATGCCCTGTTGAAAAAATATTACCACGAGAAAGAGGAGACCCTGTCTGTGTGATGGTCATTTGACGGCGTGCAGGCTGGGTAGAATAATTTTATGGGAAAGCTGAATATTGCACCGACAAAATCGAATTTACTCCTGCTGAAACGACAGCTTGACTTTGCCGAAGAGGGCTATGATCTCCTTGAGCAAAAACGGCAAATCCTTATCTTTGAATTGATGAGCCGGCTGAATCGTGCCTGTGATGCCGAACAGAATGTTAAAGAAGCTCTTCGCCGTGCCTTTTCAGCTCTTGGCGAGGCACGGATGGATGGAGGAATTGAAGCTCTCGATAGGGCTATCCTCGCCGTGAGGATGGACCACCGGGTAGTAATTACAGACCAGCACCTGATGGGCATGAAAATTCCTCACGTAACGGCGCATACAGAACCTGTCAGCGCACAGTTTGGTATTGGCGGAACATCGGCGAACACAGATCTTGCCATGAGCCGTTTCATTGAGGTCTTGCCCCTGCTTGCGGAATTAGCGGAGCTGGAAAATGCAGTCATGCGGCTGGCCCTGGAACTTCGAAAGACCCAACGGCGATGCAACGCACTCTCAAAAATATTTATGCCCGATTACCGGGAAACCATCGGCTACATCATGGGTTCGCTGGAGGAGAGGGAACGGGAGTCCTTTGTTATCCTGAAAATGATCCGGGACCGCCTTGGGGAGTCATCTCCCGGGGATACTTGAAAATAGTGTTTTCCGGGAAGCCCTGTCGCTCGATTGATACATTTTCGGCTTTGCCGGAGTCCTGTAATTACTGCCTGCCTGTTTTAATACTATGCATTTAATACCGGTTGTACCTATAAGAACCGGCAGTATTGACAGTCAGCTTTATTGTATTATTCTTATTACAAGATGAAAAGAGGGTGGCTGTCAGTAATAATTTGATGTGTCATTCCCTCATTCTAAGGAGGTTTTTGTGGAGATTTATACTTTTGCCAAAGCAATGGAGAGAAAAGGCGCAGAGTACTACCGCATGCTGGCCCGGGAGACAGATCTTAAGGAAATAAGGGGCGTCTTTGAACATTTGGCAGTCGAGGAAGATAATCATTACAAAATCTTTGAGGCCATGGAGCGTGGCAGTGACAGCAGCGTTGCAGACACAACGAGTTCCGTGATAGAAAAAGCGAAGACTGTTTTTGCAACCCTGGCGAGGGGTGTTCACATGCCGGAAACTCTCAGGGACAGTGTGGCAGCCTATAAGAAAGGGCTTGAGCTGGAACGTGAGAGTATAGCATACTATCGTAAAGCCCGTGAAACTGCTCCTGATGAGCCGCAGAAGAAAATATTAGATATGATTGTCAAACAGGAACAATCACATGCACGGTTCATGGAAAGCATGATTGACTTTTGTGAACAGACCGGCGCAGTGGCTGGAAGACGCAGAGTGGTACCACCTTGATGAATACTGATTATCTATAAAAAGGAATACTTAAGAACCGGATAGAAATTATCCACAACCTCTCATCAATTGTCCGGATCAATAACACTCCGGAGTTTCTCATCGAGTTCGTTCGCATCATATGGTTTTGTAAGGATTTCTGAAAAACCGTAGTCCTTAAAGCCGATAATAATCGGATTATTCAAATATCCGCTGGAGATAATGGCTTTGACATGGGGATCGACGGAAAGCAGTTCCTGCATGGTTTCCTTACCAGCCATACCGCTGGAGATTTCCAAATCAAGAATTACCGCAGAAAAGGGTTGATTCTGCCCCATTGCTTCTTTGTATAAAGCAACTGCTTCTTCACCGGCGGACGCTGTTGTAACTTCATATCCCATGTGCTGAAGCAATTCTTTCGTTATCTCCAGAATCATGTTATCGTCATCCATGACAAGGATCCTTCTCGCAGCATTGTTGACAGCCTTCCTCTCACCGGATATGGTTTTGCTATCCTGTTTGTATGCCGGAAGGTAAATCTGAAATGTTGTGCCACCCCCGGGAACTGAATTCACCAGTATATATCCATTATGCTTCTTAATGATGGAATAACAAATTGCAAGCCCAAGACCGACACCCTTTTGTGGTCCCATATCTTTTGTCGTAAAATAGGGATCAAAAATCTTGGACATATTTTCCTCAGATATGCCTATGCCCTCATCATGGATCAGTATGCGAACATAGGATTCCCTGATGGGGAGCTTATGTTGTGACGCAATATTTACATTTTCACAGGTTATACGTATAGTCCCTTCCGATGACATTGATTCCTTGGCATTGACAACTATATTCCGGATAACCTGCCGTATCTTGTCTTCATCAACTTCTACGGGAAAAAGACCTGCATGGATTATGTATTCGGCTTTGACTGATGTACCACTTAAGACTTTTTCTGTCGTATCTTTTATTATTGGATCGATATCTACAATTTTTCTAACCGAATCTTCAGTGCGGGAAAAGGTTAAGAGCTGGTGTGTCAGGTTTTTCCCCATAAGGGTGATACGTTCAGCTTCTGATAAATAATGAAATAATTTGCCCTCCTTAGGCGCACTGATTTTAGCAAGGGAGATATTGCCTACGATTGCCGCCAAGAGGTTGTTAAAATCGTGAGCAATGCCATTTGCAAGGGTTCCGACAGACTGGAGATTCTTCGACTTTAAAACCTCATTCTCCATATTTTTCTGCTCAGTAATGTCCCTGACAGCAGATATCCATATACGTTTTTCTTTCAAATCTAACTCTCGAGAATAGACTTCAATGGGAAACAAAGTCCCATCCTTACGCAGTCCTTTCGTTTCATATGTATGTCCGCCACCTGCAACCAAAAAATTATTAGAAGTTGTTCCTCTGTCGGGAACAATAAAATCGAGGATATTTCTGCCAAGAATCTCGCCTTCACCATATCCGAACATTTCATTCATTCTTCTGTTAACGTCAATAATAATACCATTTTCAATAAAAAAGAGAGCTTCAAGCGAAGCTTCTGCAAGATACTTAAGCCTTGCTTCGTTTTTTCTAAATGTGTCCTCGGTCTCTTTTGATTCTGTTGCATCTGTAACGTAGGTTATAATCCCGCCTGTTGAGCCATCCGTCTTTTGGAAAGTTATTTTTTTTGAGATTATATGTCGTATCGAGCCATCTGCAAACGTAAGCATACCTTCATATGTTTTGCTGCCAGGCGAACGAAAGAGTTCCAAATCGGCCCTATGATGGGCCAAAGCCTCTTCAAGGCTGATAGGAAGATCAAAAACTGTTTTTCCTATATAACTTTCATGCAATGGGTCGCCAAACAAATCCTGGAATGCTTTATTATAGGCAAAATAAAAACCATGAACATCCTGACAATATACAGGATTAGGTATATTGTCGATGAGAGCGCTCAACAATGGCATATTTTCAAAAAGTTGTTTTTCCGTCTTATTCGTCATAGAAACTGTTATATGCAATAAATGTACCACAATGAAATACTTCATAACATCATGATATTATAGGATAAAATAAATTAATACGATAATGTTTTAGGTAAAATGCTACATTAATTGTAGAACAAACAACATTAAATTGTAAAACATAGGAATATTTTTGATAGTATCACCCGTTCTATATCCTCTTGAGTTGTTTAATTCTCCTATGAATCAAAGTGATGTTTCCTTGAATTTACAGCTGTCTTGGGATAACTCAGAAAATATCAAGAACAAACGGTGATCTGATTGCCGATATTTTAAACAAAAAGAGAATTAAGATAACAAAAACTCATTGCCAAACTGGAAGAATCCGAAAGAAGGCGTGACAGATAGAGAGGGCGCTGAAGGAGAGCAGGATAATTGTGGCAATAAAAATCACCGGAAAAGCAACTGCAATTTGTCAGATAGATTTTTCCCATCCTTGTCCGAAATCGGCAAGGGGCCTGATGCTGCACACCTCGAAGGTTATTACCGCATAGATCATTTTTGCGGCTGCCTCTCCCGCCTTTTCGGTAAGCTGTTTCTTCATGAGGTCAACTTTTTCCCCTGATGTCTGGCATTCAGTCATCTTTAGATAAATCCTTATTCCTTTCCATTCGGGAAGAGTAGCACCTGGTTCCATAATCAGGTAACAGGCATGAGGATTTTCCTGAAGATTCGCAAAGGTCCTGTTTTTTGACAGTGCCAAGATGATTGTCTTTTCATCAACCATACGGGGTGATCCAAAGTATGCCGAGTTTACCTGTCCTTCTTTACTGGCTGTACTGAGTGTGCCGAGACGAGGTTGTTTATTGAAATAATCCATTAAACCTGTAGACATATTGTATTCCTCCTGGTAATTATTTGTATAGGATTATTATAACAAAATTACCGGGAAAATAATATAATATATACAGTATCCTGCTTGACAGTTTTTCAAACTGCGTGCTATAAGTGCATACATATTACATCTTAAAAGAGGCGAACATTGTTAGAGAAAAACAATCATATGCATGTCCGTAAGTTGTCCCGGCTACTCATTGTCTCTCTCTTCCTTATTTTTATCAGTATTTGCATTTATCCTTTTTCATCGTATTCACAGAGCCAGAAAAACTTTCTGTGGCGCCTTCAGGCAAAAAACAGCACCATTTATCTGCTTGGTTCAATACATCTTTTGAAGCAGGATGTATATCCTTTGAGCAGGACAATTGAGAGTGCTTTTGATGCGTCTGATTTTCTTGCAGTAGAGGCCGATATTGGCGATATCAGTCGCCTTAATATAACACAGGTCCTCAATAAGGCCATTTATCAGGGCGGTGATTCCCTTGAAAAGCATATTTCAAGCGATGCCATTGCAGTGGTCCGGAAAGAAGCCGAAAGGCTCGGTCTGCCTTTTGAGCTTATCAAAATGCAGAAACCATGGCTCCTGGCCCTGACTATGGAATCACTGGAACTGATGAAGGCGGGCTATGATCCCGAATATGGTATTGATAAGCATTTTCTCAACAAGGCACAGGGAAAACAAAAAATCCTTGAACTGGAGAGTTTTGATTACCAGATTAACCTCCTTTCAGGTTTTTCCGATACAGAACAGGAATTATTTCTTCTCTATGCATTGAAAGATTTGGATCTTCTTACCCGCGAAGTGGATAAACTGATTGTGGCATGGAAGACCGGAAATGTGCGCGCTATGGAAACCTTCGTCACCAAAGCTGTTGTTGATGAAAACAGATTTTACCCCATATATGAGAAATTGATTATCGTAAGGAACAGGAATATGGCCGACAGGATTGAAAACTACCTGCAATCCGGAGGGACGTATTTTGTTGTTGTAGGAGCAGCGCACTTAACGGGCAGCAGGGGGATTATTCAACTTTTAAGAAATAAGGGTTATATCGTAGAACAGATGTAGGTTGTCGGATGCGGGATTAGTCTTCCGGGTCAGGCAGGACTTCGATGATCTGCTGGTACTCGTTCATAACTTTTCTGGTAAAAGCTGTCGTTTTGGCGCCAAATTCAGGATCGGCTTTTTTGACTTTTCCGGGTCCTGCGTTATATGCATGAAGTGCCGAGACCATGTTGTCAAACATGTCCTGGAGCTTAGAAAGGTAGCTCACACCGATCTTGATATTTTTTTCCGGCTCATGAAGGCATTTCACTCCCTTGACCTCAACACCGGATTCGCGGGCAATACCTTTTGCAGAAGATGGTCGTATCTGCATAAGACCTCTGGCGCCACGTCTCGATATCGCTTCATTGTTAAAGTTGCTTTCAACTTTCACGACAGCAAGGACGAGACGGTAGTCGATATCATATTCCTGCGATTCTTTATAGACGCTGTTCGCGATAGCTTTCATTTTTTCTTCAGAAGTATTGATCTTTTTCTCTTTCAGGTACTGCACTGTTTTTGCTATGATTAACTCTTTTTCGGAGGTGTCCTCAATCAGTTTACCGGTAAAGGAAAAAGTTGTAGATATACAGGCCAGAAATAAGAAAATGGCGGTTGGAAGAATCATATAGTGCTTTTTGGTTGTCATGGTGTAGGCGTATTGTATAACCTCTTATCGACAATGTCAACTCCAAAAATGCTTACGATGATGTAACTTGTTGAAAACAAATACGTTTAAAGCTATTAGATATTGACAATAACAGGGCCATCTGTTAAGGATGTTATATGAAAAGGCCGTTGAGGTTTAAAGGAGATTTGTCGACGACTGCCATGGGGATTATGCCTCATGCGGATGTTGATAGCGCTCTCGAACTTGCCATGACAATGGACATCCCTTTCTGGCCCCAGCTTCCACGGCTCTCCTATTATGAGGATATGTATGTGCAGGCCCTTGAAAAATTTCCCGGAGCTGTCATTGATGTTGAGCAATTGCATGTCCATCTGGATACGCAATCCTTTTTTAATGAGTTGCCGCAGTATTTTGAGCATGAAGATGACATGGGGTACCTGACACTTTCCGGACAGTTTTCTTCTGTCTACAGGACGTTCCTTGAAAAGGACCTTTCTCTATTCAGGTCAATAAGGGGACAGACAATCAGCCCTGTGAGCCTTACCCTAAAAATAGTAGATGAGAATGGCAGGCCAATAGTTTATAATGATGAAATACGTGCCTTTGCCTTTGATTTTATGCAGAAGAAGGTGAATACCCAGTACAGGGAGCTTCTGCATAAAAACGAAAGGTCCTTTGTGTGGGTTGATGACCCCGGTCTTGAATTTATTTTTAATGCTATGTGCGGTTACGATAATATAAAGGCAAAGAAGGAGCTGACACAATTTTTTGACGGTATTGAAGGGGTGCGGGGCCTTCATCTCTGCGGGCGACCGGACTGGGATTTCCTTTTGACGCTCAATATCGAGATCCTCTCATTCAATGCATATGCCTTTGGTGATACATTGGTCACCTATGATACGGTGAAGAAATTTTTAGAAGAGGGAGGGATTATTAGCTGGGGTATTGTCCCGACCTATTATGAAGAGTTTACCGGAGAGAATGTACAGAGCCTTGCAAAAAGACTTGAAGATATGTGGGGGGTTCTACAAAAAAAGGGGTTGGATATGGAGCTTATTGTGAAAAATAGTTTGCTTGCGCCTGCCACATGTAACCTTATGAATGTTGATAAGACGGCAACAGTGGAGAAATCCTTCCGGCTTCTCAATGAGCTTTCATATCTTTTGAAAGAAAGGTATCTGGCATGAAGACAATCCATGTTGTCTGTAAACGGGCCAAGCAAGATGCGATAGACATAGCAGGAGAGCTTATCGGAACCTTCGGAGCGTCTGTTAACATTGTTCTGGAAGAGGAGACAGCCCGGATATTAAGTTACGACAAAAGATTCGAAATGGAGCATGTCGGTGAAGGGGCTGATCTTATTATTGTCCTTGGCGGTGACGGGACGCTTTTAAGCGTATCGAGGCACGGCAAGAGAAAAGAAGTGCCGATCCTCGGGGTCAATCTCGGCGGACTTGGGTTTTTGACAGAGACATCCATAGAAGAGCTTCCCGCAATGCTTACAAAGGTGCTTGAGGGAGATTTTGGCATTTCAAAGAGGATTATGATCGATGTAAGGGTGAAGCGGCGCAGTGATACAATATTTGAAATTACCGTCCTCAATGATGCTGTTATTACAAAAGATGCCCTTGCACGAATCATCGATATCGAAACCTATGTGGACAATGAATATCTCACAACATTCAAGGCAGATGGTCTTATTTTTTCGACCCCGACAGGGTCAACGGGATACTCGGTGGCGGCCGGCGGTCCCCTTCTATATCCGTCACTTCCGAACATTATCGTGACGCCTATTTGCCCCCATACGTTGACCAACAGGCCGATTATATTACAGGAAAACGCCAAGGTAAGGGCTCAGTTGAAATCAAAAGGCGAAAAGGTTGTCTTAACCCTTGACGGACAGATTGGTTTTCCTCTGGAGTTTGACGATGAGGTGACGATTAAAAGATCAGTCCATGTGGTGAACCTCATCCCTTCGTCATCAAGAGGATATTTTGAGATATTGAGGACAAAGCTCAAATGGGGTGAACGATAGGAATGCTTACCTATCTCAGCGTAAAAGGTTTTGCCATTATCGATGAACTGAGGGTCGAGTTTGGGGAGGGATTCAATGTGATTACCGGTGAAACCGGTGCAGGGAAATCGATCATTATCAATGCATTATCAACGCTCATGAACGCGAAAGTATCCTCCGATGTAGTCCGGAGCAGTGCTCTCCAAGCTGAAGTGACAGGCCATTTTATCAGCAACAATGATGAATATATCCTCAAGCGCATTGTCAGTAACACGGGGCGTTCACGGGCATTTTCCAACGACGAGCCCGTTGTGCTTGCAAAGCTTGAATCGCTTGGTGGAATGCTGATCAGTATTTATGGCCAGAATGACTTCCAGCATTTGCTTGATAAGGAAAATTATACTGCCATTATCGATAATCTCCTTTCGTTAACCAATGACCGGGAAGCCCTTGCAGGGAAAGTCGATGCATTTAAGAAAATCAGTACAGAACTTGATCAGAAAAAGAAAGAGGTTGAGAGCAGGGGAAAGGAAGCGGAACTCCTCGAGTTTCAGATCGATGAAATCGAGAAAAAAAAGATCAGTGAAGGCGAGGAAGAAGCCATCCGTGAAAGGCTCAAGGTCTTGAAAAATGCCGAAAAGATAAGCAATGTCCTCACTGACATCAGTGAAGGCCTTCAGGGCGGTGACAATTCAGTGCAAGCAATATGTAAGCGGTCTGTCGGTTTGCTTAAGTCCTTCAGCACTATTGAGGCTATGGAGGTCATGAGAAAAAAGATTGAATCCGTTTCTTTTGATGTAGAAGATATCCTGCTGGAAATGAGAAGTGTAGAAAAGACACTCCTTTTTGATGCCGAAGAGATGGAAAGGTTGGAAGAGAGGCTTACGGATATTTTCAAATTAAAGGATAAGTACGGCAAGACCTATAAGGAAATCATGAGCTATGCATGGTCTGCGCGGGAAAAACTCGATTATCTGAATGGTCTTTCAACGAATATCGGTGAGATGGAGAACGAAAGGGCCATGCTTGAAAATAGCGTGAAAGAAGATGCTGAAGAACTCTCCCGAAAAAGAAAAAAAGGGTCTCTGGGTATTGAAAGGGCCATCATTGATGAACTCGGATTTCTTTCCATGAAAGGCCTCCAGTTCAATATAGCGATTACGGAGAAAGGTTTTATTGACAGGGATGGAGCCGATGACATCGAACTTATGATTTCAACAAATCCGGGAGAACCCTTGAAGCCTTTGAGAAAAGTGGCCTCAGGCGGAGAGCTATCGAGAATTATGCTGGCCATCAAAAAGGTAATTGGCGGTGAAGAGGAAAAAACACTGATTTTTGATGAAGTCGATGCAGGCATTGGCGGCAAAGTTGCCGATATGGTAGGCAGGAGGTTACAAGAACTTGCCAGAAAGCACCAGGTCATCTGTATTACCCATCTGCCGCAGATTGCCGCATATGGCGACCATCATTTTCTTGTTGAAAAGGAATTTAAAAAAGGGCAAACAAAAACAGGTATCAGAGAACTTTCAGGAGATCATCGGGTACAGGAGATTGCCCGGATGATGGGTGGGGAAACGATTACGGAAAAAACATTAGAAAGAGCAGAGGAGATGCTTCAAAATGATTAGAAAGGCGTATATTGAAGATATAAAGAAGATCCATAGTCTCATCAACCGTTCTTCATCGAGTGGTGAGATGCTTCCCCGGCCTCTCGGTGAACTTTATGATAATTTGCGGGATTATTTTGTCTATATAGAGGATGGGAAGATAATCGGTACCGGCGCCCTCCATATTTGCTGGGAGGACCTTGCAGAGATACGCTCACTTTGTGTGGAGGAATCGTCGAGAAAAAAAGGGGTTGGCCGTATGCTCGTCGATGCCTGTATTGAAGAGGCCAGACAATTCAACATCGGAAAACTCTTTCTTTTGACCTATAAAGTAGATTTTTTCGTGAAATGCGGGTTTCATATCACTGACAAGAAGGTATTTCCCCAGAAGATATGGTCCGATTGTATACGATGTCCCAAGTTTCCCGAATGTGATGAAATTGCAATGATTAAAGAAATATAGGATTGTAGGTGATAGAGATGGATCTCACAAGAATTAAAGAGAGAATGAGTAGCAGATTTGATAGTTATGAGCTTTTTTACCTGAAAGAAAGAAGCAAGAAATTTGAAAGCAAAGAAAGAGAAATCTGCGGCATAGAATTTAAGGAAGAAGAAGGTATTGCACTCCGGGCCATAGAAGACCGGAAAATGGTTTTCGCCTATACCTATGACCATGAGAATGCCCACGAAGCTCTTTTGCAGAACGCGACATCGCTGTTATCAATCACGGAAAGGGATGATGACAGGTTTTTCCCTGGACAATATAGCGATTATCCGTTGATTTCTCTATATGATGACAAAGGATTGATGGTTGATGACGCACAAAAGACAGCACTCCTTATCGATATGGAAGCAAGCATAAGGGAGTACGATAAACGGATTGTTACGGTCAGAAATTGTGAGTTGCAGGAGATAGAGTTTTCAAATAAGATCGAAAACTCCAATGGATTGACGGTAGAAGGAAAAAAGACTATTTATCTGCTTTCTGCCCTGTGTGTCGCCAAGGACGAAGATGAAGTCTCCTGGTATGACTGGTCATGGGTAAATCATTTGAACAAGCTTGATGCAAAAGGGCTTGGAAGACGGATTGCGGAGAAAACCATTTCTTTCCTTTCCGGGAAGCAGATTGATACAGGGGTCTATCCTGGAATTCTGGCGCCTCAGGCCGCATGTGATATTCTGGGTATTCTTTCAGAATCATTTCTTTCTGAAAATCTCTTCAAAAAGAAAACAAAACTGAAGGCAAAAGAAGGTTCAAGATGTTTCTCAGAGGCTTTAACGATTATTGATTCCGGAAATAAGGGGATAGATGCCTTTCCCTTTGATAGTGAAGGTGTGCCGTCAAAAGATAACCTTATAGTAAATCACGGGTATTTTGAAACATTCCTCTATGATTCCTATTATGGACGCAAATTTAATATTCCATCAACAGGAAATAGTGTGCGGTCAGGCATTAAGGACATGCCCAGATGCGGTCCAAGGGGCACCTTTATCAGACAGGGTGAACGGGATATCATGGATGGTTTCACAAAAGGTATTATCATTGAAGAGCTTATGGGCACTCACACTGCAAATCCGATCACAGGTGATTTTTCCCTTGGCGCAATAGGACATTTGTGCAAAGGCAGCGAGAGGATACCCTTTCAAGGTGTGATCTTTTCGGGGAATGTTTTTGAACTGCTTCAGAATGTTAAAGAAACGGGTAATGACCTGAAGTTTTACGGGGTTTTCGGCTCACCTTCTCTGTATGTGGAAGGTCTGAAAATAAGTGGAAAATAGGGCTCATGCATAAGATACTTTTTGTTTTTGGAACACGGCCTGAAGCTATCAAAATGGCTCCTGTTATCAATAAGTTAAAAGAATACACCTCGCAATTTGATGTCACCGTCTGCGTTACTGCTCAACACAGGCAGATGCTTGATCAGGTACTTTCACTGTTTGACATTCAGCCTCAATATGATCTCAATATCATGAAAGAAAATCAGGACCTCTTTGACGTGACTGAAAAATCGTTAAAAGGCTTGAAAACGGTTTTTAAGGAAGTTAAACCACATCTGGTTCTTGTCCAGGGGGACACCACGACGGCATTTGTTGCCGGTCTTGCCGCATATTATCTGAAGATACCTGTGGGACATGTTGAGGCAGGGTTACGAACATATAATAAGTATAGTCCATTTCCGGAAGAGACGAACAGGCGGCTCCTCAGTGTCCTTGCAGATTATCATTTTGCGCCTACGGAATGGAGCAAATCCAACCTTTTGAAGGAACATATTCCATCAGAAAAAATATGGGTGACAGGCAATACTGTCGTGGATGCCCTGTTGGGTGTTGTCAGCAGTCAATTATCAGAAGTCAGAAGAAAAAATATGTTGGGATATTTCAAAGAACAATGGAATTTGGACCTTAATAATCAACAGGCAAAACTGGTTCTTGTTACCGGCCACAGAAGAGAAAATTTCGGCGCAGGTTTTAAAAGCATCTGTCTGGCATTAAAATCATTAGCAGAAAAAAGGAATGATGTGACCATCGTGTACCCTGTCCATCTCAATCCCAATGTGCAGGAACCGGTAAAACGAATCTTGAGCAATATAGAGAATATTCATCTCATTGCGCCTCTTGAATATGAGCAATTTGTATTTTTAATGGACAAGGCCCACATAATATTAACCGATTCCGGTGGTATTCAGGAAGAGGCGCCTTCTCTTGGCAAACCGGTTCTCGTGATGAGAGATACAACAGAAAGGCCTGAAGGAATCGAAGCCGGTGTTGTAAAGCTGATAGGCACTGACAGCGACAGTATTGTGAATAATACTCTGGAACTTTTTGAAAATGCTGTTCTTTATAAAAGTATGTCAGAGTCTGTGAACCCTTATGGTGATGGGTTGGCCTCGGAGAAGATTGTGAATATTCTTCTTTCAGTTTTAAAATAGATTGAAATAACAATTGATGATCGGATAAGATAGTGCATCCATGATAAGATTGGTCTATGCGATTCGACATGTAGGCATGACGGGGGGTGTCAAGGTTTTCTTCCAGCATGTAGAGCTTTTAAGAAATATGGGCCATGAAGTTCATCTTATCACGCGATTTATTGATGAAGAATGGAGCTTTCCGATAAAGCCGGAAATTGTTCCTTCTTTTGAGGATAAATTTGTACCAGACGCCGATGGCATTGTTGTCACTACACCTAAGGACGTAGAGGAATTATGGCCGGTAGCCCACAAGAGAGGCATACCCCTCTTTCATTTTTTACAGGGTTTTGAGCCCGATTATGTTTTGGAAAGGATACATGGCAAGGTTATACCGCCGCGTTTTCAGGGCAGGGGTCTGCTGAACAAGCTTAAATACAGATGGAAGATTTTGGAATGGAAGAAAAGGCTGGAACGATTTGACAGACTATATAGATTACCGACAGTCAAAATGGCCATCGCGCCACATCTGGTTCATGGCGTGGAGCAAAGATTCAACACACACTGCTATCTCCTGCCCAACGGTATCAATAAAAAGGTTTTTTACCCTAAAGAGAAAGAACTCGATTATTCCAGTGTTCCTTTGAGAATACTTTCTGTCGGGAATTATAATATTGAATACAAAGCAATACCGGATATTATCGAGGCGGTAAGGATTTTAAAGAACGAGGGAAGAAATATCTTTTTCACCAGAGTTTCACCTGCGGACATCTCTACCGAAGAGAGAGATTCAGGGGTCGTAGATAGATTTTTTGTAAGAATTTCTGAGGCGCAGATGGCGGACCTATACCGGGAGAGCCACATACTCATCTCGGCATCAACGGAAATAGAGGGTTTTGGACTTCCTCCTGTTGAGGCGATGAGTACGGGCACGCCCGTTATACTCACAAAAATATCCCCCTTTCTTTCATTTGATATTGTATCAGGACTATGCATACTTCGTGAATATCCACAAACCTGAAGAGATAGCCGCAGGAGTGGTCGCGATAGCAGAGGACAGGGCTTTGCGGAAGGGGTTAATAACAAGGGGTCTTGAAGTCTCAGATAAGTATTCTCTGGAAGTGGTAGGAAAGCATCTGGAAGAGATCTTGGAAGAACACTTATGAGAGCTCTCTTTTCATGGAAATCAACCGAGAAAAGAAAGATATATAGCAACAAAATTATTCCTTGACATAGCATAGTTTTACTGGCATGATGTATGTGTTCAATGGTTGAACATATCAAAAATTATTATTATTTCCTGATATTGTAAACACACCCTATGGCGGTAGCCTATCCTCAATTTCAAGATGAACGAAGCGGAATTTAAAACTCTTAGAGAATTATCCGTAGAAGGTACGGTGTCTCAACGTGACCTTTCAAAAAAAGTAGGATTAAGCCTCGGCAGTGTCAACTATATTATGAAAGAACTAATAAAAAAGGGATATGTCAAGACACAACGGTTCAAAAATTCCAGCAATAAAGCGGCTTACATCTATGCTTTGACTCCGCAGGGAATCAATGCCCGTATGAAACAAACGCAATATTTTTCGAACAAAAATTGAAGAATATGAAAGACTGAGACGTGAGATCAATGAATTAAAAAATGAGTATAAATTAAGCGATAGCATAGAATAACTGCATTAAAATGATATGGTCAAAAATAGATGAATGGTCATAATAAGAACAGCATGATTAAACAAATTATTGCAAACACTATAGATAACCTCGATGTGTTAATGAATAACGAGGATACCATGAGAAGGATACTGCAAACATCATCGTGGATTGTCGAATCTTTTAAAAAGGGTAACAAATTAATGATTTGTGGTAATGGTGGAAGCGCCGCTGACGCACAGCACCTTGCCGGTGAATTTGTGTGTAAATTTCTCAAAAATAGAAATCCATTACCGGCTGTGGCACTAACTACAGATACTTCCATTTTGACGTCAATCTCAAACGACTATTCCTACGCTCATGTATTTAGTCGCAAGTTGACGCAATAGGAAAAAGTGGTGATATCCTATTGGGCATAAGCACGAGTGGCAACTCGGAAAATGTTCTCAGTGCTTTTATTAATGCAAAAAAAAATTGCATACAAACTATTCTGTTAACAGGAGAAATTACAGATCCAGTGACGAATTGTGTCGATTTGATAATAAAGGTCCCATCATCACATACACCACGAATACAAGAAATGCATTTATTAGTTGAGCACATTATCGCTGAATTGGTCGAAGAGGAATTATGCAAGGATGATTAAAGCAGTTTTTGTTGATCGTGATGGAACAATAAATGTTGATAAGGGTTATGTCTATAAATCCGAAGATTTTGAACTGCTGCCGGGAGCGATTGAAGGTCTCAAGTTGTTGGCTCAATATGGGATTAAAGTATTTATCGTTACTAACCAGGCCGGTATCGCAAAAGGTTATTATACCGAGGATCAATTCAAGGAAATAACAGAATATATGCTCAAGCTATTTCAAATGGAAGGGATTACAATAGAAAAGACTTTATATTGTCCACATCACCCGGAGGGGATAATACCCGAGTATACGAAAGCATGTTTATGCAGAAAGCCAAACGCTTTACTTATTGAATCAATTATGAATGAAAATCACTATAAAAGTTATGAATTAGCTCTCATTGGAGACAAAAACTCTGATATTGATGCAGGACACAAACTTGGCCTCAGGACTTACCTTGTGCTCACTGGTTATGGCTCAATATACAGGAAAACACAAAGGCTACACACGTTGTGCCGGACCTTTTGAGGGCGGCGCAACATTTGCCGAATTAGGGAAAGCTATAATCAGGCATATGTCGAAGCGTAAGAAAAAGAGATCGATAGAGGCTTGCATTTTAAAATGAGCTTATTGATTGGCAACAAGACCTGCATCATTTAGGAGAAAGCGTGTCGGACAATAATAATAACTGGACAATGATCATCAGCCCCCGTAGTAGATGGTTGGACGTAAACCTGGAAGAATTATGGCATTATCGCGATCTGATTTTTCTATTTGTTAGAAGAGACTTTGTTGCCATTTACAAGCAAACTGTCCTGGGGCCGATATGGTTTCTGCTACAGCCGCTCTTTTCAACAATTGTATATACCATTGTGTTCGGTAAAATAGCCAATATTCCCACCGACGGTATGCCACCACCACTGTTCTACATGTCCGGCATTGTCGTATGGAATTACTTTGCAAGTTGTTTGTCCGGGACATCAAATACTTTTGTTGATAATGCGAGTATTTTTGGTAAAGTATATTTTCCGCGTTTGGCCGTTCCGATAGCTATCGTCATCACCAATTTGATGACATTTATTATACAGTTTTCAATTTTCCTGTCTTTTTTGCTCTTTTATTATCTGAAAGGCGCCATAATTAAGCCTAACCTGCTTATCCTTCTTGCCCCTTTTCTTATTTTACAAATGGGAATGCTCGGACTTGGTTTTGGGATAATAGTCTCATCACTAACCACAAAATACAGGGATCTTAAATTTGCTATCACTATTGGAATTCAACTTTGGATGTATGCTACTCCTATCATCTATCCTATGTCTCAGATTCCTGAACACTGGCGATGGTTATTTGCACTGAATCCCATGTCAGTCATCATTGAGCTTTTCCGCTGCGCCTTTCTGGGCACAGGTTCTGTGAAACCGTTAGTATCCCGTTATCTGGCCTGGCAGTTACGCTTACCTTTCTGGTGCCGGCATTGTACTTTTCAGGCGCATCAGAGAACTTTTATGGACACAGTTTGAAAAATTATGAGTGATACAGTTGTCAGATTAGAGCATGTAACGAAAAAATACCTTTAGGTACGATTGGCCAGGGTATGCTATACCGGGATATTCAAAGTTGGTGGGCCAAAATTGGGGTAATGAAGATCCAAACACTAAAATATCATTATCGGGAATGGCTTCTTCCAAAGACTCATTTCTTGCCCTTGATGACGTTTCCTTTGATGTGAGACGAGGTGACGTTGTCGGCATTATCGGACGTAACGGGGCCGGCAAATCCACGCTGTTTAAGATCATTTCCCGTATTACTGCACCGACGAAGGGTGAAGTCAAACTCAATGGTCGTGTCGCCAGTCTCTGGAAGTGGGAACCGGCTTTCATCCGGAACTGACCGGTCGGGAGAATATCTATCTCAATGGTGTATCCTGGGAATGAGAAAAAAAGAGATTATCGTAAGTTTGACGCGATTGTTGATTTTGCAGAAGTCGAGCAATTTATCGATACACCTGTAAAACGCTATTCCATCGGGCATGTATGTTCGACTTGCCTTTGCTGTGGCGGCTCACCTGGAACCGGAAATACTCATTGTCGATGAGGTGTTATCTGTTGGTGATGTGCAATTTCAAAAAAAATGTGTGGGAAAGATGGGCGAAATCTCCAAGAAAGGCGGTAGAACAGTTTTATATGTAAGCCATAACCTGCAATCCGTCAGTGAGCTTTGCAGCAAGGCATTTCTTCTGAATGAGGGATCCGTTATATCAAGCGGAGAGACCGAAAAAGTAGTTAACGCTTATGTAAGCATGGGTTCCGATATGCACATGGCCAGAAGAGATCTGAGCGACCCTGGAATTCGGTCTTTAGGTATATCAAACCCGTAAAGTATATTCAAATGGACCGATATATATATCATGAATTCAGAGGTGAGTACGTGAACGAGATTCTTTTTGGAGAGCCCTTTGAGATAGTTTTTCGTGGATATTCCAATGAGGATTGCGAATATGCTTACAATTGGACTCGCAGTTAGTAACAGAAAGCTGGGATATATTTTTTGTACTCATCAGATCTATAATAACCTGCCGGACAAATTATCCAGGGGATTACCGAATATCGTGTACGAATCGAGCAGAATATATTGAAGCCGGACTATTACAATATAGAAATTGGGGCTGTTGGAACGTTAAAAATAGCCGATTATCTTTATGAAGCTTTGTCTTTTTCCATATCGGATGTCCCGTTTAATCCGGAGAAACAGTGGCGGACTTCTATCCAAGCAGGTCTTATCTACTATCCATGTGAATGGGATTGTCGTTTTATCACTGATGAGGAGAACTGTTCTGGGTAAAAAAATGCAAAACATAAAAAACAATTGCACAACGAAAATACCGTTTTTGCGATCAGCAGATTTTATATATGAAGAGAATTGACGCTATTATTCTTGCTGGAGGGCTCGGAACGCGATTGCGGGAGGTGGTTAAAGACCAGCCCAAGGTCCTAGCCCCTGTTAATGGGAGACCCTTTCTTGAGCTAGTGTTGGATTCTCTTAACAAGTGGCCGTGCTTGCAGAGGGTAGTCATTGCAGTTGGACACATGGCGGAAAAAATTAGGGTTGAATTTGCTGATCCAGGAAAGTATAGGTTCGAGATCATTTATTCCGAAGAGAAAGATTTATTAGGGACTGGTGGGGCCACGAAAAAGGCGCTTCAATACACGGAAACTAATGATGTCTTAGTCATGAATGGCGATACATACGTTGAAATCAATATCAATGACCTCATACAATTTCATTACGAGAAGGGGGCTGCGGCAACTCTTGTATTGAGAAGTGTGGAAGATCCAAGCAGATATGGGACCGTGAAACTCATGGGTGACAGAGTGACATCGTTTGAAGAAAAAAAACTTGACGGGACAGAACACTGGATCAATGCGGGGATGTATATTTTTAGGCGAGATTTATATGATCAAGTGAAAGAGGGCCAGGTCATATCTCTTGAACGGGAATTGCTGCCGAGGTTCATTGACCATGATGTATATGGATTCAAATGTTTTGGAACATTCATTGATATAGGAACTCCAGAGTCATATGCTACAGTAAATTTTGTTTTTCAAAGAAACCGTGAAGGATAAAATGTATTCAAAAATAGTAACGGACCCACAGCACACACGGGTTAAAATAGGCGCTGGTGCTTTTGTTGAAAAGGGATCTGGAGAATTTCTTCTTGAAAGACGCAGGGATAATGGTTTATGGGGGCTTCCTGGCGGTGCTGTTTCCCCTGGTGAAACACTGGAAGCGACGGCTATAAGAGAGATTCAAGAAGAGACAGGCTTATTAGTCGAGATTACCGGATTCTTAGGGATTTATTCAGATCCTCAGGATGGTAGAATTGTACGTTATCCTGATAATGGTGACTTGGCTCATATTATTGATGTAATCTTTATAGCATCTGTCGTTTCTGGCAACCTAAGAGCAAGCAGCGAGAGTTTTGAAGTAAAGTTTTTTTACCGTAATCAACTGCCAGAAAATATTGTACAGCCTGCCATTCGTCCTATCGCAGATTATTTAAGCGGTGATCGTTGTAAAGTGTGTTGATATTTCTTGAGGTTAAGCGATGGAATTGCTAAAGCAAATGAAGGAAAGAGCAGATTGGGTTTGGAGGGAAACGCTTGCGCTTCATCGTCGTGCGCCAGAGACAAGGCTGGCATCGTCTCTATCCGATATCGAAATACTTGTCGTCCTTTTTTACAGTGGGTTGATGCGATACAGGCCCGATTTTCCTCTTGCTGAGGAAAGGGACCGTCTTATCATCAGCAAGGGGCACGGAGCAATCTCGATGTATCCCATTCTCGCTGATCTTGGTTTTTTCAGTTTGGATGAGTTGTCAAAAATCAGTCAGAGTGATTCGTTCTTGGGTGTCATCCCCGACACTTTGATCCCCGGTTTTGAAACAATAAATGGTTCGTTGGGCCATGGCCTGGGTGTAGCATGCGGGGTAGCGTTGGCATTGAAAAGAAAAGGCCTAAACCGGCGAGTTTTTGTTTTATGTGGCGATGGAGAGCTAAATTCCGGGAGTATGTGGGAAGCTATTATGTTTGCCGCATTTCACCGACTGGATAACCTTTTCGTCATTGTAGACAATAACAAGATGTCGATGTTGGGGTACCAGAAAGATATCCTTGGCATGGAACCCTTGGAAGAGAAATTCATAGCCTTTGGCTGGAAAGCTTATGTTACCGATGGTCATGATCTGAAAAAGGTTTATGATACGTTAGGCGAGATGTTGAATCAACAAGAAAAACTTCCTGCCGTGATGATTGCTCATACCAGGAAGGCCAGAGGCGTGCCACGACTGGAAGAAGATGAACTTTGCCATATCAGATCCCTATCGCCTGAAGACGTGGATATCTTACTTCAACGAGGCTAAATGAGCGGCACAAAAATGAAAACCATGCGGGATGCCTTAATAGAAGGTATTTACAGGCGGATGCATGATGACAGACAAATTTACTTTCTTTCAGCAGATATGGGCGCTCCAATCCTGGATAAACTGCGAGTTGACTTCAAAGACCGTTTTATTAATGTCGGAATTGCCGAACAAAACCTTGTCAATGTGGCGGCTGGATTAGCGCTTGAAGGATTCACTGTTTATGCCTATGCAATAGCTCCATTTCTTCTGAGGTCTTATGAACAAATTCGTGTGAATCTTGCTCTTTCATCCCAGGTAAGGGAGCTCAATGTAAATATCATAGGTGTAGGGGCAGGTGTTAGCTATGATATATCCGGACCTACCCATCATTGCCTTGAAGATATATCTGTCATGAGAACTCTTCCAAACATGGTTGTGTTTTCACCGAGCGACAGCTATCTGGCTCAATCTTTTGTGGATTACTCAATTCAAATGAAAAAGCCTAAGTACATTCGACTCGACGGTAAGCCCCTACCTTTTATTTATAGTGAAAAAATGGCCCCTTCTTTTGAAAATGGTTTTTATGAATTGGAAAAAGGGGAGACGATATGTATCGTGTCCTCCGGATTTATGACCCATATGGCGCTTGAAATATCTAAGAATATCAATAGCGATGCGATAGGTGTTGTAGATGTGTTCATGCTCAAGCCTATCAATGAGAAGTCTCTTCTTGAAGTGCTGAAACAGTATAAAACGGTTATAACATTGGAAGAAGCGTTTATCGGGAAGGGTGGTTTGGACAGCCTCGTTCTTGCTCTCGTTAATGATTGTCAGGCTGACATCCAGGTAAAGCGCTTTGGATTCAAGGATGAATATGTGTTCAAGTTCGGTAATCGAGATTTCCTTTATGGACAAAGTGGTTTTAATAAAGAATCGGTCTTGGAATGGATTTTGACCCAACATTCGTGATGGAGAGAATACTATGAAAATTTTGGTGACTGGTGGTGCAGGCTATATCGGGTCCGTGATGGTCCCTTTGTTATTGGAGAAAGGGCACGATGTGACGGTTGTAGACAATTTTTTGTACAATCAAACATCACTTCTGGATAGTTGCTACCGAGAGGAACTGCAAATATTCCGGGGAGATGTTCGGGATGAATCTCTCATGGCTGATGTGATACGTAATGCTGATGCCATCTTCCCTCTTGCGTGTCTCGTGGGGGCACCTCTCTGTGAAAAAATGCCTCTTGAAGCAACATCGATTAACTATGAAGCAGTTCGTTTGATCCTTAAACTTCGGAGCAAGTCCCAAGTGATAATATTTCCAACGACAAACAGCGGATACGGTATCGGTCAAAAAGGTACTGATTGCACCGAAGAAACACCCCTCAGACCAATATCACTATATGGAAAACTTAAAGTTCAGATTGAAAATGAACTGCTTGCGGACGGTAATGTGATTACCCTTCGACTGGCAACCGTGTTCGGCGTGAGCCCCAGGATGCGTCTTGATCTACTCGTAAATGATTTTACATACCGGGCCCTCTATGATCGGTTCCTTGTTTTGTTTGAGGCTCATTTTATGAGGAATTATCTTCACGTTCGTGATGTGGCGAGAGCATTTATCCACTGTTTGGACAATTTTAAAAAAATGAAGGATGAGCCCTACAATGTAGGGCTAAGTACTGCCAATCTGAGCAAATGGCAGTTATGTGATGAAATCAAGAAACAATTGCCTGATTTCTATTTTGTAGAGGCAGCGGTAGGAGAGGATCCAGATAAACGCAACTACATGGTTAGTAATCAAAAAATAGAAAATACAGGGTTCAAGACATTGTATGCTATTCAAGAGGGTATTGCCGAACTCATTAAAGGATACAAAGTTATCCGGAGGAATCAGTTTAGTAATGTCTGATTCATTAAAGTACAAAAGAATACTGGTTACTGGCTCATCTGCTGTACTGGGTACGGCAGTGCGATCGATTAGTGTTGAATATCCGGAGAACGAGTTCATTTTTCCGAGTTCTTCCGAGTGCAATCTTACGGATGCATCGGCTACCCTTCGGTTCTTCGAACTGCACGAACCGGAAGCGGTGCTACATCTGGCCGCTGTGAGCGGTGGCATTGGTCTTAGTATTAAACATCCGGCGACGTTGCTCCGTGATAATATTATCATGACATTCAGCGTGCTTGAAGCCGCAAGAAAATGCCGTGTTAAGAAGACAATTATGACTCTTACCGCGGGAATGTATCCCACAAACGCTCCTCTGCCTTTAAGGGAGGAATATATCCACGATGGATATCCTCATGAATCGAACTATGGTTTGTCGTTTGCCAAGAGATTAATAGATCCAGCTATAAGAGCGTACAGTGAAGAATATGACATGAATGTTATAGGGCTGATTCCAGGTGGTATTTTTGGCGAGAATGACAACTTTAATTATGATGACGCAACTATGGTGCCATCGCTGATCAGGCGTTTTTATGAAAACAAAGATAACAATGATGATATTGTAATCTGGGGGGATGGTACACCGCTTCGTGAATATAGTTATTCAAAGGATCTTGCCCGAATTTACATATGGGCTCTGGAGCATTACAATGGTATTCAGGTGTTGAATATTGGTTCTACCGAAGAGAACTCTGTCAGAGATATTGCTTTTATGATTGCAGATATTATGGGTATTGATACGGATAGGATTTGTTTCGATACATCAAAACCTCTGGGCATATTCAGGAAAAATACAGATAACTCGCGTTTAGCAGTATTATCTCACTTCAAGTATACCCCTTTTAAAGATGGTATTGAAAAAACAATCCGATGGTTTTGCAATGCTATTGAGAACCAACCGGAAGTTGTTCGTCTTTACAATAAATCGAATAGAAGGAAGTCTACGGACAAAAAAGGGTGAATCGGTGAACTATAGAAAACTGGGACAAACAGGTTTAGATGTATCCGAGATTGGTTTTGGAACCTGGGGTATTGGTGGTAATGCATACGGGCACGTGGACGACACTGTGTCCAAGAAAGCTCTGCAGGTTGCCCTTGAAACGGGGATTAATTTTTTTGATACAGCCGATCTGTATGGAAACGGCCATAGCGAGGAGATACTGGGAGACGTGTTTTCTCATTGTCGTGACAAAGTAATTATTACTACAAAAGGTGGTATGCTACCCCATACTACATTTGATATGCCGCAGGATTTTTCGTCTCGGCACATCGAGCAGGCAATAGGTGATAGTCTGAAACGATTAAGGACTGACTACATCGATCTATATCTGCTCCATAGTCCTAGTCTTGAAGATTTGCGGCAGAATAAGGACCTTTTCCAAGTCCTTGAAACCATGCAGTCTGTGGGAAAAATTAAATCATACGGCATATCCACAAGGACCCCCCAGGATGCCGTACGGGCGGTTGATGAGTTCAGGTTCCGTGTAGTGGAAGTCAATTTCAATATGATCGACCAAAGAGCCCTTGATAGCGGTTTTTTCGATCTGGCAAAAGCGGATAATATTGGTGTGATTGTGAGAACACCTTTGACCTTTGGCTATCTGACGGGTAAACTCCACGGTGACGAGCAGTTTAAGGGTGTTGACCATCGAGCGAACTGGCCGAAAAACCAATTAGAACGCTGGGCTCAAGCTCCTCAGTTGTTTTCGTTCCTGTATGAACAAAAGAAGCGCACGCCAGCCCAGGTTGCAATTCGATTCTGTTTGGACTTTAGTGCTGTATCTACAGTTATTCCGGGCATGATGAATACCGATGAAGTCATGGAAAATGCAGCGGTTTCTCAGATGATCCGGCTGACCGACGAAGAGATGAAGCAGATTCATACTATCTATAAAAACCACGAATTTTATGATAAGACAGCAAAACAATGAGGTAAAAAATTATATGAATCGAAAAGATCCGGCAAGATTTACTGAACCTGATAGGACTACATCTGACGAAATAAATCTGAGATGTGAAATGGATGAGTTTTTTTCCAGGAGTATTGGGACAAACATAGAAAAATTGCAGAATTTCGCAAAGTTCGTTCCCACGCAGGAATTAAGAAAATTTATTTGTCGCTATGAGCTTTTTTGTAAGATACTTAACACACATGGTTCCATAATTGAGTGCGGTGTCCTTTTTGGCGGCGGTTTGATGACATGGGCGCAACTGAGTGAAATATTTGAGCCGGTAAATCATACACGCAACATAGTTGGGTTTGATACTTTTTCCGGTTTCGAGTCCTTATCAGATAAAGATGTGACTGGCAGCGCGCACCACGGTAAGATTGGTGGGCTGGCAGTGGATAGTTATAGCGATTTAAACGAGTGCATAAGCTTGTTTGAAAAAAGTCGTTTTTTAAAACATATTCGAAAAGTCAGGCTTGTGAAAGGTGATATAAAAGAAACCCTGCCCAGATATTTAGATGAAAATCCCCATCTTGTAGTCAGTTTATTGTGGTTAGATTTTGATATTTATGAGCCAACTCTCATTGCGTTAAAATATCTCATTGATAGAATACCCAAAGGTGGAATTATTGCGTTTGATGAACTGAATCATGAAGTGTGGCCCGGAGAGACTGTAGCAGTGAGGGAAGCATTAGGACTCAATAAACTGCGCATTCAACGCTTCCCATTCGGGGGAACCTTGTCATATGCTATTATTGAATGATTTTCGTTGTTAGGGGAACCATAATAAAACCTCACACAGGTTTCCAGTATATGGGCAAACCAGTGAAGATAATCAAGGGTTTTTTGCCTGATAATCCAGTAAAAGACTCGTGAGGTTTTTGGGGGAGTTTCCCTGGATCAGTAAAGAAACCTGTCATCATTATCCCATTATTATTATTTAACAAGGGCACTATGAACTTTGACCATGACATAAAGACGTTAACAAACGCTGAGTTAGCCACATTATTCGGTACTACAGAAAAAGAAATAACGAGGTACTGTAGTTCTGTTATTGATGAAGCAGACTTGAGATATAGATTTCTGGAGAAAGAAGAACGGGATCAACTCATACTACACGTCATTAAGATCATTTATTCCGGAGAGTTGGCTAAATCCGGGAAAGACAGACAACCTGATTGGGAGCATGGCTGGAGAGAAAATCTCAATGAGTTTCTGGCATCAGGTTATAATCTTGACAAGCTTGTGCCGAAGTATTTCAAAAAAAATGTTCCTGCACGGCTCAATCTCGAATACATTATGCCGATATCGCCAAATTTTGTCTTTTCTTATACTCACATTTACAGAACCTGGCTGTTTCTGAAGTACTTTCAGGAGGTATCCAACATTTACGAATTTGGATGTGGTCCCGCATACCATTTAGCCTACCTGGCCCAAATATATCCAAAGAAAAAACTTTTTGGACTTGATTGGGCCACATCTTCCCAGGAAATTATTCAACATCTTGCATTGCATTTCAAATGGAAAATTGAGGGACGTGCGGTTCGATTTTTTCAAACCTGACCCTGAATTCTTTCTGGAAAAGAATAGCGGTATTCTGACATTTGGCGCATTGGAGCAGGTCGGTGAAAATCACGGCCCTTTTCTTGACCTTCTTTTGAAAAATCGGCCTTCAATCTGTGTCAATATTGAGTGCCTTCACGAACTCTACGATCCGGAGAATCTGTTGTCTTATCTCGCCCTTCAGTATCATCAAAAGAGAAATTACCTTTCCGGGTATCTCACAAAGCTACAGAGACTTGAAGAGGAGAAGCAAATTGAAATTGTTCAGTTCCATTATCACAAATTTGGGAATTTGTCCGATGACGCTCTTTCGTATGTGGTATGGAGGCCCAAGTGAAAAAATTCAATCAAAGATGGCCCATTAATGACAGAATTCCAGTTCATGCGCTCTTGTTATGGTGAGGTTTATTGGTGTCTTATTAAAAATCGCTACGCCAAATTACAGTATATGGGAGGTGTGTTATGATTAAAGTTGAAAAAACAACGCTCAATGGCGTTCTCTTCATACATCTGGATTCTTTTGATGACCATCGGGGTGAATATGTCGAAACCTATAACGAACGTGACTATCTGGAAGCAGGCATTGATGTTAGGTTTATCCAGGATGACTATTCCGTTTCAACCAAAAATGTTTTGCGTGGGCTTCACGGAGATACGGAGACATGGAAGCTCATTACATGTCCCTATGGGAAACTCTATTTAGTGGTGGTTAACTGTATTGAAACTTCGCCTGATTTCGGGAGATGGGAATCATTTACTCTCTCTGACAGGAATCATAAGCAGGTTTTGATACCCCCTTACTTCGGAAACGGGCATCTTATTTTGAGTGATGCCGCGATATTTGCCTACAAACAATCTACATATTACAACCCTAAGGCTCAGTTTAGCTACAAATGGAACGATCCGCGATTCAATATATGGTGGCCGACGAGTAACCCTGTTTTATCTCGAAGAGATGAATTGGGGAAATATGTTTAGTCAATCCTTCCCACGGAGCAGTCTTCTATGATTATTACAAGAACGCCATTTAGAATATCCTTCTTCGGTGGGGGGACCGATTATCCCATCTGGTACCGAGAAAATGGAGGAGCGGTGCTGAGCACTACGATAAACAAGTACTGCTATATCAGTTGCAGGTATCTGCCACCATTCTTTGATAATAAATATCTCATACGGTATTCTCAGCGGGAAGCCACAAAACGTATCGATGAAATTCAGCACCCTTCGGTGAGAGAATGTCTTAACTACCTCAGTATAGAAAAAGGTATTGAAATGGTCCATACTGCGGATATTCCGGCTAAGTCCGGTATTGCCTCAAGCTCGGCGTTTACGGTAGGTTTCCTGCATGCGTTGAACGCATTGAAGGGCAAGATTGTTACTAAAAGGCAACTTGCCCGAGAGGCAATCCATGTTGAACAGAATCTTATCAAAGAGAGTGTTGGGTCTCAGGACCAGGTAGCGGTTGCCTTTGGAGGGTTCAACAGAATTGACTTCGGCGGTGACAGCGATTTCTATGTGACCCCTGTGACGATTGCAAAAGAGAGGATAGACCTGCTGCAAGACCACATGTTGCTCTTCTTCACGGGATTTGCAAGGAATTCTTCAGATATTGCCGGAGAACAGATCAAAAAGACGCCTGAAAAGAAATCTGAACTTTCAGTAATGAAAGAGATAGTTGATGAAGCAATTGAAATCTTTAGAAGTAATGCGGATATTAAAGATTTCGGTAGACTCCTTCATGAATCATGGAAATTGAAAAGAAGTCTTACGAATTTGATTTCAACTAGTACGATTGACGCGATGTATGAATCCGCACTTGGCGCCGGAGCTATAGGAGGCAAATTGCTCGGCGCAGGGGGAGGGGGGTTCCTGCTCTTGTTTGCTTCTCCCGAAAAACATCAAGCAATAAAAGACAAATTGAATCTTCTGTATGTTCCCTTCCGTTTTGAGAATCTGGGAAGTCAGATAATTTTATATTCTACGCAAGATTTTTCTTGAGATAATCGAGGTAAAAAACAATGCCCCCAAAGGTTTCTATATTCACCACTGTAAAGAATGGTGAACGATTTTTAGTTGACACAATTGAGTCTGTGCTCAACCAAACATTCAAGAATTACGAACATATAATCGTAGATGGCGCATCAACAGATGGTACTGTGGACATATTAAAAAGGTATCCGCATATCCGTTGGGTGTCCGAACCGGACAGTTCAGCGGCTGAAGGATTTCACAAGGCCCTCCGAATGTGCCAGGGTGAATACCTTTTTCAATGTTGCGTTTCGGATGGCTTCCTTGACAGGAAATGGTTTGAAACTTGCGTTGATATATTGGAAAAAGACCCCGATGTCTCAATGGTTTATGGTTTTCCCCAGTATATGGGTGAGGATGGTCATCTCGGAAGAATTGCCGTACAGTGAATTTTTTGATCGTCCGCCGCCTCAGAAAGAGGATTTTCTCCCATTCTGGCTTGCTACGAGATTTATTTATCCCGAGGGAAATTATTGTGTACGAAGGAAAATATTTATTTCATGTTTCCCTGATTCTGACTCCACGGAGTTTTTTGAAACAATACACCCATTCTTGAAGTTTGTATATAACTTTAATATCAGAGGATATTTGCCGGTCTTTATCCCGTTGATCGCTAATTATGGAAGGGTACATACAAACTGGCTTAGCCAAGATACTGCTGAGATGATTGCTGCGGTCGGGAAGACTATTGATATGTATGTTCAGGGTATCGATGAGTATAGGACTGGAGTCATGCAACGTCAGGTTCAGCACATGTACAGAAATGGCGAGGGTGATGTGATTAGGAAGGTTTCCGAAGCGGACCTTGAAAGTTATAAGCGACTTATAGAGTATTATCATAAGACATATCCACTCTACTTTGGTTATCCTGTTTCATCGCAACCTCATGTTTCAAATCGCTTCAAAAGGGGTATGGCAAGCGTCATGCATCGACTAAAAGGATTAAAAAATAATACTTAGCAAACCAATGCTGTTTGCCATGATAGAGATGAATAGCACACCTATAAAGATACTTGTTTCATAATGAAAAAAAGACTAACAAACATAGACATGAAGAGTGGCCTTCGAAGCATCTGGTCAAGTCTGTTGCCAGGCAAAACGCAGAAAATAGATAGCTGTTATAGCAGGTCATATTCTCAAAGCGGTGAGGATGTTATTATAAGTTTTATTTTTCAATGTCTGGGTATTGAGAACCCCAGCTATATTGATATTGGTGCCAATCACCCTTTCATCTTGAATAATACAGCGCTCTTCTATCATAGAGGCTCGAGGGGCATTAATGTTGAGCCTAATCCTGAATTGTTCAAACTTCTTCAAAAATTTAGAAAGAACGATATTAACTTGAACATGGGAGTTGGGCAGAAAAAAAGTTTTCTGGATTTCTATTTAATGTCATCTCCAACAATGAGTACTTTTTCGTTGGAAGAAAGTAAAAAACTTGAGAATGAAACATCAATAAATGTCAGTCGTGTTGTAAAAACAAAAACAGATACAATTTCTAACGTCTTACACGATTATGCCCACGGTATTTTCCCTGATTTTCTATCGTTAGATGTCGAGGGGCTTGAGGAGATTATTCTTCAGTCGATTGATTATAATCGTAACTTTCCTAAAGTAATCTGCATCGAGACCCTGACTTACACGGAAAATAATACGGAAAGTAAAGAACAAAACATCATAGACTATCTTATCGACAAAGGATATATGATGTTTGCGGATACATATATAAACTCCATTTTTGTTAAACAGGATCTATGGAAAAGCAGAAAGAGATAGCTTAAACATATGAATATCAAGCGCAATTTCATTTTCGCTTACAAAGCATGGGGATTTAATACAAACAACTTCGAGTTTGTTAACGGATTTATTTATTACTATTTAAATAAAAGAAGATTCAAGAAAATTGAATTTCCTTTGGTAAAATTCAGACGTGTATTTATCCGGAACAAACATGCTATTGAGTTCGGCAAGAACATCACGTTAGCACATAATTGTTTTATTTCACCAGTATCTCTAAAAGTTGGAAATAACTGCTGGCTCGGAGTCAATAACTTTATTTGCGGCAAGGTTGAAATTGGTAACGATGTAATCTTGGGGCCCAATGTGAGTATTCCGGGCGCTACCCATCCCATTACGACAAACATACCATTTGCAGGGAGTCCTGCACACGTTGAAGGGACAATCATTGGGGACTCTGTATGGATTGGAAGTAATTCGACAATAATTGATGGAATAAGAATAGGCGCGGGAGCAGTGATAGCGGCAAATAGCGTTGTAACAAAGGATGTTCCTCCTTACGCTGTTGTTGGAGGTGTTCCCGCAAAAATTCTGAGATACAGAGCACAAAGTGCATAGTCAGGTGACAACAAAAAAATGTTGCTTAATAGGTGGCGCAGGCTTTATTGGGCAGCACATTATCCAGCAGCTTTTGGTCACGGGGCGGCAATTAATTGTGATTGACAAGAGCAAAAATCTCCCGGAATCTGTTCCGAATCAGATTACCTACGCCCACGGGGACTATGGTGACGGCAATTTCCTGAAACAGGTTATTAAGGATGTTCATGAAATCATACTGTTGGCTCACACGACAGTACCCCAGACAAGTTACGACGACCCTGTGAAGGATATTCTCGGTAATGTTCCAGAGGCGGTGAATCTATTTGAGATTGCATCAAGCCTCGGAATGAAGAAAGTTGTATTTGTCTCGTCCGGGGGAACGATATATGGTAAGGCAAAACAGTTGCCGATTACCGAGGAACATCCTACAAACCCCATATCACCATATGGTATCTCAAAATTGACTATCGAAAAATATGGACTCATGTATAATGAACTCAAGGGATTGCCGGTTGTGTCTGTTCGACCGGGCAATGCATATGGCGAGGGTCAGAAGCCCTTTTCTGGTCAAGGTTTCATTGCGACAGCTATTGCTCGCATCTTAAAACGGCAGGAGGTCATTCTATTTGGGGAGAGTGGTACAATTAGGGATTATATTCACGTAAGTGACGTAGCGAAGGGTATCTGTGCAGCTTTGGACCGAGGTAATCCAGGATCAAATTATAACATTGGTAGCGGAGTTGGAAGAAGTAATAGAGAAGTACTGAGCGCTATTATGCCTCATGCGGTATCTGCGGGATTGAAAGTGAAAATTCAGGTATTGCCTGACCGCCGGTTCGATGTTCCCGCCAATGTGCTTGATTCGGCAAAAATGAAAAAGGATACAGGCTGGATGTCCCTTGTTTCTTTTGAGGAAGGAATCCACAAAACCTGGGACTGGTTTTTCAAGCAATCCTACAAATAAGAACTCGAAGAGACTCATTCTGATTATAGATTGGAACCATTGGTATGCCTGAAATAATTCTTCCATTGAAAAATTGTTATGCTTGTAATAGTAGACTGCCTCATGCAACATCGGGTGATTATGTGCAGTGTCCAGTTTGTCATTCATTTATTTACATATCAGATCAGTCTGGTGAGATAGATAACAAAATATATTTTGACGGGATTTTTAAAACGTTAGAGGAAAGAGAGTGTAATTCTGTAAAATTAAAGATATTCCAACGATATGACTGTATGGATCAAGAGATAAGAAAACTGCAATACACTGATTTCTACGAAAAATATAAACAGATAATGAAGTGTTTAGAAAAACCTGTAACAGTATTGGAGATAGGTTTTGGATCTGGGGATCATCTTTACAGCTTACTGCAACAAGGAGTTGATGCGTACGGTATTGATTTGTCGATAACGGCGGTAACAAACTTCAAGGAAAAGTACCCTCAATATGCACATACTGTTCATTGTGGGACACGGTTTCATATGCAGGTCGATATAATATATTGCTGTGCTCTGTTCGAACACCTTGATCAGCCGGAACAGTTTATCCAGGACGCTGCCGGATGTTTGAGTCCAAGCGGATTTTTGATCATTGATGGTCTGCCCATTTTAAATGATGATGTGAGCGACCTAACATTAGATGAGGATATTAGTTTCTGGAAGCCCTGTCACAGAATAATTTATTCCTTCAATGGATTGACTACTTTGTTGAAACGCTATGGCTTTACACCTGAGATATCCGCCCTTCACGATAATTACAATTACCGTGTTATGAGTTTGCACCTAAAAGATGGTTATCATAAGGTTGTTGAATTAAGATCAACATGCGTAAAGCATAGGGGTTTACCGAGCATGATTCGCTACTATCGTATTTGCAGGAAAGCTTTACATATCAAATCATTGGTATATTATGGATGTGTGCTATTCAGGAAAAACCATGAAAACACAAACTCCGCTCAATAAAGAAACAATGCCAAACATGGTGTGTCACTCTATTTGGAAAGTATGCGCATTATGAAATAGGTATCGAAATATAATACTTCGTTTCATGAATATGAAGGACCTTTAGAATGAATCCACGAGTAACAATTTTATTGCCGGTTTATAATGGCGACAAGTATCTGGGCGAGGCGATTGACAGCATTATTAATCAATCGTTTTCTGATTTTGAGTTCTTAATAATTGATGATGGCTCCACTGATGGAAGCGTGAAAATTATTGAATCTTACAATGATTCGCGAATTCGCTTTGTGCGTAATGAAACAAATCTGGGGTTAATCGCCACGCTCAATAAAGGATTAGCTCTGGCTCGAGGCGAGTATGTTGCTCGTATGGACCAGGATGACATCAGTTTGCCGGAAAGATTGAAAAAACAAGTTGGCTTTATGAATCAGCATACTGATCTTGGGATTTGTGGCACATGGTCGAAAACAATCGGGGAAGTTGAAAAATCATGGCTTACGCGTTTTCCTGTTGGACATAACGAGATCATGTCACATCTTTTGTTCAATACGGCAATTTCTCACCCGACTGCAATGTTTGACATGAAAAAGTTTCGTTCTTTGAACTTGAACTATGATATAAATGCCATACACGCGGAAGACTATAATCTATGGGTCAAGGCCTCAGATTATTTCAATCTTGGGAATGTGCCCGAAGTCCTGCTACTCTATCGGGTTCATCGTCAGCAGACATGCCAGGCACAATCGAAACGACAGGAACAAACAACTGCAGCGGTAAGAAAGAAAATGCTTGGCAAAATGGGAATTGTAGTTTCTGATGACGAGCTTGAGCTACACTCAGAGATATCAAACTATTCCTGGAAAAAAAGCCATAGTTTTTATATTGATAGCAAACGCTGGTTCAAGAAACTGGAAGAGATGGTTGACCCCAGATACAAAAAAGCTGTAAAACGGGAATGTTCCCAGAGATTAATTCAATTGCATCAGTACGTTTTTGGTCGTTATCGGGTTTTTGAAAGAATGTATTTGAGACTGATCAAGTGTGTCTGAAAAAATGAAAATGGAAAATATAAGCATTGCGATTTGTATTGTTTTTTTCAATAAAGCCGAACAGACGATCGAGACCATCGACAATCTCGCACAAGCGGGATACCCGTCTACGTATTGAACAACGGATCTGCAGAGACAGCAACTGTGGCAGTCAAAAAACATTGTTTGGCATGCCGAATGTGAAATACATAGAAAATCCTCAAAACGCTGGTTGTGGTGGTGGAAGAAATATTTTGACAAAAGAGACAACGGAAGATTGGTTGTTTTTTGTCGACAACGACATCACTATCCCCAATCAGCATTGGTTGGAAAACTTGAAGAAGCACATTCGTCACTCTCGGGACATTGATGTTTTTGTTCCCCGTATCTTAAATGTCTGGGATAAGATGATGATCCGTCCGGTTCGTTTGTCAATCGAAAACGACAAGATTATTTTTCTGGATATCGATTCTGAATTTACTAATGTATTTCCCGGTGGTGGGTCCATTGTGGACAGAAGAGTATTGGAGCGTCTTGGTTATTATGACGAAGAACTTCTGGCTTTTGAGGATTTCGAATTTGCACTACGTGCTATCGTACGCGGGCAGGAATTATGTGTAAAGCATATACAAGATATTGAGCTTAAACACGATCATAGGGTTGTAAAATCTCCTGAAGACCATCAAGCGGTTCGAATTCGCTACGACGTAGATAGAGTTGGTAGGGCTCATGACAAGGTCGAGAGAGTATATGGAGTTAGCTTTGACAAGAACTATGCAGAGTGGTTAGATGATCAGATTAAGGATATGACGGTATCACGATGGCGACGTCAGTTGACCAAGAAAGCCGTTTTGCAATTAAGAAGGATGAATATGCTGGTGAGATCGGTCATCAAAAGCGTCTTGATGAAAATCTTCGGCTGATACGGAACTGACTGGAGAGTAAATTGTTTAGGAAATATTTTAAAGAGTGGAAACCAATGATGAGATTAACAAAAAGGCATTCAGCGGATATAAATAGATGCCTTCCATATGAGTCAGCAACCCGAAACAACAACTGTGGTGAGTTTGAGGTTGACAAGTGGGTTCTCTGCAGATTCATCATTGAGAAACTTATTCCCATTATTGGCACCCACCCCTTTCCGCTAGATGAGTTGTTACTTTTGACTGCAGCGGTTACTAGAATCCAGCCCACGCATATATTTGAATGGGGGACTCACGTCGGCAGGTCGGCGCGCGTGTTTTTCGAAACAACAAAGGCCTTCAATATCAGCGCTGAAATCCATTCCATCGACTTACCCGATGACGTCGCGCATATTGAACACCCCGGTACCGAAAGAGGTCTTCTTGTCAGAGGTCTAAAGGAGGTGACATTGCATACAGGCGACGGGCTTGATACATCGTTGTATCTCTGCGAGAAGGTTAACACAGCTGAATTCACCCCGCTTTTCTTTGTTGATGGCGATCATTGTTACGAGTCCGTGAAACGTGAACTTCAGGGAATAATAACTAACGTTCCCAATGCCCATATCCTGGTGCATGATACCTTTAAACAATCAGAGCAATCGGGATACAATATCGGTCCGTATCAAGCCATATGTGATACCTTTAAGCTCGAAGAACAGAGAATACCAGATCATTGCGCAAAATATCGGATTGCCCGGGTTGACGCTGATTTGGCATTGCCCTGATAGTCACACGATGATCATTGTCAGGCTGATTGGAGGTCTCGGAAATCAAATGTTTCAGTACGCAATGGCGCGGTCACTTGCAGATCGTCATAATGTGCCCTTGAAGATGGATATATCCGGCTTTGAAGACGTATACGCTTGCGGCGATATGAGCTTGGTGATTTCAATATACGGGCAGTAATTGCAGACCAAAACGATCTCGATGTTTTCAAACAGAATGTCAATCGGCATTCCCTTTGGTCGAAGTTAAAAAAACATATTTCCCTTCCGACTTCCAAAAGAGTTTTTTGTGAATCTTCATTTCTTTACGATGAACGATTTAACAATGTCAATCCACCCGTGTATCTCGACGGATACTGGCAATCCGAGCGTTACTTTGCTCATAATTCAGAAGCAATCAGGCGAGATTTTACTTTGCGTGAGCCCCTTGATGTGGCGAATATGGAAATACTGGCGAAGATCAAGACAGTAAATTCGGTATCTTTGCACGTTCGTCGCGGTGATTACATCAGTGATCCTCGGACCAATGAGTTTCATGGGGCCTGTTCTCTTGATTACTATTATACCGCCCTTAGTACATTGCAGAGCGTGTGGAATACGCCCCATATCTTCATCTTTTCTGATGATCATGGATGGGTGCGAATAATCTGATTTAGGACTGTCCGGTTACTCTTATTATCAGTCTGAATTCAAGTGATCAAGGTATCTTTGATATGGTCGCTTATGCGTACTGTCAACACCATATTATAGCAAATAGCTCATTCAGTTGGTGGGGAGCTTGGTTGAATACGTTATCCGACAAAATAGTAGTTGCTCCTAAATCCTGGTTCAATAAAGCATCGCATGATACGCGCGATCTGATACCTCCATCATGGATAACGCTATGACAGATTATGTGCAGATCACTGAGTAGAAAAATGAGATTACTATTCTGTTGCGAATTATATTACCCGAGCGTGGGAGGCGTACAGGAGGTAATCCGACAGCTGGCAGAACGCATGGTAGGTTTAGGTCACGAGGTTACTGTGGCAACAACTAGTTTGTCAAATCGCGTGTTCAAAGAACTTAATGGAGTGCGTATTGCCGAATTTAGTATAATCGGTAATGCTGCAATGGGCATGAAAGGCGAAATTGACCAGTATCGTCAATTTGTCATCAATGCTAAAGTTGATGCAATATTGATCAAGGCAGCACAGCAATGGACGTTCGATGCCCTTTGGCCTGTGTTGCATCGTATACGTGCAAGGAAGGTCTTTATTCCGTGTGGATTCTCAGGTTTATTTCAACAATCCTATAGTGATTATTTTCAGCAAATGGCTGATGTTCTCATGTCTTTCGACCACCTCATTTTTTATGCAACACAGTACCGCGACATTGATTATGCTCGTGCCCATAACATACGCCATTTTTCAATCATCCCAAATGGCGCTAGCGAGATAGAATTTGACGTTCCGCGTGATCCACTTTTTCGATCGCGCCATGGTATTCCAGAAGAAAGTTTTGTTTTTTTAACTGTAGGGAGTCTCACGGGTTTTAAGGGACATCTTGAGTTAGTAAAAGCTTTTGCTGAACTCAAGACGGGCGGAAGACCCGTTGTGTTGATACTTAACGGCAACGTTCCTGTCCCACCTCTCGTTGCAAGTGGCGCCGAATATGATAAGTCCGCGCATCTTGAACTCTGTACGGATGTTTCGGCTTCCATTATTAGAAAACGTAAGGGAAAGATGTCACAACGCACTAGCATGTTTCATGGAAGCTTTATCTGCAAGGGGTTGGTCCGGTGTTATGGAGGTGGTCCTTCAAATTCTTGCTCGAAGGCTTAACAATGTATTTCCAAGCGTATCTGAGTATATACGGTTGCGTTTCTTTAGTCCCTTGAGATTCTGGATTAAGAAAGTCAACACTCAATTGCCGCTTAAACAAGTATTGCTGGTAGATCTGCCGAGGCCAGAGCTAATTCAGGCATACAAAAATTCTGACCTCTTCGTGTTTGCCTCCAATATCGAGTATTCACCTCTCGTATTGTTTGAATCGGCTGCGGCCGGGACACCATTTCTGAGTGTTAATGTGGGTAACGCCGAAGAGATAGCCGAGTGGACGGGGTGCGGTATTATTTTGCGGGAGCCCGTAGAAAAAAGCGGGTTTACAAGAGTTAATCCACATAAGCTGGCCATAGAGATGCGAAAAGCTATGGATTCTCCAGAGGATTTGGTTGAACTCGGTCGAAAAGGCCACGATCGCTGGCAAGAAAACTTCACTTGGGCTAAAATTGTCCTTCGTTATGAGAAGATTCTGGCAGGGCACTACACGTGAACAAATATTTAAGTTGTCACGTTTTTCAGTGCTGCGTCGAATTGGATACATTGATCCACTGAATGAAGAGATGACTATGGATGCTAATCCGCTGGTTACTGTTCTTATGCCTGTGTATAATGGCGAGAGGTACCTTCGTGAAGCCATTGAGAGCATACTGAATCAAACCTATGGTAATTTTGAGTTCCTAATCATAAATGACGGTTCAGAAGATGAAAGTGTCGAAATCATTCTATCATATAACGATCCCCGGATAAGGCTTGTGCATAATGAAAAAAATCTTAAGCTTATAGCAACGCTCAATAGAGGTTTGGATCTGGCCCGAGGTAAATATATTGCACGAATGGATTGTGATGACATTAGCCTGCCGGAGCGTCTGGAAGAACAAATCAGGTTTATGGAAAAAAATAGGCATATTGGGGTCTGCGGGACATGGGTAACGACGTTGGTTTCAGGGTTAAGATTACATGCCCGTTATCCCACTGATCCGGAGACTATCAAGGCACAGATGTTGTTTAGAACCGCGCTTGCTCATCCAACGGTTATGATGCGGACTGCTTTTATAAGAGAATATGGGCTACAATACAGTGATGCTTACATGCACGCCGAAGATCTAGAATTATGGAACAGATGCAGTTTGCTCTTTCCTTTGGCAAACATCCCCCGCGTACTCCTGAAATACAGGATCCATAGCAGCGGAATATCTAAGAAATGGCGGAGCACACAAAACGAAACAGTAGGGAAAATCTACGCAGGTAATTTTGCCCGTTTGGGTATTAAATGTGAAGAAAACCATAGTGAGATTCATTCTCTGTTAAGTGTTCCGAAATACCCTCAGAAAAAAGTTTTCGTGGAAGAGGCGGAAGAATGGCTGCTCAGGCTTTACGAGGCGAATAATAAGACGCAATGCTATGACGGGGAGATCTTATCGAAAATGATTGGTGATCGCTGGCTTGCAGCATGCGCCACAACTAAAATAAGCCTCAGGGAAGCATGGAACAGGTTTACTGATTCACCAATAAACAAGGTGTGTCCGGTTACACCTGGCCAGAAGATGAAATTGATCTTATTCCATCTCATCAGAAACATCGGCATAGGCAATCAGCTCATTATTCTGATGCGCATTTAAACCGCTGTAATATTCGAAACTAGCAAAGCAATCGCTGTCGCTGGAACGTAAAGTGGCGAATAAATATATAATCGGGCCTGCTTCTGATTCAATTAGTCGGTAGATGTTCCTTGGCCGAGGGAATGATTTCTATGATGATGTTTCAACTGATATTTGAGCTTCTCCTGTTAGCGGTTAATAAAAGTGTATGGCACCTAAAATAAGTGTTATTATGGGAGTTTTCAATGGGGGGCATATTGTAAAAAATGCTATTGAATCGGTAAAAAAACAAAAATTTGACGATTGGGAGTGTATTATTTGCGATGATGGATCTACGGATGAGACGTGGGAAGTTATCAGCGAATTTGCACGAAGCGACAATCGATTTATACCGATTCGTGTAAAGCAAAACAGAGGCCCTGCTCATGCAAGAAACCGATGCATTGATGCATCCCACGGTGAGTATGTTGCAATCCAGGATGCAGATGATCTGTCGATGCCAGAGAGGCTTGCAGAACAGGTTGCATTTCTGGATAACCATAAAGACGTCAGTGTCGTTGGGAGCTATGCGTCCCTTATTGATAGAAGGCTAAATGTATGGGGAGAAATGAAGCCGAAGGATGTGCCGCAACAAGCGGATTGGGTCAAGGGCCCCCAGGTAGTCCATGCATCGACGATGATGCGCCGTGTGGATTTGATCAATGTTGGCAAATATAATGAGAAACTGCGCAAAGCTGAAGACTACGACCTCTGGATACGGTTCATGAGTAAAGGGTATAAGATTGTGACCATGCCCATGATGTTATATGCGATCCACTGGGATGCCTATGATTATACACGCAAAAGGATGAGACATAGGTGGGATGAGCTTGCTGTATGCTTCAGGGCATGGCAGATGCCGGGAACGCCCTTTTATTATGTTTTCTACTTATTGAAGCCGCTCGTAACGGGTATGCTCCCGTCGAAGATCCTTCATTGGTATCATATGCGCACATTCAAAACGGGGTACACAAATGTAAACAAAGGCCCCGAAACCTAGCAGGGAAAAGGCAAAAAACATAAAGAGAGTCTGCTTCATCGCCACCATTCCGGACTCCATCAAGGTTTTCCTGACGAACCACATAAGGGCCATGATGGAGACATATAACGTGACCGTTGTTACTAACACGCAGGACCTCCATTTTCTCAAAGATGTCGGTATAGAAGTGAATGTCATCGCTGTTGCTATAGAACGCAAGATATCCCCATTAAAGGATTTAGCAGCGGTATTCACGTTATATAGACTTTTCAGAAGACAGAAATTTGATGCTGTCCATTCCATTATGCCAAAGGCAGGTCTTCTGTCAATGACTGCATGCCTTCTGTGCCGGGGTGCCTGTAAGAATGCATACCTTTACTGGCCAGGTCTGGGCAACTCGGAAAGGTTTTGGAAGGTGGTTCTTGAAACAACTTGACAAACTCCTTGCCGGAACTGCCACGCACATCTTGGTGGATAGTCATTCCCAGAGAGACTTCATTATACGGGAGGGTGTTGTACCCAGGGGTAAGTCATCTGTTGTTGCCAATGGGTCGATCTGTGGTGTTGACACGGAGCGGTTTTCACCTAATGAGCGAGAGAAGGCATTGATCAGAGAGCGTTTCGCGGTAAGAGAAGGTGAAACGCTCTTCCTGTTTCTAGGCCGACTAACTCTAGACAAAGGTCTCCTTGATTTGGCGAAGGCCTTTGTGAGGCTGTGCGATGTTAAAAATCAGGTACATCTGCTGATTGCAGGACCCGATGAAGAGGATGTAAAATCCAGGATGCTTGAAGTATGCAAGGGGTGCGGCGACAAAATACATTTTGAATCATTTACCAGTGTGCCCGAGCACTACATGGCTGCCGCTGATGTGTTCTGCCTTCCCAGCTATCGCGAGGGGTTCGGACAGGTAGTCGTCGAGGCAGCTTCATCGGGAATACCTTCAATCGGGACGAGAATTTACGGCATGATTGATGCGATTGAAGATGGGGTAACAGGTTTTCTCTATCCCCCCGGTGACACTGTTGCGCTCATGTCTTTTATGCTTAAGATGTGCGAGAATATCGAGCTGAGGGAAATGATGGGCAAGAACGCCCGAAAGAGGGCGATCAACCTGTTTGACCGAAGGGTAGTAACGGCTGCCTTTTTGCAATATTATGATTCGGTTTTCACTAGAAGGAATTGAAGGGACGATATGATTGCAAAGCGATTATTCGATATCGCCTTCTCGGCGATTCTATTGATAATCCTTTCACCCTTGCTGGCACTTATTGCTATCGTTATTGTAGTATCCATAGGAAGGCCTGTGTTGTTTACTCAAATTCGTCCTGGCCTGCGAGGAAATCCTTTCAGAGTGTACAAGTTTAGGACGATGAGTCTGATAAAAGACACGAAAGATAATTTCCTCTCTGATGAAGCGAGACTTACTCCAATTGGTAGGTTCCTCCGTAAAAATAGTCTCGATGAATTGCCTCAATTGATAAATGTGTTCTGTGGTAATCTTAGTTTTGTAGGACCACGACCTCTCCTGATGGAATATTTACCTCGATATACACCAGAGCAGGCTCGTCGTCACGAAGTTAAACCCGGGATTACCGGCTGGGCGCAGGTGAATGGAAGAAATGCTATAAGCTGGGAAGAGAAATTTAAACTTGATGTCTGGTATGTTGACCATCAGAGTTTTTTATTGGACATGAAAATATTATGGATGACCCTTACAAGGGTGCTCAGAAGAGAAGGGATTAGCGCAGATGGGTATGCAACAATGCCGGAGTTTACCGGTTCCCGTGCAAATGATGAATGACATGGTGAGAGTAGCATGAAAGGTGTGTTAGTCCTCACGAGAAAAAAAAGATGATAAGTGCGCTATGAGGGTGAGTATTGTAATACCGAACTACAACGGACAAAAACTTCTGGAACGCAATCTGCCGTCCGTTATTGAAGCGGCCCAAAACCATAATGACGCGACGGAAATTATTGTAGTCGATGATGCAAGCACCGATGAGAGTAGGGAATTTCTCCAGTCGTCCTATCCTGAAGTCAGGCTTCTTGTTAATGAGGTCAATCGTGGCTTTGCTGAGACTATTACAAAAGGGATCAATGCCTCGTCCAGCCCTCTTCTTTTCCTTCTCAATACAGATGTCATTCCGGAAAAGGGGAGCCTGACAATTCTCGCAGAGAATTTTCATCGGAATGACATTTTTGCGGTGAGTCCTATTATATATGACGAAAAGGGGAATATTAACCCCTATTCCTGCAACAGACCAGTTTTTAAAAAAGGACGGCTTTCCTTTACAAAAGAGACCGATGATTTTTATCGTGAAATCAGCTGTAAGGGGGATCTCTATCCTATTTTCTATGCAACAGCAGGAAATTCAATGTTCTCGAAGGAGAAATTCCTTGCACTGGGAGGGTTTGATGATCTTTTCCGCCCTTTCTATTGTGAAGACATTGATCTTGGTTGGATGGCCTGGAGGAGGGGCTGGCGCAGTATGCTTGATCCCCGGACGTCGGTGATTCATTTTACGCACGGATCCATTGCTTCCAGTTACAAAAGGAGGTATGTCCGAAGAATCAACAAACGCAATAACATGATCATGTTATGGAAAAATCTTTTTCCGACACACCTCTTCTGGAAGTATTGTCTCAAGCACGTACTCTTCGGTTTTTTCTACAGGACACTTTCTTTCCAATTGCATTACCTTCCGCTCTATGGAGGGGTTTTAAAAATGCTTCCGGAAATTGCGAAATCGAAACACAGGGAAAGGAAAGAACGTGTTCTCTCCAATGAGTGGATTTTGCGCATATTTGAATTGCCCCAGCCATATTTTCATGTGGATCTTGGATGTGGCGCCAATAAAAGGGGCGCTGATGTTGGTATTGATTACACCCTTGATGGAACGGTGGCAGACATAAAAGTCAACATTGGTTTTGAAGCTCTCCCATTTCCTGATAATTCCGTGAGCCTTGTTACTGCCTATCACCTCCTCGAACATATCCCCCCGAAGGTCATCTGGAATGGAGAAGGAGATAGGGTCGAGGCTCAATTCCCCTTTATCTTTCTCATGCATGAAATTTGGCGTGTACTTAAGCCGGGTGGTATTTTTGAGAGCATCACCCCTGTGTGTGAGCCAGGCCTCAATCAGGACCCGACACATGTGACTCAAATAAATGAGCATACTTTCAAATACTTTGCGGGAAAGGAGAATCCCGAACGGAATGTATATGGTACACTCATATCGTGTAGCTTTGAGATAGTCCGGACTGAGATTCTCCGTGATCGAAAGACAAAAATGAAGAGTGTACTTCATGCGATCTTGGGAAAACCTGTCGCATAGGTTTTTACCAGGTTTAACTATCCCGATGGAATGAGATACAATTTGATAATTTCTCAATGATGTGAAGGTAAAAATGGAAAAAATGCAGAAAGTGGTGATTCTCGGAGCAGGAGGGCTTGCACGTGAGGTGTTGTGGGTTTTCAGGGAGGCCAATCGCTCTTATCCTCAATGGGAAGTATTGGGGTATATCGATGAAGATACAAAAAAACATGGAAAGGTATTTTGTGACGCACCTGTCCTGGGCGGTTTCGAATGGTTCAAAAATGTCGAGGAGGGTGGTGTAAAGGGTATATGTGGTATCGGTATGACAGAAACAAAACGATCTTTCATAAAGACATCAAAAAAGCTGGGACTTGGTTTTTGCAGTGTTGTACACCCCGGCGTGAAGATGTCCGAATATGTTGAAGTAGGCGAGGGTACTGTTATTGCAGCAGGCAATATCATCACCACGCAAGTCCGAATTGGTAATCATGTGACGGTAAATCTCGGTTGTACCATAGGCCATGATTGTCTCATCGGTGATTTTTGCACCATTGCGCCGGGAGTACATTTATCAGGCAATGTGCAAGTAGGAGAAGGTGCGGACCTCGGAACAGGGTGTGTTATTCTTCCGGGGATCACGGTCGGCAATTGGTCACGGATTGGCGCCGGAGCTGTTGTCGTTAAAGATGTGCCCGATGGTGTAACGGTTATGGGCGTTCCGGCACGTACTGTTTTGAAAGACGGACGATGATGAAAGACATGGGGACAATGCCTGATAGAAAGAATGCGTTGTATCTTTGCGCTGTTCTCTTTATTTCTGCGTTTATTATCCGTTTCATCATTGCAAAGGGCCAGATTATTGCTCCCGATGGAGTTTTCTATATCAAAATTGCAAAAGACATTGCCTCCGGGAACCTCCAGGGAATCTCTGAGTATGGTTTTTTTAATCTCTACCCTTTTTTAATAGTCTTATTCCAAACTGTTTTTGGTGATTGGGAACTTTCCGGGAAAATGGTCTCTATCATTTTCGGTTCATTGACGATTATCCCGCTCTATCTCCTTGTAAGGGGATTGTTTAATAAAAATGTTGCCATTGTGTCCTCATTACTTTATATGGTACACCCCCGTTTTGTGGAGTATTCCGCTGATGTGCTCAGAGAACCGGTATTCTGGTTTTTTTCTCTTGCCGCTCTGTGGCTGGCATGGGAAGGTATTGCTCACAAAAAAATCTTTCTCTTTGTTTTATCAAGCCTGGCAACGGGTTTTGCCATGTTTACAAGGGTAGAAGGCGCATTGGTTGTGGCAATTGTTCTTTTATGGATTATCTGGTTTATTTTCAATGACAAAGAGAATAAAAAAAAGGGTCTCATATATGCATGTATATTTCTTTTTTCTCTTCCTATATTGGCGTCGCCATGTCTGATCATATTGAAAAATAAGCTCAACAGATGGGAAATGGGGCATTCGATAGATAAAATCCCTCAATTATTAAACAGTAATGATCAACCATTGAAACTAGAATCGGAATTCCTTGGTCAACCTTCTGTCAAGTTACATGCTTTTTTTGATCTTTCCGGAAGACATCGTTATGTGACTTTTTTTATGGAAGTTTTGTACAAGTTTTTCAAATCCTTTAATGTAGTGCTGTTTTTATTATTCTTGTATGGAATATACAAGAGGCGGTTTATTTCTTATTCAAAAAGCGACACCTATGTTCTCATCTGGTTTCTTGTGGCGTTTGCGGCATCCTTTTTGTATGTATCAAAAACGTATTATTTGAGCACACGCCATGGATTGCTTATGGTATTACCTGCTCTGGCATGGGCAGGTATAGGTTTTTTTGAAGCAAGGGAAAGAATAAGAAAATGGTTAGATGGTAAGAGGTTATTTCAGAGATATGCTCGATTTGATTCAATTTTCTTATTCTTTCTTATCTTGGCTATTTTAGCGCCACAGACAGTTTCCTCTTACAGGACCGATAAAGTGGAACTCAGGAAAGCTGGAATTGCGCTGAAACGTGAGGGTTTCTCGAAAAATTATTTTCTCATCCAACCTTCATTGAACAGGATTGCATTCTATGCTGACTCGGATATCGTTATATTACCAAAAGAAGTTGATGATAATAAGATTAAGGAATTTATCAATAAATATAAAGGGGCGTTATTGGTCATAGACGAACGGACAATAGACGGTTATTCGCCCGGTATTCGAGAGATCATTAGCCGTAATAGGTTTGAAAAACTGATATTACCGGAGATGAATCAATATCAGGAATATTCCTTTTCGATCTATAAAATAAATTGAAGCAGTTGCGATGAATATGAAATTACCTGGAAGTTGGAAAAGAACTGTTGTTATAGGCGGAGATGTGTTTTTAACCGTTTTTTCGTACTGGTTTGCCTATCTTCTGCGTTTTAATTTCATTATTCCTGACATCTTCTATCAAAAACTTCTTGAGTCCCTTCCGGTATTGATAGCCATGAGGATGATCTCATTCTATTACTTCGGACTTTATAAAGGGATCTGGAGGTATGCTTCAATAAACGATTTGGCGAGAATACTGAAAGCGGTTGCGCTCAGCTCTTTTCTTTTTGTAACATACGTGACTTTTTTCTACAGACTTGCGGATTTTCCAAGATCGGTCTTTATCATCGATTGGTTTATCATTATTACCGGTATAGGTGGGTCACGTTTTTTATACAGACTTTCCCGTGAGTTCGCTTTTACAAAGGGTAAAAATGGGAAGAAAATTATCATAATCGGTGCTGGTGATGCAGGAGAAATGTTGCTGAGAGAAATGCGGCAAAACCCGAATATTGATTACGATATTATTGGATTTCTCGATAATAACCCTTCAAAAAAAGGAAAAAGGATACACGATATCTCTGTTTTGGGGCACATTGATGAGCTTGAAAGGATTGGGACGAAAGAAGTTATTGATGAAGCCATTGTCGCAATCCCTTCCATTACCGGGAAGGAAATGCGTAAGATTATATATCAGTGTAATAATATGGGGATTTCCTGCAAAACTCTACCCGCAGTCAGTGACATCCTGAACGGTAAGATTACAACAAGCCAGATTAGAGAAATACGGATAGAAGATCTTTTGGGGAGAGAACATATTGATCTGAACAGGGAACAGATTCAAGAATACCTTTCCGGGAAGAGGGTCCTTGTGACAGGGGCTGCTGGTTCAATCGGTCTGGAACTTTGTCGTCAGATTATTAAAGTGGGACCCGAAAAGATCATCCTCTTTGAAAGAATCGAAAATGAGCTCTACAATGTTGAAATGGAGTTTGCAGAGCACTTTCCTGACACCCCTTACGCGTTGGTGCTTGGCGATATCCTCAATACAAACAGGCTCGAAGAGGTCATGAATGAATATAAGCCACAGGTAGTTTTCCATGCGGCGGCATATAAGCATGTTCCTATTATGGAGGCCCACCCCTTGGAGGCAATAAGAAACAATATTTTTGGGACTTTAAATGTAGCAGAGGCGTCTGCAAAACATAATGTTGAGAAATTTGTATTGATTTCTACAGACAAGGCAGTAAAGCCGGCGAATGTTATGGGCACTACCAAACGGGTCGCAGAATTGATTTGCCAGGGCATGAATCAGGAAAAGAAGACAAAATTTATCGCTGTCAGGTTTGGAAATGTTTTAAACAGCGCAGGCAGTGTCATCCCACTCTTTAAGAAACAAATAACAAAGGGAGGGCCGATCACGGTTACTGATCCGGAAATGACGAGGTATTTTATGAGTATACCCGAAGCTACCCAGCTTGTCATGCAGGCGGGCGCTATCGGGAAAGGCGGAGAGATATTTGTTCTTGATATGGGTGAGCCGGTGAAAATCGTTGATCTGGCAACAGATATGATCAGGCTCATGGGCCTTAGAGCTGGGTGAAGACATTGACATTACCTATACCGGACTCAGACCGGGTGAAAAAATCCATGAGGCATTAGTATCCCAGGAAGAGGAAATGGAAAATACTCTTCATGAGAAAATTATGCTCGTGAAAACAACCTCTGTTGATTGGGTGAATTTCAGAAGCAAAATTGATGAGTTGTTCCGCGATATGAATGGCTTGAGCCACGAAGAAATTAAGAAAGATGCTCGCTTCATTGATTTCAGATAATGAACTGGAGATGTATGAGAATGAATTAACGCAGAATTTGTAAAAAGTATTGTCATCTTTGAGTTGGTCGAAACCATCGATGTGCCGGAAATCTGTTTTATCGGCAGGTCAAATGTCGGCAAATCCTCTATGATCAATAGCCTTGTGACGCGAAAGATCGCACGGACGAGTTCTACCCCTGGCGCGACGAAGCTGATTAATATTTTTAATGTTTCTTGTGAATCGAAGGGGAGAGAGAAAATCTGTCATTTTTTCCGACTTTCCCGGTTTTGGTTTTTCAAAAGTATCAAGAGCTGTTTCGCGAAACTGGCAGGCGATGATCGAAAACTATATTTTGAAAAATCCCAAGATAAGAACAATCATATGGCTCTTTGATATTCGTCGGGAGATCGATGAACTGGACGAGATGCTCATAGATTGGCTTTTTAAAAATAATCTGGAGTTTTGCATGGTCCTTACGAAATGCGATAAAGAAACGCAAAGCAATATAGCGAAGAAAAAAAGAGTTTTTAAAGATATCTTAAAAACAGAGAAGTCTTCATTTATTCTGCAAAAACAGGAGTGGGAAAGAAGGAGATCTGTCCTCTATGGAAATGTATATGTGACAGAGTATTCGCAATTCATTAATCGTACATATTATTATTAGCTATTGTCTCAAATCATTAAGGTTAAATATTGATTTAAATATATAACCTTTTGATTCTATTGCTTCTTTACCTCCATCAAGCCTATCAAGAAGCGCAATAACCCCCACCACGCTTATATCCTTCCTTTTCGGTAACCTCGATTGCTTTCAGTGATGACCCCCCTGTGGTGACCACATCTTCGAGGATTACCACCTTCATCTCCTTCCTTAAATTTTTTGCTCCTTCAATCCACAGATTTCTTCCATGGCCCTTTGGTTCTTTTCTGTATAAAGAATCCTGCCAGATTGTCTTTCAAAGCATATGCATTTAAGATGACGGCACAGACGAGCGGGTCCGCTCCCACGCTGACCCCGCCGACAGCTCCTATGCCGGGTATCTCACGGACCATCTTGTACATTATGCTGCCGGTAAGATGCATGCCTTCAGGATTGAGAGCAGTTTCCCTGGCGTCAATATAAAAAGTGCTTGTTTTTCCGCTTTTTAAAAGAAACTCTCCTTCTTCATAAGAAAGTGTTTTTCAGTATCTTTAAAAGTGTTTCACGTTCGCCTTATCATTTTTCACCTCTGAGAAATAATTCCATCTGGCCCAGTTCCATTCCCCATGGAAATCTTGATGGATATGTGCCGGAAAAACATGCATCGCAGTATTCATAGTCGCCGTTACCGAGAGCAGTCTTCATACTTTCAATGCTCAGATATTGCAAGATGTCGGACCCTATGTATTTGTTTATTTCCTGGATAGTATGGGAAGATGCGATAAGTTCGGACCGTGAGGGGGTATCGATGCCGTAAAAGCAAGGATAGGTTGTGGGAGGAGAGCTTACCCGGAAATGGATTTCCTTTGCGCCATACTGACGGAGCATCTTGATGATTTTCCTGCCTGTTGTTGCCCTTACGATGGAGTCATCAATGACGACGATTCTTTTACCCTTGACGATGTCTCGCATAGGCGTTGAGTTTCAATTTAACGCCAAAATGGCGTATGGAGTCTTTTGGTTCAATAAATGTCCTGCCTACGTAATGATTTCTGATGAGGCCCAGTTCAAAGGGGATGCCGGTTTCCTGTGAATATCCTATAGCGGCTCCAATGCCGGAGTCAGGGATGGGGATCACCATATCGGCATCAACAAATGTGTCCCGCGCAAGCTGACGTCCAAGGTCTTTTCTGACGTTATAAACGGTCTTGCCGAACATGAAGCTGTCGGGCCTCGCAAAATAAATATATTCGAATATACAGTATTTCCGGTCCTTTTTCTTAAAAGGTTTATATGATTTTACACCATCTTTATTGATGACGAGGATTTCCCCTGGCTCAATTTCTCGGAGGTATTTTGCACCGATGAGGTCGAAAGCACATGTCTCACTGGAGACAATGTAGGAATTTTTCAGTTTCCCAAGTACAAGAGGTCTGAAACCAAGAGGGTCACGGGCGGCAATGAGTTCCTTATTTGTGAGAATGACCATGGAATATGAACCCTCAACCCTGCTGCAGAGAGCTGATGAGGCGTTCTAGGGTTGAGTTTTCATGGGAGAGGGCAATGAGATGGATAATAACCTCTGTGTCAGAAGTAGACTGGAATATGGAACCGTAATTCTGGAGTTCCTCTTTGATAATCCTGCATTGGTAAGGTTCCCGTTATGGGCAATGGCGAGATTCCCTTTCGCGTATTCCACGACTAGGGGCTGAGCATTGCCAAGATTGCTCGAACCGGCAGTTGAATACCGTACATGTCCGATGGCAGCGGTACCCTCAAGTTTTGACAGCACATCTTCATGAAATATATCGGAGACGAGCCCCATTTCCCGATGAGAGTTCATTGTATAGTCGTCGGTGCTTGCGATACCGGCACTCTCCTGTCCTCTATGCTGAAGGGCGTGAAGCCCCAGATAAGTCATATTTGCCGCGTCTTTATGATCAAAAACTCCGAATATCCCGCACATTTATTGAGTCACCTCTTTCTTGTTTTTGCATTTCATCAATGAAATAACCGATAATGTCCTCGTCAATGAGGCAAAAGATAATCTCTTTCAAGGTTGTTGTGTTCTCTTTAACGAATGTTGAAGTCTCTTCAACAATAATATGGGCGCACTGATCCTTGGGGAATCCGAATATCCCGGCGCTTATAGCAGGTAAAGCAATAGATTTGAATGCCTTTGATGTGGCCATTCTAACACATTTTTAATGGCACTTCTCAGTTTGTTCTCTTCATCACCTTCACCGATGCGGGGCCCAACGCGTGAATGACGTAAGGCGCTTTTAATTGACCACCTGAAGTCATTGCGCATTTTCCGACAGGCACATACCCTATGGCATCACTTTCTTTCTGGATGACGGGACCACCTTTTCTCGATATTGCACCTGCAACACCTCCACCGTGCCGAAGATGAGAATTGGCCGCATTGACGATAGCATCGACTTCACTTTCCGTAATATCGCCCATTGTGATGTTGATCTCTATATTGTTGAGAAAGATTGTTTTCAGCTTTTGCATGGTCTCGAGTGATCTTGATCTAAGTTAATACGGCATTCATGAGTTGTCCAGTCATGGTCTGTCCGGGGTATCAATAAACAGCAAATAGGAAATAAAAACGTTTTTCATGTTCTATCTGTCACGGAATGTATATCATTGTCATTTAAAAGAATGCTTTAATAGTGTAATATAAAAATCGAAAATGGGAAAGAGAGAAATGAGTGTCAGATAACGTAAAAATAGCAGTTTCCCAGTTAAAGGGCGTTGGTCCGAAAATCACCCGAAGCATGGAAGAAAAAGGCATCAAAACCATCGAGGATTTATTTTATCTTATCCCTCTGCGATATCTGGACCAGACGAACAATCCACACATTAGCGAACTAAAAGCGGGAGAGAGGGGGAATATTATTGCAACGTGTACTGCATACCGGTCACTCTTTTTCAGACATGCCCGAAAAAAGGGCTATGAAGTGGTTGTCGAGGATGAAACCGGGACTATTTCCCTGAAATGGTTCCGATGGTCACCATCATATCTGAAAAGGATTTGCGTAAAAGGCGCACATTCTTTTTCTGTCGGGACAGGTGAGCAGATTTGGCGAGGTTCTCCAGATGGTCCACCCCGATGTTGTTGTTCTTGAGGATGAAACAGAAGCGGATGAATTCGAAAAGGTTATTCCTCTTTATTCTCCAATGGATGGAGTCAAACAGGGCACTTTAAGAAAGCTGATATGGGAAGCTCTGGAGTGCTATGGTGATGACATGAAGTCCGTCTATTCCTGAAAGTATTGAGGTGCGCCATCGGCTTACTCCACTGGCTGAGGCGCTGAGAAATATACACTGTCCGGAAAAGGACTTGTACGCAGAAGGCCCCAGGCACAGTTCTATGGAACGCCTTATCATGGAAGAGTACCTGCTTTTTCAATCAGCCCTCTGGATACAGAAATCAACGCGGCGTAAAGAAAAGGGGATCTCTTTCCATCCTCAAGGACCTTCCTACAAAAAATTTACGAAAAACTTACCCTTTGAACTGACCGATGCCCAAAAAAGGGTTATCAGCGAGATTGAGGCCGACATGGCAAGTCCCGAACCAATGAACCGCCTGCTCCAGGGTGATGTCGGTTCCGGTAAGACCATTTGTGCTGTTATTGCATCCTGTATAGCCATTGATAACGGTTATCAAGTGGCTTTTATGGCGCCTACAGAAATACTTGCAGAACAGCATTATCTCTCCATCCACCGGTTCTTTGAAATGCTCAATATTCACATTGCTTTTTTACGGGGTAATATGGGGAAAGAGCGGAAAGCTGTCCTCAATGGTATTAAGGACGGAGAGTATTGCCGTCATTGTTGGCACCCATGCAATTATTCAGAAAGACGTTGCCTTTCATAAGCTCGGCCTTATTGTTATTGATGAGCAGCATCGTTTTGGTGTGCTCCAGAGGAGACTGCTCATAGAAAAGAGCATAATACCCGATGTGCTCATGATGACGGCAACACCCATACCGAGAACGCTCTCTATGGTTGTTTACGGCGATCTCGATGTTTCCGTCATTGATGAGATGCCGAAAGGAAGACAGCCCGTAGTCACTAAGGTTTTTCTTGACGACGACAAAGGAAAAGTCCACACATTGATTGAAAAAGAGATAAAGGGGGACATCAGGTTTTTATCGTATATCCTCTTGTTGAGGAATCTGATAAGGTCGATCTACTGGACGCAACACAGATGGTTGCCTATTTCCAGGATTCACTCTTTCCAGCCCATCGAATAGGTCTTCTTCATGGGAGCATGAAGGCTGAAGAAAAAGAAAAAACCATGGCGATCTTTAAAGACAGCATGATTGATATTCTTGTCTGCACTACGGTCATTGAAGTAGGTATTGATGTTCCCAATGCGACGATGATTGTCATCGAGCATGCGGAGAGGTTCGGTCTTTCCCAGCTTCACCAGCTTCGGGGCCGTGTCGGCAGGGGTGCGCATCCATCGAAGTGTATTTTGTGACCTCTTCACGAAGAGGACAGAGGTTGCAACGAAAAGGCTCCGTATCATGGAGAAAGACAACATGATGGATTCAAGATTGCCGAAGAAGATATGCTGATCCGGGGGGTAGGGGACATGCTCGGAGTAAGGCAATCGGGTATTCCAAGATTCAGGGTTGGCGATATTATCCGGGACATGGATATTATGCTTCATGCAAGGAATATTGTCGGGGAATCCTTACCGGAGCTTAAGGTGACAGAGGTGAAAAAGATAAAAGAGGCTATTCGCAACCGGTGGGGAGAAGATTTTTACCCTACTCTGTAGCATAATAAATGTAAAGTTTAAGAAGACTGCTTCAATCTATACACGAAATACAAGGGGTTCTCGATGAGAAAAGCAAAGATTGTCTGTACAATCGGTCCTGTAACATCAGGTAAAAAAGCCATTGAATCGCTCATTGCCTGCGGAATGGATGTTGCCCGCCTCAATTTCTCTCATGGCGACCATCAATTTCACGAAGATGTGATAAAAAAGATCAGGGATGTATCGCAGAAATCAGGGAAACATGTTGCCATACTTCAGGACCTTCAGGGGATAAAGATCAGGGTGGGTAAACTGAAAAACGGTAAAGTGCATCTCGTGAAAGGCGAGACACTGCATATACGGAAGGGTGATGGCACAGGCGATGAAAAAGAGATTTATATCGACTACCCCTGGCTCATGAAAGATGCCCATGCAGGTGATGTCATTTTGATCGATGACGGGTTGATCATGCTTCAGGTGACGGCAAAAAAGAAAGAATTGTTAACGACAACGGTCCTGGAGGGAGGGGTCTTAAAGGAACGAAAGGGTGTCAATCTCCCCCACATGAAAGTAAGCGCGCCCTTTTTCACCGATAAAGACAAGGTTGACCTCGAGTTTGGCATAGCAATGGACGTTGATTATGTGGCCCTTTCTTTTGTCAGGAGCGCGGATGATATCATGATTGTCAAAAAATGGCTCTCAGACAAAAAGGTGTCTATTCCGATTATCGCCAAGATAGAGAAGGGAGAAGCAATTGATGATATTGAAAACATCCTCGAAGAAGTAGAAGGGATCATGGTGGCCAGAGGTGACCTCGGGGTTGAAATGCCCCTTGAAGAGGTGCCTATGTTTCAGAAGATGCTCATTAAAAAGGCAAACGAGAAGAGACGCCTTGTAATCACCGCAACACAGATGCTGGAATCCATGACGGGACACTCCCATCCCACACGGGCAGAGGCAAATGATGTTGCCAATGCAGTCATTGATGAAACAGATGCGCTCATGCTTTCCGCAGAAACATCAGTCGGTAGATACCCTTTCGATGCAGTGAAAGTCATGGACAGGATTATTACCTTTACGGAAGATACCGGAAAAAACCTTTTGAAAAGGATGGATACCCATTTCATCTCTGATGCCGTCTATGGTTTCCCTGAAGCTCTTGCCCATGCCGCCTCAAGGGCTGCCAGGGACACAGGTGCCTGCTGCATTGTCGCCTTTACGCAGTCTGGTTTCACGGCCCGCCTTATCTCCAAATTTAGACCTGGAGTGCCGATCATCGCATTTTCGCCGCAGGAGGTTGTCGTGAAACAGATGGCACTTTATTGGGGTGTCTTGCCGCATCTTGTAGAGCCCATGAAAAGTACCGATGAAATGGTCTACAAAGTGGATACACTCATTATTGACCTTAAGCAGGCAAGGAAGGGAGACCGGATTGTCATTGTCGCCAGTCACCCGTCATCTTTAGCAGGAAAAACTAATTTCATGAAAATGCATATCGTGGGAGAAAGCCCGTAAAAGATACTTGATGCTGTATTATTGCCCTTTTATTTTTTGATCAATTTTTATTTTATGTTGTGCTGTTTCCTTCACAATCTTCTGGACAAGAGTGCCGTATTCAATGTCAGCGGTTTTGACAATCTCGCTGTAACGGAATTCAATGAATGACTGTTCAATATCACGTGCTATCGAAAGGGCGTTGTTCTCACTGAGATCATGGTTCCTGATCTTTTTGATATTATTGCGAAGCCCTGTCAGCATTGTTTGTATTGCAAAAATATTGAAGGGTCGACCCTTTTCAAAATGTTCAGGCTTCTTCGAGATGATCTGATGCATGGTTGCTATGTTATTTCTGTGTTCCCGTTCCTCATCGGAAAGTTCAGCCCAGAAAATGCGATCAGCGGGCCAGATATCAGAACATACTGTGTAGAATTCTGAAACAATCTGCTCCAATTCTTCCATGTGGATAAGAGTGTTGAGGATACTTTTTAAATCGCCGGAATCGTGAATGTCCATAGTAATACCCCCAAAATTATATTAAACGATGAAGATGTTTCTTTACTCTCCAAAATAGGTATCATTTTTAATGACCGGACCTTTGTTTTGTATCTTCTGTAAAAGTTCATTTTCATCAAGTGCGAAGAGGGGACTTATTTCAATAGTTACTTCAGGGGCTGTTTCCACACCTGCTTTTCTGAGCCAGTCCCTGCTTAAAGCAATCATGGCTGAGCGGGCAGTCTCTGGTGAATCGACACCATCTTTATTTTTTACCGGCGCAAATTCCTCATTTCGCTCTATCTCCATGCAGCAGGTCTTTACGGCCAAAGGAATTGCGTCAAAGACAAAAGTCTCAAATTTCCAGATATCTAAACTTTGCGGTTTTCCGCTCCTGTCCGTAATATCGGCCTTCTTTTTTGCGCAGTGATAGGGAAGGGCAAAACCATGATCATTGATTCTTTTCACAAAAGGAAGAGAAAAAATGTGAATTGCCGTATTGCCTGCCCAATAGAGGATGTTTCCTGTATCATCAAGTGCTGCCATATATTCAGGGCCAAGGTCGCTGTACTCGATGATGGCATCTCCATGGTTTCTGGATAGATAGACGCCAACCTTTTCTTCTATATTTTTTCTCCGTACCACCTTTGTGGAGACCTCTGCCCCGGCAATTGTGTGATAACCGAGAAAGACAGGGTCCGCAATTTTCACAAGAGGGTTATCGACCTGGCAGTAAAAGAGTTCGGTAATCCCTTTTTCTATCAGTATATCGAGGATGCCGGAATCGTAAAGGCCTTTCAGAGAGCCGCCATGCCCGTTTGGGTTTGTAAAGAGATTGGTGTTATCTTGCAACGCAAGCTTCCCATCAGGCGTGATGGCGGGGAGCATATCCTGCTTGAAAAAATAAATGGTATCCTGTCCGAGGTCGAAATGCCTATTAGTTTCAAAGAAACGTATTGTATCGTCGTGGTTCTCTTTGCTTGTCATGATGAGAAGAGGTATCCGTACATCATGACGCGCTGACTGTGCCTTCACCTGCTCGGCAAAGAGTTGAAAGAGCGTCTTATTTTTAATAGGAGAAATCGGGTAGATGCCCTTGGGGCCTTCAAACCCAAGGCGTGAACCCTGACCTCCGGCAACGATAAGGACAGCAACTCTTCCATCTCTGAGCAGAGCCTCCCCTGCTTTTTTTGCCTTTTTCGCCTGTCTCTTTTTCTTCCTCTGTCTGAGGTGTCGGAATAATGGAAGCCGGTTGTATGGCTTGTACCGGCGCAGCCCCGCAATCCTGAAGAGAGAATTGTTTATGAAGCTCAAAAACAACCTTTAAGTCCAACCCTTCGAGGTTTTTAAAAAAGAGTTCTTCTTCGGGGGGGGTGAGACCCCTGCAATGTTCTATAATATCGTTTTGTCCGTATATGGCAAGCAATTCAATGAGGTCTTCTTTTTTCATATCCCATCCATCCGGTCTATTATTTTACTGATTATCATTATAAATAATTTACTGGAAAATTGGAGAAAAATATCTGTTGAGAAGGATATTAATATAACATAAAATTGTACGAAAAAAGCAAAGAAGACCTACCCCGCATGTCGTAACTTACCTTTTCTGTGCCGGCAATAAACATCAGACGCTGTCAGAAACATTTCTCCTCACAAAAAGAACAAGACTGATTTACAACATATTAAAGCTTTTATTTCGATAACGCTTAATTGTCCAATATTTTTTTTACTTTGATGAGAAACTCATCGAGGGAAAGGGGTTTTGATATGAACTCGAAAACGCCGTTTTTAATTTCTTTGCTGAGAATAAAGTCGTCTGCGATACCGCTGGTGAAGAGGGCTTTAATATCAGGGTCTGCTTTTCGAAGCTCTTCATATACTTCTATCCCATCTTTTTTTGGCATACCGACATCGATGATGATAAGATCGACAGACTCTTTATGTTCCATAAAAACGCGGATTGCTTCCTCTCCGTCCGATGCACAGACAGTTTTATACCCGTGGGCTTCAAGGATGTCCACAATAAGCTCTCTCACCCATGGATCATCCTCGGCAATGATAATCGTCCCGCCGCTTTTTTTCTCATTATCCGGGGTTACAACTTCCCCTTTTTCTCCTTCGTTAATCAAGGAAAGGTGCGGAACATCTTTCGGAGAGAGGGGTTCTTTTTCTTTCATCTCTAATAAAGGAAAATAGACGCAAAAAGTGCTGCCCTGTCCCGGCTCACTCGAGACGGTAATGTAGCCGTTATGTTGTTTTACAGTACCATAGACGCTGGAAAGGCCCAGGCCTGTCCCTTTACCCAATCCCTTTGTGGTGAAGAATGGCTCGAAAATACGCTCTTTTGTTTCTTCATTCATACCAATGCCGGTGTCAGCGACAGAGATGAGAACGTAGGTTCCCGGCTCACCATATCCATGTATTCTGATAAATTCCTGGTCGAGAGTTGCTATCTGTGTTTCTATGCTTAAAACCCCGCCATTTGGCATTGCTTCACGGGCATTGTTGCTAAAATTTATAAGCACCTGGTCTATCTGGGCAATATCTGCCATAATAGTAGGATCTTCTGTGGTCAACGTTATCTCAAGCTCAATATTGCTGGTAAGGATTTGTTTAAGAAGTGTTCCCAGGTCTTTTACAATATCGTTTACCTTCAGTGGTCTTAGATCAATCTGTTGCCGTCTGCTGAAGGCGAGAAGACTCTTTGTGAGCTGTTCAGCCCTTTTTGAAGCGGAAACGATCTTTTCCAGATAGATCTGTTTTGGATCTATACGATCCATTTTTATTTGTAATAAAGAACTGAAACCGATGACTGTGGTAAGGATATTATTGAATTCGTGGGCGATACCCCCTGCAAGTGTTCCGACAGCTTCCATCTTTTCTGCCTGGATACATTTAGGTTTAAGGGAGGTGTTGACATCATGTGTCTGTTTCTGTCCTGTTATATCCTCCATAATAGTGAAGAAATATAAAAACCGATCATTTTTATCGCGTATGATATTTGTTGTCGAAGATCCCCAAATAATTTCTCCATCCCTTTTTATATACCGTTTTTCTGTTCTACAGAGGGGGGTTTGTCCGACAATGAGTTCATGCATAAGGAGTTTGTTTTCGGGGACATCTTCAGGATGGGTGATGTCCGTAAGAGCGAGAGAAGCCAATTCCTGCTCCGTATAGCCGATCATTTTGCAAAAAACTGTATTTGCTCTGATAAAATGAAAGTTCGTACCCATCATAATCATTCCGATGGGGGCATCCTCGAATGCCTTCCGGAAATGTTCTTCATTGTCCCGCAATGATTCTTCTGCCTTTTTATACTCGGTTATATCGTGACTGATGCTGAGTGTACCAATGATAGAACCGTCCGGGTCCTGAAATGGAATCTCTACGTTGTCAAAAAAGCGTGTTGTCCCGTTGATGTCCTGTGATGCATATGTGTGAGAAACAGTACGGTGGTCCAATGTCTCAGGATGGTTTTTCCTAAAATATGTAATAGGCTTATCCGTAATAGTCAAATCGAGTTTTTTATCTGACATGCCTGCTTCTCCTTATGGTCCCAAAAGTTGGTAATGCAGGATGATACATTATAACTACTACACATATACTTGACAAGCAATAGATGTAGTTACCTGAAAATATTTTAAAACACTCTTTCCTGAACCGATTTCGGTCCGGGTTGATGCAAAAAGGATGGTGACCGGAAAATGACACAAGAAGGTGGCGGAATGCAGTGCCTGTCCTCTCACAGAGGGAAAACAGCAGGGACTTGAAAAACATTATCCCTGTATTTATATAAATAAATAGATATTCTGATATAATGAAGGGCAATGCTTGATGGTTTCGCAAAAAGTTATGTTGCAAGCCGTTACATCCATGGAAACATGGGTCCGGCAAAAACTACATTCTGACACCTGGCACAGGTGCGAACCACAATGATCGGAGGTGTGTCAATGATTTTGGTATTAGGTGTTCTTAACCTTATACTGATTTTTTTCCAGATCAGTACAGGGTTCCGGTGGATCACAGTCCCCTTTGTTTGGCACAAAAGGGGCGCAATAGCGCTTTCGGCAAGTGCAGTAGTGCATGCGGTCATTGCTTTATTATCGTAGTTGTCGTAGTTATCATAGTTGTGAGTACGTTTTAATGATATGTTTTTTCATGGTGTTATTTAGTCCACGGCCGGAAATTCAAGAATAAGAGTCTATCGGTTTCCGTCCGGAAGGGGTAAAAAAGGACCCTTTCCGGACGGAAACTAATTATCCCCTGAAACCCTTCGGTGTCGGGGCAAAACCATCATTATCAGGCCAGAACCTGTTCTTGTCTCTGCAGTCGACGATTCCTTTTTTGCAAAGTTCTGTCCGCCATTCATATTTCAGAACAATTTTTTCGGCAAGGGCGTCTTCGGCCTCGAAGTGTATTGCCCGCGCAGGTGAGTAGGTTGTTTCTCCGAATCCGGTGCCGGCCTGCTTGCTCTTCTGCACATGCTCTTTTTTTCCTTTCACCCTGTCAGAGGAGCGCCCCTCCAGAGCTGATTCCGGCGACGCAGCAGAAGGAGTTTCTTTCATGGAAAATGAATATCCCGGCAAGGGGTGCGCAACGGGAAGTTTTTCTCTGTATACGGCAAGAGCTATAGTCCCCATTGCAGATGCATCGGAGAAGACCTTTTCTCCGTAGGAGTCAGACTGTTCTGTAAAGTAGAATCTGTTCGTTCTTTCCATGCCTGTACGCCAGCCCTCGTACCTGTATGTTTGGTAAGGTTCGATAATATACATTCTCTCGTTCTGTTTTAGGCTGGATTTGTTGCCGCTTATGATGTTTCGTCCATCCACGGCAATGACAACACCGATCCGCCTGTCAGATGTGTTTTTTACTTCAATGGAATACTTCTCACCCTTTACTGCTTCCATATAGTAGTACATACCTTCACGGGCTGCATTCGGGTATGCCCTGTATTTTTCGAACTCACTCCCCTTGTCTGAAAACACCCGCACATCCGTAACACCCATCTTTGCTGTGTGGGCACATGCGGCAATCGGAAAAACTAATGCCAGAAACAATGCCGTTAAAAATGATTTCTTTACCATAATGTTACCTCCCTTTTTGTGCTCCTGATTTATTTGACAACAGAGGTTTCAGAAAAGTTCCCGATATTTTTAATTATGGGTTAAAATCAAAAAGTAGATTTGAAAAAGCGAGGGATGAGCTCATCTTCACCGGAACCAATTGAGACAAATAAGAAACGCCGATTGGTTGACACGATTGGTTGGCAGACCTTGACTTGGAGGCTGCAAACATATATAATAAAAGACTTTTTAAAGGAGCCAGCCAGTGAGAGATAAATATTGTGGATTTGTGACAAAAGATGACATCGGGAAGGTATTGACACTTTCAGGGTGGGTTTTCAGGAGAAGAGACCATGGCGGTCTTATTTTTGCTGATCTCCGTGATGTGATGGGTATTGTACAGATTGTCTTTTCGCCTGAGATATCGAAAGAAGCGCATGAAAGGGCAGGGGATATAAAACAGGAGTATGTCCTCAAGATTGTCGGAAAGGTTGAAAAGAGACCTCCTGAAACAGAGAACCCCAATTTACCTACTGGCGAAATCGAAGTCTATGCGCAATCCTTTGAGGTGCTCAATACCTGCAAGCCTTTACCGTTTCAGCTTGATGAAGAAGATATCAATGAGATCAATGAGACTGAAATACCGCTATCTCGACATGAGGCGGCCTGAAGTTAAAGCAGATCTTTATCGAGAGGAGCAAGGCATATAAAGTGACCAGGGATTATCTCACTGCACAGGGTTTCTATGAATTTGAGACACCCTTTCTGACAAAAAGCACCCCGGAAGGCGCGCGGGATTTTATTGTTCCCAGCAGACTCAATACCGGCAATTTCTATGCGCTTCCCCAGTCGCCTCAGCTCTACAAACAGATATTGATGATGGGCGGTTTTGAGCGGTATTTCCAGATTGCCCGTTGTTTCAGAGATGAAGATTTGCGGGCTGACCGTCAGCCCGAGTTTACCCAGATCGATATTGAAATGAGTTTTGTGGACCGCGAAGATGTCATGGGGCTCAGTGAAGGACTGATCATTGCGCTTTATGAGGCGTTGAAGGGCAAAAAACCGCCTGAGTTGCCATTTCCGAGGATGAGTTTTGCCGAAGCCATGGAGCGCTATGGCACCGACAAACCTGACCTGCGTTTCGAACTTCCCTTGGTTGAAATTACAGATCTTTTTAAGGAGACCGAATTCGGCGTTTTCAAGAAAACCATTGAAGACGGCGGAGTCATCAAATCACTTGTCCTTAAAGGCAAAACGCTCTCGCGGAAAGACCTCGATACGGCAGTCGATACAGCGAAAGAAATGGGCGCCGGTGGCCTTATCTGGATGCGAAAAGATACTGAAGGGCTCCAGTCACCTATTGCAAAGTTTCTTAAATGATGATGAGAAGTCAGGAATGGAGAAGATGCTTGGAGGCTCAAACCGGCGATGTTATCTTCATCATGGCCGACAAACGAAACAAAGTCAACGAAATCATGGGAAGATTAAGGCTATACATTGGTGAAAAGTATGACCTTATCAATAAAAACATTGACAAATTCCTCTGGGTCATCGATTTTCCCCTTCTCGAATACAGCGAGGAAGACAAGAGATATGTTGCACGGCACCATCCCTTTACCTCGCCGAAAGAGAGCTTAAAGGAATTCAAGGGCGATTACGAGTCGGTCCTTGCCAATGCCTATGACCTTGTACTGAATGGCGTGGAGATTGGCGGCGGCAGCATCAGAAACCACAGGATGGACGAGCAGATGGAGATGTTCAGGCTTGCTGAATATGAAAGAAGAAGATGCCTTTGAGAAAGTTCGGCTTTCTCCTTGAGGCCCTGGAGATGGGGGCGCCGCCTCATGGCGGATTGCCTTTGGTTTTGACCGGATCCTCATGATGTTCCTTGGTCTTGAAAGTATTCGGGATGTTATTCCTTTTCCAAAAACGCAGAAAGGCACCTGTCCTTTGACAGGCGCTCCATCTAAAATTGGTCAAAAACAGTTGAATGAACTGAAAATCAAGACCACTGTGGTGAATCAGCTAGCTACTATCGGGAGGTGACTTTGAAAAAGAAAAAGAAGGGCAAAGGTTTTATCTTTAAGAATGCCACGGAAAACATAAAGTATCCGCTTATTGATGTTGATAACCCGGAGCTTTACCGGGATGTTTTCCCTTATAACGAAGTCTGCAAGGTAAAATTTGATCATAAAATAGAGCTTATCGATCCACCTGATGAAATCTATATTACCGATACGACATTCAGGGATGGACAGCAGGCACGCCCACCTTTTACAGTAGCGCAGATTGAAACGCTCTTTGATTTTATGCACCGCCTTGGCGGACCTAACGGAGTAATCAAACAGTCGGAGTTCTTCCTTTATACCGATAAAGACAGGGAAGCTGTTGAAAAGTGTCGTGAAAAGGGATACCGTTACCCTGAAATAACAGGCTGGATCAGGGCAAATAAAAACGATCTGCAGCTTGTAAAAGATATGGGTCTAAAAGAAACGGGCATTCTTACAAGCGCCTCTGATTATCATATTTTTATGAAACTGAATAAGATCACGGTCACAGGCATTCAAAGACTATCTGAAAATTGTTGAGAGCACCCTGGAACATGGGATTATACCGAGGTGCCATTTTGAGGATATTACCAGGGCGGATATCTACGGGTTCTGCGTACCCTTTGCACAGGCGCTCATGAGTCTTTCTGAAGACGCCAAAATCCCCGTAAAGATACGCCTCTGCGATACCCTTGGTCTTGGTATTACCTATCCGGGGGCGGCAATACCCAGATCTATCGGAAAGATCATCCGCGCCATGATCGATGACGCCGGGGTCCCCTCGGAATATCTCGAATGGCATGGACACAATGATTTCCACAAAGTCATTATCAATAGCGTCAGCGCATGGCTCTATGGATGCACTTTTGTGAACGGCACGCTCCTTGGTCATCGGAGAGCGCACCGGCAATGCGGCAATCGAAGGCCTTATTATGGAATATGTTTCCCTTATAGGTGACGATAACGGCGTCGATACAACGGTTATTACCGAGATTAGAAATTATTTTGAAAAAGAGCTTGGCCATCATGTACCGAAAAACCAACCGTATATCGGGCTTGATTTTAATGCCACATCAGCCGGTGTTCATATTGACGGTATTGTAAAGAATGAGGAAATCTATTCGCCCTTTGACACCAACAAAATCCTGAAAAGACCGATCGCAATCAATATTACCGATAAATCGGGACTTGCAGGCATTGCGCATTGGATCAATTCACATTTTGCCCTTGTAGATAAAGACCGTATTGAAAAGACCCACCCCGGTATTGCCAGGATTAATAAGTGGATTGCCAGGCAGTATGACGAAGGCAGGGTGACCTGTATATCGGAAGAGGAAATAGAACATCAGGCAAGACTCCATATATCAGAGATTTTTGTGTCGGAATTTGCTCTCATGAAAAAGAGGGCTTACGATATGGCTGCACACCTTATCGAGCGTTATATCGAAGACTCTGCTATCAAGAGCATGGAGCCTGAAAAACAGGAAAAGATACTCAAGGATATTGTGGAAGATTTTCCTTTTATACAGTTTGGCTATATAGTTAACAGCGAAGGCATCAAGACAACAAAAAACATAACGCAGGCAGTGGATAGGGCGAAATACCATAAGATCGGGATGCATGAGGATTTTTCAGATAGGGATTGGTTTATTAATCCTATGAAGAGTGGGAAAATCAGTGTTACCGATATATATTCATCCAGGATTACCGGCGCTCTTTGTGTAACGGTTTCCGGCCCCATCAGAGATGAACTTGGAGAAATTATGGGTATACTCGGTTTTGATATACGTTTTGAAGACCTTACAAAGGCTGAGGTAGAGTAATAGATGGGTAAGACATTAGCTGAAAAGATACTGAGCATGAACACGATGTCGGATGTACGGCAAGGGGAATATACTATTGTTAATGTTGACAGAATCCTTTTACAGGATGGTACGGCGCCTCTTGCGATCAAGAGATTTAAAGAGATGGAATTCAAAAAACTTTTTGATGGTCCCGGGTCACTTTTTTTATAGATCACGCGTCGCCAAGCCCCAGACAGGAACTTTCCAATGACCATCTTGCAATCAAAGATTTTGCCGAAGCATATGGCGCTCATGTAAGCGGTGTAGGGGAAGGTATCTGCCACCAGATTATGGCTGAGCAGATCCTGTTGCCCGGAGAAGTGCTCCTCGGCGCCGATTCCCATACATGTACGGGGGGCGCGCTTGCGCATTTTCGACAGGAATGGGGTCAACCGATATTGCAACCGCCATGGGGTTGGGAAAAACCTGGATGAGGGTCCCGGAAAGTTTCAAGTTTATTTTGAATGGTGAATTTCCTTCCGGTGTTTTTCCAAAGGACCTGATCCTGAAACTTATCAATATCATTGGTGCAGACGGGGCGACCTATAAATCAATGGAGTTTGTTGGGGAAACAGTGGAAAGCATGGGTGTCGAAGACAGGATGACTATTTCCAATATGGCTGTGGAAGCAGGGGCAAAGTGTGGCCTTTTCCCTTCTGATGCTGTGACCCGGGAGTATCTTAAAGCTCATGGCAGGGAAAGCGCCTATGGTGACATTCACCCCGATAACGATGCGCTCTATGAGAAAACCTTCCAGATTAACGTGGAAGAGATGACACCTATGGTGAGCATGCCCCATACGGTGGATAATGCGCATAGTGTGACAGACGATGAGGTAACAAAGATCTCCATCCAACAGGTTTTTATCGGTTCATGCACAAATGGAAGGATAGAGGATTTGAGGATTGCAGCACATATACTGAAAGGGAAAAAGAGACACCATGATGTGAGACTCATTGTTTCACCTGCTTCACGGGCTGTATATGGCCGGGCAATGGAAGAGGGAATTCTTGCGGTGCTCTTCGAGGCCGGGGCGGTTATTTTACCACCAGGATGCGGCCCATGTATCGGTCTTCATCTCGGGGTTCTCGGCGACGGCGAAACCTGTGTGGCTACATCAAACAGAAATTTTCTTGGAAGAATGGGGAACCCCAATTCACAGATCATCCTTGCGTCACCGGCAACAGCGGCGGCAAGCGCCGTTACGGGAAAATTGACAGACCCCAGGGAGGTGCTTTAATGGTCCTGAAAGGGTCGGCATGGAAGTTCGGAGACGATATTTCTACAGACCACATAATACCGGGAAGGTTTTATCATCTGAGGTCTAATCTTGATGAACTGAAAAAACACGTTTTTGATGATATTGCACCTGGTTTTTACAAGAAGGTCACCAAAGGAGATATTATTGTCGGTGGTAGAAACTTCGGTTTAGGCAGCAGCAGAGAACATGCGCCTCTCATTATCAAAATGGCCGGTATCGATGCAATTGTGGCGAATTCTTTTGCAAGAATATTCTACCGTAATGCCATCAATGTGGGGCTTGTGGCAATTATCTGCCCTGTAGACGATATCGATGAAGGGGACAAGCTGGAGATCAAACTTGACGAAGGAATCCTCGTGAATAGAAGCAAAGGAGGAGAGAAAACTTTTCCGCCTTTGCCCGGCATTATGCGAGATATACTCCATGAAGGCGGTCTTGACCATTATATAAGGAAACACGGAGAATTGAAAATTTGACAGAGATTATTAAAATACCCTGTATAGCAGGAGATGGCATTGGTGATGATATCTGGAACGCTTCCCAGGGGATCTTTGAAGAGGCCCTTAACAAGGCAACATCAGGGAAGAAAAAGATAGAATGGATACCTCTTTTGGCAGGTCTCAAGGCCCTTGAAAAGGAAGATACGCTCTTACCCGATGAAACTCTGAAAACGGTGAAAGAGTATAAAATTGCCATTAAAGGACCGCTGACAACGCCCGTCGGAGGTGGTTTCAGAAGTGTCAACGTGTATCTCAGACAGATATTTGATCTCTATGTCTGTGTCCGTCCTGTCCGTTATTTTATGGGACTGCCAAGCCCTCTGAAAACACCTGAAAGTGTTGATGTAATTATTCTCAGGGAAAATACTGAAGACATTTACAAAGGGATCGAGTGGAAAGAGGGGACGGAAGAGTCGAAAATGATACTTGGTTTTCTGAAGGAGAAAATGAATGTAAACCTCACCCCCGATACAGGCATCGGCATAAAACCAATCAGTAAAACCGGTACGGTCCGTTTTGTCAGGTGGGCAATCGAATATGCCATTAAGAACAAAAGAAAGTCAATTACCGTTGTTCATAAGGGCAATATCATGAAGTATACCGAAGGGGCCTTTCGGGAATGGGCCTATGAAGTGGCAAAAGAATACTCCGAAAGGATTAGTTTCGATGAGCCTGATGGGAAGATCATCTTCAACGACAGGATTGCCGATAACATGTTTATGCAGATGATCTTAAGGCCCGATGAATATGACATACTTCTCTGTCCAAACCTGAACGGAGATTATCTCTCCGATGCCTGCGCAGCACTCATTGGCGGCCTTGGGGTGGCGCCAGGTGCAAATATCGGAGATAATGTGGCCATATTCGAGCCTACACACGGCAGCGCGCCGAAATATGCAGGTAAGGACATGGTAAATCCCACCTCGCTTATCCTTTCAGGGGCATTAATGTTTCGTTATATGGGATTTGATGTTGCGGCGGCGCTCATCGAGGAAGCTGTTGAAAAGACCATCCGGGATGGTTTCGTTACCTATGATCTGGCCCGTCAGATGGTTGGTGTAAAGCCGGTATCATGCTCGCGTTTTGGCAGAGAGGTGGCAGAACGTTTATAAGAGTGAAGACAATGAACAAATCCATTGACGACAATATGGATAAGCGAAAAGGAAGAGAATATGCTCGATGATATTAGAGGTAAAATCGATGAATTGCAGGAAAGGATAAGCGCGCTCAGAGGTTATCTTTGACCTGGCGAAACTTAACAACAAACTTCAGGAATTAGATTTGGAAATGTCCAAGTCCGCATTCTGGGATGATCAGGAAAATGCGCAAAAGGTTCTCAAGGACAGATCAAGAATTCAGGGAGAAATAGATAGTTGGGAAATGAAAGAGAAAGAGTTGGAAGAGGTTCTCATACTCAACGATTTTGTGAGAGAAACAGAGGACCTCAATGATGTTGATGAGCTCAATCTAAGGGTGAAGGCCCTTGACGAATCCTTAGGCGCTTATGAAATAGAGCAAATGCTCAGCGGTGAAAATGATGAAGGGAACGCCATAGTATACATCAATTCGGGCGCAGGCGGCACTGAGGCCCAGGATTGGGTGGGAATGCTCCTCAGGATGTATTTGCATTGGGCTGAACAAAAAGGGTTTGAAACACAAATGGTAGATATGCTCCCGGGAGAAGAAGCGGGGATTAAAAATGTTACTTTTATTGTGCGCGGGAAACATGCATATGGGTATCTCAAATGTGAAGCGGGTATCCACAGACTTGTCCGCGTATCTCCTTTCGATTCCAATAACAGACGTCATACGTCTTTTGCATCGGTCTATGCATATCCTGAAATCTCAGATGACATCCAGGTAGACATCAAAGAGGAAGATTTGCGTATTGATACCTTTCGATCCAGTGGCCCGGGAGGTCAACATGTAAACAGGACCGAGTCGGCCATCCGTATTACCCACATTCCCACAAATATTGTAGTCCAGTGTCAAAATGAAAGGTCACAGCATAAGAATAAGGCCATAGCGATGGCAATCCTGAAGTCCAGGCTGCATGAACTGGAAAAAAAGAAACAGGATGAAAAAATGGATACCCTCAATAAAGAAAAAAAGGATATCGCATGGGGTAGCCAGATACGTTCCTACGTACTGCATCCTTACAAGCTTATCAAAGATCATCGGACAAAACATGAAGAGCATAACGCGGAAGCGGTCCTGAACGGGGACATCGATACTTTTATCAAAACATACCTTTTATACTTGACTTTTGAACAAAAAAGGGAGGATAATTAAATAGATATGGAAACTTTTAGCATTAATAGAGAGATAATCAGCGAAAACCGTATAGAAGAACTGGAAGAAAAGATTGACAGGATCATCGACGGCTACAAAATAATGAAAGAAGAAAATGAAGCATTGAAAGCGAAGCTCCAATCAATTGAGGCAAACGAGAAGAATGTACAATCAAAAATGGCAGAAATTGCCAGTGAGCGGGAACTGCTTCTTGAGAAAGTGACGAAGATACTTGAAAAGGTGGAAAGAGTAGAAATTTAGAGGTAATCATGGAAAAGAAGGTTGAAGTAGCGATTTTAAAACAGCCTTTTACTTTTGTCGGAGAAGATGAAGACAGAATTAAGCGAGATGCCCGGTATGTAGATGATAAGATTGCATATGTGACGCAAAGATATGGCATTGTCAACACACTCAATGCTGTTATTATGGCCATGATGGAAATTACCGATGAGTATCTTGAGATGAAAAAGCAGGCTGAAAAAATTGAAGGTAAAACACTTCGGCTTATAAAAAAGTTCGAAGATATTGAAGCGATGGATGTTCCCTGCAGTGCGCGTGATAAATGGTAGACTGTGAGCCAACACCTCTTTGTCGGGAGCTGTATCTTGTTGTGGTGTGCATGCTCGCTTAGGCGAGAAGCCTGATACAACAAAATGGCGCCCACTTAACATAGAGGTTCAAGACATACCGTTTACACGGCACCTGCGGGGTCTTATATTTTGGGGTAGAATTTAAGGAAGCATGAGGTTTGACATAAATATTTTTATGTTACTTGGAGATATACAATAGTTTTAGCGTGTTAGGGTATAAAAGCTCCTCCTCATTTTTCCTTATAATCCTAACCCCTTAATAAGATTAACATAGATCTTAGGGGGTCATTTGAACACAACAATATTAACTATAGTAATCTTTATTGTGGCGCTCATCGCCGGTTTTGCGCTTGCCTGGTTTGTTCAGAAGAAAAAAATAGGTGAATATGAAAAAATAGGAAAAAAGATCCTGGAAGATTCCAAGAAAGAGGCTGATGTCATGACCCGTGAAGCATCAATTCAGGCCAAAGACATTGTTCTCCAGGCAAGGAATGAACTGGAACAGGAGATTAAAGCCAGAAGGTTGGAGATACAAAATTCTGAAAGGAGGCTCTCTCAAAAAGAATCAAATATCGATAAAAAGATTGATGGTCTCGACAAGAAAGAAGAAGATCTGTCAAGAAAAGAGAGAGAAGTTGCCAACAGGCAGTCGAGTCTTGATGCAAAGATAAAAGATTACGACTCTTTGATACTTCAGGCCCACGAAAGTCTTGAAAAGGTTTCCGGGATGACCGCGGAAGAAGCGAAAAAAATGCTTATACAGGCGCTGGAAGATGAGGCGCGGTATGAGGCAATGAAAATTATTAAGAAAATTGAAGAAGAAGCACGGGAGAAAGCCGATAAAAAGGCAAAAGAGATCATTGCTTTTGCTATACAGCGATACGCAGGTGATTATGTGGGAGAAGACACCGTGTCGGTGGTAGCCCTTCCCAATGAAGAAATGAAGGGAAGGATCATCGGTCGTGAAGGGCGTAACATCCGTGCATTAGAGGCCGCAACAGGTGTGGATATTATTATAGATGATACCCCTGAAGCGGTTATTCTTTCCTGCTTTAACCCTATACGAAGAGAAGTTGCCCGTACCTCTATTGAAAGATTGATAAGCGATGGCCGCATACACCCGGCCAGAATTGAAGAAATTGTCTCAAAAGTAGCTGAGGAAATGGAAACAAAGATCAAGGATTCCGGAGAGCAGGCTGTTTTTGATCTTGGTGTTCATAATGTTCATCCCGAACTGGTAAAATTACTGGGACGATTGAAGTATAGAAGCAGTTATGCACAAAACATTTATCAGCATTCATTGGAAGTTGCCTTTATTTGCGGCGCAATCGCAGGAGAGTTACGCGTTAATGTAAAGGAAGCGAAGAGGGCAGGGCTCCTCCATGATATCGGAAAAGCGGTGGATCATGAAGTGGAAGGGTCACACGCAACAATTGGCGCAGACCTTGCCAAAAAGCATGGTGAGTCTGAAGAAATTGTCCATGCCATTCTTGCACACCATGAAGATGTGGAAGTAACAAGTTTGCTTGACGTCATTGTCCAGGCGGCAGATGCCCTATCCGGCGCAAGGCCCGGCGCACGACGTGAAATGCTCGAGACATATATTAAACGTCTCGACGAATTGGAGCGCATAGCCAATAATTTTCAGGGTGTGGAAAAATCCTATGCGATTCAGGCAGGAAGAGAAATACGTATCGTTGTAAATAGTGAAAAGACAAGTGACGAAAAGATTATTATATTGTCAAAAGATATCGCAAAAAAGATCGAAACCGATCTTTCCTATCCCGGACAGATAAAAGTTGTTGTTATCAGGGAGACAAGGTCGGTTGAATATGCAAAATAGCATGAAGGTATTATTCCTTGGTGATGTTATCGGGAAACCGGGGAGATTGGCAGTTGCAAGTTTTGTAAAGACAGTAAAGGTTGATTTTACCATTATCAATGGTGAAAATCTTGCAGGTGGTATCGGTATTACCCCCCAGACCGCCATCGAAATGTTCTCCTATGGCGTTGATGGAATCACAACAGGCAATCATGTTTGGAAAAAAAAGGAAATGCCTTCCTTTTTGATGGAAGAGAAGAGGATTGTCAGGCCTTTAAACTACCCCAAAGGAGCTCCGGGTTTTGGTTACACAGTAATCAAGAAAAATGAGCTTTCCTTGTGTATTGCTAACATTGAGGGACGTATCTTTATGAATTCCCTTGATTGTCCTTTTGCAGCAATGGATTCTTTCCTGGAGGATAACGATATCCAGGCGCCTATTCTCGTAGACTTTCACGCAGAAGCAACATCGGAAAAGATTGCAATGGGTTGGTATCTTGATGGTAAAGTTTCTGCCTTATTTGGAACGCACACCCATGTGCAGACATCCGATGAGAGGATACTTCCCAAAGGGACAGGTTATATTACCGATGCTGGTATGACGGGACCGAGCGATTCAGTAATTGGTATGGAAAAAGAAGGGGTTTTGGAAAGATTTATCACGCAACGACCCCAGAAATTTCAGGTTGGCAAAGATGATGTTGAAGTTCAGGGGGTTATTGTTACAATAGACCTGGTCAGCAAGAAATGTATTGCCATTGAAAGAGTAAGAAAAAGAATAGAGTAAGATTACCGCCATAACGCTAAAACTACGGGGTTCAGGATGGATATTGACCGTGATCTTGAGATAATCAAAAGGGGAGCCGTTGACTTAATTAACGAAGAAGATCTCCGCAAAAAACTGATACGGTCAAAAGAGCAGAATAAACCCTTGAGAGTGAAACTTGGCCTTGATCCGACAGCGCCTGATTTACACCTGGGCCACACGGTTGTACTCCAAAAATTGAAGCAATTCCAAGAGCTTGGTCATATAGCAATCTTTCTTATTGGTGATTTTACCGGTCTTATCGGTGATCCCACCGGGAGAGTCGAGACCCGGCCACAGATATCGAAAGAAGTGCTCATGGCAAATGCGGAAACATACAAGGAACAGGTATTCAAGATCCTCGATCCCGAAAAAACAGAGGTGAGATTTAACAGCGAATGGTTTGAGGCGATGAATGCCGCAGACATGATACGTCTCTGTGCCCAATATACCATGGCACGCATGATGGAGCGGGAAGATTTTCGTAATCGTTATCAGAATAATCTCCCTATCAGTATACACGAATTTCTCTACCCCCTTGTCCAGGGGTATGATTCGGTAGCGCTTCGGGCGGATGTTGAGCTTGGTGGCCACGACCAGATATTTAATCTTTTTGTAGGCAGGGACATTCAGAAGGTCTATGGTCAGGAGTCGCAGTGTATTGTTACAGTGCCGCTCCTTGAAGGTACAGATGGCGTCAATAAGATGAGCAAGTCTTATGGTAACTACGTCGGGATAGACGAACCACCGGATACGATGTTCGGTAAACTGATGTCCATATCTGATGATCTCATGCTCAAATATTATGAACTATTGAGCGATATACCGCTGGAAGAATTCAAGAGACTGAAAGAAGGAATCAGCGCAGGTACATACCACCCGAGGGAAGCAAAGGTAAATCTTGCCAAGGAGATCATTACAAGATTTCATAGTGCTGCCGCCGCGCAAGTTGCTCATGAATCCTTTGACAAAATGTTCCGCGATAAGGAAGTACCGGAAGATATTGATACCATAGAAATGATAAGACCAAAAAGTCCTGTATCGTTACCACATTTTTTACGTGATATCGGCGCTGTATCTTCAACAGCAGAAGGTAAGCGGATGATACAACAGGGCGGTGTTTCTTATGTTGATGAAGGAAAATTTATCAAAGTAACCAGCGAAGTTTTGCCCATTATTGATACGGTAAAAGAGATTATCATTAAAGTTGGAAAACGAACATATAAAAAGGCTGTTTTTAAAGACGAGTAACCCTTGACATGGGGACCGTTTTTATTGTTAATTAATACACTGTTCCCCGGTAGCTCAATCGGCAGTAGCGACTGGCTGTTAACCAGTAGGTTGCAGGTTCGAGTCCTGCCCGGGGAGCTTTTTATTTCGCCCCTTAATCCGGTAAGATACTTATTTGAGATTTTACTTGTATATCTGCATAGAATAAAATGGATAGCTTCTGGCCAGACAATGGACAAGTACTAAAAATATTCAAGAAAAGAAATAAAGCGGGTTAAATGCCCGCTTTATTATGGCTTTTCAGTTGCTTGTCAAAATCTATTTGTTCACTGTCGCTATGCATTCAAGCTCCATAGCTGCACCCAAGGCAAGGGCGGTTGATCCGAATGCGCTCCGCGCCGGGAGACGGTCTTTTTTGAAATATGTCATATAGACCTCATTTACCAGAGGCCACTGCTTCATGTCTTGTATCATGATGGTGCATTTGACAACATTGTCCATTGATGAACCGTATTTCTCAAGGGTGGTTTTGATGTTTTCCATGACCTGTTTTGTTTCAGCTTTGATGCCACCCGGAACAATTTTCATTGTTTTGTAATCAACCCCTATTTCACCTGAAAGATAGAGCATATTGCCGACACGTACGGCGTCAGAAAAAGGCAGCGACATAGGTCTTGGAGTTTTCAAGTATTCTATCTGGTTATCCTGTTTAGATGGTTCCTGGGCATTTACGCTAAAAGAAACAAGCAGACAAAGACAAATGGCAACGGCAAACAAAGGTACTCTTTTCATAATACACCCCTCCATAAAAGAGATTTTGAATTATTTATAAAAAGATTATTTGTGTCTGTCAATTAAAATCGACATGAGCTTTTTGAGACAAATAAAGAGATATCCACTGATTTCAGCGACTCCAGCCCACCGCATAACGGCCCAATAGGTATATATTATGGCATGGTTACGCCACGCCAGAGGCGATCATTCTTGCGTGCGGGTCTGTTGATAGGGCCAGCGTTCTTGTCTCCCCTGTGGTCATTGCTCCTTCAACTCACTCTCGTGAAGCGGTCTGCGTGCTTTGCAGTCTGTTTTCACATGAGGTCTTCCGAAAGTATGTTTTTCAAGGCCCCGCGCCAAATACGGGCATTATTAAATCAACTAACTCTCAAATAGATGTTTTTTTGGTAGATATTCTAAGTTTTTTTGATATAAAATAAACACGTTTATGTTGATAGTTTGTTTTTATTCTGTTAGTTTTATCGAATACTGAAAAGCAAGGGCCTATCAGTGCGAATATAAGAAAATATTTGTGATTGAAGTCTTTGCAAAAAATTTGCCATGTTTAATAATGATACAAAAGTTAGCAGATATGTGTAATGAAAATCCATAAGGAGGAACAAATGGCTAATGAGAATTTGGAAAGTAAGCGATGGTTTCTTGCCATTGCCGGTGTCGTCATCATGCTGATTTTGGGCACCGTTTACGCATGGTCGGTGTTTGTTAAACCGATCGCGGCCATGCAGGGCTGGGAAGTGAAGGTTGTATCGAGAGTTTTTATGCTGATTATCGGTGTCATCGGTGTTTCCGCGGCACTCGGTGGCATGCTGGTGGATAAGAAAGGGCCGAGATTCGTCGCCATCCTGGGCGCCTGTTTTTATGGTGTAGGCGTTTTATTAGGTGGCGTTGCTCTTCATGTCGGCAATTTCTGGTTTCTTCTTATTGGATATGGAGTTATTGCGGGTATCGGCAATGGTCTGGCCTACGTTGTGCCAATCGCCACGTTGATTCGCTGGTTCCCGGATAAACGAGGCATGATCACCGGTCTGGCCGTTATGGGATTTGGTTTTGGTGCTTTCTTTATCGGTATGATTATCCCCGGTCTCATCAATAAAGTCGGTGTGGCCAATGCTTTTTTTATCCTTGGTGCAGTTTATCTGGTATTTAATCTACTGGCATCCAGCACCCTGAAAAATCCACCTGCAGGCTGGCTCCCCAAAGGTTTCAAGCCGGCAGCAACAACCGTCAGTGCGGCCGATTCCTTCAGTTGGACCGAAGCGAAGAGGACGCGCCAGTGGTACATGCTATGGTGTATGCTCTTTTTGAACGTTACAGCAGGCATGGGCCTTCTGTCCAAGCTCTCGCCCATGGCACAGGAAGTTATCAAATTTGCTCAAAATGTCGATGATCCGGCAAAACTGGCGGTGCTTGGCGGTGGTGTTCTGGCCACGGCCTCTATTTTCAACGGATTGGGCCGCCTTTTCTGGGCTGCCGTTTCCGACAAGATCGGCCGGAAAGGCACCTATATGGTGATGTTCCTGACACAGGCGATTCTTTACATCCTTCTTCCTCAGATCAGCAGCGTACTCGTATTCACGATCATCTCGTGCTATCTTCTCTCGTGTCTGGGTGGTGGATTCGCTGTCATGCCAGCTTTCTCAGCAGACTCATTTGGTCCAACCTACATCGGCAGGATTTACGGCTTCCTGCTCACAGCCTGGGGCGCGGCAGGTGTTGTTGGCGGTTTTGTGTTCGCCGAATTCAACAAACAGCAGTCACTCTTCACTGCGGCTGGCTGCCTGCTCATCGGCTTTATCATCGCCCTCATGTTTACACGGCCGAAACATGTATCGGAATATAAAAAATAAGATGACCACATTTTTCATGTATTGATTCAAGAGCGCCGGTTAATAACCGGCGCTCTTTTTTTAACCCCGCATTTTAACAAAGACAATATACTTGAAAAAAGTTGACAGCTCCGGCAATAGGGTTAGCCTTAAATAATGTACACCATCTGATGACTCCCGCAAAAGTGACCGAAGGACTTTTTATCTATACAATATGAAGAATTTTAGAGGATTTCTGTTTTACTGGTTCTATGTGCAAATAGTAAAAATGGCACATATTATCAAGAAAGGTTCACCGGTGTCTTATGGTATAATTTTTTATATTGAAGAATTACCATAAAACGATGTTTAATATAATAAATAAAGGTGTCTTAAAGCTAACCTAAAGGGGGTTAATATGGCTGATGTAAAACTTAAAGATATTCTGAATATACTTGACAATAGCTTGGAGATTCAACAGGGTACTGTTCGGGTAACTAATCCTGCCAAATTTCGGGAAAAGGTGCAAAAACTTGCAGAAATGTCGGCCCTTGAAAAAGGAGATAAACAGGGGTTTGCACGCTATCTCACACGTGCTGCAGCGCTTGATTTGGGGATTGTCCCTGCCTCGATTCAGGATCTTTACATGGCGCGCGGTCGCGATGAAGTCCCACGGACTTTTACCGTTCCTGCTATTAATTTGCGTGCCCTTTCTTTTGATGCGGCCCGGATCATTTTCCGTATTGCGAAAGAAATGGATGCTTCGGCATTTATTTTTGAAATTGCCCGTTCTGAAATGGGCTATACAGAACAGCGCCCTACAGAGTATTCCACATCTATTCTTGCCGCGGCTATTGCCGAAGATTACAAAGGACCGGTCTTTATTCAGGGTGACCACTTTCAGGTTTCCGCTAAGCGATATGGCGTTGATCCCAATGCAGAAGTGCAGGGTGTGAAAGATTTGATACGAGAATCAATTGCTGCAGGCTTTTATAATATTGACGTAGACACCTCTACGCTTGTAGAGTTGGATAAGCCCACTATAGAGGCGCAACAGGCGCTCAACACGGAACTTTCTGCTGAATTAACCTCGTATATTCGTACGATGGAACCGAAGGGAATTACTATCTCTGTAGGCGGCGAAATCGGTGAAGTGGGCGGGCGTAACTCAACGGAAGAAGAATTACGCGCCTATATTGAAGGGTTCAGAAGGGACCTGGATAAACGGGGCGCGGGTATGACCGGGCTCAGCAAAATCAGTATCCAGACGGGGACATCACACGGCGGTATAGTTTTACCGGATGGGTCAATCGCAAAGGTTAAGGTTGATTTTGACACTCTGCAACGGTTAAGTCTAGTCGCAAGAAAAGATTATCATATGGGAGGCGCCGTACAACATGGCGCATCAACCTTGCCGGAAGATGCGTTCGGAAAGTTTGTGGAAACGGAAACATGCGAAATTCATCTGGCAACAAACTTTATGAATATGTTTTTTAACCATCTTCCCGAGAAATTGCGTGAAGAAATGTACAGCTATCTGAGAGAAAAGAATGCCGCAGAACATAAGAGCGATATGACTGAGGAACAATTTTATTATAAGGTACGTAAAAATGCAGTAGGTCCTTTCAAAGTGCAGTCCTGGTCTTTACCACTTTCAATCAAAGAAGAGATCGGAAAAGATTGGGAATCCCAGTTCAGAAGACTCTTTAACCAGTTGGGGATGCCGGGGACACGTCAGTATGTTGAGAAATTTGTTAAGCCCGTTGTCATTCAACCCAACCTTAAAGACTATCTCGGCGAGAAAGCAGGAATTGAAAACGTGAGTGACCTTGCCGATTGATATGATGTGAAAGGAACGAACGTCTCGGCGATTATTTTGTCAGAAAGACCGGGTGTGCCAATGCATACCCGGTTTCACCATATTCCAGTCATCCTGAACAGATACAGGCAATAAGAGCGAGGGTTTGGAAGGAACCACACACGAGCTCCTTGCTTGTATTCATTGCATAGACAAGGGCAACGAGACCGGCAAAACTGAGAAACAAGGGGTTGTTTTCCACGATACTCGATGCGTTCAAATCGCTTTGTGCCAGGGTTTCCACTTCATATGAAAAGATTCAGCAACGGCACTATGGGTAAGCACTCCCCTTACGCAGTTGATCCCGCAAGCCAGGAGTGCGTCATCGGAAGCAGCTTTTTTAATACCTTTGAGCGAGATTGTCTGTATATATGGAAGTGTTGTGTTTGTCAAGGCATAGGTGGATGTTCTCGGGACGCTGGCCGGGATATTGGGCACACCATAATGGATAACATCGTAGACCGAATAGACTGGGTCTTTGTGTGTCGTCAGGTGCATTGTTTCAATGCACCCTCCCTGGTCTATAGAGACGTCAATAATCACCGCCCCCGGTTTCATATGGGAGACCATCTGATCAGTTACAAGAATGGGAGCACGTCCACCGCCTACGAGGACGGCGCCGATCAAAACATCGGCATATCCTATCGCCTTTTGAATGGTATACGGTGTTGAATAGATTGTCGTAACGTTCCCGTGCATGATATCATCTACATATTTCAACCGTTCATGGGAAATGTCAAAAACAGTTACATGTGCGCCAAGGCCGACAGCAATTTTGGCAGCGTTGAGCCCTACAACGCCACAGCCTAAAATGACCACTTCTGCGGGAGGCACTCCGGGCACACCGCTTAATAGGATGCCCCTTCCTTTGTAGCCTGATTCCAGGAACCTTGCGGCGATTTGCACTGTCATGCGTCCAGCGACTTCACTCATCGGGACCAGAAGGGGAAGATCGCCGTTTTTACCCTCAACCGTTTCATAAGCAACCCCGATGATTTTTTGTTCAAGGAGTGCCCGGGTAAGTTTCTCAGAAGATGCCAGATGCAGGTAGGTAAAGAGGATCTGTCCTTCGCGCAGCAAGGGCCATTCGCTCTCTAAAGGTTCCTTAACTTTGATAATCATGTCTGACCTTGAAAAGATGTGTTTATTTGATGAAACGATTTCCGCCCCTGCACTGCTATACTCTTCATCAGTGAGACCGCTTCCCAACCCCCCACTCTTTTCAACCAATACTGAATGACCTTCGCGGACAAGGGTCTGAACGCCAGCAGGTGTTAAAGCTATTCTATTTTCACCTTCTTTAATTTCCTTAGGAACTCCAATAATCATAATCCCTCCATATTTCTCATAAGCGGATATCAGCTTTGAGAACGTATCAATAACAAAAATTAATTATTGTCTGTTGAGCATTTTCCTCTACACAATAATCGTTACCAGAAGACTATCAATAATCTTCTTCCTTAAACTCTCTTCTGATAATGTCCTGAAGAGAAGCCTGAATATCCTTTCCTTCGTAGATAATTTTGAAGAGTTCCTCAGTAATGGGCATTTCAATATTGAGCTTCTTCGAGAGATGATAAACGGCATTGACTGTGTAATAACCTTCAACGACATTTTTTTGATTTTCGATAATATTCGCTGCTGATCTTCCTTTTGCAAGCTCTAGGCCGAATAAACGGTTCCTGCTTAAGTTTCCATAGGACGTGAGGATGAGGTCGCCCATTCCGGAAAGGCCCATAAAGGTGACTTCGTGCGCACCAAGGGTTTTCCCAAGCCTTTTCATTTCTGCAAGGGCCCTTGTTACAAAGGCCGCTTGTGTGTTGGTGCCAAAACGAAGACCTTCGATGATGCCGGCTCCTATGGCCATAATATTTTTAAGCGCCCCGCCGAGCTCAACGCCGGTTATATCGTCACTCAGGTAGACCCTGAAATTATTACTATGGATCATCTGCTGGAAATAGCGGGATAGTTCTTTGTTATTTGAAGCCACAACAGAGGCAGTAAATGCCCCTTCCGCTACTTCCTTTGCGAAAGAAGGACCCGATAGAGTAGCAACGAATTCTCCCTTTCCGCCAAGCACGTCCGCTATTATTTGATGAGCGCAGAAAAACGTCGTTCTCTCAATCCCCTTGGTAAGTACGAGGATATTCTTTTTTATTAATGCCGGAGCAGCCTTTTGCACAATATCCCGGAGTGCAAAAGAAGGTGTTGCAAGAACGATATCACGGGCATAGGCAACTGCTTCATCGAGATCTGCCGTAAATCGAATAGATTCAGGGAGTATAAAGCCGGGCAAATAGTAGCTGTTTTCTCCTGTTTCCTTTAAAAGAGCAGCTAAATCTTTTTCGTAGGCCCAGAGAAGAACATTTTTCCCCGTTCTCGCAAGGTGTATCGCAAAGGCAGTTCCCCAGGCTCCGGCGCCAATGACGCTAATGCTCATTCCTGTTCTTCACCGATAATCGCTACACTGCTGATAATTTCTTTTTCGCGAAGGTCCATGAGTTTGACGCCTAAGCCGCCTCTTCCCTGAAGAGGGATGTCCTGAGACCTGAAACGGATTGTTCTGCCTGTATCGGTAACGAGAATTACATCGTCATTTACACCCAATTGTTTGAGGCTCACGACTTCACCGTTTTTCGTTCCGCACCGCACATTTGTGATGCCCGATCCACCCCGTGCCTGTATTCTGTATGCCGAACAACGGGCACATTTTCCATAGGCCTTCTCTGTAACTGTGAAGATGGTACAGGACTTGTTAACGCTCTCCACGGCAACCACTTCATCCTTCGCTTTCTTAAAACGTATGCCCCTGACGCCATAGGCTAATCGTCCCATGGGCCGTATCTGGGTTTCCTGAAACCGGATTGACTGTCCCTTCTTTGTGGCTATCATAATCTCCTGATCGCCTCTCGTTTCCAAAACACCGACGAGACTGTCGTCATCGGGTAGAGTAATTGCCTTAATGCCATTGGCCCGTATGTTTTTCAGCAGATCGAGGCTCAATCTCTTGACATGACCCTTCTTTGTCGTGAAGAAGAGAAATGCCTCCGGCGAAAATTCTTTCACATGGGCGATAGCGGTAACCCGTTCGTCTTTTTCGACGTTAATGAGATTGATGATAGGCTTTCCTTTTGCCGTGAGAGTGGCATCAGGTATTGTATGGACTTTGACTTTATGGACCTTACCCGTGTTGGTAAAAAAGAGGATGTATGAGTGTGTCGATGCAATGTAGAGGTGGTCCACAAAATCTTCTTCCCGGACAACAATCCCGATCTTTCCCTTACCGCCCCTGATCTGGTTTTTGTACTGGTCAAGGGATGTTCGTTTAACATATCCTTTGGATGTGATCATGACAGCGACTTCTTCTTCCTTGATCATATCTTCAAGAGTAATATCAGGCAATTCATCAACGATTTCCGTAAGACGCTTATTCCCATATTTATCCCTTATTTCCAGAAGCTCTTTTTTTATGATATCGAAAAGGAGCGCTTCGCTCTGGAGGATCATTTCCAGTCGTTTAATCTCTTCTGATGTGATCCTGTAGTCTTCGAGGATCTTTTCTCTTTCCATTGAGGTCAGCCTTTGCAGACGCATCTCAAGGATATTTGTCGCCTGTCTTTCAGAGAAAGAGAATCGCTCTATAAGTGCTGCGCGGGCTTCCTGCGTGTTTTTTGCCTGCTTGATGAGGGCGATGACTTCGTCGATGTTATCGAGGGCGATTTTCAGGCCTTCCAGAAGGTGGAGCTTATCGAGGGCCTTGTTCAGCTCAAAAATAGATCGCTTGGTAACAATCTCTTTACGGAACTTGACAAATTCACTAATTATTGCCTTGAGACCGAGGTACCTTGGTTCGTTATTGACAATAGTGAGCAGTATGATCCCGAAGGTAGTCTGGAGCTGGGTATGTTTATAGAGCTTGTTGAGGATCGGGATAGCGATTTCACCCCTTTTCAATTCAATGACAATCCGCATACCTTCTCTATTGGACTCATCTTTGATATTTGATATACCTTCAACTCTTTTGTCGTTGATAAGTTCAACGATATTTTCGATGAGGCGGGATTTATTCACCTGATAGGGTATTTCTGTAATAACAATCGCTTCGCGGCCATCTTTCTTGGTTTGCTCTATAACATATTTTGCCCGAAGCATAATATGTCCGCGGCCTGTTTCATATGCTTCCCGTATACCCTGTCTTCCGTATATGAGCCCCTGGGTGGGAAAATCGGGACCGGGGATGAGATCAATGAGTTCATCGATACTGATATTGTTATTATCAATATAGGCAATGACTCCGTTTACTACTTCTCTCAAATTGTGGGGTGGTATATTTGTTGCCATACCCACGGCAATACCCGATGACCCATTGATGAGAAGATTAGGAATCTTTGCCGGAAGGACGAGGGGTTCAACGATGGAGTCATCATAATTGGGTCCGAAAGCAACTGTTTCTTTTTCGATATCTTTTAATATTTCTTCGGCAATTCTTGCAAGCCTTATCTCGGTATACCTCATGGCAGCAGGCGAGTCACCGTCTATGGAGCCAAAGTTTCCCTGACCATCGATGAGAGGATACCGTAAGGAAAAATCCTGTACCATACGGGTAATGGCGTCGTATATGGACTGGTCGCCATGGGGGTGAAATTTACCCATAACATCACCGACAACCCTGGCCGATTTTTTGTATGGTTTATCGTGCATATTGTTCAGTTCGTACATGCCATAGAGGATCCTGCGATGTACGGGCTTTAAGCCATCACGTATGTCAGGCAAGGCCCTGCCGATGATGGTGCTCATCGCGTAATCGAGATAGGATCTTTTCATTTCTTCTTCAATAGCAATTGTTGTAACCGACATTCAGCCTCCGATATTTGTGCTTTTTTCTTTTAAATGAAAGAAATCCCCAAAACTATTCTTCGAGGTTATTTATTCTACCACAATCAATAAGCAGTTGACAATTGGTGAAACATCGTGGAAAATAAATAAGCCATGAAAACCCTTCTTTCTATCGTAATATTGCTTCTGGTAATCGCCTCCTGTCCTTCCTGCAATAAGGAAACAACCGGATTCAAAGAAGAAATAAAAATATTAAAAGAAGAAAACAATTTTCTCAAGGCAGAAAACATTGCTTTGAGAAAGGAGCTTGAAGAACTCTACAAAAGAATTGAAGAAAAAGACATAGCTGCCCCCAAAGCAGTGCCGAAGGAGAAAGAGGGAAGTCAGACGAAAGAGAACATAGTGAAAAAAACTGAAAAAACGGCGCCAGAGAAGATAAAAAAACCGGAACAGGGAAGGACCACACGGTAATTATCTCCCAAAATAGAAATTGTCGAATACTGCATGCCCCACATTAGCACGTCAAAGATAGAATATGGCACCGCGTCGGAACATATCTCTCGTTGTTGAATATGATGGCACAAATTATCATGGGTGGCAATGTCAACCCAATGGGGTGACGCTTCAAGAGGTGGTTCAGGGAAAGATTGAAATGATCCTTGATCATCCCATAAAAATATATGCCGCAGGCCGGACGGATGCCGGTGTCCATGCGTTTGGCCAGGTAATCAATTTTTTTACAGAAAAAACCATAGAGCTGGTAAAACTGACAAGGGGTTTAAACAGTCTTCTGCCGGCAGATATACGGATAAGACAGGGTAGGGAGGTTGATGAATCGTTTCATGCCCGCTATTCGGCAAAGAGTAAGTCCTATATTTATGCTATGTTCAATGCGTCATACCTTCCGCCTTTTAATGCGCGGTATGTATGGCATATTCCCTATAGGGTAAACAGTACTCTCATGAATGAAACCATTCATGAGATCGTGGGGACCCATGATTTTTCCTCATTCAAGAAAAAAGACGAATTTTACAGGAACCATGAGAGGGAAGTCCTCAGGGCAGGGGTCAAGAGAAGAGGAGCTTTTATTTATATTTTTATTGAGGCGACAGGTTTTCTGCGGTACATGGTGAGGAATATCGTCGGCACCCTTGTTCTCGTCGGATCAGGAAAAATCAGTAAAGATGAATTTATTGCCATTCTGGATTCCAGAGACAGGGTAAAAGCCGGTCCTACAGCCCCTCCGCAAGGCCTTTTCCTGAGAAGAGTAAAATATTAATGGCCTTGCCATGGTTTTTTGTTGTCATTCCGTGCTTGACATAAAACCCAGAAAACTGAACCGGCCCGGCATACTATCCGCCGGATACCTTATGTTCAAAGATCAGAAGATTGTAAAAAAACCATTCGCAAAATAGACTATCCCGGCAGCCCCCGTGACCAGTCCGCATATCCATACATATTTTATTTTCATGAGGGCCGCAATCGATGAGAGAAGTATTGCGATCTGTAGGAAGATGACGGCCACACCGAAAGACTGGGAATGTTTCAGGGCATCTTCTTTGATGCTCTCATATTTTTTTGCATCTTTTTCAATCAGGCCTTTTTCTTCATTATATCTCTTGATTTTGCTATTATAGGAGGCGATCTTTTCTCTGTATTGCTGTGACAATGGACCTGATCCTTTGGTATCCATTGTTTTCAGGGCAAGTTCAAGCTCTTCTTTTTGCATTTCATATATATAGCCCTTGATGCTTTTTGCCTGATAAAAGGCCCATTGATCTGATGCCTGTGTTTGACTCAATACTGCCCGTGTTGAAAACCCGCCGCCCTTAAACGTTGAGAGCGTGGCGCAAACAGCAAGAATGACCATAGTAATTGCCAGATAACTGAGCCACTTTTCCTTTACTTCTTCTGACATATGAGTTCCTCCATACTATTTTTCTATTTCGACTTTTATACTATTTAACCGGGCCATGAAATAAATAAGGACCAAAAGCAGGAAGAGGCTTATGGTGATCACCGGTATGCTGAGGAACTCTTTCGGCAAAGACCCGTAAAGTCCGAGAAGACCAAAGATAATAAAAATGATCGCTGCAAACCATTTCACGAAACGCTCCGGTATTTTTTTGCCAAGTACAATCCCGATAATGATGCCAATTGCGTCAGCAATGAGCATGCCCGTTGTTGTGCCAAACCATACGGGAATGATGCTCATATATTTTGCAGCCAGTGCAACCGTAGCGAGCTGTGTCTTATCACCCATTTCAGCAAAAAAGAAGGCTATGGAAACGGTCCAGAATGGGCTGAAATTAAACCTTTTATCTTCATTATTAAGGCTGTCTCCCCGTATTGTCCAGAGACCGAAGATAATAAAAGAAGCAGAGGCAGCAATCTGAATGTAATGCATGGGTACGAGCTGTGTCAGCCAGTTGCCTGCCAGTACGGCAAAAAGATGATTCAAGAGCGTTGCCGCAAAGACACCCCACATGACGGTTTGCCACCTGTAACGCGATGCGAATGCCATGGCCAGCAATTGTGTCTTATCACCCATTTCGGCAAGCACAACGAATAAAACCGATGCAAAATATGCTGTCATCATATCTCCTTTTAATCTCTTTTAAAAAAAAGACCTTTAGTATGAAGTATCTTCACACTAAAGGTCTCGCTAATTGGCTTTTACCAACGACAAGGCCAGGTTTTAACCAGTATGTTGACCTTGTCTTTCTAGCTACTCCCCTTCAGGAGTTCTCAATATATTATACGGAGAAAAGCGAATAGAGTCAAACAGGTAATGGAAAGCCTAAAAAGATTGCCAAATGAATGAGTAGGAATTATAATATGGACCGAATCGATAAACAGCTTTAAACCTTATGGTATAGGTCGTGTGAGGCAAAAACTTTGAGAAAATATGAAAGAATAATTTCTTTATCACTTGTTTGTGTTTTAGCTGTTCTTCTCTTCTCTGTAGGAGGGTGTAGAAAGGCAAAGGAACCTGCAAAAATTATTCTCAATATTGATGGCCAGGAATTTTCTAATGCCCAGATTATTATCGATGGTAAGCCTGAAGGTCGTTTTACGCAGACTATAATAAAACCAAACGGAGAACTCTTTATTGACGGTGTCTTACAGGCAAAAATACCGCAGAAAGAAGCTCAACAGGAGGAAGATGTTTGTTCAGGTACTTTTGATTCTCTCACAATGCCTCTAGGCAACCACACATTCGCTTACCTCTCTTCAGGGGGTAAACGGCTTGAATTTGCCGTTGACATTGTGCCTGGATACCATTTAGTGACATATTTTTCCGAAAAAGAAACAATCAAATGGGGTGATGAATCATTTCAAATATCACCCGGACAATCACTTGCGCTGAAGCTCAAGGGCGGCAAGGGTAAATAACGGTATTTATATCCCCATATTGGAGAGCGCTTGAGCAATCCGGTTTACAATCTCAACGAGCTTCGGGTGTGAGGTTTCAAGCTCATCAACTGAAGAGGTAAGGCCCTTCAGGGAAAGATCGAGAAGCTGTTCGTTTTTCGCTTTTCGCGTTGCTTCATGTGCCGATGTCTGGGTAAATCCTGTAATACTTTCGGCATGTTCACTGTCTATTTTTGAGAGTTCGGAAATTTCATTTTGCAGCGATGTAAGCAGGTTCAAAAGTTCTGTCTTTTCTTTATCCTGAATTGAAGCGTTCAGTTTTATTTTTTTTTCGATATTCGTAATTGTTGTCTTAATCATGTTGCCCCCTGGCTTAATAGTATATTGAAGTGTAGCAGATGTAATCGTACGTGGCAAGAGATCTTACTTCTCCTGTGTTGTAAATATAGGCACTTCCAATAATATTATATTTGAAACTGGCATGTATGGTTAAAGCAATACTTGCTTGAAAAAGATCAATATATAGGGCATAACATAGTGACAGAGGTGAATAATTGCACTATACGATCGTGGCTACTGCTGCATTCGGGCTTGAATCAATTGTTGCGCGCGAGCTTAGGAATCTTGGCTATACGGACCTTAGCGTAGAGAACGGCCGGGTCTTGTTTGCCGGTGATGAGCGCGATATTGCGCGGTGCAATATATGGCTTAGGACTGCAGACAGGGTATTGATAGAAATTGCCTCATTCAAGGCAGTTGATTTTGAAGAGCTTTTTCAGGGTACGCTCAAAGTTTCCTGGGAGAATATTATTCCCAATGATGGCAAAATGCATGTTACAGGAAAATCAGTACGCTCAAAGCTTTTCAGTCTATCAGCTTGCCAGTCTGTTGTAAAAAAGGCCATTGTTGAGGCCATGAAAAGGAAATATAGCGGATCAGAGTTTCCTGAAACGGGTCCTCTATACAAAATAGAGATCTCTCTCTTAAAAGATATGGCATCGCTTACCATTGACACGAGCGGCCCGGGATTGCACAAGAGAGGATATCGACAGAATGCAGGGGAAGCGCCTCTTCGGGAAACGCTTGCGGCAGGGATAGTCCTCCTTTCCGGCTGGAAACCTGACCGAATTCTTGTTGATCCCTTTTGCGGTTCCGGAACCATTGCTATTGAAGCGGCTCTCATCGGAAAAAACAGAGCACCTGGACTTCACAGATCTTTTGTATCGGAAAGCTGGCAGCAGATACCGGAACATATATGGCATTCAGTGAGAGAAGAAGCGCAAGCTGCAATGAATGATGTATCTTTCAGAATACTCGCATCAGATCATGATAGTAGAATACTGAAAAAAGCAAGGGAGAACGCAAGGCGGGCCGGTGTCTCCGATTATGTTGCCTTCCAGACACTCCCCGTTGAGGAGTTCCGTTCGCGAAATAAATATGGTTACATCATCTGCAACCCGCCCTATGGTGAGCGTACCGGTGAAGAAAAAGAGATAGAAGAACTTTACAGGAGAATGGGGGAAACCTTTTCCAACCTTGAAAGCTGGTCTTTTTTTATTATAACGTCACATCCGGATTTTTCAAGATTGTTTGGTAGAAGAACCAGTAAAAATAGAAAGCTTTATAATGGAATGATCCAGTGTTACCTTTACGAATATTTCGGCCCCAGACCTACACGCCAGGATCTTGCTGATGTATGAGTTCCAATTACCTGGGTGGAGAGTGCGGGTAACTCAGCAGTCAAATCTCGTTGACAGAAAATTATACCTCTGTTAGCATTGACGTGAGGTATAATTGAATGGCAAGGGTACTAAAAAACCGCTCTAAAAAAGCAGGGCTTCCTCCGGGCACGTTGGTCCATATCGGTGAGAGGCTTACAGACAAGTCAAAAATAACCATAATCAACTACGATGAAGAACAATTTCTGAAGTTAGAAGACAAAACACCCGAAGAATATCTGCCTTTTAAGGATACAACAAATGTAACCTGGGTAAATGTCGATGGTATTGATCAAGCGGAAATGATTGAAAGGATAGGAAATACCTTCGATCTCCACCCGCTTCTCCTTGAAGATATTATGAATACGGACCAGCGTCCTAAAATGGAAGCCTACGACGAGTACCTCTTTATTGTATTAAAGGCACTATTTTATGATGAAAAAGAGAAAGCTATTATAACGGACCAGATAAGTTTTATTCTGGGTAAACAGTATGTTATTTCTTTCCAGGAACGGGAGAGTAATCTCTTTAATGCCGTTACGGAACGACTCAAAAACGGTACATGGCGCATCAGAAGGTTGGGGGCCGATTATCTCCTCTATTCCTTGATTGATATTATTATCGATAACTATTTTGTTATCCTTGAAAGACTTGGTGAAGGTATTGACGAATTGGAAGTGCAACTGGTGACCTCGCCAAGAACGGAAATTCTTAAATCTATTCAGACTCTCAAGAGGGAGATGATCTTTCTGAGAAGGTCTGTGTGGCCCTTGAGAGAAGTTATCAATAGTATGGAACGGGGCGATTCGCCGCTTATAGAAAAGACAACACAGATTTACTTAAGAGACATCTATGACCACACCGTGCAAACAATTGATACCATAGAAACCTATCGTGATATGTTATCAGGTATGCTCGATATCTATCTCTCCAGTGTCAGCAACAGACTGAACGAAGTTATGAAGGTCCTTACGATTATTGCTACCATTTTTATCCCTCTCACCTTCATCGTGGGACTCTATGGGATGAACTTTGAGTATATGCCTGAACTGAAATGGCGATGGGGTTATCCCTCTATTCTTTTGTTTATGCTGGCAATAGGCATTTGTATGATCTTTTATTTCAAGAGAAAAAAATGGTTCTGAAGGGATTTGGTAAATGTGATCATAAGAGGAGGAAAATATGAAAAAAATAATGTCAGTGATTTCGATATGCGCAACCTTTGTTATTATCTCTCTCTGTTATGCCGGGCCTTTTGATGAGATGATGAAAGATGTGAAAATTCCCCAAATCAGGCAAAGCAGCGGGCCCGATGAAGCAACAACCGTATCAGGTCTCAAGGAAGCCCTCTCAATTAGCAGCGGGAATGCGGTCACCTCTGTTTCAAAAATGGATGGCTATTTTACTAACCAGGTCATAAAGATACTGCTTCCGGAAAAGATCCAGATGGTAGCAGATCTCCTTGGGAAGGTGGGATATCAAAAGCAGGTCGATGCCTTTATATTGAGCATGAACCGCGCAGCCGAGAATGCAGCTCCCAAAGCCCGGACATTCTTTGTCGATGCGATAAAGCAGATGACTTTTCAGGATGCCATGCAGATATTGAAGGGTAATGAAACAGCCGCCACTGATTATTTTAAGTCCAAAACCTATAATAAGATTTATACAGAATTCAAACCCTCTGTTTCTACCAGTATGAACAAAGCCGGTGTCACAAAATCATATAAGGATATGATTGGAACATATACATCTTCTGTGCCGTTCGCAAAGGTCGAGTCCCTTGATCTGGACCATTATGTTACTACAAAGGCCCTGGATGGTCTCTTTTATATGGTAGGAGAAGAAGAAAGGAAGATACGTACAAACCCGGCAGCGAGAGTAACGGATCTCCTGAAGAAGGTCTTTGGTAAATAATGATAGCATTACAATACCTGAGGCAATTTATTACCGGTACTTCCTTGAAAATACTTTGTTTAACAGGTTTTTATAACGTTTATAATGTATAGATGAACCGTGTATCTCTCTTTCATGTGTTTTCAATGTGTAGGAAAGTTTTTGTCGAATATAACCGGTTTAGACGATATTTTGCTTTAAGTTTATTTATGTTTACACGATAAATATAATAAGTTGAAAATGCTTTGAAATTAAGCAAAGACGGAGGTTATCCATGAAGGTGCTAGTTGTTGATGATTTTGCTACTATGAGGAAAATCATTAAGAATGTCCTGAAGCAAATAAATATCGAGAATGTGGTAGAAGCAGAGAACGGGAAACATGCCTTGACAGTTCTGCAAAATGACACCGTTGACCTTATTATCAGCGACTGGATCATGCCGGAAATGACCGGAATTGAATTTCTGAAAGCTTGCAAAGCGGACGACAATATCAAGAATATACCTTTTATTATGGTTACCGCCGAAGCACAGAAGGATAATATTATGGAAGCCATTAAATCAGGTGTAGACAATTATATCGTGAAACCATTCACCCCGGATAAATTGAGCGCAGCCATTGATAAAGCAAAGGCGAAAGCGTTAAGGTAGACACAAAAGACGGAGGCAATACATGGATGTAAAAATTATAAATCCCTTTATTATGGCCGCTCAGTCGGTATTTAAGACGATGCTCAATATAGACATAAACTTGAGCAAGCCTATTTTAAAAACTGAGAGAAAAAGCTCGGGAGATATAACAGGTATAATGGGCCTTGTCGGTGACAAGCAGGGAACAATTACGATCAGTTTTCGGGAAAAAGGCGCCATGTTTGTTTTTAAAACACTTGTTGGCGAGGAATGTTCCAGTATTACCCCGGATGTTGTTGATTCCATCGGCGAGATTACAAATATTATATCAGGTCAGGCTAGAAAAGAATTTGAGAAGGCCGGCATTAACCTGAAGGCATCAATTCCCATGGTAGTTGTCGGGAAAGGAGTCGAGGTGAGTTTTATAACTACAATCCCCATAGTTCAGTTGCCATTTAGTTTTGCTATTGGTAATGGGGAGCAGGAAGTAATGTATCTGGATTTTTCCTTCGAGTAAACCTAATCCGTATCATCAAGATCGTCACACATTGATGATACCAGCTTTGCCGGGAGAGATTGAAAGCTAAATAATAATTCATAACTAGTTTAAATCATTGCGGGTCTCTGTACCAGATGAGTTTTGTAATACAAAGAAAAAGCTCTTCTGTAAGTGGCTGAAGGGAAGGAAGTTGTGAGAGACTCTTAAGAGTTGATTCGACGATCACTTTGTTCACCTTTGTTTTTGCCACTTGAATCGTGAGAGTTTCAACATCGCCGAGAAGATCATCTCGGACACTTTTTTCTAAAGTAGTATCCAACGCTATGGTTCCCTTAATTCGTGCCAACACATCTTGAATGGCGCCCTCAATCGTTGTCTGAGGGGATGCACCTTGAACAATATCCACTGAAGGATCAGGGCAGGGAAATCCACTGTCGCTTTGAAGAGTTGTTTTGTAGTCATTATACTCTTTGATGATACCGGTATTTCCTCCACTCTCTACAAAAAGACAACCGTCGGTAGTAATAAAAGCATTTAAAGCCCCGCCAGCATCATGGGAAAGGAGCAGGTATCCTGTTGATTCAAGCGAAAAGGCGGCTTCCGCAACTTGTTGCATATCTTCTATGCCTAGAGAAGATGCAATTTCATTAAGAGAAAATAAAAAATAATTATTGCCAAGAGTTTCTGCCTGGTCGTAGAGCGATACAAGAAGCAATTCACCCAATTCTTCTATATTCATCGTGGACACCTCATCTTTAATCAAACGATATCTCACAGCTTGCTGCGTGGTAGTTCATTGTTATAGCATATTACGCTAATTCTCTTAAGAAAAATAAAGAAAAGGAATCATGATTAAATGAAAATGTGGTAGCATTACAGGCAGATCAGGCAATGGCTAACGACAAAGAAAAGATAGATTGTTTTACCTGTAAATATTTTTACATAACCTGGGATAAACGCCATTCGAGAGGATGCAAGGCTATGGGATTTAAATCTGAACAAATCCCATCTCATGTTGTGCGTCAGGCATCAGGTATTGAATGTGCCAGATACGAAAGAAAAGGTAGTAAAGAACAGTAGGTTCCTGCAAATCTTTGCGCGGGAGGGCCTAATCTAGCTCTACTATATAGCTGGGTAACACATGGAGGTTGAACTATTTTGAGGAGTAAGATCCTTCTTTCAGAGTGTTCTTGATGGAGAGGAAAAAAGATACTATAACACTTATAATTCCACCGAGAAAAAGAAAGGTTTTTTGTAAAGACCATTGGTCCATTGAAGATGAAATGTCGAGTTTTGTGAGGATATTGTTTATATGACTGAAAAAATAAGGGAAAACAAAAATACCTAAAAAGAAAATGACCGCAAAAAGCATTGACGAATGTTTTAGAAAGCTCAAAAGCATGCCTATTACGTGTTGTAAAAGATTAAGCTTCTTCAAAACAGGTTCAATCGAGTCAAGCTCCTGTGCAATCTCGCTACATTGTTTACGACAAACGTCAAATTGCCATGACGTAAAGAATTGATTTGTATTTCCCACATCGGTTATTTTTGATTTCAACAGTTTCAGTTTCTTTAAGATGGGGGCGGATAATTGTGGAAAACGATAACTGTGGACAAAACGAAGGCCAATTTCTAACCGTTTATTTTGCCTGAATATAAACTCTGCAAGGTTTTGTTTCTGTTCTTTTAAGGTATTATTACAAATGGTAGTGACACTATGTCCAAGTGTAGGGATATCGAGATAACCGAAATAACTTTCAGATTTTAACAATTCTTCCATTTTAGTCATATAGGACTGTATCTCTTCCGCAGTTTCTCTTGTCAACGAAATCTGCATATTGTTCAGTGTTGTCTTTGCGTCTTCTACAGACTGATTGGCATATTCTTGCGCTTCTTGTATTATTTTTGTAAGTTCTTCGTTGATAATATCTCTATATGGCGCCATATCGGGATCAACAAGGGCAATCACGTAGTAGTGTTTACTCTCTTTTATGAGTTTAACTAATTTCTGCAGGTATGATTTATCCTTTTTTTGTTGCAGTTTAAAAACAATATCCTGATAGATCGCTTCTGCACAGTCCGGATCAAGGGTAAGAATTTTCCGTATCGTTTCCTGGGCCTTTTGAATATTACCGATGAGGACATACACTCTTGATTGCAAGAAATGGATATACATCTTCTGAGGATTTTTTCCGGCAAATGTCAAGGCTGTATTAAAATTAGTCATAGCGGCTGACAGGTTGTCCTTTTCTATATTAAGGAAACCGGCTATGCAATGAGATTTATAGTCTTCTGGATTTTTATCAAAGGCGGTTTTAAGATACGCCTCTGCCCTCTCATGATTTGAGACGCGAAATGAATCAAGAGACAACCATGCAAATCCTCCTTCGCTTTCGCTTTTAGTGCTTTTGGCTTTTACCCATTCTTCTGCGTTGCTACCCCATATGGTTCTGAAAAAACGTAATTGATAAATACTCTTTAACTCATATAAACAATTGGTTGCCAGTACATGGTTACTATTTGCATCATTGCCGTTCTTTTCGGAATGTTTTTTGAAGACCTCGTAATCTGCAACGTATCTATTTATTGTATCAAGAGAGAAATAACCCATGTCGTTAAAAGCACGGGAAGTTTCCGTAAACGCTTTAGAAGGACAATCTTTGGGATAATGGTTTTGTCCGTTACAATAAAAACATGGCCCGAGAGCACCCCCGTTGGGGTTGCTCTTCATGTAGGTGGCTTGTTGCTGAGAAGATTGTTCTGATATTTCCTTTACGTACTGATAAAAAGATTGGTCGGGATATTCTTCCGGGAGTGGATGCACTGATATATTTTTCTGTTTCTTTATATCCTTGTAAATGTTGTTTGTAAGGTAAATATTGCCAGGGTGCATCGATGGCGCATCAATGAGAAAGGGACTTTCCTTTGAAAAGAGGTCTCCGGTAATAATAAGATAGACAGGAGGTTTTTCTTCGGCATTGGTTTTCTTAATTGCTCTTGTTAAATGTTCCAGTATACGTTCTGCAATTTTAAATGCAGTAAGGCTGTCTTTGTATGTGAGGATAATGGTTTTATCAGGCAGTATTTGTTCAGATTCATGTTTATTTTCCAGGAAAGAGTCTTTTATAGGGATAAAACTCTCCAAAGTCCCCAATGGGCTCTTTTGTGAATTATTCTGTCCCGGAGCACGGGCCGCATGAATGTATAAGGTAGTTACCTTATCCGGTTCAGATACCGGAGCGGTCTCCCAGATCACTTTATATATAGTCAGACCGGTAGGAACATGCTTCATGTTCCAGAAATTAATCAGTTCAAAATGAATCGAAGGAAGTATCTTTGTGAGCTCATATACTTCACGGGAAACGAATATCTGGTCACCACTCGCAAGATTGGTAAGTTTCGCGGCCACATTTACGACATCCCCATAGATATCTTTTTCTTCAATAATGACCTTTCCGAAATGGAGTCCGATTCTTATACGAATCTCATTCTTTGTGCCTGGTCCTTGATTGTATGCAGCAAATCTGTGCTGCATTTTAATAGACGCCCTTAAGGCATTGTGCACATCAGGAAAGTAGACCATAACGGAATCGCCAACTTCCTTAATGAGAGATCCTCCATACTCTTTCACAATGGATATGGCGATGGCATGATGTTTTCTAAGCATTTCACGGCCCTTTAAATCACCATGAGTCTTAAAATACTGTGTAGAACCAACAACATCAGTGAACAATACGGCAATATCACGCATTGAAGCGTCAGGATATGCTTCTAATAAGGATGTAAAGAAGTTTTTAAAGGGTTTCTCCCCTGAGGAATTTTGCAAGCTCATAGCCCTAGCTTTGATTATCGGTCAAAAACTTATTTACTTAATTTATTAGGGTGCTTCTCGATCAGAAATCATTGTAAAAATCGGAAGAGTCTGCCTTTGAAGTCCGTTCTTTTTTCTTTTCCGAATGAAGGTGTTTTAGCTGGAGTACCTTTTCTTTAGCCCTTTTTGAACGTTTTCGTTTCTGCCTTCGCATCTTTTCTATGCGTTGTTGCTCATCGCTTTCCTTACCGAGAACCATATTTTCTATTTTTTTAATAAGAATGCGGCGGGCAAAAAAGCGGTTCATGGATTGGGACCGTTCCTGCTGGCATTTAACTTCAATCCCTGTTGGCACATGCTTGAGGTATACGCATGTTGAAGTTTTATTCACATGCTGACCTCCATGACCCTGTGATCGAACGAACCGTTCTATAATGTCCGATTCTTTAATGCCCAAAGATTCCATTTTGTCATGTAATGACTTTTCTTTCTCCGGTGTTACACTGGACTTAAATGTCTTCATGGATATGATCCTGCTATTAGCATACCTTATTCAGGTTTTTTTCTAAAGGATTAATGGCAATAGGTGTTGTTGAAGTAAATCGTATTATCTCCAATGATTTTTGATAAATTGTCTTGCATGGATCGATAAGACACTATAATATAATCATATGAAAAAACTGTTTCTTTTTTGTCTTCTGTTTTTATTCTTCTTTTCCTGTGGAAAGGCTGTTGATACGTCTACAAGACAGAAGGCAGATAGCGATAACACTGCGGAGTTACAGTACAAGAAAGAACTGGACGAAATTAGAAAGAGTATGAAGGGGGAAGTAAAAATAAAGTTGAAGAAGGATGGTAAAGGGGCATATAGCTGGGAAATATCCGGTAAAGATGCTCAGGAAGTTCTGAAAACGAATGATGCCCTCAAAAAACGACTCAACGATTAAAAACAGGGTTAAGCTGATATTCAATATATACCGTAACATATCATTGATATAATTACCGAAATCTGCTCAAGTGCCTTATTTGTTACTCTGTAATGTCAACAATTATAAGGCATAAGGGTGCTTAAGCATGAATTTGTTCGGGCTTTTCGCCAGGAACATTTTAGAGCAAGATATGGTAGGACTTTAAAAATTGTAGCCGATGCGTTAATATATATTGTATAATTTATTAAAATCCCTCGGAAGGTGAGGCTATGAAATTTGAGTACAGCGTAAAAATATTTTCTATGAAGGATTTAGAAGATAAAGGGATTGTACTGGACTCGGAAAACAACATCGTTTATGCCTGTAGGACTGATGGGGCCTGTGAGATACACGATGTAAAAATGGAACAGCTCGATAATCTATCCCAACTATTGAATATAATGGGAGAAGAAGACTGGGAGCTTGTCCAACTTGTTTTTCATCAATCGGGTATTGTTAGTTTCTGGAAGAGACCCTTAAAAAAAGTGAATAAAAAAACCAAAAGCTAAGGGGAGGTGTTTTTATGCCGCTTACACCATGGAAATCCTTATGGGAGACAAGATTTCCTTCATTGAAAGAAGAAATGGACAAAGTTTTTGAGGATTTTTTTGGTAGGGCAGGTTTCCCCTCTTTGCGGGAAAGCGGATGGATGCCGGCAGTCGATGTTCATGAAACAAAAAAAGATATCGTAGTAACAATGGACATTCCAGCCATTGACCCGAAAGAAGTTTCAATTACCGTTATTGATGATAAACTTACCGTAAAGGGCGAGCGAAAGAGAGAAACAGAATTAAAAGAAGAGGATTTTTATAGAAATGAAAGGGTCTATGGTTCCTTTCAGAGGACAATACAACTACCGGCAGAAGTCTTAGGAGATCAAGCAAAAGCAACGTATAAAGATGGTGTTTTAAAAGTTGTTGTGCCAAAGTCCCAGAAATCTGCACCGAAGGAAATACGCATAGAAGTGAAGTGATAAATATCCTCTTACTTATTTATTTACAAAAATGTGATCTGTGCTTATATTACTTACTGCGTAACGTATATTTAAACAAAGTGGAGGTTTCTCATGAAAGAAAAAGTTGAGGCGGCATTAGCGAAGATACGTCCAATGTTGCAGAGAGATGGTGGTGATATTCAGCTCATCGATGTGACTGATGGCATAGTTAAAGTGAAATTACAAGGTGCATGCGGCAGTTGCCCCATGAGTGCCATGACTTTGAAGATGGGTGTTGAGAAACAGCTAAAGCAGGAAGTGCCGGAAGTGAAAGAAGTTGTAGCGGTATAACAAGATAATGTTGACAAAAACCTTTCTATGAAATAACATTGCTTTTGGTACAACAAGAAGGGGTTTTTAAAGGTTGAATAAAGCTATAATACAGCAAAAGAACGCAAAGAAGATCCCAACAGAAAAGGCAAAAAGGTAAGAAAGAAATCGTGAGGTGAGGCGAGGGGGGCGTTCCCCCTCTATTTTTTTACTATGAAACAAGAAAAACGTTTATTTGTTATCGATGACGAACCTACAATGCTTGGTCTCCTCCGTGACTATCTAGAGCAATTTGATTTAAAAGTATTTACTTATGAGACAATCCCCGATCTGGAACGTGAACTAAAGGAGAAAACGCCACAGGCTGTACTCCTCGATATATTCATGCCTAAAGTGTCAGGGATCGATATACTGAAAAAGATTAAAACGATTGATACGCAGATTCCTGTTATTATGATGACCGGATATGCCGATGACGCAAAGAGGATAGAATCCTTACGAAACGGAGCCTATGCGCTTTTGTCAAAACCTTTTCATAATCTTGAAGAGGTCTACCATAATGTTAACAATGCTATGAGTCACTATCGGGAGATACTGAGAACAAAGGAACTCAGCGCTGAAGTTGAGAAGCGATATAAACGGGAAAAAATGAATCTCCTTGAGCTCGATTTTTTAAAAAATCTTCAACATATGATAGGTGAGGCAGAGGATCCGGCTATTGTATTAAAAAATGCATATACGCTTCTCAAGAATTTTTTAAATTTTGAATATTTCGCAGTGCTTTTGTTAAGGGATGATGAAATAGATATACAGGTTTATCCTAACCTTGAAAAAGAGAGGGAATTCCTTGAATATATAGCATCAACACTTTTAAAAAGTATTCCTTATTCCGAGAAGAAAGAGCAGAACAAAATCATTTTACAAGGCAAAGTAGAAAAAGTACCTTTTTCGGTCGACATGAAACAGGAGGCACTTATTCACGAACTATCGACGCCCAACAAGGTCTATGGTTATGCGGGATTATTCAGGAAGTTTTCTTTTAATGCCGAAGAAGAACTTATATCTAACCGGTTTTGTTCCCATATAGCGCTTACACTGGAAAAAATTCGATTATTTGATAAAATAAAAATGCTTTCCATACGGGATGGCCTGACGGGAATTTTCAATCACGCATATATTGTAGGAGAACTGGAGCAGGAAATTGAAAGGGTAAAAAGGTATAACGCAGCTTTTTCAGTTGTTCTTATCGATATAGATAATTTCAAAAGGGTAAACGATTCATATGGTCATCTTGCGGGCGATGCTGTTTTAAGACAAATAGCTCAGGTAATGCTCAGTAATTTACGTACCATAGATATTGTCGGAAGATACGGGGGAGAAGAATTTCTCATTATTTTACCGGAAACTGACCTGGAAAGAGCGGTTGCTGTGAGTGAAAGGTTACGATTGGCAGTAGCATCTGAAGGCTTTTTGTATAATAATGGTATAATACCATCAACGATCAGTCTGGGAATTGCAACCTATCGTGATGGAAAAGGTGCGCAGGACCTTATTAAAATAGCTGATGATAATCTTTACAAGGCTAAGACAGGAGGAAAGAACAGAGTTTATTATGAACAATAAAAATACATATGATGCAGTCAAAATTGTGAGACAATTTTTGCGGATTAACACAACAAATCCACCGGGAAATGAAGAAGAAGCAATTGTTTTTATTGAAGATATATTAAAGAAAGTAGAAATAGAGTGCAAGGTGTTTTCACCGGTTCCGAAACGGGCAAATCTTATGGCCCGCATTGAAGGGAAAAAGAAAGGGAAGCCGGTTATTCTGCTCAGCCACATCGATGTAGTGCCCGCAAAGGAAGTGGAGTGGGATGCAGACCCCTTCGGAGGCGAATTGATAGATGGTTATATATATGGCCGGGGGGCTATTGACATGAAAGCTCAGGCCATATGCCAGCTTCTGGCTTTTATTCAGTATTATCAGACAGGTTTTATACCGGAAAGAGATATTATCTACCTTGCCACCTGTGATGAAGAGGTTGGAGGCGCCTTTGGCGTAGAATACATGTTGAAAGAAGTGCCGGAATTAAAGGACGCCTCTTTTGTGTTGAGCGAAGGTGGTTTTATAAGAGACGAAAATGGTTTTGTACATGCCCAGGTTTCGGTAGCAGAAAAAAAACTGAGTCAATTTATGATTAAAGCAACAGGCACAGGGGGCCATGGTTCCATACCCCATAAAGATAACGCCAATGAAAAGATCATTCATGCATGCTCAAGAATACTCTCCTACAAATGGCCCCTGAAGGCTACACCAGTTGTGTCTGCCTATCTCAAGGGTATTTTTGAAAAGAAAAAGAAGGGAAGGAAAACCTTTACAGATCTGAAGGAAGCTCTTAAAGATCGACAATTCAGGGACTACGTTGAGAGTATTCCTCTCTATAATGCATTGCTGAGAAATACGGTAACACCGACTATCCTGCAGGGGGGAGAAAAGGTGAATGTTATCCCCGCAGAGTCGTCGGCATACTTTGATGCACGTCTGCTACCCGGAGAGAACAAGGAAGCGTTTTTCAAAAAGATTGAAAAATTGGCCGGAAAAGATGTGGAAATTGTTCGAATAGGCAATACTGCAAGCGACCCTATCGCGTCCGGTTATAAATCCCCTTATTTTAAGGGAATTAGTAGGGTCCTGGAAGAGATGAAAGGAGCCGATTGTCCTGTTTTGCCTTGCATCACCACTGGGGCAACAGACTTGAGATATTTCCGGGACCTCGGCATTCCGTCATACGGATTTTTTCCGATAACCCTTTCCAATGATGAATTCCTGAGAATGCATGGTAAAAATGAGAGGATCTCTGTAGACAATGTACATGAAGGTCTTTTGGGAACCTATCAAATAGTTAAATTTTTGGGTTCTTATGATGTCCTGTAAAAGGGTACTTGCAACCCCTTTATGCATTGCTATTATTTGTTCTGTCATTATCATAATTCCATTTATTTCAAAAAGGGTATATGCCATGAATGTTCTATCTTTTGATAACGGATTACAGACTATTTTCGAAAAACGGGATAATACCGGTGTTGTGACGGCCCAGATATGGGTGAAGGTGGGGAGTAAATATGAGGACAAAAAGGTTGCCGGCATTACCCACTTCATCGAACATCTCATATTTAAAGGAACAAAAAAGCTGAAGTCGAATGTCCTTGCCTCCCGGATAGAGTCATTGGGGGGGAGCATAAATGCTTTTACGTCATATGATAATACCGTATACCATATTGTCATACCAAAAAAAGCTTTTGATGAAGGCCTGGAGTTGCTCATAGAATCGGTAAAAAACCCGGTTTTTCCCGAAGAAGAGATTGAAAAGGAAAGGAAAGTTGTTCTTGAAGAAATTAAAATGGGTGAAGATGATGTTCAAAGAAAGCTCTTCAACGAACTTTTTTCTGTCAGTTATCAGGGCCATCCTTATGGGAGGCCGATCATAGGGTTTAACGAAACAGTGAAGAATATAACGAGAAATGATATCATTCAATACTATAAAACGCATTATACCCCGGACAATATGACTGTTGTTGTTGTCGGTGATTTTGGAGAAGAAAAAACAAAGGAGATTATCGGGAAGCAATTTGGAAAAAAGATGAAAATTGTCCCGAACCGTAATACCAATATCCCGGTGGTACAGGAGAATAAAAGCGCTGTGCGTATTTTAGAGAAGGATGTAAGAGAGAATTACCTTGCCTTTTCATATGTGATCCCGCCGATCAACCATAAGGATATCCCCGCTCTTGAAATACTGGGAACTATCCTTGCTGACGGTGAAAGTTCACGTTTGACGCAGTCGTTGAAACAACGGATGGGTGTTGTCACCAACATTGCGAGTTATATATTCAGCCCAAAGGAAGAAGGTCTTTTCGTGCTTTATACAACATTTAAGGACAACGAATATGAACCTGTTTTGAGGGAAATTGATAAAGAACTTGACAGCATCGAGATCGGCCCCATTTCAGTCTGGGAGATTGAAAAGGCAAAGAATATGATAAAAGCATCCTATATTTATTCCGAAGAAACAGTTCAAGGAAAAGCCCGGCAAATCGGAAACTTCCAGACCTTAACAGGAGATCCGTCATTTCTTGATACATTTCTCAAGGGAGTTGATGAGGTAAATGAGAAGTCGGTTAAAGAGGTATTTGCAAAATATATACAGGGAAGGGACCGTAAACTTGTTTTTCTTAAATCAAAAAAAGGCTCCAATCCCTATACGCTGAAATTGCCGAATGGGATGAAATGTATTGTCAATAAAAACAAAGCCGCGCCAAGTTTTTCTTTCAAAATAGGCTTTGTCGGTGGCCTCAAGGAAGAACCGAAGGGTAAAAATGGAATCTTTAATATTCTCTCCAGAATGCTTCTTAAGGGCACAAAAGGGAAAGATGCATCATCGATAGCCCGTGAAATTGATTTTCTTGCCGGTGATATGACCCCCTTTAACGGAAGAAATCTCTTCGGAATATCGGGCAAGTTTTTGAAAAAGGATTTAAAACAATCCCTTGCTCTTTTGAAAGAACTCCTCACGGAGACTGTTCTGAAGAAGGAGGAACTGGCAAAAGTCAAAGAAGAGGTCCTTTCCGATATCCGGCAGAGAGATGACGCACCGGTTAGTTACACCTTTATGCGATTCAACGAAGTATTGTACAAGGGGCATCCGTACAGCATGGACCCACGGGGCATAGAAAAGGATGTTTCAGGGATAACGATTGAAGACCTGGAAGCTTTGCACAAACGTTTTGTTACCCCCTCTAATACGGTTATCGCCATATCAGGTGATGTTGATGAAAAACAACTCTTCAGCATTATATCGGAACTTTTTAGCGGATGGAAAGGTGAAAAAAACCTTCTCAGGAACCAGCCCATTGAGCCTTCCCGAAGCGAAGCTTCCATTGAAAAAGATATTATGCAGACACACATGGTATTTGGTTTTCTCGGCCCAGGTCTCCTTGACAATGACCGATATGCTATAGAAGTTATGGATGCTATCCTCTCGGGCATGGGTGGAAGAATACACCGGGTATTGCGTGAGGAGAATCCGTATGCCTATGCATTAACATTCTTCAATCAGATGGCCTATGAAGTCTCAGGTATGGGTATATACATCGGGACTGATATAAAATATGTAAATAATGTGAAACGTATTGTCAACGAAGAGATCGTAAAGATTATTGAAAAAGGTTTTACCGATAAAGAAGTGAATGATGGAAAGAACTATCTTATCGGCAATCATTATATTAGTATGCAGTCCAATGGCGCCATGACAACGAGCATATGTTTCGATACCATGTATGGTTTGCCACCTAACCACTTCAAGCTCTATCCGTCATACATCGAGAAAATTACCCGGGAAGACGTCAACAAGGCTGCCCGGAAGTATTTCTCTCTTGAAAAAATGGTCCAGATATCAGTAGGAAAGGTGAGTGAGTAAATATAGTACTGTTGATATTTTCAGTAAGCACCATACAACAATTGTTGATGTATTATCGTTAATCTTACAGATTATAAATATAGAGTCTTCCAAAACAGCCTTATTCCATTCCTAAATCAAGGCGCTCTCTTTGTTGGCAGCGTCGTCGCAAATCCTCACGTGCATATTGTACGCTCCGCTTTCCTCCTACTGCCGCCTCAATATCACCGTTGATTTAGAATTGGAATTACATATCCAATCTGGCGTTAAAGCACATGCCACATTATATATGAGAAACTGAAATATGGAACGCATACAACAAAAAGCGATGTTTCCGACAAATATTGTAGGGAGAAAGTATACTGCATGTTATCCTCATAAAACATGAAAAGAGACCTGTTAAGAATAAGATGTGATGCAAAATGCTCAGAAAGAACATAATAAAAGTAGTTATAACTTAACGAACTTATTAATGTAACACATTAATAAAAACGAGTTGCCTTGACCCGCTTGGCCCTGCTGTGCCAAGTATCCTTACTTGAATGATCTCCTGATAAACGGATGGCATCCATATTGCAAAACATCATCTACATGGTGGTTATATTAATAAGAACATTCAATAATTCCGGTTTTGTATTTGTAATACATCACGAAGGTGATCTATGTGTTTAAGCCGATTATTAGATGATGTCATAGAAACAGATGGGTATAGCAAAGGCGCTACGATAAGAATGGAAATAGAATACAATCACTTAACGGGAAGAAATGCAGCGTTGCCCGGCAAAAGAGTTGTCCACCTAAGAGGTGATGTTCCTTTTGAGATTAAAAAATGGGACATGGAGGACACACTGAAGACAATTGATATCTAACAAAATTAGCACATGGTTGGGCTCCCGGAGCATCTTTACCAGCTTATTAAGACCGCACTTTTGATAACATCAGAGCTGGACTAAAAAGGATCATACAATGAGAAAAATATGTGCATGGTGCAAGGAAGACATGGGAACAGTGCCCTTAGTAGACAGTGCGGATGGTGTTATTTCGCATGGTATCTGTGAAGAGTGCGTTGATAGGATTTTTGCGCAACAGCGAGTAGGGATACCCTCCCTTTTTTTTGACAATCTTGGTATGCCAGTGGCAGTTGTCGATGCAGAAAGGAAAACAAATTGAACTGTTCAAAAAGAAATATGAAAAATGTCGAGTTATGCCCAGGAATGAAAGTCCACACAGGAGGCGGGGATGAAATAAGGGCCACACTAAAAACCAAATAGCGCAGCACAGGATGGGCTGTAAGGTTACCGGAAGGATAAACCGAAAGGTTACGTGAAAGAGTCAAAGGGCCGGTAACGCAAGATAAAACAGGACTCCCTGCTATCGCCGGATAGCAGGCGGTTTACAACAACCGGTCAAAAGGCAGAGATCGAGCGCCAAGGCGCTCAGGACGTAAAAGCGAAATGCATAATACCGTCTACTCTATCCTGTGGGTTGGGAAGGTGCTAAAGCAGAAATACAATAATAATTATATGCAATAATTTTAGTATACAACTGATGTAAATATAAGATGAAGCTCTTTATTTTTGAAGAGCCGCTCTTTCAGATAGAAGTCCTGTTTTGCCGACAAATGCGCTTCCATTGTTTCTTGAAGTACATTGAGTCCCTCTTTTTCAATATTATGAATTGGTAGCCAAGCGAGAAGTGAGGGTCCAATAAACTCTCTCATCTCGTAGATCTCTTCGACTTCCATGATACTGAAAGGTGTTGTTCGGACTGCTATCTTCAAGCGGTTTTTTTTACTCTTCCCTTGTTTATGCGTAGGAAATATTGCATCCTTTCCCTATTATTATGTTGATTCATATACTATATAGTAACAATTAAATTATATTTACAATTATATTTGTATTCATAGAACCTATTAATTATTTGATTCTTTATCTGATTCTTTCCATTGACTTTTATATCACGACAATTTTATAATTATTTCAGCATTGAATGTAAAATAAATTAAAGGAATGGAATTGAAATGAGACTTCATGAATATGAGGCGTTAGATATTTTTGAACAACACCGTATCCCTGTCCCACGGCGTGGTGTTGCCCAGACAGTGCATGAAGCTGTTCATGTGGCAGGAGAAATAGGGTATCCGGTCATGCTGAAAGCACAGGTCCTTGTCGGTGGCCGAGGGCTTGCCGGTGGCATAAAGATGGCATCAACATCACAGGAATTGAAAGATATAGCCGAGGACCTTTTTGCTTCGGAGATCAAAGGGTTCCCCGTGAGAAAGATACTTGTCTGTGAGAAAGTAGAGATTGCGAAAGAACTTTATGTCGGTGTAACCATAGATGGCTATTCAGGAAAGCCTGTTATTGTTGTCTGCACTGAAGGCGGCGTGCTTATCGAGGAAACAGTGAAGAACTCTCCGGAAAAGGTCGCTGCTATCCACATAGATTCCTCTTTCGGCTACTACCCTTATCAAGCTCGTGGCCTGCTAAAAATGCTTGGGCTTAACCAGCAACTGGTTACCTCGTGGAGTGATGTGATCGGACAGCTTTTTAATATAGCCACATCTTATGAAGCTCTCATCGCCGAAATTAATCCCCTTGTCGTTCTTCCCAATGGTGGATTGCTTGCCGTCGATGCTGTTCTTGAAGTGGACGATTCAGCGTTATCAAGGATTCGCCATCCTCTCCCTGATCGTGTTGACCGCATAGAGCATCCTATCGAGAGAAGAGGCAGAGAAATTGGTGTTACGTATGTAGATCTTGATGGAGATATTGGACTCATCTCTTCCGGGGCAGGGCTTGGGATGGCCTCAATGGACATTATAGGCCACAATATGAAGCCAGCTAACTTCCTTGAAACAGGCGGAGGTATTACGGCAGACCTGCTTTATAAGTGTATGGACCTCATCATGATGAAGCCCGGTCTGAGAGGTATATGTATAAATGTTTACGGTGGAATTAACCCCATTCATGAAGGCGCAAAGGGTGTTGTCCGTTATATAAATGAGCACAACGTGAAGATTCCCATAGTCGCCAAAGCCCTTGGCAACCGTCAGGAAGAGACCTGGGAGATCCTCAAGTCAGGCGGTGTCCACGTGGTAACGGACCCGGCCACAGAAAGCGCTATTGATAAGCTCTATGAACTGGTAGGAAAAGGGTAGCATTGCCCGGATATACACACAGGGCGACCACCCTATGCGGGTGGCAGGCGCAAGCCCCAATAATAAAAAGGTTGAGGTACGTATGAGTATATTAATTGATGATTCTACCCGTGTCATTGTACAGGGGATTACCGGTCGTATCGGAAGTGTTCAGACCCAGTGGATGCTTGCTTATGGAACAAAGGTTGTAGGCGGCGTTACCCCTGGTAAGGGAGGATCTACTGTTGAAGGGGTGCCTGTTTTTGACAGTGTAATAGAGGCCGTTAAGGAGACGGGAGCAAATGCTTCAGTCTTTTTTGTACCGGCAGCTTTTGTACTGGACGCTTTTCTGGAGACCATTGATGCCGGAGTCAAGCTCATCGTTATCGTCCCGGAACACATACCTGTAAGAGACGTGGTCAAAATGCGCAGTTACGCACTTGAAAAAGGAGTTTTTGCCCTGGGTCCTACAACGCCGGGTATTCTTGTGCCTGGAAAAGGGAAAATAGGTATTATGCCCGCATCTCTCTTTGCGCCGGGCCGTGTAGGAATAATCTCCCGAAGCGGTACGCTTTCCTATGAATTTGCAGGTATCCTATCGCAAAGCAATGTAGGGCAGAGCACTGTGGTGGGAATGGGCGCCGACCCCGTTGTTCTGAGAAATCTCGCTGATATTCTTGAACTCTTCGAAAAGGACGAAGGAACCGATGCGGTAATTGTAGTGGGTGAAGTGGGAGGAGAACAGGAAGAAAAGGCTGCAGGGTTCATTGCAAGAAAGATGAGTAAACCCGTGGCTGCTTATATTGCCGGTCGTCATTCACCGCAGGGAAAACGCATGGGACATGCCGGCGCTATTGTCAGGGGCGCTGCAGGAACTGTCGATGGCAAACAGGGAGCTCTGCGCGCAGCCGGAGTTGAAGTGCTTGAAAGTCCCATACATGTTGCCGATTGGGCGAAAAAGCATAACCTTTCATAAGGTTGAGTAAAGCTCCTATCCTCAATGATCCGGTCGAACTGAGTTATTGTAAATTATTTAACATTGAAGCGCTGGCGGACTTCTTCTGCCTTCCCGCATGTCCGGGGACCTTCAGGGCATTTTCCGTTGAGGCATGGGGGGCCTGCCCGGTGAAAGATTACCGGTGCGACCGGTTTCACCAGTTTTAACATGGAATGCGCCATTTCCCGGATTTCCCATTGTGCCCGATTACATAATCGCAAGCTGAAAAAGTGAAGGAGTTCGCGGGCATTCATGGTTACCATAATTTTTGTTTCTGTTGCATTTGGTAGAATGAACCGTGCATCTTCTCGGGCTTCCTCAATCTCATAGCCGATTTGGTTGAGCCTTTCCACGATGTATACGTAGCGTTCTTGTATGTCATTCATGAGATGCTCAAAATCTGTTTTCAACTGCTCATTCTTCTCTATTGAGGGGGGGATAATATAGTCAAATTCTTCCTCATCAACGTAGCGTTGGGACTGCTGGCTATATGATGCAAGGCGGTGTCGGACAAGCTGGTGTGAACAGGCACGAGATATCCCTTCAATGGCAAAAGTAAATGAACTGTGTTCGACAGGACTCAAATGACCCACCGATACAAGCTTTTTCAGGAAGGTATGGCGATCAGATTCGTTCTTATCCGATACAACCTCGTCAATGTTTGAAGGGCTGTAGCAAAGTTTTGCGGCAGCACTGATTGTTTTTTCTGCATCAGGAGAGTGGCTTATTAATAGTACTTTCAACCCTGTTTTCATAAAGAATCCTTTTTATTCAATTTTCTTCGCTTCATCAAACTTCGATACCTCGCTGTCTGAGTTCTGCTATTTTTTTCTTGGAACACTCTTCACAGCGGAATTCCGGATTTGAGTCACGTATTTTATCATATTCCTTTGCCTTGACGATCCGATAACCTCTCGCTTCTTTTCCGCAATCAACACAAACGATGATATCCTTTACTTCCCATTGTACAGAAAGACTTTTTGAAGTGAAGATAAACATATCTACCCAGAAGAATATGAGACCGCCTATCAAATTTGCTATGATTGTTGCTGTTATTTGATCTACACGGGCAAGTACAAAAAGAACACCTGCAAGGATAGGGGTTGATAGTTGCCAACGGAGTAAGTATAAACCATAGCGTTTAAAGTTAATCTGTTTCAAGATACCTCCCTTTTGGTTTTATTTTCTTTGTATTGGCTGAAATCCTATAACAAAGGTCTACAGGATTTCGTACAAATCAATTGTTTTTTTAATAAGATCTATTTCCACACCCGGGTAATGCTTTGTGTTGTAGGTCTCTTTTGCCCTTTTCATGACCGTTTCCGTGGCCCCAATGCCGGAAAGGCAATTTTTGGAAACCCATTCCATAATGATAAAAGCATTGTTGACGGTTTCTCCCGTTATGTCGCGCATCGCGTAATGGGGATGACCAATTAACCCGAGATAGATGTCGCCGGAATTAAGTGCAATAACTAAATCCTTCTGGAATATAACCTTTTTGGCATGGATCGCCGCCTGTAAGGCCCGGTCAGCATGAGTGGGCCCTGAAAAGAAACAGAGAAAACCGTCTCCTACATATTTTACCGGCACTCCATCGAACTTCAACACCGATTCCGTGAGATGGTAGAAGAGTACATTGACATAATCTGCTGTCTCTTTCGATTGTGTTGAAGTTGCACGCCGGGCAAAATAGGTAACACCAGAACAGAAAACAGTAGCCTCAAACACGCCATTTCGGATATCGGTTATGCCCAAAAGGTAATCTGTGCTAACATCGAAAAGCTGTGCTATCTTCAGTAAAATAGTAATATCAGGGTAGTTTGCTCCCCGTTCCCATTTTGACACTGCCTGTGGACTTACCTGCAGGGCATCTGCCAAGTTTATCTGTTTGAGGCCATGCCGTTCTCTTAATGAACGGATTCTGTTTCCCAATTCCATAACCACACTGTATAATAAAAACATACCTTTTTCAACAACGCGGTAGTTCAAATCATTCAACTATAGGTTGAGGTATACCCGTTTTTGAAGCTTTTCTTTGTGTTGCGACACATTCAACACATTTTTCTTAAAACAATAACCATCTTTTCAGGTAATTTTTATTATGGGATATATAAATATGTTTTTACTCTGATCTTCAGATGCCAGCCTTTGACCTCATCAATTCACTGTTTTGACTGATGGGCTTTTTTATCTTGAAAAAACAATATAATTTTAAGAGAATAACAGTGGATGCAAATCTGGTAACATGATATACAGGAATGATCAGCGGCATTTTCAGCAAAAAAAGGAGAGTTAGTATTGAACATTTTGAATAAATCCACATTAAACAAAGGGCGGTACGATATCATCCATTTTGAAGCACTGGGTCCTGAAGCAAATCACCTCAAAGAAGAAATACTGAAGGCTCAACAAAGGAAAGAACTTCCCGGTGATCACCAATACCTTATAACACCTAGCAGCGTTCAGGTGTTTTTAAAGGAAAACCCTGAAATATCCCTTCCGGAAATCATTACGACAAAAACGCATTCGATTTTACCGGAGAGATATTTAGAGGGAAGTAAAAAAAGCATAATAACGAGAAGCGCCGGGTATGATCATCTTGAATACCTTGCTGAAAGAGCAAACATTACATCTCTTCGGGAATATTGTGTCAATGCAGTGGCACAAACGGCTATGAAATTTCTGTACGCCGCCGCAGGTGAATTGAACCAGTACACAAAAAATACAGCAACTTTTGATAGGAATAACTCCAATGCTTTCATGGAATTGGATAAACATAAAATTCTTACTGTTTATGGAGTTGGAAAAATCGGTAAAAAGATTTATGAACTGGCAGAAGCGAATGGCCTCACTGTCCAGGGGGTTGATATACGACAGGGAGAACTGAGTGATGCCTATAAAGGAAGAGTAATCTTTGTTTCAAAGGAAAAGGCTATTGAGACGAGCGACATTATTGTAAATGCCATGAATCTTACCCGAAACACGGAAAGTAGATTCTACAATGTTGGATATTTCTCAAAGGAATATCTTTCAAAAGCAAAAAACGGCTTACTCTTTATTAACGTAACAAGAGGAGAAATAGCGCCTGAATCAGGGTTATTGGATCTGTATCTATCTGAAAAAATAAAAGGAATAGGCGTGGATGTATTCACCGGTGAATCTGAATTTGCACAATTATTAACTGATGATGCGGAAGCGGGAAAGGACCATTCGGCAGCAAAAATAATGGTCAGAAAGTCCATAGACCGTACCGCCAACATTTATGTTCAGCCGCATCAGGGTTTCAACTCAGATGTGGCAGCGCAGACTAAGGCAGTGGAAGCGATAAAGCATGTGTTGTCCTGGTATAAAAATGGCGGACGTTGTTTTGACGAGCAATTACCGTATTATTGAGCTATTCGCAAAAAGGAATCACACGAAAAGGAATGTTATTTTATTCTAAACCGTTAATCTATCTCAGGCATCAAGCCATAAATCAGTGTACAGACTTTCTCCAAGCAGTACTTTTGTTGTCTTAACATAACCAAGCTCTTCCGTGGAGAGGCTTGAAACATCAACCATTTCATGGTCCATTACTCTGTGGACAAGGGCCTCGATCAAGGGCATAGAGTCTTTAGCTATAGCATGCAGTTCTTTGTCAAAGGCATCCGCTATGACCGAGTATATGCCGTAACGTTTGAGCATTATAAGGTAGGTTCGGTTCACAATTCCACGTAAACTGCCCGGTATTCCATTCGATACGTTTGAAAGACCACATGTTGATTTCGCCTGGGAAGTAAGTTCGGAAAGCATCATCACAAATTCGGTACACCCTTGAATCTGAATTTGCTGGGAGTTAACAGGAAGCGCAATGGGATCGATCCAAATATCCTTTTCGTCTATCCCGTACATTGCTGATTCTGAAAAAATATGGGCTGCCAGCAGTCCCCGCTCGTTTGCATCGTGAGGTATCCCTTCCTCGCCGAGGGTAAGGCCGATGAAACCTGCTCCATATTTTTTTGCAAGTGGTAACAACGCCCCCATTCTATCAGGCCTTGCAGAGATTGAGTTTATAAGAGCTTTTCCTTCACATGCCTGTAGGCCAGCTTCTATAGCTTCTATATTTGTCGTGTCCAGGCATAGGGGAAGATCTGATACCTCACGGACCAATCCCACTACCCATTCCATGAGCTCAGCCCCTCCTTTTCTGAGTGGACCGAGATTCACATCAATGAAATCAACTCCTGCTTCAGTTTGAGCCAGAGCAATATCTCTGATGGGCTGAGCATCTTTGTGCTTGAACGCTGCCCATATTTTTTTCGACATAATATTTAGATTCTCACCGATGATAATCATGTTCACATCCATTCATAGCGCGATAACCTCACATAGCAAAAAAATATTCTGATAATACCCTGGGGTTTTTAACCCTTTGATGACCCATGGTCAATTTTCTATTCTATTAAAGATACCTGTATTTATTTTGTTTCATAATGTTAATATATAATGTAAATAGGGTTTTTTCAACGAACCGGTGGTTCAAATAAATCTACCGTAGGTTGATAAAAAGGGAAGATCTACTGATACAATTCCACTTTCAAGGGAACCTCATATTTCCCAAAAAGGGATGTTCGGGCACTGCGCATTGCAACAGGAAACTGAAAGACTGGCCTGCGATGTTATAGCGCAAAGTCATTTTTCACTGAGGCGGTGAGTATTTAAAAACCAGTTAAATAGATGTTGTGGTAAAAGAATTAACTGCGCAAATCATCCTGGCATCGTTAATGAGTTCCTGCATCTTTTCCCCAGAGTTCTTTCAATCTGCTGTCCCGTCCACAGTTGAGGCGGTAGAAATTGTATCGCAATGGGTTTTTGATGTAATATTTCTGATGGTATCCCTCAGCTTTGTAGAATACAGTCGCGGGGACAATCTCGGTGTAGATATTCCCCTTGAACCTGCCCGATTCTTTCAGCTCTTTTCTGGATTTTTCAGCGAGTTTTTTTTGCTCCTCGTTGTGAGTAAAAATTGCTGAACGGTATTGGCTACCAATATCACAGAACTGCTGATCTTTCACTGTGGGGTCTATGTTATGCCAAAAGACCTCCAGTAGCCTGTTGTAGCTGATGATAGACGGGTCGTACAGGATTTCGATAGATTCGGCATGACCTGTGGTTCCTGATGAGACTTCTTCGTAGGTAGGGTCTTTTTTGGTCCCGCCGGTATATCCCGAAACAACCGACTGAACTCCTTTCAGGCGATCAAAAGCTGGTTCCATACACCAGAAGCAACCTCCTGCAAATGTTGCCTTTTCATGAGGAGGAGAGATTTTAGATGGAATGGTGTCCTGAGCACATGCCAAAAGAGGCATAAACGCTAGTCCTGCAAATATAATACTAATGATCATCAGTACTTTCATAATATCTCCTTTTGTACTTCAATGATTATAACGCATTGCCAGTAGTTTTAACGTAATATTCTCTTCACGGTCTGTCAAGAAGGGGTTGTATTTCGGGTTGTCAAAACGATCTGTAATGATGTACTGATAAAGATAAGGGTAGGGGGGGTTAAAAAAGAAAAACAGGTTCAGGGAGACCTGAACCTGTTTAAGTGGACTTAGCCTTTTTTTACGTTTGCCGCTGCAGGGCCTTTGGGGCCAGCTACAACATCAAAACTGACGGTTTCGCCTTCGGCCAGAGATTTAAAACCGCTGTCCTGAATTGAAGAATAATGGACAAATACATCTGCGCCATCTTCTGCTGTGAGAAAACCAAAACCTTTTGACTCGTTAAACCACTTTACTGTACCTTTTGTCATATCGACATACCTCTTTGTTTAGAATTTTGAAGGATACGGAACTGAGTTACGAAGATACAACAAAAATGAAAATTTCTGCTTTACAACTAACAGGTGCTTCCGAAACTTCAAGATCTATATTAACATAAATAAATAAAAATTACAACACTTTATATCCACCCTGTCAAGCCACCCATTCAGAGGGAAACAGGGGGATATGTCTCGTGTAGCCCATTATCATAATGAGAGCCTTTCAAAAAAACCGCAGGATTTAACCGGTAAAAAACTCTCGCATTGTTTTTACGATGTACTCCTTTTCCTTCTTTTTCAGTTCAGGGTATACGGGGAGCGCAAGGCTTGTTAACGCTGATTCTTCAGCAATGGGGAAATCGCCCTTCTTATATCCGAGATAACCGAAACATGGCTGCAAGTGGAGCGGGAGGGGGTAGTAGACACCGGTAATGATTCCTCGTTCCTTGAGGAAGTTCTGGAGTCTGTCTCTTTCAACTGTTCGGATCACATAATGATGAAAGATGTGCGACGAATCATCTTCAATGACAGGCAGTATAATAGGGAGATCATGAAATTTATTATTGTAGTATGTCCCGGTTTCGATCCGTTTTTTGTTCCATGATTCAAGGTGAGGGAACTTCATGGCAAGGGCGCAGGCCTTGATCTCATCAAGGCGGCTATTGAGGCCGATCATTTCGTGATAGTACTGGTTGCCCATACCATGAACCCTCAGCTTTTTCACTTTCTCTCCGAGGTCGTCTCTTTTGGAGAGTACCATACCGCCTTCACCAATGCCCCCCAGATTCTTCGTAGGATAAAAACTTGTTGCCGATATGTCGCCGAAGCTGCCTGACATCTTGCCGTTCTTTCTCGAACCAAGCGACTGGGCGCTGTCCTCTATTATTGAGAGGTTATATTTCTTTCCCAGTGCGCAGATTCGGTCCATATCACAGAGCTTTCCGAATAGGTGTACAACGGTAATCGCCTTTGTGCGGGAAGTGATTGCCTTTTCGATCAGGGCAGGGTCGATGTTCATACTCTTTCTGTCAATATCCACAAAGACCGGTTTTGCACCCAAAATGGCAACAGAACTGGCAGTAGAAAAGAATGTATAGGGAGTCGTAATAACTTCATCATCTCTTTCGATGCCAATAGCCATGAGGGCAAGAATAAGCGCATCAGTCCCGTTTGCACAGGAGACTGCATGGGGAACACCTGCATACGAGGAAATCTGTTCTTCCAACTGGGCGCAATATTTCCCAAGAATGAGTCTCTGTTCATCAAGGATTTCTTTGATCCCGGCCATTATTTCCTTTTTAACTGATTTATACTGGGCCTTTAGATTGATAGGTGGTATATTCATCATAAATCATTTCCTTTCAGGGATTTTTTTAAAAATTGTCTGTAATTTTTGTTTATACTATCATATTTGTACTTTATATCTCAAGAGTTCATTCATGTAAGAATTATAGACTCGACTAATAACGAGGAAATCTTCTGAGTAACTTAACCCAACCATGCAGTATTACCGGCCTTATGAAGCAGCAGCTTCACCTTGTGCAGCAACCAGCTCAAAACCGAATTGCTGGGCTTTTCGTTTCAAGTTTTGTATAACCCTCGATCGATATCGTGTTTCATAATAATCCTGGCCAAGATCAACATAGGCAGTTCCTTTTGTCAGCATGGCATAGATGAGCCGTGCCATCTTATGTGCAGTAGCGGTAATTGCCTTAGCGGCGCCCAGTCGTGCCTTCTGCCTTCTCAGATATGCTCCGAGGGCGCTTTTCGAATTAAACAGAGTGAATGCAGCCATACGTAGTGCCGCGGCTGCTTTATTGGCAGAGGGTTTTGTCGCACTGCTTAAGACCTTGCCGCCGCTGATTTTGGAAGCGGGAGACAGACCCAGCCATGAGGCAAAATGTTTTGATGATTTGAAACGGCTCATATCTGTACCGATCTCGGAGAGTATCTTGAGGGCTGTCGTGGTGTTAATGCCGTCGATGTGTGTCAGATCAACACCGGACATCCTGATCAGTGCATCCGCTATATCGACAGGAGGAGTAGTATTTCCATCATCAAAGCGTTTCAACTGGTCCAGTATCTGTTGATCACAATCGGCGATTTTTGTCTGGTAGAACTCGTAAAGTTCAAGTGCCTGCCTTAGGCTGAAGAGATGTTCGGGACGGTAGTTTCCTTTCAAGGACAGGGCTATGGTTGCCGTACTGTTCTTGCACCGGGGATCACGCATGACTGCCAGCGCTTCGGGGTTTTTCTCACCGGAGAGGATAGCTTTGATGATCCGCATGCCTGTCGTCCCGGTGATGTCGGTTACCACATTATGGAGTTGCAGGTTCATCTGAGTCAATGCCTTCTGCATCCTTTGTATATAGGATGCAGCACTGTGCACCAGCATACTTCTCTGACGTACATATGCACGAAGGGTTAAGACTTCGTCAGCGGGACGGAATGCTCCCTGAAGCAGCCCGTAGGTATGCAGTTGCTGTAACCATTGGCAGTCCAGTACATCACTCTTTCTGCCGGGAACGTTTTTGACATGACGGGCATTTACCAGTTTTACCTCAAACCCTTTCTCTTCGAGGATCTCGAAGACAGGTATCCAGTATACACCGGTGGATTCCATGGCAATCGTCTTAATGCCACAGGATGTGAGCCATTCAGCAAGTCTCTCAAGATCGGCGGTAAAGGTTGAGAACTCACGGACGGGTGTTTCATGGACACCTTCGGAAACAGCGACGAAGTGGCTCTTTGAGCCGATGTCGATCCCTGCCGCATGACTGGTTCATATGTTCAAGGTGTTTGGGTAGCTTCATTGCCTTCTTTTTCATAGACTTCTTCTGTCCCATCGATCCGACCTCCGAACGGTTAGTACTCGGCAGTACCGGAAAGGGGAGTTGTCGATTGCGGCTCTCTTCTGAACGGGATAGCATGATGCTTCACCAATGATAAATGCGCCAACTCCCGGATCACGCTAAACAGCGGGCATAAAGCAAACATTGAACGCTTAATGAAAAATACAATATAAAGAAAAAGAATATAAAATGAGGAACCGTCATTAAAATTATTGACAATGGGCTGTAATTACGTTAAAAGATTGTGAAAATTTATTCAATTTAACTATATCAGGAGGATCTGTATGAAAGAAGCAGTGATTGTATCATGCGCAAGAACAGCAATTGGGCAATTCGGTCAGTCTCTGAAAGATGTGCCCTGCTGTAAAGCTTGGCGGAATAGCAATAAAAGAAGCCATAAAAAGGGCAGGGATAAGGCCTTCGAAGAATAAAGACAAAGATTTTGCCCCTGCCATCTTTGGAGGAAAGACTGATACGGAACTTGAGGCAAAATATTATGATTATGACAGCAGTCTGAAAGAAGTTGTTATTGATGAAGTTGTCATGGGAAATGTGCTTCAGGCTGGTCTTGGCCAGAACTCAGGAAGACAGGCGAGTATTCAGGGCGGCGTTCCGAAAGAAACAGCGGCATATACGATCAATAAAGTCTGTTCGTCAGGACTCAGGGCCATTATAAATGGCATGCAGTCGATTATGGTCGGTGATAATGAAGTTGTTGTGGCAGGCGGTATGGAGAATATGAGTCAGGCGCCTTTTGCGCTGCCGTCACTTGAGGTTTGGCGCCAGAATGTTCGACACAAAGGCCGTCGACCTCATGGTCCTCGATGGTATCTGGGAAATTTTTTATGGTTACCACATGGGTGTTACAGCGGAAAATATTGCCGAGAAATACGGCATATCAAGAGTCGAACAGGATACATTCGGTCTTATCAGCCATCAGAGGGCAATGAAAGCAATAAAAGAAGGTCTTTTCAAACCTGAAATTGTCCCTGTCGCGATTCCCCAGAAAAAGGGCAAACCGCCTATCATTTTTGATACCGATGAAAGACCGATGGATACGACACTTGAAAAGATGGCAGCCTTCGCCACTGCATTCAAGAAAGACGGAACTGTCACTGCAGGCAACGCATCCGGGTCTCAATGATGCTGCCTCAGCAGTTGTGCTCATGTCCAGAGAGAAAGCACAGGAACTGGGTATTAAAGCCAATGGGAAAAATTATCTCATGGGCAAATGGCGGTCTTGATCCGGCATATATGGGTCTTGGTCCTATCCCGGCAATCAAGAAAGCCCTCAAAAAAGCCAACCTTACCATTGACCAGATCGATCTTATTGAACTCAATGAAGCTTTTTCTTCCCAGTCGCTTGCCTGTATCAAAGAGCTTGGTGTAAACACTGATAAATGCAATATGTTCGGTGGCGGCATATCTCTTGGCCATCCTATCGGATGCTACCGGCGCACGGCTTGTTACAACAGCCCTTTACCAGATGCAGAGACTGAACCTGAAATATGGCCTTGTTTCCATGTGTATCGGCGGTGGCATGGGACTTGCCGCAATTCTGGAAAGAGAGGCATAAGATATGGAGTATAAAAACATTATCGTTGAAATAAAAGACGGTATCGGATTCCTGAAAATTAACAGACCGAAAGCGCTCAACGCCCTTAACTCCGAGACACTTGCAGAAATCAAGGATGCCGGGAATGCACTCAATGCCAATAAAAACGTGAGGGTTGTTATTGTTACAGGAGAAGGGGATAAGGCTTTTGTTGCTGGTGCCGACATCATGGAGATGAAGGACCTGACGGCCCTTGAAGGCGCTGCTTTTTCACAGCGTGGTCATGAAGCCATGAGCACCCTTGAAAATATGGAAAAACCGGTCATCGCCGCAGTCAATGGCTTTGCCCTTGGCGGCGGATTTGAACTGGCACTTTGCCTGTGATTTTATCTATGCTTCCGATAAGGCAAAACTGGGTTTTCCGGAAACAACCCTGGGCATCCATCCGGGTTTTGGCGGAACACAGCGGACCGCAAAGCTGGTCGGGCTTGCAAAGGCGAAAGAATTGATATTTACCGGTAAAACGATCAACGCTCAGGAAGCATATGAGATGGGCCTTGTCAATAAAGTTGTACCTCATGATCAGTTAATGAATGAAGTTCTTGCCCTTGCGGAGAAAATGAAAAAAATGGCCCTTTTGGAATCAGGCTCGCAAAAGAGTGTATCAATAAGAGTCTCACGCTGGCCAGCAAAGAAGGGTTTGCACTGGAAGCAAAAGATTTTGGAATGTGCTTCGCGACAAAGGATCAGAAAGAAGGCATGACAGCATTTGCTGAGAAAAGAAAAGCCACCTTTATTGGTGAATAAAATAATATTAAGGAGGATACTGTGAAGATAGCGGTATGTTTAAAACAAGTTCCTGATACCGAAGCGGAAATCAAATGGGATATCCCGAAGGGAGCACTGAACAGGGAAAGTATGGACTCCATCACGAACCCTTTTGATGAATTTGCTCTGGAAGAAGCGCTTCTTACAAAAGAGAATTACGATGGCGAAATTGTTGCAATTACCATGGGGCCTGATAAAGCTGCCGATGTGTTGAGAAATGCTCTGGCATTAACAGTTGATTCAGTGTACCAGCTTACCGACGCGCATTTGCAGGATCTGACACATTTGCGACAGCTTCTGTGCTCGCTGCTGCGATCAAGAAAGATCGGTGACGTTGATGTTGTCTTTTTCGGCAAACAGTCAACAGATGGCAATACTGGTGTTATCGGCGCAGAACTGGCCGCCATTCTCGGTTATAGCCAGCTTACCTATGTCTCGAAAGTCCGTCAGATTGATGCAGGCGGCAAAGAAGATCGTTGTCGAAAGAGCTATCGAAGGCGGTAATGAAGTCATTGAAGCAAAACTTCCCGCTGTTGTGTCCGTTATTAAGGGAATCAATGAACCGAGACTTCCGAATCTCATGGGCATCAGAAAAGCCGGTAAAATAGAGATACCGAAATGGAATGCCGGTGATCTTGGAGTAGATGCTGGTAAAGTCGGCGCTGCCGGTTCTTGTACGAAGGTTGTCGAGATTGCCGTGCCGCCTCCTCGGGGAGCAGGCGAGATACTCAAAGGTGAAGTGGATGACATTGTCAATACACTTACCGACAAACTGATTGACTTAAAAGTCATAAAATAACCTGGAGGAGGAATAACAATGGCTAATGATGTTTGGGTATATATAGAACATAAAGACGGTGGGATATCACCGATGTCATTTGAGCTTCTTGGTATCGGCAAAGCAGCTTGCAGATGGTTTTGGTTCCAATGTCTGCGCATTTGTTATCGGAGATAAAGTAGATGATCTTGCAAAAGAAGCTTTCGCTTATGGCGCTTCAAAAGTTGTTGCAGTTGAAGGCGATGTCTTTAAAGGATTCAGAGGAGAAGCTTATGCAAAGGCGGCCAGCTTCCTTTTGGACAAATATAAACCGGAAGCTGCCCTCTTCAGGGGCACCAGCCAGGGCGTTGATGTATCGGCAGCAGCCGCAGCCAATCTCGGTTTTGGTCTCTGCACAGACAGTATCGGCCTTGCTATAGATGGCGGAAAACTGAAAATGACACGGGCTGCTTTCGGTGGCAATTATTCTGTTACCGTTGTCAATGAAAAGGCAATCCCCCAGATAGCAACAGTAAGACCGAAAGCCTTCGCAATGCCGGCAAAAGATGCATCAAAAAGCGGCGAAGTCATAAAGGAATCTTTTTCACTTGCAGAAGCCGATTTGAACACCAAGGTGCTTGAGTTTATTCAATCCGAAGTGTCAGTCAACCTCATCGAAGCCGACATTATCGTGTCCGGTGGTCGTGGTGTGGGAGAAGAGGGTTTTAAAGTCCTCAACGACTTTGCCAAAATGCTCGGCGGCGCTCTTGGCGCATCTCGTGCAGCCGTTGATTCAGGCTGGATTCCCTACGAACACCAGGTAGGACAGACCGGCAAAACGGTAAAGCCGAAGATTTACATCGCGTGCGGCATCTCAGGCGCAATTCAGCATCTCGCAGGTATGAGAACATCAGACTGTATCGTTGCCATCAATAAAGATCCCGATGCACCGATCTTCAAAAACGCCAGCTTTGGTATCGTCGGAGATTTTAAAGAGGTTGTTCCGAAACTGATCGATAAATTCAAAACAAAACTGAATAAATAAGTTACACAAAGAGAACAGAGAAAGGGAGCCAATGGGCTCCCTTTCTTATTATCGTCCGGTTCTATTAATGGAGCGGCAGATATTCGCATAATTCATTTGCTCTTGGCGTTATTTTTTTCTAAAATAGACCTATGGAATATTTAGATTTAAAAGGCATGAGTTGCCCCTTACCTGTTCTTGAAACGAAAAGGTGTCTGGAAAACAAGAATGTAGAGGAAATTGAAGTGATCCTTGATAACCCTGTTTCCATGGAAAATGTGAACCGCTTTTTAACATCACATAACTTTACAACAAGCATGGAACAGAGAGGTAGCCTATACTATGTCAGGGGTGCTTTAAGTGAGAAAAGGAAGACTGCTTCTGTAGAATTGAAAAAGGTCCTTGTTTTTGTTGATGGCGAAACAATGGGAAAGGGCAATGAAGAACTGGGCAAGGTCCTTATGGGAGCATTCCTTAAAACGCTTAAAGAGTTGGAAATTCAACCCTGGAGAATTATATTTATCAATTCGGGAGTGAAACTGGTATCACAGGAGTCGGAATATATTGATATATTAAAGGCCCTTGAAACCGCAGGAGTTGAAATTATCTCCTGTGGGACCTGCCTTGATTTTTTTGATTTAAAAACGAAGGTGGGAGCTGGGCGCATAAGTAATATGTTTGAAATACTCTCTTCCTTTAATGAAGCCACCAATGTGATCAGACCCTGATAATGTTATTCACCGCACAATGGAGTTTACCGTGATTTACTTGGATAATGCCGCCACATCTTTTCCTAAGCCTAAAGAAGTTATTGAAAAGCTAAATGATTTTGTTCTCAACATCGGAGGAAACCCGGGAAGGAGCGGTCACAACCTTTCCCTGGAAGCGGCACGGATCATCTTTGAAGCAAGAGAAAAACTGACCGGTTTTATAGGTGGACACGATTCAGAGCGGCTCATATTCACGCAGAATGGCACCGATTCTCTCAACCTTGCCATCCTGGGCCTTTTGCGTCAAGGGGATCATGTCATTACCACTTCGATGGAACACAACTCGGTTATGCGTCCCCTTACTTTCCTCGAGAAAGAAAAGGGCATTCAGCTTTCATTGGTCCCCTGTTCGAAAGATGGTATTATCGATATTGACCGCTTAAAATCGTTACTAAAAAAAGAAACGAAAGCGGTAATTATCAATCATGGCTCTAATGTAATCGGGACTGTGCAGCCAATAGCCGAAGTGAGGAGGGTCATTGGTGATCGAATCCTTATCCTCGATGCCTGTCAAACCATAGGTTCATATCCGGTTGATGTTGAAAAGGATGATATCGATATCCTCTGTTTTTCCTGCCACAAGTCGCTCTATAGCATTCAGGGCCTTGGCGCACTATATATGAAAAACCATATTGATCTTACACCCATACGTTTTGGAGGTACAGGCAGCAAATCAGAATCAATTGAGCAGCCCACTGTACTTCCTGACAAATATGAAAGCGGCACACCGAATACGCCTGCAATAGCGTCTCTGTTGGGGGGGCTTATTTTTATAGAAGATACAGGGTTTGAAAAAATTATTGCGAGAAAACGCATGCTCCGCAAAAGAATTACCGAAGGATTAACCGCTATTGAAGGCGTTAAATTGTTTGGCCCAAAGGATACTCTCTCAGTTGACCTTTTGCCGACTGTATCGTTTAATCTGAGAAACAAGTTGCCTTCGGAAGTGGGATATGCCTTAAATAAAGCACAGATATATACGAGAATAGGGCTCCATTGCTCTCCGCTGGCCCATAAAACGATTGGCACATATCCGCATGGGACAGTGAGGGCTGCCCTGGGATATTTTACGACAGATGATGATATTGAACGTTTCCTGGAGGTTGTAAGAGATATTGCAGAATCATAAAATATACTATTTACTTTTCCATACCATCCATGATGTATTGAAAGCCGATAAAATTTTAAAAAAAGAAGCGGCTAACTATGAGCTTGTGCCGGTCCCCAGAAACTTGAGCACCGATTGTGGTATGTGCATTAAACTTGAAAATGATCTTGAGGGCGTTAAAAGCCATATAGAAGGTATCAGAATGGACAAATGTTTCCTTTTTAACGGGAAAGAGTACATTGATATTTCTTAAAGAGATAGTCCTCCCATTGCTGGTGCTTATACATTAATCGCATTCTCAGGGCACATTTCCTGACAGCAGTAACATCGAATACAACGCTGATAATCAAAAAGAGGTTTTCCGTCCTTAAGAGAAAGGGCAAGGGAAGGGCATACCGTGACGCAGACCCCACAACCCTTGCAAGCTTTTTTGGTAATTTTAGGTTTTTTTATAAAAGCATTTTTAAGGAATCTCTTCGCAAAAACAGGTATGTTCCAGTCAGTATCCATGGTTTTAGGCATCAGGAAATCGTCTATTTCGGGGATATCGCCATGAATGACTTCATAATCGGGGTATTAATCCATTTTTTCCGGCAAGGTGGGTTATGGGCGTAGGGTGGGGAAGGTGGATCAAGTTTTTCAACATATTCATCGAGAATAAAGGCATTTTTGCTTATCCCCAATATACCCAGATTTCGGGGTCTTCCGCTTGAAGGACCATCACCGTCCATACCTATGATGCCGTCAAGTACGGTAAGCGAAGGTTTAACGATGTTATGGATATCAATCAACATTGAAGCAAAAAGGAGTCTGTCCTGACCAGCCCGAAAATGCCATTTTGCTTTTTCAAAGGCATTGATAAAACCGAAGGTGTTCTTGACGCCAAGGGTCATCCCCATCATGGCATGCGTTTTTAACTTTGGAACATTAATGACGATATCGTAATTATCAGGATCATCACCGAAAAGAAACTCTCTGTAAGGAGATAATCCACTAGATACTTTAATAATATCATTATTAAAGTGAGATATATTTAATCCATAATTGTTCTATAACATCCATAATACCTGAAGATAATAATACTTTCTTAGTAGATTCAAAACCTGGACTATCACCAACAGAGATAGAACATGAATGATCTTTCAGCAATTCCACGAGGGCTTGTATCACTGCAGGGTGAGTGGTTACTGCCTTTTCAGGGGTTTTACTTGATAAAAGGTTCGGTTTAATGAGGATGTTAGCTCTGCTTATTGGACAATCTATTTCCTGAAGGCCGGCACTCAGGAGATCTTTTATTGTTTTTACGTGGTAATTACTGCATCTTTTTATTGCTATTTTTTCCAACCGGCTGCCCTTTGTCAAAGTTGACTTCAAGAAACGTAATGCAGATTGTTCCTTCCGGACTTACCCGGCACATCTTATTTTCCGAGTCATTGAAACGGTAGATGGTTTTATAACCATCTCTTTGGATTGAAAAAGCGTCGTCACTCTCTTTCTTTCTTTCCCCTCTTATAGTGATATCATTCATAAAATCTTCTACTCTTATTTTGAAAATGTCACGAAACCGTTTTTCGTCATTCACTTCGTCATTTCCAGCCCTCATAACAAAACTGCCCTTATCTTTTTCGATAGAGACAACAGTGTTGCCAAAAGGTCCATACACTTCTATAGAGAGTGTCTCCGGGTAGTCAATCTTTAGAGACATTTCACCTGAGTATTTCAAATCCTTCCAGGATATGTCCAGTTCGCCCATTGCTTCCATATACCCGATCTCCTGAGGCCATTGAATGATATTTATCTTGGAATGCTTTATGGTGCAGTTGGTCAGAAGGAATGCAATAAGAACAAGGCAGATTAGAGCCGGTAAGGTCTTATTCACTTCTTTCGCTCTTTCAGTATTTCTATCTTTTTCTGGATGTTTTCTTTTTTCTTTTTATCTTTTTCTAATTGAATTGATTTTTCATAGAAGGGAAAGGCCTTGTCATATTCTTTTAATGCCACATGGATATCGCCGAGATGTTCTGCAATTGTCGGGTCATCCGGTAGTGACTCATAGGCCTTCAATATTTCTGCAAGCGCATTCCGATAATTGCCTTTTTTGTAGTATACCCAACCAAGGCTGTCGATGATATAGGCATCCCCCGGTTTTTTTGATAAAGCCTTTTTAATCATTGCTTCTGCTTCTTCCAATTTTATGCCTTTTTCAGCCCATGAGTATCCGATAAAATTAAGGGCATTGGGGTATTCAGGTTCCATTTTCAAAACGTCTTCCATGATTTCGAGCGCCCTGTCCGATTCGCCCTTTTTCTCATACAGCATACCTATCTGAAAAAGTACCTCGATATTATTCGGTTCTATTTTACGGGCTTCTTCAAGCGCTTCTATCCCTTTAAGATAATCGGCTTTCTCTTCGTAAAGCATGGAAAGGATGATATAGAGATCTTGTTTTTGTTTTGAACTTGGAAGGTATTTTTGGACTATACCGATGCCTTCATTAATGGTATCCAGTTTGATATGAATAAACGCGATCTGTTTCAGTGCGCTTAAGAATTCTTCAGACTTAGGATCAACCTTGAGAAATTCATCAAGGGCTTTTTGAAGATTTCCCTTTTCTTTCCATGTCATGGCAAGATAAAGACGGACTGTATTGTTATCAGGCTTTGATGCAAGCACAAATGAGAACTCTTTTAATGCATCATCAAAACGGTCCTGTTCAAGATGGAGAAGACCTATCCGCACCCTGACAGACAGGTCTTCCCGGTCAACATCTGAAAGCTCTTCAAAGGCATGGATTGCTTTGTCATATTCTTTCTGCTTCACGAAAACACTTGCTATTCTTGAACGTGCCTTTTTGTTGGCAGGATTTGACTCGATAAGGACCTGATAGAAATTGAGGGCCTTTTCATATTTTCCTTCAATCTCGTAGATTGTGCCCATGTCGAGAAGCGCAGGTTCAAAGAAGGGCTTCAGGTCCAATACTCTTGTAAAATATTGTTTTGCTTTCTCATATTCTTTCAATTCAGCAGTTAACCTGCCCGCATAGTAGAGGGCAATGATATTGTCATCATCATAGGCGAGGATTTTTTCATATATTGTAACGGCATCAGCGTATTTTTTTTCGGCTGCATAAATGGATCCAAGATACATGTATGCTTCCGTATCCTCATTGTTGAGTTGAATACACTTTTCATAGAATGCTTTCGCTTTATATGTGACGCCTTTTGAAGCATATATACCTGCAAGCAATATCAAGGCATTGCGATTTGAAGGACGAATTTCTACGGCTTTTTGGAGGAGTTCTTCTGCCTTGTCAAGCTCTCCTTTCTTGATATGGAGAAGCGCCATGTCAGTTCTTATTTCTGAGGAATTAGGGTTTTGTTTCAGGGCAGCGCCATACTGGTCAAAAGCGTTATCGGGAACCTCGCTCCGATAACCCTTCAGATAGGACAACAGAGACGCTGAATAATCACTTCCAAAAACTGAAAGTGGTAAAAGAGACAGAATAAGGAGGATTAAAAGTTTTTTCATTGATGCAATGATACCACAGGTTATCTCTTAAATCTACTCCCAGGACTTGTCCTGTATCTCCTTTAACGATACGGGTCCCTTTTCAACTTCGACTCTCTCATTTAATAAGCCATCCTATCCTTGACCATCGAACGTAGTTGAGGAAACTTTCAGGTTCACTGTTCCAGGAGAAATAGAGTATAAGCGCCTTACCAACGAGATGTTCCTTTTTTACAAAGCCCCAGAACCTGCTGTCAGCGCTGTTGTCACGATTATCGCCCATAACGAAACAGGCATCTTTGGGAACGGTAACGGGTTTCATATTATCTTTTGGGCTAAAGACGCCAGGCACAATCGATGAGTCTTTATAGTGTCCCCAGGAATCGGGGGTCCTTTTCCCGTTAATGTAAATGGTTTTATCTTTAATTTCTACAGTTTCTCCTTCTGTTGCAATAACCCTTTTGATGAAATCCTTATCGGGATCTACGGGATAGCGAAAGACCACAATATCTCCCCGTTTCGGCTTGCCAAGAGTGAAAATAACCGAGTCTAATACGGGGATTTTTGCAACATAGCTCAACCGGTTGACCAGGAGATGGTCCCCGATAAGCAGTGTGGGCTCCATGGAGCCGGAAGGGATCTTATATGCCTGTATGAAAAAACTCCTTACAAAGAGGGCAATGAGAGCAGCTATAATGAGCGACTCTATTGTTTCCCTTGTTTTACTTTTTTTTCGTTCCATGTATACTCCTTGTTGTTATCCTTAACGCACGATCTTATTACATTTTTTCGGGCGCCGAGACCCCCAGAATGTCCAGGCTGTTTCGAATTACCTCTTTTAGCATAGAAAGAAGCCAGAGTCTTGCCAGCGTCAGCTCTTTGGCATTTCCAAGGACCCGTGTTTTATTATAATAACTGTGGAACCGACCTACAAGATCAATCAGATAGAAGGTTATCCTATGCGGCTCAAGGCTTTTTGCGCACCCTTCGATAACATGATAAAAATGAAGTATCCCCTTTATGAGATTGATTTCTTCATTAAGGGTCAAGAGGGTAACATCAACCCCATGGAATGCATCCGTTCTGATCCCTTCACTCTTGGCATTTCGGAAAATACTTGCAATCCTCGCATGGGCATACTGGACATAAAAAACAGGGTTTTCATTGGAACTCTTTTTTGCGAGATCGAGATCAAACTCAAGGTGGGCATCACTTTTCCGTATCAGGAAAAAAAATCTTGCCGCATCCCTTCCAACCTCGTTTACCACTTCCTGAAGGGTAGTAAATTGACCGGATCTTGTTGACATACCCGCCGGTTTACCGTCCTTCAAAAGTGTTACAAATTGTATCAGGAGTGCTTTAAAGCTCTCTTTGTCATGACCCAGGGCCTGGATGGAGGCTTTGAGACGGGGGATATAACCATGATGATCTGATCCCCAGATATCAACAAGCATATCGAAAGAACGGTTAAACTTGTCCATGTGATAGGCGATATCGGAGGTAAAATAGGTTTTTTCACCACCTGACTTTATGAGTACCCTATCTTCATCTTTTTCGAATTTGCTTGTTGTAAACCACAGGGCTCCGTCTTTTTCGTATGCGTAATCCTTCTCTTTGAGAAAATCGAGGGTAGAATCAACGACACCCTTGTCGAAGAGCGTTGACTCCATGAAATAGTTGTCGAAAACCACGCCAAAATCTTCAAGGTCCTGCTGGATGCCTTTCAAAATCTTACCGCTGGAAAAACGAGCCATAAACGAAACGGCAGCGTCCCTATCAACAGGTATTTCTACTTTGCTCTCGATCAATTCGCGGGCAAGATCCCTGACGTACTCACCCTGGTAGTAATCTTTGGGGTAGATCACCTCTTCCCCCTGCAATTCCTTCCACCGTAAATAGGTCGATTCACCGAGGGTTTTTATCTGACGCCCGGCGTCGTTTATGTAATATTCTTTTGAAACAATATAACCGGCACTTTTCAGTATATTCGCGAGAACATCACCGACGGCTGCTCCCCGGCCGTGACCTATATGGAGGGGACCGGTGGGATTTGCACTGACAAATTCGATGAGTACTCTTTTCCCTGCGCCTACATCAGGATAGAGCGAGGCAATCCCTTTTACGTGAACATCCTTCAGAAGATTGCGCCAGACGTCATCTTTCAGATAAAAATTAATAAACCCCTTGCCTGCAACATCCACCTTTTCGCATATATCGCCAGGAATGATTCTCTCGATGAAAATACGTGCAATTTCTATGGGGCTTTTTTTGATTATTGGAGCCAAAAGAAAGGCGATATTGGTCGAATAATCGCCGAAGCCTTCTTCCCGTGGGATCTCGATAAAGGGGTTTACATTGATATTTTCCGGCAGGATACCCTGACTTTTGCAGATTTCGCAGGCATCATTTATTATTTCCGCTATTTTTATTCTTATCATCAGTGATCACTCCATCTTTAGTTGCAACGTCATCCGTATAATCAGAACAGTGAAAAGAAAGATCTTTATAAAGCTGCGGCTGCCTTTCTTGCATAATAGGCCATTCTCTTCTGATCTGTTTCAGTTTATCAAAATCAACATCGGCCAGGAGCACACTGTCAGCTCTTCCGGTGGGACCGCCTACCAGTTCGCCTTCGGCATTTACACAGAAGCTCATTCCATAAAAATCCTGGGCCTCTTCGCTCCCTACTCTGTTTACCCTCATAATAAATACACCGTTAGAGATAGCGTTACCCGAAATGACTGTTTGCCATATATGCTGGGATTTAAAAGCACATGAAGTAGGCGCAAAAATCACATCGGCGCCATTCATACGCAATACCCTGGTCCCTTCATAAAAATTGTCCCATGATGCCTGAATACCTATTTTACCGTGAATTGTTTCAAAGACAGGGAAGCCTGTGTTGCCTGGCGAGAAATAGAATTTTTCTTCCCAGAGAGGGATATCCGTCACATGGATTTTTCTGTACAACCCGATGATTTTATCGCCCTGAAGAACCACGGAGGTATTATAGTAGCCTTCCTCTGCTTTTTCGAATATGGGTAATATGACAACTGCGTCGGTCCCTTTAATTTTGTTTTTAAAGAGTGCCACCGTCTTCCCTTCGACACTTTCGGCCATTTCATAGACCTTCTCGTCTCTATTTTTCGGGAACCAGAAGAGGTTGAAAAGTTCTTGAAAACAGATGATTTTTGCACCTTCACTAAATGCGGCGCTCAACATCTTCAATGCTTTCTCGGTATTCTTTTCTTTCTCTGCTGAACAGGCAAACTGGATTCCGGCTATTTTCATATCTTTAGTTCCTGTTTAGTAATATTGGATAGCTTGTCGGTGACCCAATATTTGTTTTATTTATTGCCTGCTGTATTGACTTGTTACTTTTCTGCTGCCTTTATTCTTGAAAAAGTTTCGATAAATAAGGTCGCCAACAGAAGAGCATCCACGGCAAGGTTTTTTATCTCTTCATTTTGCATGCAATGGCACAAAACTAACAGATGAAAACAAAATATGTCAAGGAAAAACAACAACAAATGAAATCAAACCGGTACCAGGAAGGGAGTACAATTATCTTTTATAAAACCATGTTTTATGATAGCTTATGCATAATGTTTGGCATTGGTCTTCCCGAACTTATTGTTATTATGATTGTAGCATTGCTTGTCGTTGGACCGTCTAAATTACCAGACCTTGCGAGAACTCTTGGGAAGACGTTGCAGGAATTCCGGCGAATGGCAGACGATGTAAAAGGGACACTTGAAGAAGAGATAAAAGATGAGGGCACTGCCAAGGAGCAAGAAGAGCAAATAGATATAAAAAAAACCGAAAAATCAGATACGGACAATAATACACAAAGAAAAACAGACTCCGAAGTTTAAGGGAGTGGTGGTAATAAAAGGGAAGGGTGATGCCGGTACAGGAAGTGGGAGGGATAACAACAGGGCCTTTCGGTATAAGGAACCTTTCCACTGATAGTTTTCGGTTATAGCTGTCAATGGTGAAACATACGGAAGTTGGTGAAAAACAACCTTTCTTATCTCATTTAAAAGAATTACGCGACAGGTTGCTCCGCTGCATAATTGCCGCCGGGATAGCCTTTGTTATAACTTATCAATTCAAAGAAAAGTTGTTTGCCATTCTCATGGCACCCTTTATTAAAGTGATGCCGGTAAAGAGTTCTTTCATTTTTACAGGAATCACGGAAGCCTTCATTACATACTTCAAAATTTCTCTTGTAAGCGCTTTTTTTCTTGTATCACCGATCATTCTCTATCAATTCTGGAAGTTTATATCTCCCGGTCTCTATGAAAAGGAAAAAAAATATGTATATCCCTTTATTTTTTTTGGCACAATCTGTTTCCTTTTCGGGATGTCATTCTCTTATCTTGTGGTGATGCCTTATCTGTTTAAATTTTTTGTCAGTTATGCGGCTGAGTTTATTATACCTATGCCAGACTTAAAGAGTTATATGACCTTTGTGTTAAAGATGCTCACTATTTTCGGACTTATCTTTGAGATGCCCCTGGTAATCTATTATCTTGCAAGAGCAGGTATTGTAAATTATCGCATACTTTCTTCAAAACGCAGATATGCTGTGCTGGCAATATTTGTCGTGAGCGCCATGATTGCATCTGTTGATGCCGTGAGCCTCGTACTGGTTGCACTTCCCCTCTGGGGACTCTACGAAATAAGCATATTGATAGCAAAGTTTTTCGGTAAAAAGGAGATTCTATATGAAAGCCCTTGATGTTGTCATACTTGCCGCCGGGAAGGGTGAGAGAATGGTTTCTGAAAAGCCGAAGGTGCTACACGAAGTCATGGGAAAACCTATGATAGACTATGTAGTGGAGGCTGCACAAGGACTTGAACCCTCAAAAATTATTGTTGTAACGGGACACGGGCGTGAGAAAGTTGAAGCCCATTTGAATGATGGTTCCGTTATCTGTGCAGTTCAACAGGACCAGATGGGTACAGCGCATGCTCTCCTTACTGCGGCGCAGCACTTAGGCGATAGTGATATACTTGTTCTTTATGGCGATGTGCCACTTATAGAATTTTCCACATTGCAGAATTTTCTATCATTTTACGAGGAAGGAAGACATATTACCTTTATGACAACCGATGTGGCTGACCCCAGAGGATACGGACGAGTCATAACAATTGGTGATGAGATTATTGAAATCAAAGAAGAGGTTGATGCATCACCCGAAGAAAGGAAAATAAGAGAGATCAATACCGGAATTTGTATTATCCCACGTGAATCATTCGTTTATTTGAAGGAAATCAGCGCTGAAAATAAAAAAGGTGAGTATTATCTTACTGATATTTGTAAAGTAGCACGAAAGAGGGGGGACATTGTAAAAGCCTATCGTCATGGGGTGGCTTCTGAAGTGCTTGGAATCAATTCAAGAAAAGAACAGACCGAAGCCAATAAAATTATGAAACAAAGGGTTCTTGAAAGACATATGAAAAACGGCGTATCATTCCTTGATAACAATGTGTATATCGGAAATAATGTTAAAATCGGGAAAGATACAATGATATTCCCCAATTGTTATATTACAGGAAAAACTATTATCGGGGAGCAGGTTACCATAGGACCCAATGTCATTATCCGGGATTCTGTTATCCATAAACATGTCAAGATAGAAGGTTTTGTCGTCATGGATGGTATAGAATTGATGGACGAAGTAGCAGTAGGTCCTTTTTCACATCTGAAGCCTGAAATGGTTATTGAAAAGGTGCTCAAATAGAAAACTTAAGAGTTGTTCAAGAAAAGCATATCGAAGGCTATGGGAGGAAGAAGAAATGTGCGGAATAGTGGGATACGAGGGTAACCAGGAAGCCTGTGATATACTTATTCAAGCCTTGCAAAGACTTGAATACCGGGGATATGATTCTGCGGGTATTGCCATTTGGGACAAGGGCGGCATTAAAGTAGAACGCAGGAAAGGGAAGGTTGAAGAACTGAGAAAGATTGTTTGTGACGGCACCTTTCAGGGAACTATCGGTCTTGCACATACACGGTGGGCCACGCACGGTATCCCTTCGGAAAGAAACGCCCATCCCCACAAGGCCGGTAATATAGTGGTCGTGCATAATGGCATTATTGAGAATTATATGGAATTGAAAGAACAGCTCAAGAACAAAGGACAGGAATTTTTATCCGATACAGATACGGAAGTTATACCTCACCTTATTTTAGACCATATGAATGATGGGGTGAACTTTCTGGATGCCGTGAGGATGACTCTGAAAGAATTGAAGGGATCTTACGCACTCGGTATTTTAAAAGAAGATGAAAGGATCCTCATTGCAGCAAGAAAAGAGAGTCCCCTCATTGTAGGTATTGGTGATGGTGAATACTTTATTGCAAGCGATGCACCTGCAATTATCAACAGAACAAATAGATTCATCTTTCTGGAAGATAACGATATCGTCATATTGCAAAATAATACGTTGAAATTAATCAATATTGACGGTGAAACAGTAGAAAGGGCAATCCAACGGGTGCAATGGACTGATGCCATGGCAGAGAAGGGCGGTTATAAACACTTTATGCTGAAGGAGATTTTTGAACAACCGAGGGCAATTTCGGATACTCTGCTCGGAAGGATAAATGAAGAAAAGGGAGAAATAAGCTTTGATGAGATCGAATTACCGGATGTGCGAAAAATAAAAAAGATATGGATGGTTGCCTGCGGGACATCCTATCATGCCTGCATGATAGGGAAACATGTTTTCGAAGCCAACCTTCGCATACCTGTTGAGACTGATATTGCATCGGAGTTCAGGTATAGGGACCCCATTATTTCCGAGAATGAACTCCTCATAGTAGTTTCCCAATCAGGTGAAACGGCCGATACGATTGCGGCTATGAAAGAGGGAAAAAGGAAGGGAGCACACACCCTTGCCATATGTAATGTTCTTGGCAGCACCCTTGCCCGGGATGCTGATGGCGTTATCTTTACTCATGCCGGGCCTGAAATTGGCGTGGCATCCACGAAAGCATTCACAACTCAGGTTGCGGTAATCTTTATGCTGATGCTCTTTATGGGTAAAAAATTAGGCATCCTGAACAATCAGGATATAAGGAAACACATTCTCGAAATAAAAAGGATTCCCCATAAATTACAGACCATTCTCGAAATGGCCCCCTCACTCGAAGAAGCAGCGCGAAAATATATGTCTTGCAAGGATTTTCTCTATCTGGGGAGAGGAATACAGTTCCCGACAGTGCTGGAAGGCGCCCTCAAATTGAAAGAGATTTCTTACATTCATGCCGAAGCTTACGCTGCCGGTGAAATGAAACACGGCCCCATTGCGTTGATAGACGAAAATATGCCCATTGTTTTCGTCTCTCCCAATGATCAGACCTATAAAAAAACGTGTAGCAACATGGAAGAAGTTATAGCGAGAAGAGGGGTGATTATCCTTTTTACGGACGACAAGAACCATGAAATGTCACAGAGGGTAGACACACTCTTTGTTGTGCCTGATACGATATATGAGCTACAGCCCATACTTTCCATGGCGCCTTTGCAACTTTTTGCTTATTATATTGCTAATTTTCTTGGGACCGATGTGGACCAACCCCGTAATCTTGCAAAAAGTGTAACTGTAGAATAAAGGCAACGGTGATAATTGGCAGGGAAGGTTATCGAATGCTATGGATAAAAGGTAATACTAGTCAAAAGTGAGTAATTTAATCAGCACATCGGCAACTTGTGGATCATAACATCCTCTTTCGGTTGTTTTCCTAATTTCATTGAGGGTAAGACGCACATCCCATGGCCCACGATAGGGGCGCCAGGAAGTCATGGCACTGTATGCCTCTGCTACTGCTGTAATACGGGCGCCGATAGGGATCTTCTCACCTTTTAATGCATCAGGGTACCCATTACCGTTCCACATTTCATGATGGTGTTTAACGATTGCAAGGAGTTGGTCATCAACATAGCCAAGACGTTTCAAGGAGGCAACACTTTCCGTAACATACTTTTCAACAAATTTTATTTCCTGTTCCGTGAGGGTTGCCGGCCGGTTTAATATGTGGTGGGGGATTGCTTCTTTCCCGATATCCTGAAGAAGTCCTGCCTGAAGTATTGTAATCTTGAGATCTTCATTTAATTGGAGATGGTCGGCTATAACATAGGAGAGCATCCCTACGAGTTTTCCCCGGCCGATAGATCCATCAAGCGATTCAACGGATAATATTAAATCAAACGGCGCTTTGATCCCAGCCTCAATTTCTTTATATTTTGAAGAAACAGCGGCAGGAATGATTGCAGGATCATGCCATCTGCTTTTTATGTTTTGTACTTCATAGACTGCTATCTTATGAAGCTTTCCCTTAAGTTGAAACTTCTCAAATTCATCCCTTTTGAGGTTTGCATCGGCATATGCGAGCCTGATATCAGTAGAATCAGGATCAAGTGATAATGCATGTTCAAAGCTGGAAATCGCTGCTGTTGCATCATGTAAACCAAAATGCAGTTTACCCATCTGATATAAGAGGCTGGCGCTTTCACCCTCCTCGGTTAGTCTTATTTCAAGAGATCTTAATTCTTCCAGTAATGTCTTATCGGACTGACGACTATAGCCCATGTTGCGAAGCTTTTCAATGTTCACAAATGGTTCTGCAAGCTTATAAGTGAATTCGTCAACATACACTTTTTCCGGTTGGCATATTTCTTCCAGACGTTTTGCGACATTGACACGGTCGCCTATGGCGCTGTAAGCCTGCCGGTGAACACCCATCATGCCTACAATGGTATATCCTGTTGCAATACCGATACGCATTTTCCATGGAAGGCCTATTTCCTGCATCTTTTCCTGCATTTTCAATCCTGCAAGCACAGCCATAAGGGCGTGTTGTGCGTAATCAATAGGTGCGCCGAATTCTACCATGATACCATCACCCATATATTTATCGATATGTCCACGGAATAATTCGATAACGGGTTCTATATGGCCGATAAACCTGTTTAGCTCATCAAGGACTAAATCGGGCGGGTTTTGGTCGGAATAAGTTGTAAATCCGGTGAGATCGCAAAACATAATGCTGATTTCACGTTTTTCAATACGCAGTTTTCCTTCTGTGGCAAGTTTTGCTACAACCGGGTCCATAGTTGTATAGAGTGTCTTTTCTACCTTTTCTTTCATTTCTTCAGTAACACGGCTTCGCTTCAATTCCTCATAAAGTCGGCGAGTTTCTTCAAATCCCTTAGAGAGTCTCTCCTGGAGTGAACCGATGCCAGCGCTGGTAAGCACAAGGAAACCGCCCCAGATAACAATCATGATCAGCATGCTGTACATATTGCCGCTTACCATAAACCATTCGGGTCTTATAAAGGCTGAAACAACGACAACCAAGATAATATTGAGACTTGCATAGAAAGCCTTTTTTTTTCCGAGAATGTATGCTGCGAGGAGAACGGGTAGATAAAATAAGTTCAAAAATGCATATTTATAAGGGAAAATAAAAAACACAGCACAGACGAGAAGAGCAATTAAAAGAACAAAAACAAGCTCCAGATAACGGATGATGAAGTTACGAAAACGAAATGCTATATTAACACCGAAAGCCTCAGCGACCCTAAAGTCCTGTAAATCATGCTGATCATCTTCTGGAGGAGTTAACGGTTTTTTTTCTTTATCGGTATAGATAATGCTCACCCACTACCACCATTTGATTATATTAAAGATATAATCCTCCATAATTAACACGGTCCTCTTTTTTTGTCAAATGCATTATATAATCAGCAACTCTATATTATTATCGGTTCATTTAGATTGCAATTAAGAAAAACATATGTGATATTTAAAGCAATTACGATATGGGACTTATACAATTACTTTTTAGGGATCCGCTTACTTTTTTGTTGCTCGTAATTCCCCTGCTTTACTCGATTATTATACATGAGCTTGCGCATGGATGGGTGGCGTACAAGATGGGAGATTCCACGGCAAAATGGCTCGGCAGACTCAGCCTCAATCCGATAAAACATATTGATCCCATCGGTACGCTTATGCTTTTCATATTCGGATTTGGATGGGCAAAGCCGGTGCCGATCAATATTAACAATTTTCACGATCTCAGAAAAGGGCTTATATTTGTTTCATCAGCTGGTATTGCAGCAAATATTATACTTGCCTTTTTGTCTTCTTTGATGATCCGGTTGTTTTCTCCGCTCCCCCTTGAAAGTCTTGATATAATGCTTTCCTATATGGAAAGAATCAATATCATGCTCGCTGCTTTTAATCTGATTCCCATTCCGCCCCTTGATGGCTCCAAGATATTAATGGGTTTTACAACGGGCAGGTTCCGATACACGCTTGAAAGTCTTGAACCCTATGGCATGTTCATTATTATCGGCTTGCTCTATCTGAGAGTATTGGACTGGCCTATTGCTTTTTTTCAGTGGATTATTCACGGGACTATTCAACTGTTCCTTCCATAATATGTGGGCGTAATCCTTCTGAAGGTATTTAATATCAATGAGTAGTTTTTGTCGCTTTATTGTTGAAAGGGGTTTCGGGTTAATTTCCTCTAACTTGTTTATAAAACAATATTAGTGTTGACTTTGCGCATATTTTCCCTTAATATATCCCAATCAATAGCGGGGTGGAGCAGTCAGGTAGCTCGTCGGGCTCATAACCCGAAGGTCACTGGTTCAAATCCGGTCCCCGCAACCAAAAAAAATCAAGAAGCTAGAATCTATCTAGCTTCTTTTTTTTATTAATTGCTATTTTATTCAATTTCATTTCATGTTTAATGTATACAAAAAATGGCGTCGCCTTATGCATCAGATAATACCCAGAAAAGCCTTCCCAGCTTAGTTTAAATGAATGTATAATATTTCACAAAAATATCTTGACAACAGATACCAATAAATTATACCATCCAACTAGTCGGATGCAACCCGACCGGTTGGATGCAGAATCTATTGGACGCTTAAATCAAATGGTTTTTACAAAAAAAGTTTATAGCACAATTAATACCGTTGTTGAATTACCAGAATTGCGCTTTGAGGAGTGATCATACAAATACTTTAAGATACGGAGGTCTTGGATGTTAAAAGAATCAATAATAAAGGAACTGGAAAGTATTGTCGGTAAAGAAAACGTCCTTGTCACACCGGAAGCCTTAAAAGCATATTCCTACGACGGGACAACGAGCTGGATCCACGAACCCGATGTTGTTGTCTTCCCCGTCACCACCAACGAAATATCTCAGATCATGAAGATCGCCAACAGAGAAAAGGTCCCCGTCACTCCCAGAGGAGGAGGCACAAACGTAAGCGGCGGCTCTGTCCCCTGGATGGGAGGCATTGCTCTTGTCATGACCAAGATGAACAAGATCCTGAAGATCGACAAAGAGAACCTCACTGCCACGGTAGAACCCGGCGTCGTCCTCCAGGACCTTACCATGAGACTCGCCAAGGAAGGTCTCTTCTTCCCTCCTGATCCGCAGAGCTTTCTCGGGGCAACCTTAGGCGGCATCATCGCCGAGAATGCCGGCGGTCCTGCCTGTGTCAAATACGGTGTTACCAAGCAGTATATCTTAGGCATTGAAGCAGTCCTTGCCAATGGCGATATCGTCAGTCTCGGAGGCCGTACCTTAAAGAATGTTGTCGGTTACGATCTGCTCCATATCTTCATCAGCTCCGAAGGCACCCTCGGTATCATCACCAGTGCGGAACTGAAGTTAAGACCCGCTTCCTGCAGCAAGAAAAACAACCATGGCCGTATACTCCGATGTTGCCGTTGCCGGCGAGAGCGTCTTCAGGGTCCTCGAAAACGGTGTTATTCCCAACAAGATTGAACTCCTCGACAACTGGGTCATTAACAGAATTGAAGAGATGATGCCCATGGGTCTCCCCAAAGATGCCGATGCAGTGCTCCTCTTTGAGTGTGACGGTACTGCCGATGCAGTGGAGAAAGAAACACAGCAGATCGTCGAGATTACCAAAAAGTACGGCGCAGTCGATGTCAGGGTCGCCAAGGACCAGGCTGAGGCTGACAAATACTGGCTGGCAAGACGTGCCGGTTTTGCAGCCGTATTCGGCAAAGCCGCAACGGTTATGGCCGAAGATGTCACCGTCCCCAGGGGCAACATCCCCAAACTGATCAATAAATGTAAAGAACTGGCCAAAAAATACGATGTTGAGATCGTGGTCCTGGGCCATGCCGGTGACGGTAATCTCCACCCCGCAGTCCTGACGGATATCAAGAACAAAGAACACTATGACAGGGCAGTGAAGGCAATAGACGGGGTCATCGAGTATGCTGTGGAGTTAGGCGGCGTCCTCTCCGGAGAACACGGTATCGGTCTGGAAAAGCAGAAGTTCTTCAACAAGGTGACCAACCCTGTTGTCGTCAATATGATGAAGGGCATCAAGGCACTCTTTGATCCGAACAATATCATGAACCCGGGCAAGATCTGGGACTAAGGGGGCTTATCCGTGAGCGATCTGAAAGAGCTTAAAAAAATAGAAAAATTCGCTGACCAGTGTATGAAGTGCGGCTTCTGCAGTTTCTTCTGTCCTGTGTATCAGGAAGAAAAGACAGAAACAGCCGTTGCCCGTGGCAAAAACTACCTCGTCAAACAGGTGCTCCAGGGGAACCAGGAGTTTACCCCGGAGATGGGGGAGATTATCGGCAAGTGTCTCCTCTGCAAACGCTGCGCTGCCAACTGTCCTGCCAAGACCCAGATCGACAGGGTCGTCGTCGGCGCCCGTGCCCAGATGGTCAAAGACAAGGGCTTAGGCTTCATCAAGGACTTTGCCTTCCGCAAGGTCATGGCCAACAAAAAGGCCTTTGGCCGCTATGTAAAGCTTGCCAAGGCATTCCAGTGGATGCTCCCGAAGACAGAGGGGAATATCAGGCATCTGCCTGACTTCATTAAAGCCTTAGGCGCAGGAAGGAACATACCTGCTCTGGCCCCTGTCTTTTTCCATGATCAGATGAAACCCCTTTACAAACCTCAGAACGGTCAGAAGCCGAAGATGAGGGTAGGGTTCTTCATGGGGTGCGCCACTGATTTTGTCTATCCTGATCTGGGCTTCAAGCTTATCGACTTTCTCACCAAACGAGGCGTTGAGGTCGTTGTCCCCGAAGATCAGAATTGCTGCGGCGCGGCGATCTACTTCAGCGGTGATCTCGAAACAGGGAGAATACTTGCAGATAAGAACATCAAGGCCTTCAAGGACCTCAATGTCGATTATATCGTCACCGCCTGCGGGACCTGCAGTTCCACCCTCAAAGATTACCAGAAGTATCTTCCCGATACCGAAGATCAGCAGAAACGCTACGAAGAGTTCGAGAAGAAGATCAAAGACTCTACGGAGTTCGTCATCGATGTCATGAAGGTTCCCCTGGAAGACTTTAAACTCAGAAAAGAGTTTGAAGGCAAAACAGCTACCTGGCATGACCCCTGTCACTTAGTCAGATATCAGAACATCAAGGACCAGCCCAGGGCAATCCTCAAGTCCTTAAAAGGCCTCAAATATGTCGAAATGGCCAATGCCGATATGTGCTGCGGCATGGGCGGTTCCTTCAGCGTCTATCACTATGACCTGACAAAGAAGATCGCAAAGAAAAAGATGGACGGCATCACCGCAACAGGCGCTGATATTGTCGTCACCGCCTGCCCCGGTTGTATGATAAACCTCATTGATAACGTGCTGCAGAACAAGATGACGCAGAAGGTCTATCACTTCCTGGAGTTGGTGGAGTAGAGAAAGGTAGAAATAAGACGTTAGTATTGTAATAACATAAAATACATCGAGGAGGATCAATTATGAAGAATGGTCATTGGATGACAGCAAAAGACGTTTTGAGGGTTAACGCCTTCAAGTGGCCGGACAAGATCGGTATCAAGGATCTCTACAAAGCTCGCACCTTCAAGGAGTGGGATGACAGGTCCTGCAGACTGGCCAATGCTCTTGCCGATATGGGCATGAAGAAGGGTGACCGCTTCGCCGTCCTTGCATACAACTGCGTGGAATGGATGGAGTTCTATGCTGCAGCAGCAAAGGGCGGTTTTATCTGTGTGCCCCTTATGTTCAGATTGTCCGCCGTAGAAATGGAATACAATATTAATCATAGTGAATGTAAAGTTTTTATCGTACAGGGCGGAAAAGATCCTGCAGACGGGAAAGAATTCCCCTGGATAGACATGGTCAACGGCATGAAGAAGAACATCCCCACCGTTGAGAAATATATCTCCTTTGCAGTCGGCACAGAGACCTATGATGGTTTTGTCTCCTATGAAGCAGCCCTGGCAAAAGCAAGCCCCGAAGAGCCTGCCACAAAGGTAGATTCCGATGATCCCTGGGTCATCATGTACACCGGCGGCACCACAGGGAAGCCCAAAGGTGTTGTGAAGAGCCATGCAAACCTCTTCTCACAGTATTTTATCATGGTCTTTGATCATGCCTTTAATTTTGATGACTGTAACCTCCTTGTTATGCCCTGCTGCCACGTCAACTCACTCTTCTACTCCTTTGTGGCAACCTGGGTCGGCGGCACCGTCATGGCGTACAACATGGTAAGTTTCAGCGCTGAAGACCTCTTGAAGACCTTCCAGGATCTCAAAGTTACCTTTACCTCTCTTGTGCCCACCCACTATATCATGATGCTTTCACTTGCCGACGATATAAAGAAAAAATACGACGTGAGTTGCGTCAAGAAACTCCTCATCTCTTCCGCTCCTGCAAGAAGAGACACCAAACTGGGCGTCCTTGAGATGTTTAAGAATGCCGAACTCTACGAAGCCTATGGATCAACTGAAGCAGGCATCGTAACAGTCCTGAAACCGAGCGAACAGCTCGTCAAGCTGGGCTCCTGCGGCCGTGAAGTTATCGGAACAGACCTGATTCAGCTTTATGACGAAGACGGCAAGCTTGTTAACAAACCCAATGAGGTCGGTGAACTCTATTCAAGAAGCCCCATGCTTTTTGAATCTTACTGGAAAGATCCTGAGAAGACAGCGGCAGCAATGAAGGGCGAGTACTTCAGCGCCGGCGATATGGCGTATAAAGATGAAGACGGATATGTCATTCTCGTCGACAGAAAGGCCAACATGATCATCTCCGGTGGCGAAAACATCTTCCCATCGGAAGTCGAGAACTGCGCCGGTGGCCATCCGAAAGTAAAAGATATAGCAGTTATCGGTGTGCCTCACGAAAAGTGGGGAGAACAGTTAACGGCCGTTATCGTCCTCCACGAAGGTCAGACAGCCACTGCAGAAGAAATATCCAACTTCTGTAAGGGCAAGATTGCCGGTTTTAAGGTACCCAAGAACATTATCTTTATCAAAGATGAAGAGATGCCGAGATCAGGCGCAGGAAAAATCCTCCACAGGATGCTCCGTGAAAAATACGGCATGTGGAAGGATCATCAATAAAAGGCAGGTAAATAGGTTATAGACAAAGAAAACCGGACATAAACCCAAGCCCGTTCTCGGGCGAGAAGGGTTCGCTTCGGCGGCTTCGCCGGTATTCAACAAATGTTTCTCATTGAAGGGCAGGGGTTTTATCCGGATCTATCTTGCGCCTCAACTTAAACTTGGTTATACCTGCAGCTTGCTGCAGGGTAACGCTAAACTGCCTGCAACAGAGTTAGTTCCTCTGATATTATCTCGTTATTCCATCCAAGGTTTATTGACTGAGTCCATTTTATTTTGATCTACAATTGTCTGTTGGATTTTAAATTACATAAAAAAGAACTTGACATATTAAACAAAAAAAATATTAAATTACATAACCTCAAATCAGGGGATTAGTTCCCGTCGTTCACAAGATTAACAACAATGACAGCCATCGCTGAAGACAGTCAAAGACATTTTGACACGAACGGATATTAGTTTCTTCAAAAGGAACAATGTTCTAAGCGGGAAAGGATAGCTATTGGTCCTTTCCAATCGAAAAATGAGGGGGGTATCATGGGCCGTGAAAAAGTTGTGGTTTCACTGTTGGTTTATTCCTCTATTCTTCTTCTTTGTGGACAAGCTATTGCCGGATCGGCTGATAACGCTACCTTAAGCCCGATAGCAAGTTTTTCTACGGCAGGCTCTTCTGCTTCTACGGTAGGCCATTCTGCTATCACCTTTTCGGCACTCAATAATAAAAGTTTTACACTCACAAAATTATGAAATCAAGATCATGATTGACAGCAACCCTGGTATCAACATCACCTCCGTGTCTCCAGAGACAACAAGGGCTGAACTTTCAAACCACTTCAGGGCGTTATATCCACTTGCTCTGGCAAAATATACCCTCAGGCGCGAGATGAAAGCTACGATCACCGTAAGTGGATATCCTGGCCAATATACATTGACACCCTCCTCAATCACATACTATAACCTCAAGAAACGATATACAGGTGCCTGTAACACAGCCACCATTGTATTCCGACAAGAGATGCTGCCCATTGAATCAAAACAAGGGAATAACTCTATTGAGGTTCTCTGGACACCATCATCCAATGCCGGTATCGTCGGGTATCGCGTCTACAAGAGAACAAGCACATCAGACTACAACCTCGTGAATTCATTTTATACTACCGGGCTGAGCTATACGGACACCGATATACAGAACTCTGTTGCCTATTACTATCGGGTAGCGGCTGTAGACCAGTCGGGGAATGAAATAGATGTCTCTCCTGAAACTGCGGAAATGCTTTTGAACACGAAGATCAGAACATATGGTGCCCCTGTGGGACAGAGTATTGCCATCGGCGATATCGACGGCAATGGAATACCCGATCTGGTGGTGGGCAACCCCTATTCCGGTAACAAGGGCATCTCCCGGGAAGGGTAGACATATATATGAACAATAATGTATTGTCCCGACCGGATATCACATTAT
>CAWAUQ010000008.1:0-308084 GCA_963785225.1 uncultured delta proteobacterium | reverse complement strand
GCGGCTTGGGAGGTCATCTCCCTGGGTTATATGCTTTCCAAAGGACAGACCGGGAGATTCCGGTCCTCCCTTACGGGCTTGCGCGAGGCATTTACAATGAAGGTTGTTCCTCTTGGCAATTCAATGACTGCACGACAATTCTATGTGCGTTTCTGCAGCCGACCACCGGAACCGCTCTCCGACGCAAAATGGGTTCGATGGTATACGATCGGCTCAGCCCCTGACTCCCTGCGTGATGATGCGTTCAGCACTTTCATACATCACCCTCTTTATGGCAGGAACTGCTTGCCGGTTTCTTGCATGTCGGGCAAATACCTCTGACAGCGGTACAGGAGCATGAAAGTGTTCCACCGGCATTTTCAGCCCATCGGAAGTTCCTTTCAGTATAGCCTTTGCAAGTATTGAGCGTCCTTTCGAAGGGTGGATGCCATCCAGAGCAGCTGCCATTTTTTCAAAAGGGGTTCAAGCCGCTGAAAGACATCCTTGTCGAAGTGTTTTCGTAGCACCAGAAAGCGGTTCCTCATGCAAAGGTATTCCTTCTTGTAGCTGCCCCTGCCCATTGTGGCTGAGTGCATGTGCCTGACAACTGCTCAAGGTTCGTAGACCACTCGCCATCCGGTCCTCAGAAGTTCAAAACCGAGATCAAGGTCCTCCTGATAAATGAAGAGGTCCTTCCAAAACAGCCTTGACGGGTCAGGCAGGGCGCTTCGTCTGATCATTACCGCACCACCGCACGGGAAGGGCAGGTCAAGTGAGTCGGCATAGCGTTCAGCGGGCTCACCCTTGCCAATATCACGCGAGAAGCCCATCCAGTCTATCTCGCCGCCTGCGGAATCCATGATGTCGATATTGCTGATGTTTCGCATGGAGCTTGTGACAGCAGCGATCGAGGGGTCTTCCATTCGCTCCATCAACTTCGAAGCCAGCTCTTTTCCACAACACAGTCGTTGTTCAGCAGAACCAGAAAGTCCCCATTTGCAGCCTTCAGGCCGGCATTGTTGGCTCCGACAAAACCTGTGTTCATTCCCAGAGAAACAAGCTCGACGCTGGGATACTCCTTTGAAACGGCACTCTGCGAGCCATCCGTGGAACCGTTGTCCACAACGATCAGCTGGTCGGGCACACGGTCAAGTGAAAGAAGTGACTCCAGGCACTGTCTGAGTATCAACAGCCCGTTGTAGTTCGGCACAATTATCGATACCTTCACGCAGACTCCTCATTCCGGAACAGCCCCTTCGGGCGAAGATCGGGACGGTTCCTTATTCCATGCAAAAGGCCAAGCCACATCCAGTACACAAGATACCCCCTGCGCTGAAGGGGAAAGACAGCGCTTTTCGCAACAGAAACCCCCAGATAGTACAGTGAGAACGCCATGAACTCCAAGGGTTTAAGATATTTCCGCGCCACCACATAGCGGTTTCTGTGCGTGAAGTAGATCGCAAACGGGGACAGGACGCCTCCGACGCTGATGGAAACATGATGACGAACGAGGGCTTTTGGCACGAGATGGATTGTCCGGCCCAGCCGCGTGATCCGAAAACAAAGGTCATTGTCTTCGTAGTAAACGAAAAGGTCCGGGTCCTGCATTCCGGCCAGGGCATAATCCTCCACCTCATCATCATGGCACATCCTGTGACCTGAAACATCTCACCGGTTCTTGCGGAAGGTCTGAAACATACCTGTAGAACTGCCTCTGTTTCATCCGCCAGCGGCAGTACCGCCCACCGGCGCTCCAAACAACGTCATGACGGGACGCATACGTGATAGCGGGAGCTGCAATCCCGGCACCCTGGTTCGTTTCAAGAAAGGCTGCAAGAATGGCTAAAGCATCAGCCTCCACTTCGGTGTCGTTATTCAGGATCAGCACATACTCAGCCCCGCTGGATTGAAGCATTTCGTAGGCCTGGTTGTTAGCAGCGGTCAATCCAGCATTCCAATTGTTTCTGTGAAAAATGACTTCAGGTGTTTCGGCCACCCATGCTGGTACCGGACCCGGTGAGTTGTTATCGACAAGTGCAATCACGGTCTGGCACCCCGGGAAGCCAGCAGGGACCGGACGCAATCGTGGGTGAGCTCCCATTGCCGGTAGTTGACCATCAAAACACCAATGCTGTATGCGGTATCTATTTCGGGTCGAACCATGCCTCGCCGTTCCGAATGATCGTCCTGATCCAATTGAGCTCCATGGGGTGTAAAAAATAGCCTCCGGGTGTGGAAAAGGAAAGAGCAGCCCAGGTGAAGCCGGAGATACCTTTGAATTGCACGCCGAATGCTCTGTGACTATAGATTGTTTCATGAGCACCAGAGAGTCCCCACCGCTGAGAAAAAGGTTTGCGTTGAGCCTGGGGCGCGGGCTGGGCGTTCTTTTCATCGCCATGGGTTTGACCATCGCCGTTCTTTCAATAGCAGTGATCGGACCCTTTCACCGGACAATGCGGTACACCGATGAAAGCCTTAAAAGCGCGGAGAGACTTGCGCAACGGGTCAAATCCGGAGTGGAAACCTCCTCCGGCCTTATAGGCGGGGTGACAAACTCCCTGAACGAAACCGGATCCGCCCTTGACGAAATGGTGAACCTTCTCAGACAGACCGGTTCGACGCTTGAGCGGATCAGGGAGATCATGCCGCCCCTTTCCGCCGATCTGAGAAGCATGGCTGGCGTTGCGGGATCCCTGCTGCCGGGGAACCGGCTCAGGGAAACCTCAGATAAGCTGAACACACTTCACGACACAACTGAAGACCTTCAGGAGGAGATCGTTGTGCTCTCCGACAGGGTCGTATCGGTGGGTGAATCGCTCGACTCCCTGACAGCCGATGTCACCGCCATGGACGAAGACGTCGCGGAGCTTGAAACATCGCTCGGCAGGGCGGACCAGTCCTTGAGCAGGCTCTCAGGATCGTTCAGCCCTTCCAGGGTTACCGCAGTGTTTCTCTGGGGTTCGCTTCTGCTGGCAGCCCTGATGGTCCTGACCGGGGTGTTCCTGCTATTGAAACTCGGGGAACCCGAACCGGGCCGGTCACCGGGGGAGGAAATCTCACACTCGAAACCTGGAAAAGCGGTGCGCAGGCGGGGGAGATGACCACGCGGATTGTGAGAAGTCTGGAAGTTGAGGTATAATCACACATGATCAAAGCACTTGCAGCTCTCTGTCTGGCCTCATCCATGCTTGTCGCCGGGAGCGTGCCACTTCTTGACGACACGCTTGGGATTTCAGTCGGGCAGTACCGGTACATCAGCTTTCGTGTTCAGGAAGCCCAGGGGGTCGACGCCAGAATATCGGGCACCATCACCGTGACTCCCGATACGGCAAGCGTTGAGTACATCCTTCTTACATCCGACGGATTCAGGCGGTGGAGTTCGGGGGGGAAGCCGACACTCTCGGATTTCTTTCCGCTTCCACGGGTGATTTTGAGATCGGTGTACCCGGCTTTGGTGACCATGTTCTTCTTGTCAGCAACCGGGGAAACTATCATCCCGTTCAGGTTGCCCTCGACGCGGAGTTGATTTTTCGCGGAGACGGCGTTCGATACCAGACACTGCCAATGGCCTTCAAGCTGATGCTTGTCATCATGGCCGTGGGAGCCGTTATCGCAGCCGTCCTGCTTGCGATCCGGAAGCTTGGTGCAAAGTGACGGACCGGGATTCCCGCTGTGATGAGATCATGTTTTTCGGAAGAGGTGCGCATTGCTGATCTCAACAAGAAGCAGATACGGCCTCAGGGCGCTGGTTCGCCTCGCATCCCTTGAGGGTGAGACCCCCGTATCCCTCGCGAAGATCGCTGAAGAGGAGAACATACCCATCAGGTATCTTGAGCAGATCTTCATCAAGCTCCGGGACAGCGGCATAGTCAAGGGACTCAGGGGGCCTGGCGGAGGGTACTCCCTTGGCATGCCTTCTGATTCCATTTCAATCCTGTCCGTGGTAAGCCTTCTTGAAAATGACTTTCTTCCCACGAACTGCGTGCTGCCAGGTTTCGAGGAAGAGCAGTGTGAAAACAAGGACTGCGACATGACCGGCACATGCAGGACCAGGCAGCTCTGGGCCAATCTCAGGGCGCTCACCGTGGATTACCTGAAAAGGAACACCATAGCCGATCTGCTTTACGGTCGGCTCGAGAAGCTGGAGGAATGATCCGTGTGGAAGTACACAGAGATTCTGATGGACCATTTCATGAACCCGAGGAACGTTGGCACGATTGACAACCCCGACGGCCACTCCGAGGTTGGTTCCCCGCAGTGCGGCGATGCGATGAACCTGGACATAGAGATAGACCAGGACGATCGCATAAGCGAGATCCGCTTCCGAACCTTCGGCTGTGCCGGAGCGATCGCCAGCGCATCGGCGCTTACTGAGATGGTCAAGGGGCTTCCGATCGATGAGGCCCTGAAGGTCAAGAACAGCCAGATCGCGGATTTCCTGGGCGGGATGCCTCCAGAGAAGTATCACTGTTCAGTGATGGGCCAGCAGGCACTGAAGGCGGCGGTAAAGGATTTCAGGGACAAACGGGAACAGGTCAGGGCGGCCGTTGATGACCTCCTTCCCGGCCTCAAGGGGCTTGAGGTTGTGAAGGTCCACCCCCGCTGGGTGATGGTCAGGGGCGGGGAGGATGATGCCGCAAAACTGCAGCTGCTTCTCGAGAAAAAACTCGGCCATGGCGTTCTGGTAAAGCGGTCTCCGAAATGAGACGGGTTTATCTCGACAACAACGCCACCACTTCGGTTGCTGCAGAAGTGCTTTCGGAGATGATGCCGTTCCTTGGGAACGAGTATGGAAATCCTTCGAGTTTTCACACTTTCGGCAGCTCGGTCATGGAGAGGATAGCGTGGGCGAGGGAGCGGGTAGCAGCACTGATCGGTGCGAACCCCGACGAGATCATTTTCACGTCGGGCGGCACGGAAAGTGACAACATGGCTCTTCGCGGCTGTGTTGCCCTCAGGGGCGGGCCGGTGGTGACAACTGCGGTCGAACACCCCGCTGTCCTTGAAACAGCCATGCAGCTTGGCGGACCGGCAAGAATCGTTGGGGTCGACACATCCGGAAAGCTTGACATGAAAACCTTCAGAGCATCAGTTGAAGGCGCTTCAGTGGCAAGCGTGATGTTCGCAAACAACGAGACCGGAACACTGATGCCGGTGAAGGAAGCTGCTGCTGCTGCACACGCAGCCGGTGTGCCGTTTCATACCGACGCAGTTCAGGCTGTGGGCAAGATCCCTGTCAGCGTTACCGAACTCGGAGTCGACATGCTCAGCCTCTCTGCCCACAAGTTTCACGGTCCCAAGGGAGTGGGTGCACTCTACCTGAGAAGGGGCATCCCGCTTCCCCCCTGCTGACAGGCGGTCATCAGGAAAAGGGGATGCGAGCCGGAACCTACAACGCAGCGGGAATCATTGGTTTGGGCAAGGCCGCCGAACTTGCGCTCGCGCATCTGCAGGAGGAAGGCGTGGTGGCGGAACTGCTCCAGCGGTTTGAGTCAGGCGTGAAGGCCGGCTGCCCCGGCGCTTTGATCATGGCGGAGGAATCTCCAAGGCTTCCCAATACTTCCACGGTCATCTTCCGGGGTATCGAGAGCGAGGCTGTTCTAACTCTTCTCGACCTTCAGGGAATCTATGCATCCTCAGGTTCGGCATGCAGCACGGGAAGCAAGGATCCCAGCCACGTGCTGATGGCGATGGGGCTGGACCACAACCTTGCGAACAGCGCGGTGCGCTTCAGCCTGAGCAGGTTCACGACCGGGGAGGAAATCGATTTCGCACTGAACGCTCTTGCCGGAATAGTCATGAAACTCAGGGCGATTTCCCCGTACACCTGAGGATCAGATCTCAACGACAGTCCAGGATGCCCCGAGCAGGATGCCGTGATTCCCGTGCGAGGCCATGTCGGTGACAATCGAACCATCGATCACCAGTTCCCTCCACGGTTCAAGGGAAGCTCCGGCCTGCAGTTGCAACGCACCTTCGGTATCGCCCGACAAGGATGCGAACACGGCTGCCCTTTCACCCAGAAAACTCATGCCTCCAAAGGAAAATGCCACGGAATCATTCCATCGGGCATGTGCCGGGTCCTGACCTCCCATCACCCTGTACGCTCCCGACGCAGAAAAACGGAACAGCCGGAATGTGGTGCTGGTGACGGCACCCGCTCCCAGCCCGGCTCCCTGATCGCGGGGCTCCTCCCCCGATGGGAGAAACACCGACCCGGTAAACTTGATCGCGGTTCCGCCCCTGGCGGTTTCATACAGCATGGCTCCAGACAGTGTGAGATCACCGGTGCTCAACCCGTCATGGCCGGGATCGGAAAGGCGCAGCGGAAGGGAGGCTCCGATTTCGAATCCCTCCGATATCCCGAAACAGACGGCTGCCGGAACAGCCCTGCTGCTTCCGTCGTCCTGCATATCGGTATATTCAAACCCGGTCCTGAAGCGGAGATGCCCTGTCTGGAGAACATCTGACAACCCGAGGCCAGGCACCCCGGACAAGGCTCCGGGACCAAGGTTCCCCGGGGTCGCCGCACATACCGCGGCAAGTACAGGTGCACACCAGGCTGTTTTCATCCATCCTCCCGCAGGGTTGACAGTTTCCTCCGCAGACGGAAAGATAGGCCAGGAGATGCAAATGGTGCAACAAGTGGAAAGGCCCTCAATGAAACCCGGCGAGGTTCTTGTCATAATGCTGTTGCTGATCTGCGCCGGCGGCATTGCTGTGACTGCTTTCATGCCGGGACTGAACGCTGGGATGATAAGCGGCGGAACCGAAGGGGAGACGAGCCTGGTGGAAAACCCTTCGGACCCGGTCGACCGGCTTGCACAGGGCTGCTCGGCGCTTATTTACGGCAACCTTCCAAGACAGTCGTTCTCAGGCGACACGACCATACTCACAATGGACCTCGACATTGCCGCGTACACAGTCACACAGGCCAATCTGAGGATGACAAGGCTTCTCCGCGACTGCAGCATCACACTTATCGAAACAAGACAGAGAGCCGAAGGAGGGCTGACTTTCATCGCCACCCTGCCCGACGGGAGCCCAATTCGGATGGAGTTGAAGGCACCATTGTAGGCAGGTGGTCAAAGACACTGCCTTTGCGTATCTTTCAATGATTTATAATTCGACCGGCAGTCACCCCGGCGGTGAGTGTCGTTTGTGGTGTGTTCATTTTCATTGTTCCATAAAGCAATTCTCCTCTGAAAGGGATGATGTATGAAGCGAGCCGACAAATGGCGCATCTGGAGTTCCGTGGCACTCTTCGCGGTGGCGGTTATCATGATCTGGCCCACCATTCGGTGGTATTCGATCCCGTCACTCGAGAGGGACAAGGCTGAAGCGAGCGTCCAGACAGAAACCACCAACCCATACTTCCGCTCACTGATCGACCAGATGCTCGCCGATGGCGGTGAAAGCGAAGTACAGCACTACCGTGACATCTACGACCTCAGCCAGGGCACCATCAAGCTCGGGCTCGATCTGCAGGGGGGCATGTACCTTGCCTACACGGTGGAGCCGACTCCCGGCCTCAACCCTGAAGAAGCCCTTGATCAGGCACTCGAAGTGATCAGAAACCGAATCGACGAATTCGGTGTTTCCGAACCTTCGATCACCCGTCAGGGGGATGACCGCATCGTGGTTCAGCTTCCCGGCGTGAGGGATCCGGCGAGGGCCCGTGCAATCGTTGAGCGGCAGGCACTTCTTGAATTCAAGATGGTCGCATACCCGAACCAGACGAACAACCAGACATCTCCGTCATCAATTCAGACCATCAGGGACATAGAGGATGCTCTCGAGGGGGTTGCTCCGCAGCCCGTTGAAGAGACAGTTGCGGTCGTTGACACCACGGCGTCTCCCGACAGCGTATCGGTCGCTGACAGCACGGGGTTTTCGCTTCCCCAGGAAGCGACCCTTCCCGAGCCGGTCACGGAAGACACCACCGAACCCCTTCTTCTCGAGGCTTCGGGCAGGCTCGGCTCGCTGATCACCATCGCCGACGACCGGTTCAGGCCGCTTCGAATCTCACCGGGTGACTGGGTGCTCGTTGTGGGAGAGAACTTCGACGAGTTCCAGGACATCGTGAACTCTCCCGAAGCCAAAGCCATCCTTGAGCGTGACAACCTTTCCTTCGCCTACACCCGCCCCGAGGAAGTTCCGGAGATCGGTATGTGCGTCGGTGTGTTCCTCGTTCCGACCGATGCCACGCGGGGCTGGGACAGGCAGGCCGACATAGACAGGTCCTACTACCGCCTTACGGGAGCAAACCTGAGCGACGTCCGGATCCAGATGGGCAACGACCAGTCCCTCACCAACGAACCTGGCCTCATACTCGAGTTCGACGACGAGGGAGCCGAGAACTGGGAGCGCATAACTGGCGAGAACGTCGAGCAGCGCGTTTCCATAATCCTTGATGGAAGCGTCTATTCCGTGGCCACGATAAGGGAGAGGATCTCCGGCAGCGGAACGCGTCTGTCCGGCGGCTTCACCGTTGACGAGGCGCGTGACCTCAGGCTCGTCCTCAAGGCCGGATCGCTTCCCGCGCGGCTCGTAATCGCCGAGGAGCAGACGATAGGCCCGAGCCTTGGTCGCAGGTCCATCGCAAACGGCCTTCTCGCAGGCATGATTGCGCTTCTTGTGATCACGGTATTCATGATCATCTACTACGGGCTCAGCGGATTCATCGCCATCCTTGCGCTTGTGTTCGACATGCTGATCATTTTCGGCTTTTTGTGCTTCCCGGGTCCCCTGGCCCAGCTTGGGTTGAGCGGTATGAACTCCACCCTTACATTGCCAGGCATCGCGGGCATCATTCTCACCATCGGCATGGCGGTTGACGCAAGCGTGCTCATCTACGAGCGGATGCGTGAGGAGAGAAGGGCCGGCAAGGGGATCAGAACCGTGGTCGATGCAGGTTACAGCAGGGCGTTCGTCACAATCCTCGACGCCAACCTCACCACCCTCATCACAGCCATGGTTCTGTACCGCTTTGGTACGGGTCCCATCAGAGGCTTCGCCGTCACTCTTTCCATAGGCATCCTGGCTTCCATGTTCTGTGCCCTGGTGTTCTCAAGGGGATTCTTTGCCATGCTGCTCAGACGCGCCGAGAGGACGAGCATCGGAATGGGAAGCCTTGCGCTGATCCGTGATGCCCACTACGAGATTACGAAACACAGGAAAAAGTTCTACATCGGCTCCGCTGTGGCCATTCTAATCGGTGTGATCGGTTACTTCGCGGGGGGTGGCCTGAACCTGTCCATCGACTTCACCGGCGGTCTGGAAACGAACGTTATCACCACCGCCTTCGACTCCAGTGAAAGCCTCGCTCAAAGTCTTACCCAGAACGGCCTCCAGGGCGTTCAGGTGCAGGCTCTTTCCGACTGGACCGGCGACGGTAACGCATTCGTTATCATGACCTCAAGCAGTGACAAGGACAGCGTCTACGAGGTCCTGGGGCGGGTGGACTGCAGGTTGATGGACGAGAGCACCGACGAGGAAGGCGCTGCCTTCATCAAACAGATCGGCCCCAGGGTGGGGACCGAGCTGAGGTCGCAGGCGGTCAATGCCATATTCATCGCCATGTTCTTCATCATCCTCTACATCTGGTACCGGTTCCAGCTCAAGTGGGGCGTTGCCGCAGTGGTTGCGCTGTTTCACGACATCCTTATTACGGTGGGACTGCTGGCCATCTTCCGGATCGAGGTCTCACTGACCATAGTCGCAGCGCTCCTCACGATCGTGGGCTACTCCATCAACGATACGATCGTCGTGTTCGACCGCATAAGGGAGGATGCACGGCTCCGGAAGGGCCGCACATTCGAAGAGGTTGTCAACAAGGGCATAAACGAGACGTTCAGCCGGACCATCATCACATCGGCAACAACCTTTGCTGCGGTCCTCATGCTCTTCATATTCGCGCCGGGCACACTCAGGGATTTCGCCTTCACCCTCATGATCGGTGTGCTGGTCGGAACCTATTCCTCGATCTTCGTTGCCAGCCCGATCCTTATCGACTGGAACGTTAAGATCAAGCACAAGCTGTAGGGAATGGCCGGGGGCGGGGAAACCCGCCCCCTTCTCTTATACGGGGATTACCAGAGTCACCCTTGCTCCGCCTTGAGCGGTGTTCTCCGCAAGGATCTCTCCGCCGATGATCGATGCGGCACGCTTTGCGATCGACATTCCAAGGCCGACACCCTGGCTGTTCCCTCCCTTCATGAACGGGATGAAGCCTGCGGATAGGATGCCCGGCGGAAAACCCGGTCCGTCATCGCTCACCTGTATCTTAACGGCAGTGGCGCTCCCCGAGATCTCAACCTCCACCCGTGTCGAAGCGTGTCTGACGGCGTTCGATAAAAGGTTGGAAAGCACCCTTACGACCATCTCCCTGTCGGTGGTAACCGATGCCTCGCCGGTCAGCGCAATCTCGATTCCCTCCCTGCCCCATGTCTCAGAGGCTGCAACCTCGTCGGCAACAGCTGCAACATCTACAAGCTCACTTTTGGGCAGCATCCCGCGCCCCAGCCGGTTGTACTCAAGCAGTTCGGTTACAAGCCTGTTAAGAGCTGATATGTCAGCTTCCATGCGAGTGAACATTTCCTCCCGCTGGCCGCTTTCCTCACGCAGAAGCTCAAGCGCGAGCGACAATCGGGCAAGGGGTGTGCGCAGCTCATGGGCCACCGAACCCATCAGTTCCTTGTGTGAAGCGAGGAGGCAGTCGATCCTCTGTGCCATGCCGTTGAAGCTTTCACCCAGGGCATCCAGTTCATCGGTCCCGCCCGAGGGAGCGTAGCGGATCGACGTGTCGCCTCCGCCCAGCAATGAAGCTGCTCTCTCGAGGTCGCGAATCCTTCGAAAGACACCGCGAAGGACAAGGTGCAGAACCACCCCCACAACCACGAGCAGCATCAGCATGGCGCCAGCCGCAGCGGAAAACCTGGCGCCGGGAAGGGGAACCATTCCCACAATTGTGTACGGAAAACCCGGCCTGGCCGGAATAATGACGGTACCGGGAAGCGGAGGAGGCTCCGGCCGGTTTCCATCCCGCATCCGGTCCTCGGGGATCAGCCTGATCCTGACACCCATGGAATCAGCGAGGAAGGATACCCTCTCGGGTGTGGGCTCTTCGAGTGACTCGACCTTCATCTGGAACAAGCCCGCCGTGTGAATCTGACGCGATCTGAGATGGCTTGGCAGAACCGATCCCATGAACCATCCCGTTACGATTATGGAAACAAGCACTGCGAGGGCGAGTGGAAGAAACACCTTCCAGTACAGCTTCACTGGGTACCGCTCTTTCCGGGGCTCAGGCAGTAGCCGACCCCCTGCACGGTTCTGATGAGTTTTCCGTGGTCTCCCAGCTTCTTGCGCAGCCGTGAGACCAGCACATCTACCGACCTGTCTATCGAGTTGAAATCTATGCCCCGGACTTCCTCCACCAGCCTTGCCCGCTCCTGAACACGTCCGGCCCGCCTGGCGAGAAGAAGCAAGAGATCGAATTCCGCAGTGGTAAGCTCAAGTGATGCGCCTTCAAGAATCGCTTCCCTGGTCTGGGAGTCGATCCTGAGAAAACCCAGATCTATCATCTCTGCGTCGAGATCGGTGCTGCTCCGTCTGAGCAGTGCCCGGATGCGGGCCAGCAGGACTCCCGGCGCGACCGGCTTGATAATGTAATCGTCCGCTCCCAGCTCAAGCCCGGCCACAGTGTCGGAGTCTTCCCCGAGAGCCGTCAGCATCAGCACAGGCCCCCTCCAGAACTCCCTGATCTTCCTGAGAACAGTGAGGCCGTCGGTGTCGGGCAGCATTATGTCAAGGATTACCAGATCGGGCCTGTCACGCTGCACTACCCTCGGAACGGGAGAGCCCAGGTTGAGGGAGGATACCTGCAGACCGTGCCCCGACAGGTAGCGCGCGACCAGTGCAGCAAGCGCGACATCATCCTCGACAAGCAGTATCTTTTCGTTCACAGTACCTCCATTGTGCTATTCTATGGTGCGGTGAATCCGCCATCAATCCGAAAGGGAGACAATGATACCCGTCATTCTTCTGACAATGCTCGCAACAACGGTTTCCGCCGAACCGGCATATGTGATCGAATACCCGGGCCTTGCATTCGGATGGCTTCCCGGCGAGCTGACCCCCCCTGCGGAGGGTGTGATCAATGCGGAAACGGGCGTGATAGCTTCCCGTCCCGGTTCTCAGGGTTACGATTATCGTATTCACTACTGGCAGCTTGAGGAGGAACTCAGTTCCGTTGACAGGGGTCAGTGGCTCAGGCAGAACCTTGAGGCTGTTCTTCCACCTGACATTACAACGGGCGTTGTGTTCGGTTCCATGAACTGGGCCGAGGGCAGCACTGCCGTATCCCACCTTGGAGTGCGTTCAATCGGTCTCACCGCCTCGGTGAACTTCAACCTGCTCTCCGGCTCGAACGTAATGTACCGCGGTTGTGCATACGGGGTGTTCAGGGACGGGTATGCAGTTCTGATCTATGGAATGGCTCCAAGAGAGGCTGTGCCTGCGATTGATGAAGTCATGGAGTTCATCATTGCCAACGCCTGGATGCTTCCCGGCTTCTGAAAGCGTGAATCCTCTGTGCGAGTATGATATAGACTATCGAATGCAGCAGAAGGATCAAAAGGCTTTCAGGATGGAAGTAACCTTCGACGGTGGCAGCGATAAGTTTTCCGGCTGACGGTACGATCCACTGGGGGACCTCTCTACCGAACAACCCAGGCGCAACTGAGAGGTGAAACACACCTGCGCCAAGCCATGCCGCACCGGGGCCGTCTGCAAGGGTTGACAGCAATGCAGCAAGGCAGGCCGCCCAAAAAAGCAAAGGCGTGCACCAGCCGACGAGGAACAGCAGCCCGGAAAGGTTCAATTCATGCGTGGCCAGCATTACCGCCGAACCCATTATGCACAGCACGATGAGATACATGATCGAGAGGGCGGCCAGCGCACCGGGTAGTTCAGAACGGGACGCCCTGCCGGGGATGGGGTTCTCATATGACCAGAACTTCCTGAAGCTGAGGCTTCCCCTGACCAGGGCAACCAGTGACACGATCACGGTGACATTCCACAAAAGCATACGGAGCGTCTGGTTACGGCTGTAGGGACCAATCAGCCCCCGCATCTCCAACTGGTTCTCAACAAGTGATACAAGGGCGACTATTACGGGAACTGCTATGAGGATCACAAGGTTGCGAAGGTCCAGGAATTCCGCCATGCCCTCGCGGAAGGAGCGACTGAAGCTTAGATTACGCGCTGATGTAACCATTCCGACCTCCATAGGGGGGATAGATAGCCCATGAAACCGGTTTTGGCCAGTGTCCTGACTCTGCTTGCCCTGTGCGCCTGCGCCGACAGAAGCTGCACGGGGTATGCTTCAAGAGATCTGCGCGGTGTGGCAATTCTTCTCGACCCCGAGAGTGACGCCGTTGTAACAGGTACACCGTCATGCGGTTCACCCGTCGAGTTTGCCGGCAACCTGGCAACTGCGGGCGTGACCCTTCTCGAACTTACGTCCTATCCGGCGGACACAACCGGTATTGGAGCACTTCTTGAAAACTCCCCGTTTCCAATACTTTATCACAGCGGAGAACCGCGGGTGGCACTCCACATCGAGGGGCTCAACTGGGAACTTCGGATAAACCCCGGTGAGCGGACCACCGGCACCGCACTGATAACGAACAGGACCGGTGAAACCTGGAACGCTGACAGTGTGAAGCTCTCTGCAAGCGGCGGCATACTCGCCCGCAGCAGTGGCGGGGTTGTCATACCTTTCGAGGGCGCGGTTATTCCATGGTGGGAGATCGATGCCTCTCCCCCGGAAACCCTTCTTGTTTACGGCTTCCCGACGCTTGGCAGATGGAATGCAGTAATCGCGATTCCCATGCTGACCCAGCCTCCGCCACTTCCAGGCACAGATGCTGCCATGATAAGGAACGATACGCTCTGGCTCCCGGCCGATCATCTGGTCCGAACAGACCTGACCTGGACCACGCGAAGCAACGGCTACAACTGCACCCTTGATATCCGATCAACTACGGGCAGCAGCATCAGACTGAGAGTTGTTCTCCCCGAGAGGCTTCCGAGAGGGGCCGTTACACAGCCCGGGGAAGGTTTTGTTCCGAGCCTAACGCTTCCCGCCGGCGGCTCCCTGCAGCTTCGCTACAGCGAGATTTACCAAAGGGGAGCTTGACCGGACCCCTTATGAATTAGTAGTTTACGCCTCCCGGTGCGCCCGTTCATAGCGTTTCCTCCTGCTATCAGTTTATAGCACAAGATAATAGGTATTTCCAGCCGAGGTCGGTGCACCTACTCATTATGTGGTGTATTGGCTGAGTCATTGGGTCAAGTAAAATAAAAGCTCATAGGTGATAGGTGATAGCTCATAGGTAAAAACAAATTCTAAATTCTAATATCGAAATCCTAAAAAAATTCAAATGTTCAAATGACAAACAAATCACGACAGCAAATCGACAATTGAGTCGTTGAGTCAAAGAAGAGCTCATAGGTGATAGCTCATAGGAAAACAAAGGCAAATTCGTTGGGTCCTAAAAAAGCTCGTAGGTGATAGCTCATAGGAAATACAAAGGCGGTCGTTGAGTCGTTGAGTCAAAGAAGCTCATAGCTGATAGGTGATAGCTCATAGGTAAAAGCAAATTCTAAATTCTAATGTCGAAATCCTAAAAAAATTCAAATGTTCAAATGACAAACAAATCACGACAGCAAATCGACAATTGAGTCGTTGAGTCATTAAAACAGCAGAGAAGGTCATAGGTGATAGCGTATAGATGATAGGAAAGATACAGATGACCAGGTAGAATCGCAGGGCAATCAGTAGTGAAACCTGCACGAGATCACAAAAAGATCATTATTTTCATATTTATAAACAAGTCTGTGAACATCGTCTATCCTTCGCGACCAATATCCCGAAAGGTTACCCTTCAATGGTTCCGGCTTTCCTATTCCCACAAATGGATCTCTTAAACAATCCTTAAGCAGCTGATTTATCCGTTTCAGCATGTTCTTATCAGTGGACTGCCAGTAAAGATAATGTTCCCAAGCTTCTCCGGTAAATCGAATCATATTTCGAGTTCGTTTAAGTGTTTGGAAACAAATTGTTTATTCTTGAATTGCTCCAGTGATTTTTTCAGAGATTCTCGATTTGCAGGCGTGGATAGTAAATAATCTGTTTCATCCACATCATCGGATACATTAATTTCTACGAAGTTGTCCTTGGTAAACAGATGTTTTATTTTCTCTACGATCTCCATATCAAGATCATCAAGTCTCAGTTTAAAGGTTGCTTTAATCATATCGTCTATTCCTGATACAAAATTCTGCTTAATGATAACATATTCAAGAGGCAAATTACAAATTGTCAATATCGAAATCTCAAACAATATTATGTATCAAGACGTCCCTGGTGTTTTTCGATGGCCTCAATACGACTGGCAATAATGTTTTTATCGACCATATGCGTATTCTCGCTCGATCCGGTTGAATCTGATCCTTCTCAGGCTGGTACTATCATCGAAACGTCTCCAATTAATGATATAATCCTGTTTTAATGTTTCTCTGTTACGTGTGAATACTTGAAGACCGTGTGACATAGCTTTCAGGACTAGCTCACAACGGGTTTCCTTCACCAATACGAGATCGACTTTCCTTGAAAGCGCCCTTGATAACTCAGCCGTCAGGAGCATCTTTTGATCAAAGTCCATTTCGCCGCCAATCAAAATATCGATGTCGCTTTGAGGCAATAGCTTCTTGAGGGCCGAACCGAAGAGGAACGCATAATCTATCGATTCCACCGGTCTCAGAGCATAAGATATCTTATCTATAATTTCTTTGGCAACTGTCATAATATAGAGACAAATTCTAAATCCTAATATCTAAATCCTAAACAAATTCCAATGATTAAAATACTAAAATGGGAGGTGCACAATCTTTCGATCATTTGAGGTTTCGAGATTATTTAGAATTTAGTGCTTCGAGTTTAGGATTTCGCTATGTACTCCTTCACGGTTTCTGCAACAAAGCGGAGCTGTTCTTCTGTCAACTCGGCGAACATGGGCAAAGAGATGAATTCGGAGGCACATTTTTCTGCTACGGGGTAGCTTCCCTGCTTCAGGCCCAGAAATTCATAAGCGTTCTGTAAGTGGACAGGGACGGGATAATGTATGTTTGTGCCGATGCCTTTTTCGTTGAGCGCGCTGATGAGAGCATCTCTGTTTTTTACCCGAAGGGCATAGACGTGAAAGACATGTTTTGCATAAGCCATCTCGACGGGCGTAATAACGCCGGCAAATCCGGCTAGGAGATCATTGTAGATTGCCGCGTTCTTCCTTCGCGCCTCATTCCACTGCGGCAGATATTTGAGCTTTACGCTCAGAATCGCTCCCTGGAATCCGTCCATACGGGCATTCCAGCCTACAACCTGATGGTAATATTTCTTGGACGAACCGTGATCACGAAGGACGCGCATTTTATCGGCCAAGACTGCATTGTTTGTAACAACTGCTCCAGCTTCACCATAGGCTCCAAGGTTCTTGCCTGGATAAAAACTGAAACATCCGGCGTCTCCGATTGACCCGGCTATTTTTCCTTTATAGAGCGATCCATGTGCCTGGCTTGAATCCTCGATAACGAAAAGTTTGTGCTTTTTTGCGATCTCCATAATGGGGTCCATATCGGCCATCTGACCGAAGAGGTGGACGGGGATGATGCCTTTAAGCTTGTTGCGAGTTGCGGGTTGCGAGTTGCGGGCTTCAATGTACTGTTCCAGCTTGACTGGATCCATGTTGTAGGATTTCTCGTCGACATCGACAAATACCGGGGTAGCGCCGCAGTAGCTGATTGCTTCGGCAGTAGCAATAAAGGTGTCCGGCACGGTGATGACCTCATCACCGGGGCCAACGCCGAGGCCAAGAAGCGCCATCCAGAGGGCATCCGTACCGTTGCCGACGCCTACTGCCTGTTCGGTGCCGCAAAAGGCAGCGAATTCTTTTTCAAACTGGGCAACAAATGGTCCACCGGCAAAGGCTGTCTTGTCGAGAACGCTGTCAAGAGCTGCGTGAATTTCATCTTTCATGGGTAAATATTGAGCTTTAAGATCAAGAAAAGGGACATTCATGGTTATACCTCCGGTATAGTATAATAAATTCTCAAATCTAATATCTAAATTCTAAATAACAAACTAAAAGCATAATTAAAATCTTAATAGCTAAATCCTAAATAAAGATCAACAATACTCAAATGACCAAAAGATAAAGAAAATTATTTTTGGTTATTAGATTTGGCGGATGATTTTTCCAACGATCGATGCAAATATCTTCATGATCTCAGTTGATTCTTGCAACAACGTATTGCCGCTCAGCTTAAGATTATCTTGACAGGTAAGAGTTTTATCCAGTAGCATGATTCCTTGGCTTCTTTTCGGCATATTTTTACTCTCATCAGAAAATCTTTCCTACTTAAGGCCTCGTTCGCCTCGATGTAGTTTGCTCCAACGGAGCCTGCCGATCTGACAAGTTGTTTTCCTATTTCTTTATTCGCTATGTTCTTTGCCAACTGATTAACAAATTCTATATACTCTTTTCGCAAACGCTAATGTACGATTCTTCCAGGTCGTATAATTTAGTGCTCTCAGTCAAACAATCCTCATTTGAAACAAATTCTAAATGCTAAATATTGAAATTCTAAACTAAATTCAAATATTCGTAAATTCTAAAAGAATCAATTGATTTAGTTAACATTTGGGCTATTGGACATTTTGATATTCGATATTGTTTAGTATTTAGCATTTAGAGATTAGGATTTCGCGTTAGCGCTCGTCTATAGCGCGGATAATGCGTGCTGGATTGCCTGCTGCTATCATATTAGGGGGAACATTTTTTGTGACAACGCTTCCGGCCCCTATGATGGCGTGTTCGCCGATAGTAACATTGGCGAGTATGGTGCAATTCGATCCAATGGAAGCGCCTTGCTTCACGATGGTGGGTTCGACGACCCAGTCTGCCTCTGTCTGCAAGGCCCCGTTCGCTGTAGCCCGTGGATAGGTGTCGTTGATAAACATTACACCATGTCCGATGAAGACATCATCTTCAATAGTCACCCCTTCACAAACAAAGGTGTGGCTGGAGATTTTGCAGCGGCAGCCTATTGCAGAATTTTTCTGGACCTCAACGAAGGCCCCTATTTTTGTGTCGTCACCGACAGCGCATCCGTAGAGATTTATGAATTTGGCGAGTTTGACGCCATTTCCCAGTTTTACATCATCTGAAATACAAACATATTCAGCCATAATCGTACTCCTTAATAGGGTCTATAGAGTCATAGTCATAGTCATTGGTCATAGGTCATTGAGTCATAGATCATAGGTCATAGCCCAAGCTCATTTGCTCATAGTTTAACCGGAAAGCTAAGTAAACCGTCAATATCTCGTTGATCAAAGCTTAGCTCAAGCTCGTAGGTACAAAACATAGCTCAAGGTGAAAGAGTGCTCTAACTGATAGCTTATGACTCGAATAAAGCTATACCATAATCATCTACAATGTACCCTATGACTCAATGAGCTACGAGCTATCAGCTTAAAGAGTTACTAGCTTGCCTTTGTCTTTCATCGACTGGCTGGCGGCTTCCAGCATTTTAACGACACGCAGGCCTGATAACCCGTCATTGATGGGTGTTTCGTTTTTCTCTACACAGTCTACAAAATACTGGGCCTCCATTTTTAGTGCTTCAATCTGGTTTACCCTTGGTACCCAGGCATCTCCTGACCGGTAACTGACTAAAAGGTCATATACATTCTCGCGAGTCTTAACGTCGACGCCCTTGTCATAAACCTTCAATTTCTCGTCGGCTTCCAGGTCATTCCAGACGAGCATCTTTTTATCGCCCCCTATCAGGGTGGTCCGCACCTTTACCGGTGACAACCAATTGACGTTAAAATGGGCGATAACATTGTTCTCGCAATATACAGTCACATATGCAATATCCTCAAGATTGTTATAATGGTCCTGACCAGTGGCGGAAAGGGCTATTGGTTTGTCCGGGATGACATAATCCATTATGGCAAAATCGTGGGGCGCGAGGTCCCAGACCACATTGACGTCGTGTTGAAAAAGCCCGAGGTTTACCCTCATTGAATCATAGTAGTGCAATTTGCCTAAAGTTCCTTCTTCAATGTACTGCTTGATACTCCTCACTGCTCCGGTGAAAAGAAAGGTGTGATCAACCATTATCTTGAGATTTTTCTTCTCAGCGAGTTCAACCAATTCTTCTGCCTGACTAATTGTTGATGTAAAAGGCTTTTCAATGAAGATATGTTTCCCGTTTTCTAATGCCTTCTTTGCAAGCTCAAAATGCGTATAAACGGGGGTAATAATTGCGACAGCGTCAATATCCTTCGATGTTACAATATCGTTGACATCGCTGGTTGTTTTGAGGGTGGGATAAAGCTTTGCAGCTTTCCCGAGAACACCTTTATTCATATCGCAGAGTGAGACCACGTTGGCGCTGTCGATGCCGTTAAAATTCCTGACTATGTTTGGACCCCAATAACCATACCCTACCACACCGATATTTATCATGACATCCTCCTTAAGAAATCAAATTCTAAATTCTAAATGCTAAATTCTAAATAATACTTGAAGAATCAAATTCTAAATTCTAAATGCTAAATCTCTAAATTCTAAATTACTTAAGAAATCAAATTCTAAACAATTCTGAAGAAACAAATATCAAATGATTTAAACGTGTAATTGATCCTCATTTTTTTTAAATTTCCGAACATTGTGATTTGTTTAGAATTTCGATATTAGAATTTGGAATTTGCCTCACCTTAGTATGCTCCTTTGCAGGTCAGGACTACAAGGGGAGTCTTGATAAGAATCTTGAAATCCAGCAACAAGGACCATTCTCTTATATACTTGATGTCAATACGGACCATATCATCAAAAGCGGTGGCGCTGCGTCCATCTACCTGCCAGAGACCTGTAATTCCGGGTTTCATCTCCAGAACTCTGCGTCTGTGCCATACATCATATTCCTGGCATTCGTAAGGAATTGGAGGTCTCGGACCTACGAGAGACATTTCTCCCTTCAGTACATTGAAAAACTGGGGTAATTCATCCAGGCTTGTTTTTCTCAAAAATGCACCGATCTGTGTCACTCTGGGGTCATTTTTAATCTTGTATTCTTTGTTTTGATTATTCCCGTTCCCGTTAATGTTAGAGTTCTTGCCACCTTGAATCAGGTTCCGCACGAATTCTTTGTGTATGGTCGGGTCATTATCGCTATACATAGATCTGAATTTGAGGAACATAAACTTCTTTCCATTCAGTCCAACGCGCTCCTGTTTAAAAAAAATATTTCCAGGGGAAGTCAATTTAATGAGTGCCGCCACGATGAGAAAAACAGGGATGAAAAAAATGATAGCGCACAAGCTTCCAATAATGTCTACCAATCTCTTTATAGCTAAGTTAATTCTTTTTATGGGTGGCGGCGGCACCAAGTCCTGATGTTGGTTTTTGTCGTTTGGTCGTCCGGTTTTGGACAAAACCATAAAATCCCCCGGAAAGACCTGGTATGAAAGAACAAGCTTGTCAAATCGCGCCACACCAAGGTACTCCATGAGATTGCGTTGTACTTTATTGAGCGTATGTTGTTGAACTACCTGAAAACCCTGTCCTTCGGAAGAGATTTCGTTAAATATAATCCCAATTTCCTTATTATGTTTGTACCAGCCTTTTATGTCAGTAGCTCGTGTCGTTGAAAACAAAACGCTGGCAATATCTTGTGCGATCTCATGCTGTTCAAATGTCTTGGAAAATTCTTTTAACCCTATGACCATCAGTATGAAGGGCCTTCGTGATCTTTCTGATCTTTTTCTCTCGAGCTGCAAGAAATCGGCAAAGTGTTCCTCCAGGTAGAAATTATTATCAGAATTAAACAAATTTGGACTGTATGTAGTATGGTCCTGGGTATAATTTTCTCCCGAACATTTCTTTTGAAGTAAGCTGAGAATTTTCATTTCCATGTAAGACTCCTAATTGATGGTCGTTCCATTTTCGGCAGGCTACCGCCACATCCGACTATTAGAGTATCCTTAATGATCATTTTCCAACCTTCTCGCCATTGAAGACTTTCCTGACCAGCGTACCGTTGTTGCTGTTCGATCAATCCTTCGATATGGTCTATAAAGCAAGAACCATACCATACGGGCCTTCCTATCGTGACGTCAGTGTTTGCAATGGATTTAGAGGATATTCTATTCATTATGTGAACCAGTTGGGAGTTCTTTGGCTACAAATAATGTAGTGCGAGCTACAAATAGTTGGGTCATCGGGTCATAGGGTCATCGGGTCATAGGGTCATTGAGTCATAGAGTCAGTATGAGTCATGATCCGAGCTCAATGAGTTAATTATTGACTCTAGGGTAAGCGGAATAGGTGATAAACGTCAACCAAGGTGATTAACTTTATACTTTACGGTTACCAACAGAGTCTATTCATTGACTCATGACTCAATGACTCTATGACCCAACGACCCTATGACTCTATGACTCTATGACTCAACTATCTTAGAGGTATTTATAGACATACTGCGGAATATAATATTTCCGTTTATTGAAAACAATGCCAAGGATAGTGGCGCCACCTTTAATGAGTCTGTCTTTTATACTTAACGCTACCTGCCAACGGGTTTTCTCTGCTTCCACAACGAGGATAACCCCATCTACCTGCGCGGCTATTGCCGGGGCTCCGGGAAATAACGTGGCCGGAGGAGAGTCCACAATGATTAAGTCAAATCTCTCTTTCAGCGGCTCCCAAAACCCGCTACCCTTGACGGGATCGAGGGCTTTTGATGTAACGGAGGTCCGCTGGAAGACTGGCATCACATAAAGACTGCTTTCTTCAACACGACAGAGGGCTTTTTCCATTGAATCGCCTGTATTAACAACTTCATCTACTGTTTTTTCCGGCTTCAGATTTGTGTAAATATGTTCTTTTGGGCGGTTTCCTTCAAAGTCGATGAAGAGGACAGTCTTTTCCATCCGCAAAGAGACCATCTTTGCCAGCTCACGGGCTATGGTGGATGTGCCCTCATTGGCCCGGGTCCCTATGAAAAGGATTGAGGGGTGATTGATATGGGGAAGAGATGCCATTATTGTCTGATAGAGGGTGACCATCTCAAGTTCCATATCAACATCAACAACATTAGGCTGATCGGGTTGGCTCTGCAATTGAAAAGGTGCGGAAGGAGGAGGCTGGGGCTCAACAGGTATGCTTCCGGCTGATTCCTTCCTTTTGCGCGTTCTCGAGAGCATCAAATATTTTACTCATTGGACCTCCGTTTCGGGAATACATTCATACTGAATCGCCCTTAAGGGTGTAAAATTCCCGCAGATGAATACCTTTTATTAGATTTTGTCATATAACCGTTTACCACTTGTTTTATTTGCAAATCGTATGCCTCCATAAAAATCCTTTGACCCCGGCAGAATTGCCTAAAGATCCACTGCAATCTGCAGTAAGAACTACATATTCAGAGGCGAAACACTTTATCTTTCAGCCTGTGTCCCTGGCTCCGGCAAATCCGGAAAAGTTATTGTGCTGCCTTTCTGAATGAGGTTCGGGTTAGTAATCTGGGGGTTTTTGCCCTGGATGGCCCCAAGCACTGCACTGTCTGATTTTCCGTATACTTCGTCTGCAAGTTTTGAGAGTGTATCACCAGGGTTTACCTTTTTTATCACCGGAAGACGCTCCTTTTTTGGAATTGCAATGGGTTGTTGTTTTTCTGCCCGTACTGGTTCCTGAGGCACCGGCCGTTCTATGTTCGCCTTTGGTGGTTCCGGCTGCAGGACCATATTTTGACCGGACGAAAGCGGAGTTCCCATTTTATGGAAAGCACCATCCCTGTGTGGCCAACCCCAGATGGCCACAATAAGGATAAGCACAAATATTGCTAATGCAGCAGGAACCCACCATCGGGTAAAGAACGACCTTTTTGTACCCTCCAAATCCCGGATAATTTCTCCTACGATCTTTGTCATCACAGGCTTCTGCTGATAACCGAACCCTGTGATGAGGGCGTTGTCACAAAGAACATTAATGATCCTGGGTATCCCTTTCGCTTTACCGATAATTTTCTTCATGGCTGAAGCAGTGAAGATCGAAGTTGGATCCGCACCTACCTTTCTGAGCCGGAATTTAATATATTCGAGGCTTTCCTCTTTTGTGAGAGGGAGAATTGTTGAGCGGATGGCAAGGCGTTGTTTGAGTTGTCTTAATCTATCAAGGTTCAGTGTTGTCTCAAACTCCGGCTGACCAACCAGGACAATTTGAATCAATTTATCTTTCGATGTCTCCAGATTGGAAAACATGCGCAAACTTTCCAGGGTGTCGACGGGCATATTCTGTGCCTCATCGATAACAAGCACGACAGTATTGCCCTGTTTGTATTCTTCAATCAAGACCGTGTACAGTTTGTTGATCAGCCCTGGAACATCATCGCTTTCGACGGGAGCCCCAATTCCTGGCAGATTGTCTCAAGAAGCCCATCAAAAGTGAGCCTTGGGTTAAAAATATAGATGATTTTGAGGTGTTTCCTTTCCGCTCTCTCAAGATATGATCTAAGGATGGTTGTCTTGCCGGCCCCGACAGCCCCGATAATGGCAACAAAGCCTTTCTTCTCTTCTATGCCATATATAATGGCCGCCAAAGCTTCTTTATGACTCGGACTGAGGTAAAGAAACTCGGGATCAGGCGTAATGTGGAATGGTTGTTTTTTGAGATTATAGATAATTTAAATACATTTTAGCTCATAGCTCATAGGGAATAGCTCATAGAATAGCTCATAGGGTAGATAGAGTCATAGGGTCATAGGGTCATTAGGGAATAGCTCATAGGGTATAGCTCATAGGGAATAGGTCATAGATAAAGGCAAATGAAGCATGCTTATGGGATTGGAAAGTCCAAGGGAATTGATTAACCCGGAAAACATTTTGTTAATTTCTTCAGCCTCACTATAAAGGGTATTATATTTACTTTCCTCCAACCATTTCTTTCGCCTGAATATTGTTAACATTGTGATAGTCTCATATAGAGACCCTCTGGATATATAAAGAAATTGCCTAAACTCTTTCTTGGAATATCGCCCCTTTCCTTCTGCTATATTTAGAGCCATCGAAGTGCAGTGAAGCCTCCAATTGTTCGATCAGTTTGTAGTGCTTTCGTGGTGTTGTTATCTGATCAATAATGTCGGTATAACAGCTATAGAAAAGTCCAATGCTCCTCTGATACACCATCAAGTCTTCAAAGGCGATGCCATTTTTTTCCTTCTTGCTATCATCTATCAGTCTATAGTACCCTATGAGCTCAACGAGCTATGAGCTTCACTCTTTCTTCGTGATTGCTACCATTACGGGGAGGCCGAGGCGTTTTTCGGCGCTCATCGGGGTTGTCATGCCGGGAGTCATAAATTCCAGAAGAAACGCAAGGGCAATGCCGGCAGCAATACCGCCAAAGAAACCGGCCGCAACCATCTGTTTTTTATCAAGCTTCTGTTCTCTTGGCATCCTGAAGACAGGGGCCTTCTCAATAACGCTGATGGCTACCATTTTGCGCCGGTCCATATCATCACTGATGAGGGATTCTTCCAGTTTTCTGGCATAGGTCTGGTAGCTCTGCTCCTGCAGAGCTGCTTCACGCTTCAGATCCTGCAGATCACGCCCGCGTCCCTTCAAGTGTGCGTATCTCACCTTCAACCTGTCCGAGTTGTCGTCTTAAGCTGTCGGCCCTTGCCTTCACAACGCTTAATTCACCTTCAGCTTTGCCGAGCTCTATTTGCCGCTGTTCTTCAGAATTCCTTTTGGATGGTATCTTTTAATGGCCTGTATTTCCTGCCGCAGATTTTGTATGGTCCTGCTGCTCTCATTGTATTTTTCGAGGAGTTCCCTTTCCCGTTGCTGAAGTGCTGCCAGTTGGGTTCTCATCTCGGGAGGCGGCATCGACGGTCCATCTCGGGCTTTTTATAAAAGCGATCTTCTGCTCCAGTTCACTGATCTGGCTCTGGGCAGTTTTCAGTGTCGTATCAAGAGTGCCGCGCTGCTGTATTAAGAGCAGTTTTCTGCTCTTCAAAGGAAAAGACCCTGTTTTTTTCTTTGAAACTGGCAAGGTCGCTTTCTGATTCTTTCAGTTTTTTCTGAAATTTTCCCAGTTGGCTTTCGAGAAATTCAGTGCCTGTCGCCACTAAAAACCTCAAGATGTTTTTCTTTAAAGAGCATCCACAAGGGTATTAATCACCTCGCGGCAACATCTCGGATCTGTATGAGTAAATGACAACCTCTATCAAGCTTGAACTTGGAATATTTCTTACTTTTATGTCTTTCCTCGAAGTATTCGTATAGCGCATTCTCTCAGCGGTTATCTTCCCTTGCGGCATATTGGCCAGGTCAGGGTATATATTTACAGCACCCATTTTAATTACCAGTCTTGATCAGAGATCCCGGCTGGTTAAAATACTTATTTCTCCGTTAATGATTGTCTGAGGTGTTACTGAAGACACCTGTACCTGTACCCATGTCCTCAGGACGTGGTAGATATTCGCTCCCATATTTTATAAGTAATATCGATTTTGCCTCATATGAGTGTGGGCATGCTTAAAGCAAATAATCGTTGTCCCGATAAATATAAGAATGAAAGTAGCGATCAGGATCTTGTATTTGTGCTTAAAGATAATGGTAAGAATATCCCGAAGGTTATGTTATCCCAGAATGGCTGGTTTAGCTGCTCCATCTTAATTCACCATCAGATTATCAGCGCTCCAACCGATATCGGCAGCGCCTGTATCCGGATAAACTTTGGTAAAACCACCAAAGGCGTATGCGTATGGGTTTGCAAAACCGGCAAATCCGGGGAACCCGCCAGGGACTGCCCGGTTTATATACTCATCAACAAATTTTAACCAGTTGGCGATGTTCGACTTGGGCACATAGACGATATCATAGGGCATGAGGTAAATATCCTGACTGAGATCAGTTCCGTTTATGACTTTCCTGAAGTCAATATTTGCCGCCATCGGTTGTCCCTCAAAATCCTTACGAATGACGATTATATTGCTGAGTCGTGCTGTTTCCCGTAACCCACGGGCCTGTGATATTGCCTGAAATAGTGTCATGCGACCTTTAAAATCAACCGGCCCAGGAAAGACAACTTCACCGTCAACAAATACTTTATGACCGCCAAAGGTGCGAACGATTACGGCTATTTCCGGTTTTTTCAGCTCAACAGCATATTTTTCACTCAAGCACTTTACGCAACTGGGTAGGAGTCAGCCCGGCTGCCGGCACATCATGGGCCAACTGAAGGGAGATGCGACCGTCGGGCCGGACAGGAACCACCAATTCATTGAGTTCAGCATTGTACATGAACTTGATATCCAGGGTGTCTCCCACTTCTATTACATATTCTTTAGGCTCCCGGGAGTAAGATCGGGCCTGCTGGTCCATTTGGCTCACCGGAGTGGGATTTACTATGGCATTCGGAGCGCAGGCCACAAATAGTGTAACCATACAACTAAGTAATATAAACAGTCTAAATTTCATCATAAAAACCTCCCTCTTCATACTTGATTATCCTTTCAAGTAGTGAGCAGATGCCGCGATATCAGCGACCTTTCCGTCCCACATCACGGCTTCCGTCTGTCTGGTTCGGGAACAGTTACTTTGTCTCCCACTTTATAAATGTCAGCGGAACCACCCATACTTATCACCTTAGTCCCCTCTCCGGGGCAGGTAACCGTTACGAGGCTCCCCTGTTTTTCTGCAATGATACATTGGCTGGATTGTGCATAAATCGTCGATAGAAAACCTGTAAAAAAGAAGATAACCGCAGACAAGTAAAATACGTATCTTGCTTTCATTTTCTTTCTCCTTTGTTAGCTTCAAATAATAACAATTATAGCACCTTCTCCGAGTAATTGCAATCCGTAGAAAAGAAAATAGGTTAAAGGTATAAGGTACAAGGTTAAAGGTACAAGGTTAAAGTTATTCCTATCAGCTATCAGCTATGAGCTGTTTTTGATAAGCTACCGCCATACCGCTTTGACTGCGCGGTCCTATTTCGATCGTATCTGATAGTTTTGTTAACCTCTTCACTATGCTGTGTACTTTGTTATTATCGCACTTCGTTCGTTATTCTATAGCAAATTTTGCAATATTTGTGCCGATTTTTTACCCTGCACATTATAGTTCCATGGTATAATGTATTGTAGCGTCCTTTAGAGGATATGTCAATCAAGGCCCATCTTGATAAAAAGCTATTCCAGAGAGGTTATAAAAACAATTTTTGTAATCTCAATTTTCTTATGAACTGTGCTAAGACATTCTTGTATCCAAGAATGTCTCTTATACCATCGACTTTTCCTCATGAGGTGTTGATGCAACAACATTTCTTGTAGTTCAGCTACAAAAAAAGATGTTTATTTACCATAAAGGAGAACTGTTTTGACCTTGTTGGTGGGTTATTCAGATAAAAATCTCGAAGATGGACTTGAGGAGCTCGTTTTGTGTTTTCAGGGCTTGAATATTTGCTTCATACCCGCGCTGCGCAATCATCATCTGGGGAAATTCTTCAGCGAGATCCACATTGGAAGTCTCTGTCAGGAGACCTTCATCCTGGATAATGGCCCCGGGGGCATTGGACTTCATAAGGTTTACTTTTGGCAGATTCTGGCTGTCTTCTGCGATTGTTGATACTGTTTTCTTGTAACCGTTGGTGTTGCTGTTGGCAACATTATGGGCAACATTGGAAAGCTTTGTTCCGAATGCATTAAGTGCCGATATGGAGGCGCTGATTCCGCTTATCATAAATATATATTCGGCAGAACAAAAAATAACTTAAGGAAAAAAAGTAAATTTTTTTAAGTTTTTTTCATTTTGCCGATAAATGGTCATGGCGAATGGTATTGACAGGGTTTCCGGGTTCATTCATTTTTAATTGTTTAAATAAGAAAATATATTTAGAATATGGACGACAGGAGAGTGACCAATCTGAAATGAAAAAAATTATTGTCATACCGGCTCGATACGCGTCAACCAGACTGCCTGCCAAGCCCCTTCTTGAAATAAACGGAAAACCTCTCATTCAGTGGGTTTACGAGAGGGCTTCTGAGTCACGGTTGAAAGACAGGATTATTATTGCCACTGATGATGAAAGGATACGTGAAGCTGTCAGGCTATTCGGCGCTGAAGTTGTCATGACGAGCCCGGCATGTAAAAGTGGAACTGACAGGGTTTATGAGGCAATAGAGGGACAGGAGGGGGACATCATCGTTAACCTCCAGGGAGACGAGCCCTTCATCAGGGCCGATATGATTGATACCCTCTTTTCGGCCATCGAAAAGGACAACCTCATCATGGCAACACTCTGCAGTCCCCTCAAGGATGAGAATGAATATGTTGATCCGAATACGGTAAAAGTTGTTTTTGATAAAAACGGTTTTGCCCTCTATTTTTCGCGGTCTCCCATCCCCTTTATGCGGGGGCAGAGAAGGGCGCCCCTCTATAAACACATCGGTATTTATGGTTTTGAACGGTCATTTCTCGAACAGTTTGTCTTTCTGAGCAAGAGCCGCCTCGAAGAGACAGAATCCCTCGAACAACTCCGTGTCCTTGAAAACGGATATAAGATCAAAGTCCTTACGACACAGTATGATGGTTTTGGCATTGATACCGAAGACGACATGGAACGGGCGCAGTGCCTGCTCACCAAATTGCTGTAAATTCATAAAGCCGGTTAAAAAGAGGTCAGAAATGTCACGTATAAAGTTGATTGAACAAGAATCATACGAATTTCATTTTGCAACAAGATTGCAGCCCCGGGACATCAATTATGGAGGACATCTGGGCAATGATTCGCTTATCTCTCTTTTAGGCGCCGCGCGGGTCAACATGCTCTTTTCTCTGGGCATGAGTGAAGGACAACTCGGTGACGGACAGACAGGCGTCATCATGTCAGATCTGGTAGTAAACTTCAGGGCCGAAGCCTTCATGCTCGATGAAATTGTTGTTGATACTCATATCGGTGAATTCAGCCGCACCGGTTTCCGCATATTTCACCGGCTAAAAAAGGAAGAGATCCTGGTTGCTCTGGCTGAAACAGGAATGATCACATTCAACTACAGCATCAGAAAAATTGCCCCGGTCCCGGAGATTTTTCGTAAAACACTGGAAAAATGGAAGTAAAAATGTAGATATCAGCTGCACCGCCCTCGTGCGCAGCATTCATTTTTCATAATCCTCTCTGGAAATGCCGGTTCCTTAAACCCTCTTTTTCTATACAGCTCGTGTGCGTTATTAGTGTCCAATCGCAAGGACCGTTCCATGCCAAACACGGGGCCGTTGGCTGACTTCACTGCAATATTTCCTTGATTTATTAATCCTTTTCGTACATTTTATTAAGCATACACGCACCCACCTGATGCACAGGGGTATAGAGAGTCAAAGCCCCATCCCCAGACATGCCTGTATATGTCAGCCCACGTTTATGGAGATGTTGAGTTTGTAATGTGGATATAGGTACTGACAGACCACTGGGGGTTTTTAATGAATAACCTGAAAAAGTTGGGGATTTTTGTTTTTGTTGTATGCGCGTCTGCTATCGGTGTGGGGAAGCCCTTTGTGGATTTGTCCCCCCAGGGTCACCATATTATCGCTGTGACGCTCGTCTGCCTTTCCCTGTGGATATTCAAGACCGACGGTATTCCTTATTTCGCGGGTTGCGCTGTGCTGCTCGCTGGTAGCCTCATTTTCAAATTACCCCTTGCTACTGTGGTGAGCGGATATATGAGTCCTGCTCTCTGGACCTTAATCCCGGCCCTCTTTTTCGGTTTTGCCCTTATCAAAACAGGTCTGGGAAAACGTATTGCCTATTTTGTGCTTATGAGATTCGAACCGAGTTATCTGACCATCTGTGTCAGTTGGTTTATCATCGGGCTTCTCCTTTCAGCGCTTACCCCTTCCATCACTGTCCGGCTTGCCATTGTCATGCCCATTGCCATGAGTTTTGTGGAGGCATGCAAGGTCCCGGACCGGTCGCGGGGTTCAGCTCTCATCTGTCTTGCGGCCTGGGGTTCAGCGATACTGCCCGGAATTGGCTGGCAGACGGGCTCTCTCTGGGGTATCCTCATGGTTGGTTTTTATCCTGCAGCAATGAAACCGCTTGCTACTCCCGGTGTGTGGTTTGCCTATATGTCTGTGCCCTGGTTTATCATCACTATTCTCTTTCTCATGCTCCTCTACTTCTTTTTGAAACCGAAAGAGGGTCTCAGCCTCAGCCGTGAAGTGTTTAAGGAGCAGCATGCCTCTTTCGGCAGGATAACGAGAGAGGAAATTATTTGTGGCCTTATTCTTGTCTGTGCTTTTGTGCTCTTTTCTACAGAGAAATGGACCGGCATCAGGACTGTCGAAGCTGCCCTCATGGCCCTTGCGGCCCTCATCATCTTCGGTATCATTAAGGCCCCCGATGTTTCTTCCGGCATCAATTGGGACGTCATACATTTCCTTGCTGTTGTCCTTGGCCTCACACCGATGTTTATCAAAGCCGGTATTTCCGACTGGGCAAGGCCCCTTGTCGAGCCCTGGATCTTTTCCCTTGCGGCTATTCCCCTGATTTTTCTCCTTATTATCACCATTGTATTCTGGGTGATACGTTTTATCGATATCCCCTGGGGATACACGACGATTGCCTTCTTTTCTCCTCTCTTTGTGCCCCTTTACGAGAAATTCGGACTGCATCCGGTGCTGGTCAGCGTAGCCGTCATCGCTGCCGGCAATTCCTTCTTCTTGGCTTATCAGCAGCCTTTTGTTATGATCGGTGACACCATGACGAAGTCAAGGGCATGGTCAGGCAGTCACGTGGCCCTTGGAGGTGCGCTCTATGCCGCCTCCGTCATCATTGGAATAATAGTGAGCTATTTCTACTGGAAGGCGATGGGCCTCCTCCCTGTGGTATGATATCAATCTCAATAACTTCGCCCCATTTTCATTTTTGTGGGGTATTGCTTCCCCTCCCTTGAGGGGAGGGGATTTAAGGGGAGGGTGCCTTATAAAGTCGTTCCTTTATTTTTTCAAGAACTCCGCTTGTATTCATCAAAACTTCATTATCCCAGAAACGCAGTACAGTATAGCCCTCTTTTTCAAGCCAAGTATCCCGTTGTCTGTCTTTCAGAATCTTGTCCGGCAAAGCATGCTGGCCTCCATCCAATTCAATAATGAACTTTCTTTCAAGGCAAACAAAGTCGGCAATATACTGTCCAATGGGGTGCTGACGTCTAAACTTCAACCCTTCAAGTCGGCCTGCCCGTAGATGGCTCCATAATAGCCGTTCCACATCAGTGGATCTTTTTCTGAGATCTTTTGCAAGGTCTATTAACTCTTTTACCATTGGTTAATCACCCTCACCCCACCCTCTCCCCTCAAGGGAGAGGAATGACCGAGCATTTGTCTCCACAATGATTGATAGCCTACTGTCATCCCAAACATATCGTGGCCTCACCACCTCAGTTTAAGAAAAGATCTCAAATATGGGATTAAACATCATCGCCTGATTCGTCGATGTGCTGTTTTCGTGCTGTTTTTAGAATTCTTGCAGCGGCGAGTTTGGCGATGACGACAATATCTTCCAGGGGAAGATATCCGGTAATAGAAGGGTCGAAAAGGGCCTTGGCGGAAGGGGGAACTCTTCATCGCCTTCCCAGATGATGAAGGTGATGGGGACTTTCGGGAACGCGAAAAGAGTGAATGACGCGTCGCCATATGTCTTCTTCTTTGCCGTTTAAGGCCAGGCCTGCTTCAAGGAAGGTGTATCTGTCATAACCAAATGCTGACTGGATCGGCTTCAAGACCCTTTTCGTAAAGACAGGTTCGTAATGCATGCATGCCGGTATGTCTCCGTAGGCAACTTTTTCACCGGAAAGAGGAATGCCGGAAGCATGATTGATGTAGTGAAGGAGGAGTATCTTCGTCACAAGGGTGACATTCGACCCTTTTGAGCTGTGAAATGAGAATTGGCCGAGATCTATGGTGATAGTCTCATCGAAATAAGGGACCTCTATTGTCGGGGCTTGTCCCTGTACTGTCGTACATTTGAGGCCTGCCCTGGCGCATTTGTCTTCATAATCGGCGCTGACCAGTTCATCACAGGCCAGTTCGAAGACTGTTTTATATACTTTCTGTTTTTTTAATTCCATAGAGCGGGGTCATTATCCGATTTTCTTTCGTATTTCCCGGATCTTTGCCGTGTAATCTTTGCTGTGGAATATCTCTGTGCCCATAACGAGCACATCTGCACCTGCCTGAACGACCTTTTTGGCGTTGTCGGCCTTGATGCCGCCGTCTACCTCAAGGCCGATCTTTCTCCCTGTCTGTCTCTATCAGTTTCCTCGTATGTTTTATCTTTTCTTCCATGAAGGGGATATATGCCTGACCGCCGAAACCGGGATTGACGGTCATGATCAATATAAGGTCTACGATATGAATGACATGGTCCAGGATATTAAGCGGAGTAGACGGATTAAGTGATATGCCGGCCTTCTTCCCGGTTGATTTTATGAGGTCAAGGGTCCTTAAGAGGTGGTTGTCCGCCTCGGCGTGGATAGTGATAATATCGGCGCCCTTTGCGGCGAAGTCATTGACAAACTCTCCGGGGTTATCGATCATGAGATGGACGTCGAGTGGTTTCGAAGCGATCTTTTTGATGGCCTCCACGAAGAGGGGCCCTATAGTGATGTTGGGCACGAAATGACCATCCATGACATCAATATGGATCAGGTCTGCGCCTGCTTTTTCAATATCTGTTATTTCTTTTCCCAATTCGAGAAAATTGCAGGATAAAATGGAAGGGGCTATCTGGATTTTGTTCATTAATATCCTCCGTGGTCAGTAAATGGTGATTATCAGTTCATCGGAGCCGCTGAATATTGTCCTGGGAGGGACAGAAAAATCAATGCCACTCCGTGAGGTATGGTCAGCCCTTACGTAATTCATTTTGTATTTAATCTTTTTTGCGTCCATCTCTTCTGCGAGCCCGTTGATATCTATATTCTTTGTTTCAGACAGGAAATAATATGTTTTCTGCTCGCTTCCCACAATGAGGGTAACCTTGGTTTGTTCAAGGATTTCGGTACCTTCAGCGGGAATCTGGGCGATTACCCTTCCTGTCTTGCTGTGGGGTATGGTAATGATTTTATCGAGGATAAGCTTCTTTTCTTCAAGGACGCCTCTGGCTGCATCCAATCCCTGACCGACAAGACCGGGGGCCTTGATAAGCTCCGGCCCTTCGGAAACGATGACATAGACTACCCTTCCTTTTCGTGTGTTTATATTCGCCTCAGGTTTTTGAACGGTAATGTGATTATAAGGGACGTCATTTCTTCGCTCATACCTGAGGATTGAGAAGGAAAGACCCCTGGCTCCCGACGAGTTGTCTGGCTTCTTCGACGGTCTTTCCACGTATATCGGGACATATGGTGGTCTGCTGTGTTTTCAGAAGGATGCTCACGGCGAGGTATGCCGATAAAATGAAGATGAAAATCGGTGTCAATACATATAAAAGAACCTTTATGGACTTCATAGTTTTTTCATCTTTGCAATAAAGAACCCGTCGGTACCTGTTTCATACGGTAGTGATAAGAAGTATTCCTTATTAAACAGAAACGGCAGGGGATTTTCAAGTACAAATTTCTTTTCCTTCCTGAATCTGGCAATGACATTGAGAGTTTCTTCGGGTTCAAAGGAACAGACGCTATACACCAGATGCCCGCCACGGGCGAGATTATCCCAAAGCGCTTTCAGTAACATAAACTGATAATTGCCGAAGGAGATAATATCCTCTTTGCGCCTCCGCCATTTTATTTCGGGATGTTTTCTGAGAATGCCCAGAGATGAACAGGGGGCATCGAGGAGGATGGTGTCGAAGCATTCTTTTTTAAAAGGGTTGTGGACTGCATCTCCGAGGATTACTTTTCCCCGGTTAGCGACAGATTGTAACCTTCTTATTTCATTGTCCATGGAGATGACCGTAGCGTCAGGACAGATCTCCTGTATCTGATGGGTTTTTGTCCCGAGGCCCGCGCAGGCGTCCAGAATGCGGCTGTCTTTCTGGTGGCCTATAGCAAGTCCTACGAGCTGTGACATTTCATCCTGGATGCTGATAAGACCCTCGGAAAAGAGCCTGCTCCTCAACACGGGGGTCAGTTTCTCGACAGAGAGGGCAGACCCGGAGAGTAACCCTTCCTCTGTTGTGATACCTTCCTCGGCCAGGCGCGATGCCGCTTCATGGAGAGAAATCCTGTCGAGGTTTACCCGAATTGAAAATGCGGGCACTTCATTGAGGATAGCGAGCAGCTTGTCTGTATCTCTGACGCCGAACCTCTGTTGCCATCTTTTGACAAGCCATTCAGGGAAGGAGCGGCTGAGAGCCCCTTTGGGAATGTCTGCTTTGCCGCTATTCTCACGGATGAATCTCCTGAGAATGGCATTGACAAAATTAGCTTGCGCTTTCCCTTTTTCCTTTTTGACATATTCCACAGTTTCGTTGACGACGTGGTAGTCTGCCTTTTTCATGAAGGCGATTTGATACATGCCGATCCACAGAAGATATCGGAGATCTTTTTTTATTTCCTGTTTCGCATAAGAGGAGAGGACCCAATCAAGGTATCCTTTCCACCGGACGACACCGGAGGTGATCTGATAGATTATCCCCTTTTCTTTGTCTGAGAGGGCCTGTCGGGAGAAAAAACTGTCAATGGTCTCGTCGAGGAAAGCGCCTTCTTCGACGAGTGCGATAATTTTGCCGGAGAGGCCCCTTATGATGTGCCCGAATCTATCTTCTATAAGCCATCTCCTCCAACCTTTTTATTCTCTCTTCCATTGGAGGATGGGTGCTGAATAAGGCCAACACGCCCTTCGCGCTGAAGGGATTAGCGATGAAAAGCGGCGCTGTTGATGGATTGGCGGTATTCATGGGAGTGCGGGCAATGCCCATGTGCAGCTTTTGAAGGGCATGGGCCAGATTGAGGGGGTTTCCTGAAAGTTGCGCCCCGCCGTCATCGGCAAGGTATTCGCGGGAGCGTGATATGGCAAGCTGTATAAGCATTGCTGCAAATGCGGCGATGATGGAGAAGATGATAACGCTCACGATATTGCCGCCATTGTCATCATCGCTGCTTCCTCCGCCGAAAAATGCCGTGAAGCGCGCCATGTTGGCAATCATGGTAATCGCACCGGCAAGTGTGGCGGCAACGCTCTGGATAAGGATGTCCCTGTTCTTGATATGGGTCAATTCGTGAGCGAGGACGCCTTCGAGTTCATTACGGTCAAGTATGCGGGTAATGCCCGTTGTGACAGCCACGACCCCGTGTTCCGGATCGCGTCCGGTAGCAAAGGCGTTGGGACTTTCGTTGTCGATGATGTAAATCTTCGGCATCGGGATCGATGCCTTTTGGGCAAGTGCGGCAACAGTCGTAAAAAGCTGGGGAAATTGGCTTTCAGAAACAGGTTGGGCATTGTACATTTTCAGGACGATCTTATCGCAGAACCAATAGCTTACAAAGTTCATGACGAAGGCCAGGAGAAAGGCTATGAATCCGCCGGTGCTTCCGCCGATAAGACTTCCCAGTGCTACCAGTACAACGGTGAGGACGACCATGAGAAGAAATGTTTTTGTCCTGTTCATATAATCTCCATATGAAATGTGTTAATACCTATATTATAACCATTTTCGTGGTTTTATCAAGGAGTGTACATTGGTGAATAGATAAGGGTGAGCGATAGACACATCGTCTATGTTCTGTGAACTGTCACCTGAATACTGCTATTTTTTCTTTTTTGCGAAGACTTCGATGGCTGATTTACCCTCAAGAGGGCATTTGTTTTCGCAGATGCCGCAGCCGTTGCAGAGTTCATCGACAATGTAAGGTCTTTTGATGGTGATTCTCTTGCCCGTGAAATCAATTTCCTGCACGACTTCGGACCGGATCGCCTTTTCCGGGATTGGACAGTGTTCTTCGCAGACAATACAGTTCATATGTTTTGCATAGGGGAGGCAATGATTTTTATCGATCACCGCCAGCCCGATAACGCTCTTTTTCTTCTTGTCCAGAGGCAGGTTCGGTATAGCCCCGGTGGGGCAGACCTGTCCGCAGAGGTTGCAGTTGTATTCGCAGTATCCCAATCTGGGAATGATAACCGGCATAAACAACCCGTACAGACCTGCCCTTGATAGGTCGGGGTACAGGGCATTTCTCAAGCAGACCTTCATGCATTCGCCGCAGCGGACACATTTCTTCTGAAAATCAGATTCGCTGGTAACGCCGGGAGGGCGAAGCAACCTTTCTGATTGGGAAGGGGCCTGGAAGGAAAAGATACGTGAGAGAAAGAACCCGGAAAAAAGGCTGCCGACGAAGACCCTTCGTTCCAGGACCGGCAACTTTCCGTTTCCCTCAAAAGTTTTTTTAATGTTCCTCCATCCCAGCTTGAAGTGAACTCTGCTGAAATTGCATTTGAGTCTGCAATCCATGCAGAGAATGCAATCACTTTTCTGGAGGATTTCTTCATCAAAGCCGGTGGGACAAATACCCTTACATGCGCCGCAATCGGAGCAGAGTTTTCCGGGGACTCTTCTGAAGAGGGAGAAATGGCCTAAAATACCAAGAAGTGTGCCCAGTGGACAGAGGTTCTTGCACCAGTTTCTTTTTTCAAAACGTTCAAGAAAGAGGATGAAGAGGAAAAGCAGGAAGGAGATAAACGCGAGGGGATAAAATGCTTCCCTGAATGGCAGGACGAAATCTCTTAAAAAACGGTAAAGGGGCTCAATGGTATCCCGTGAGTCGCCAATCAAGGTATAGAGTCCAACCCAGCCGCTTCGCACCGTGTATCCGAAGAGAGGGTAGAGAAAAAATGTCAGCGCCCTGATGAGGATCGCCATAGGATCCAGGATACCGGCAAGGTTGATATTGAAAAGGGCCGTGAAAAGCAGGGTGAGCAGGAGATAATATTTCAGGGAAGTTTTCAGGAATTTGATGGGGATGGTTTTTTTGATTCTATTCGTTACGAGATCAATAACAGTGCCCAAAGGGCAGATCCATCCGCAGAAAAACCTACCTAGCAGGATGGAAAACACAATCATGAATACGGCTGGTAAGAGGAGATAGGTGAAGCTTTTTACAGCGAGGAGATAGTTTATCCCGACGAGAGGGTCTGCCCGAAAGAAGCTGTTCACGGCAACGGAAATCTCATCCTTGCCCCGGTAGTCGGTGTAGATAAAAAGGCCAAGAAAAATAGCGAGAAATATGAGTTGAGAAATACGGGCAGTCGTTATTTTCATGATTTAAAGTCTATGCCCACAATCTGATATCGACGCCCCATGTTTATGCTTTGAGGACTTTTATTTTATTGAGATTCATCTCTCCGAGACCACGTTTATAGGCGGTGACTGTCGTCGAAATATCCTCTGGTTTCAGGTTGAAAAGCGTTGTTGCAAAGGCATCTGCGGCCACAATATCCGTCGATGCTATCACTTTATTGAGCACCTTTACATCACTTAAATTACCACCCTGCGGCCCATGCCTCAAGAGTATGCGAGTGGCGTCAATGATGGTAAGATGGCTTTTGACGGTGCTATTCACATCTGAGAGAGCGTCATCCATACCTCTATGGAGGTAGCCTCTGTCTCCGCCCATAATGCCCATCATGTTTTTCAGTCCCAATGTGACCTGTGTCAAGCCATGGTGTTTTGCGATGGGGACATTAATAAAGACATTCGCTGAAAGCGCTTCATCGTAAAGTTCCCATTCTTTCAGGAAAACGCCTTTTATCTTTGTGTTTTTGTAACGCTCCCGGTCCATCTGTTTGGTCTCCACATTGTTCATTCCTTTCAGTATGGCCGAAATACCGCTGTTTTCATAAGACCTGCGGGGGTCATTGCAGGGATTATCAAAGACTTTTACCTTTTTTGCACCGGCCTTGAGACACTCTTCGACAATGGCTTTTACGACGACAGGATGGGTTGTTGCGGCATATTCGGGCTTTCTGTCCCAGCCGATGTTCGGCTTCACGACGACAATATCACCCTGTTTCACAAATTTCTGAATCCCGCCCAGCGATGCCATTGCCTTTCGCGTTATAGCAGCGTAATCCGGTCCTTCAGAGACGGCCACGAGAGAAGGTTCTTTTGCAAACAATCCTTGTGGTATCTGACTGATGAGAAGCGTAGAGGCGGCAAGTTTGAGAAAATCTCTTCGTTTCATAGTCTCGACCCCGCTTTGCTGTTGTCATTACGCTCCTGATGGAGCCTTTTAATACAAGCACTGATGTAATTATTATATTCCTTTTGTCAGGAGTCAAGGGTATAATTTAGTACCTGTTATGGATAATATACAAGAGATGAACAGACGGGATTTCATTCGCTTTGTCAGCGTTTTTGCGGTCTCTTTTCTCATGCCCCATGCCGCAGACGCCAAAGAAGTTGAACGCCTCCTCGACAATGAAGACAGGGAAGGCTTTAACGTGCGTTTTATTATGCCGATAAAGCCCGTTAATCCTGAAAAGTGGATTCTGCAGATTGGCGGATTATGTGAACATCCGGGACAATTTACGCTTGGATCAATAAAAAAACTCACCAAAGATACCCAGGTGTCACGGATGACCTGCGTGGAAGGATGGTCGGGTAAAGCGAAATGGGGAGGTTTTTTTCCTCAGACCTTATTTAATACCGTAAAGCCAAAGAAAGAGGCTAAATACCTCTACTTTTATTCTGCCGATAATTACTATGAATATATCTCCCTGGAAGATCTCCTCAAACCCCGCGTGATCTTTGCCTATGAAATGGATAATAAACCCCTTCCCGATATCCACGGAGGTCCCTTAAGGCTCCTGATACCCTCCAAGTATGGTTATAAAAGCGTCAAAACGATTATGAAACTTGATTTTGTAGAGAAAGAGGGAACAGGTTACTGGTCCCAGTTTGGTTATCCCAGGGATGGAACGATCAAACCGGGCACTGATCATGCCCTTGATCTCAAAACTTACAAAATCATTAAAAAAGATGGCGAGCCCGATTATTAATGTTGATAGACGGCAGGGGATGGCAAAAGGGTCCTCTGCCGGGAGTTTTACAAAACAGATGAGGGGTTAAACCGTAATGGATAAAGACGTGTTGGACAAACAATGTACCCATTGGGATAATACACTTTCCAATATGCCTGATATGTTCGGAAAAGAGGAAAGCGAGACTGCGCAAAGAGCCCTTGAGGTTTTTCAACAGGAAGGCGTTATGCGTATTCTTGAACTTGGTGGAGGCCAGGGCAGGGACACCATCTTTTTTGCGCGAAACGGTCTGCATGTGGATGTTATCGAGTACTCGGAAACCGGCGTCAGGACCATCGACGAAAATATGGAAAAGGCCGGCCTGAAAGATCATGTCGCATCTCTGTGCCATGATATGAGAAAGGGCCTTCCCTATGAAGATGGGTCTTTTGACGGGTGTTATGCCCATCAGGTATTGTGTATGGCCCTTACGACAGCGGAACTTGAATTCCTCATCGGGGAGGTGAGGCGGGTTTTGAAACCGGGCGGAATCTTTATCTACACGGTCCGCAATACCGATGATGCCCATTTTCAGCAGGGGATACACCGGGGGGAGGATTTGTATGAGAAGAACGGGTTTATCGTGCATTATTTCAGCAGAGAAAAGATCGAAACCCTCGCCAGAGGTTTTAATATTGTCGATGTGGGGCGGTCTGAAGAGGGCCGCCTTCCGAGAAGGCTTTTTCGGGTGACGCTGAAGAAGACCGGTTGATGTACACGGGTCCACGAGAGGGTTATTCCACTTCTAATTCAAAGCGCTATCTTCGTTGCCAGCGTCATCGTCTCCTCGACGTACTTCGACCCGCAAGCGGGTGCCCCGCGCCTCCGTCGCCTCTTCCTTGGCGCCTCAATATCATCTTTGACTTAGAAGTGGAATTATTCGTTGCTTTGTGTCAGGAAGGCCTGCGCGTAAGTAAAGGCCTGATCTCTATCTGTCATTTCTCCGGCAATCTGTTTTTCCCGTATGTTGTTTAAACATTTACCTATTGAAGGGCCCTGCACAAAACCGAGCCCTATGAGGTCGCTACCGCTCATGAGTCTAGGCAGAGGTTCTTCAAGTGATTTATTGTATACGTTCAGGATTTCTTCACAACGTTTTTTCACCATTTCCGTTGAGGGATTCTCAATGCCGCCGGAGCTGCCATACATATCACAGAGCGTGTGGAGAATAAGAGATGGCGTGAGGTCGCCCATTTTATAGACAAGCCTCCGGATAGCCTTTTCCGTCGATTCATTGTTGCTGATGAGAAATATTCGCATATGGCTTTCAATAATCGCGAGGATAGTTTTGATTTCATGGATGCTGAACCGGAGTTTTTCCATGATACCCAAAGCAATATCCTGTGAAAAACGTTCATGGTAGAAGAAATGAACAACCCCTTTTTCTTCATCATAAGAGAAAGTGTGAGCTTTTCCGAGATCATGGAAGAGGAAGGCGTATCCCACATTTCTCAACGCTTTTTCGTCAAGGGTCGCATATCGTTGGTTACAGCTATGAAAAAAGTGGTAACCGTCAAGGGTATGCCCTAACGTCTCGAGCTGGAAATTTTTTTCAATATCCATTTGTCGCAAAGCATAAAGTTCCGGGAATAACTCGAAGAGAAGTCCGGTCTCACTTAGTATTTTCATGGCATCCGCCACGCCACTTGCCATAATAATGTGGTCCATTTCATACTTAATTCGCTCTGCCGCAGTCTCATGAATGAGGTTTTTCAGTTCCCCTATTGATCGGACAAGCTCGTTGTCGAGTATGAATCCATCAAGGGTTGCATAGTGACGAATGGCCTTAAGCATACGGAGGGGATCATTCTTCAGGCTATCTTTATTTGGATAGCGAATAATCTTGTTTTGAATATCTTCTATACCGTGAAGGGTATCGACAACGACATCGCTTCCTATGTCATAGGCAATGGCGTTCATCGTGAAATCTCTTCGTTTCAGATCTTCTTCTATACTTCCTTTGACGATAGTGATATCAAAGGAAGTGTCATCTGTAATGATTCTGTGCGTCTGGATCGGTTTTTTACCAAGTATAAACGCCGGCCTCTTGAAAACCTGCTGGAGCTTTTTGAGATCGATTTCATCGGTAAGGGCAAGATCATAATCTCTGGGCGCCTTTTTTAGGAGTATTTCCCGTATGGCGCCCCCCACAAGATATACGTGACCTGAAAATGATTGATCTGCAATATACCGGATTACAGCATGTTCTTTAATGAGTTCCTTCAGAGCATTGCAGTATACTTCCAAAGATGTTAAACCTTGTCCGCAAAATCGATAAGTCCCCGTGAAATTCTTTTTATCGAATCGATTATGTCAAGATAGAGATAGGAGGCTTCCGGCATACAAATACCCTTGATGAGCCTTTCCTGATGGATGAGGGCATACCCGTCGGCTGTATTAAATACTTTTTCATAGCTGGCCTTGATGTTTGCCTTGAGTACAGGGTTTTTGGTGGCAATGTAGTCTCTCGTATCACGGAACTGTTCTTCCAGCATGGAGTATATTCCTTTTATTTCAGTAAGGGCTTTTTCACTGAAAAGGATTTTCAACTCTACTTTTGTCTCCATTTTGTTCATCAGATTTTCCAGAGCCAGTCCGATTGTCTGGAAGGCGGGTATGAGGAGCAGGTATTCCTTGTCTGCCTCGCTTTTATTTGGTTCCTCTATTATTTTCAAAAGAGAGACTGCCTTTGTTTTTATCATCTCTCTGAATTTTGCTTTGTTTTCCCTCATCACGTCAAGCTTGTGCGTGAGGAACCCTTTTTTGATATTGTCCAGGATTGGTACTGTTATTGCGAATGCATCATTAAATCGATTCACCAGCCTTTTTTCTTCCATATTTTCCTCCATAGATAATGAATAACTCTCACTATTATATACCACAGGAGCGGTGATCTGTCAGCTATGATAATACTTAATTGTATTGTTAAAAGTCTGAAGATAACGAGTATTCTGATTGTGTGGAGTAAGCCAAAAGTGATTCACTGCTTTAAAACTTCCCGGAGAGTCATACAAGCTCGATTGTCAGGAAAGACTCCAGGCAGAAAGTCATCTCAGGACTGTATGAGATCCGTAAGCTTGGCTATGCCATCCTTTGAGAGCCAGTCAACATTTTTCATCTTACTATAATCGATGCCGTAGAGCAGTTCAAGCACTTCCTCATATGGTGCGGGTGTTGATGTAACAGGTATTTCGGTCGCTGAGAGATCTACTGTGTCCACGGTTACTTTATCCGGTTCTTTCCTGCCGCCTACCTTGCTCTCACGTGTTGGTTTTGCTTGTGCTTGTGCAAGAACACCGGCACGAGAAACATCTCCTGTTTTCATACTATACCTCCATGAAAAATTCTACCAATCATTATATCATAAAAATGTGCTATGTAAACAATGTATTATAAAGTTGTGGCCCGATTGTTTTTTTTCCAGCCCTCTTCTTAGGTTCGCGAAACTCATTACCTGCCTGTCTGTTCTTGGGTTGTATTCAAAAAAGTAAGTGAATAGCTGGTGCTCCGGCCACCGGCTGGGTCTTTGGTTAGAATACCATGTTCCACGAGATCAAGTATATCGCGCAGTGCAGTATCTTGGGAGCACTTCGCCAGTTTGGCCCATTTCGACGATGTCAGTTTGCCTTCAAGCCCATCAAGAACTTTGTTGAGCATTAAGCGCTGCCGGTCATTAAACGGTGTTGCTGCGTGTGATTCCCAGAAACGGGCCTTTTTGAGCACAATTTCAAGTGTACTCTCCACGCCATCAAATGCACGGTTCAGACAATCGAAAAACCATTCCAGCCGCGTTGTAACATCCATTGTTCCTTTCTGTGTCTCTTCCAACCCTCCATAATAGGCTTCCCGTTCGTTCCGTATCTGTGCTGACATACTATAGAAGCGTTGGGGACTTTTTTCTGACCGGGCCAAGACCATATCGGCAAGCGCACGGGCAATGCGTCCATTGCCATCTTCAAAGGGATGAATAGTAACAAACCAAAGGTGTGCAATGGCCGCACGTAATACGAGGTCTATACCATCATCGTTGTTAAACCAGTCAAGAAAGAGTGTCATTTCTTTCTCTATCCGATCAGCAGCCGGGGCTTCAAAATGAACACGCTCATGTCCAACCCGACCTGATACAACTTGCATGGGACCCTCAGCGTCATCGCGCCAGGCACCAACCTTGATTTTTCTTATTCCACTGTAACCGGTGGGAAACAGCGACGCATGCCATCCGAATAATCTCTCTCTGGTTAAGGGTTTGTCATAGTTCTGGGTAGCATCAAGCGTCATTTCGACGATGCCATCAATGTTTCTCGATACCGTGGGAGTGGCTCCGATATCCATGCCGAGATGCCGTGCAATAGAGGATCTCACCTGTTCCCTGTCGAGGATCTCTCCTTCAATCTCGCTGGATTTTAGAACATCGAGTGTGAGCGTTTGAAAGACTGCTTCGGCACGAAGAGAAAAACCCATTGCCTTCATCCGTCCTATGAGTTCCCCTTGTCTGTATCGCACATCAGCAAGCTTTTGGGTCAGGGCTTTCTGGCTCCAGCGGAAGTAAGGCCAGTCTGGTAATTCATGGATATACGTAGTCATTCTTCGCACCTCATGCGGATATTATAGCTCATATTCACCGCAGATGCAATCTTTTAACCGCATTATGTGCGGAGATTAAAACCGGCGATCGCCGCATTGTTCTAACATCGTACCTTTCACCTTTTAAATTCCGGATGGTATTGACAGGATGAATGCAAAACCTCTAAACTTGGGTTGTACTAAAGATGGGGTACGATCATGTTGATTTAAATCGCTAAATTTCCGATGGCAGGTGAAGTTCGCCAGTAACAATCCGCCGTAATGTTTCCGGATACAGAAGGTGTTCCTGCTCCAGAACACGTGCAGCCAATGTCTCCGGCGTGTCATCGGTCAGCACCGGAACTTTTATCTGCGCAATAATTGCACCCGTATCGTATTGTTCATCGACGAGGTGAATGGTGACCCCGCTCTCTTTTTCACCTGCTGCGATGACAGCCTTATGAACATTCATGCCATACATACCCTCGCCTCCGAATTTAGGGAGAAGGGCGGGGTGGATATTCAGAATCCTTCCCTGAAAATGTGAGAGTGTTTTTGGACCGAGCTTTTTCATGTATCCGGCCAGGACGATGATATCTATTGCATGGCTGAGGAAAATATGCAGAATGGCCTCATCGAGTTCTCCCGGTCCGGGATGGGTTTTCCCACTCATATAGTAATGTGGAATACCCTCAGTCCTGGCACGGGCAAGGGCGGTTGAGTCCACGTTATTGCTAATGACGACAGCCGGGGTAGCCTTCAGTTTGCCTGATTTGCAGGCGTCTATGATGGCCTGCATGTTGCTTCCTCCATGTGAAGCTAAAAAACCTATATTCATGTGCCCCCATCGATCAGAGGAATTTCGTAATCAATAAATACCACTAAAGAGAACCTTTGCGTATCTTTTATTGACAATCACAATAAACTGCCGGCGCCATTATTTATATTTATTCCGTAATTCCGACAATTTATTGAAGTGCTTCCGCTCTTCTGCAATGATCTTGTCGATTATGCCATAAAACTTTTCAGCTATAAACTGTTTCGATTCATGATAATAGAGGATAGAATCTGCTTCACGCTGCATAGCAAAAAGAATAGCAGATATAGTATCCTTTGCATCAGACGAGGCCTCTTCCTGCTTATTGTTTGTGAAGATTACCTTGTCATCAATATAATTGTGGAGGTATGCTGCAAATTCACCGTCATATGTCTCGGCAGGGGCCACAGCTTCTACCTTCGAAAGCATATCCTGAAATATCACCTTATGTTTTATTTCCTCATCGGCGAGCAATAAAAATAAATCGCGGATGTCTTTATCTCCGGTGGCAAGTGCTGCTTTACGATAAAATGCTTCACCGTCTTCTTCGATCCTTACAGCAAACTGCAGCACATCACCTGCATTAAAAATTTTCATACTATCCTCCTTTTAGTGGGGCTCACGTCGCCCCCTCCAATGGCAAGGCCATTGGAGCCTCCCCCCTCGCGCTCAAGAATGAGCTAGAGGGACCTGCTCCCTGATAAGCTTTATATTTTCGCCCTTCGTTCCAGCGAAGTCAACTGTGTCTATCCTCCGCAGTGTAAACAGCGAGGTGTTCCCTCCAAAGGTAAAGTCATTGGAGTCCCTCAATAATGATTAATATAGTGGATATCAGGCTTATTGGCAACCCTTTTCATCTTTAAAGGGGGGGTTGAGGGTTATATTTTTCCAGGGTAAAACCGGTGTTGCTGTCATACAGTACATAGTCAAAAGATGTTCCGAAATCACCGGTGTTGAGATAGACCTTTTTTTTGTTCTCGATCTCAAGAACCATTTTATCCGGCATATGTGAGTGGCCAAAGATAACGACGTCATAACCTTCGGCGAGTTTTATTCTGGCGTATTTCCGAAAAATGTCTCTGATGTTTGGATTTCGTGGTTTTGTCTTCCGGGAAAGAAATATTCCGGCAACTTGTGCGCCTTTCCATGTAACAGCAGGACCGAGAATATCCATGATGCTATAGATAAAGGTACTTTTCAGGATACTGCCCAGACAAAAAAGACCTGAGCCATCGCCATGCGAGATAAATATTTTTTTATCATCAAGATCGATAGTCATATCCCGACCACAGGTAACACCGGTATAAGTTTTCAAAAAAGGAACCCATACCGAATTCGTGGTTTCCCTCCAGAAAAACGACGCTTTTACCGCTTTCCGTAAGTTTCTTCAAGACATCTGCCACGCCCTTATACCACGGGTATATATAGCCATCATAGCCATGGTAGAATTCGAATAAATCTCCCAGGATAAAGACTTTATCGACTTTATCTAAGATATCCTTCAGAAAATCTTTGAAGAAGTTCAATTTTGGTGAGATCCCCGCGTTTACAGTGGACATCGGAAAAAAAGACCGCTCTCAAGGCTATACCCCGATTACTGTAAGATATTCCTTGAGCGCTTCCTGCCAGGGTCTCATCTTCAATCCTGTATCTTTCTGAAATTTCCACATATCAAAGACCGAATAGGACGGTCTTGGCGCCTTTCTTTCAAGCTCAGCGGAAGAAATAGGGGTAATGGAAACATCCATTTCGAGAAGGCTGAATATTTCCCGGGCAAACTCAAACCAGGTACAGGAACCGCTGTTGGCAAGATGGTAGATGCCTGTTTTTCCTTTTTCTATGAGGGCAATAAGGGGTTCTGCCAGGTCTTTTGCGTAGGTGGGTGAACCTCTCTGGTCGTTGACAACACGGATTGCGCCGCTCTGTTTTGCCATTTTCACTACCTTTGTGATAAAATTCTCTCCGCCCTTTCCATATAACCACTGGGCCCTGATAATAAGGGATGAAGGGTTTTTCTCCAGCGCTTCACGCTCTCCTATCGAGTTTTGTGGTTCCATATACTGAAAGCGGATTCGGCGGGTCGTTCTCTTTGTAGGGAACTGTTTTGTGCCGTCAAAAACATAGTCCGTGCTGATATGGACAAATCGAATGTTGTGTTCTCTGCAGAGCTCAGCAACAACGCCGGCGCCATAGCCGTTTATCCTTTCCGCCAGTTCTCTTTTTTTCTTCGCATCCGTCAACATCGGTTATTGCTGCAAGGTTTATGAGCACATCGGGGCGGATTTTTCGATATGATTCTCCCCTGATGCTTGTCGGTAATGTCCCAGGTATCTATGTCACAGATGGTAAGATCGAATGTTTTGTCGAGTAGGGGGCAATATTTGTGCCCAGGAGGCCTTTACCCCCAAGCAGTATTATTCTCTTCATACTTTAGCTCCTTTGAAGCAAATTACAAATCAAATACAAATTCAAACAATATCGAAATACAAATGGATCGAATTCAAACAATAATGAAGATCAAATCCCAATGTCTCCAATGAGTGCCCTGTTTGTCATTTTGAGCATTAGTCATTGTTTGTGATTTGACATTGAGATTTGGAGTTTGTCTTCATCGATTCCCGTACATGTTCTTATAGTATTCCAGATAGGCCCCGCTTTTAATCCTTTCCCACCAGTCTCTGTTCTCCCTGTACCACTGCACTGTTTCTTCCATACCTTGAGCGAAATCGGTTTTTGGTGTAAAACCAAGTTCCCGTTTATTTTGGCTCGAATCGATGGCATATCGCCTGTCATGGCCCGGTCTGTCTTTTACATATTTTATCAATGTTTCCGGTTTACCAAGGATTTTCAATATGAGTTTCACGATTTCCATATTGGTCCTTTCGTTTTCACCACCGATATTGTAGACATTGCCCTCTTTTCCTTTATGGAGAACAACGTCTATGGCCTCACAATGGTCTTGCACGTGGATCCAGTCCCTGATATTCAAACCATCACCGTATACAGGCAGTTCAATATCATTCAGGGCATTGGTGATGATAAGGGGGATCAGTTTCTCGGGGAACTGATAGGGGCCATAGTTATTGGAACATCGTGTAATAACAACAGGCATATTGTATGTCTTATAGTAGGACATGGCCAGTACATCGGCCGATGTCTTGGATGCGGAATAGGGACTGTTGGGCGCAAGGGATGTATCTTCACTGAACTTCCCTTCCTTACCCAGGGAACCATAGACCTCATCGGTCGATATCTGGACAAACTTCTTTACATCCTCTCTTCTTTGCCATTTCAAGGAGTTGAAATGTCCCATTGATATTTGTCTTGATGAAAGTGTCGGGATCGATGATACTGCGGTCCACATGTGATTCTGCGGCAAAATTGACGACGAGTCTCAATAGGCAGTTCAAAGACTTTTTCGAGGTCAGATTTTTCCGCAATGTCGCCTTTGATAAAGGTATATCGGTCATCTTTTTCGATGTCCTGAAGGTTTTCCGGATTGCCCGCGTAGGTGAGCTTATCGAAGATTGATGACATGATAGGGGTACTTTGCCAGCATATGGCGGACAAAATTGGACCCGATAAATCCACAACCTCCGGTAACAAGAATATATTTATTCATTATTTCTCCTTATTTTGGAACAAATTACAAATCCTAATATACAAATATCAAACAATCATGAAGAAACAAATTCTAAACAATATCAATATTGCTAAATCTAAAATATTCCCAAGAAGAGCATCTGTTTGGTCATTTTGAACATTAAACATTTGTTTGTGATTTGGACATTGAGATTTGGAATTTGCCTTTCCCTTATCCATCTTTCCTCTCCCATGTATAGGGTATGTCGTTTATGTGGGGGTCCAGCCGGTATTCATCGGGGTTCTCCCGGTCATAAGGCTCTGTTGGGAACATTCATCACAATTGCTTCTTCCTCACTGATACATTTCCATCCGTGGTATATCATCTTCGGCACCTTAACAAGCATGGGGTTGTAATCACCGATAAAGAATTCGTTGATTTCACCATATGTGGGGGATTTCTTCCGGCTATCATAGATAACGAGCTTGAGCATCCCCTTGACACAGGTGATATGATCATCCTGTTTCTTATGATAATGCCATGCCTTCACCACCTGCGGATAGGTCGTTGTCATGTAGACCTGACCGAATCCTTAAACATATCATCATCGTTTCGTAAAATCTCCATGAGCCTTCCCCGTTCGTCAGGGATACCTTTAATGTTTTGTTATTACGCCGTTGATCATGTTAAAACCTCATCTGACTCGTAATCTAAGGCACGTTTCGCGCCATGCCCTATACATCTTTATTGTTTGCTCCCGTCTGGGACACCAGTACACTTGCCCTTAAGAGTGATTCGAAGGTGCCCGCGTCGGTCCACCAGCCATCGAGCATTTCCCAGGACATTGTCCCCTCCCTGACATAAGCGTTATTTACGTCAGTGATTTCCAGTTCACCCCTGTCAGAAGGTTTCAGGGTCTTCACAATATCAAAGACACGTTCATCATACATATAAATGCCGATAACAGCAAGGTTACTCCTGGGCTGTTTCGGCTTTTCGACGATATTGACGAGTTTACCATTTTCGATTTCCGCTACCCCAAACCTTTCCGGGTCAGGGACTTCTTTGAGAAGAATTTTTGCCCCTTTTCCCTGTTGTTTAAAATCGTAAACCGCCTTGATGATATTCTTTTCAATAATGTTATCCCCAAGGACGACACAGATGGGTTCGCCATCGGCAAAATATTCTGCCAGGGAGAGGGCATCCGCAATGCCTCCTTCGCCTTCCTGGTAGGTATAATTGATATGTTTTAAACCAAACTCTTTCCCATTTCCCATAAGTCTCAAAAAGTCACCGGCATGATTTCCGCCGGTGACGATCATAATGTCTGTGATACCCGCGTTGATAAGCGTTTCAATAGGGTAAAATATCATCGGTTTATCATAGACGGCAAGCAGGTGCTTATTAGTAATCTTTGTGAGTGGGGCAAGGCGTGTTCCAAGACCTCCAGCAAGTATAATCCCTTTCATAATACCTCCTTATAACTCTTATCTTCCCATATCCGGTAATCCCGGTAAGATTAAAGCTGATATTAATCCTCGTATCCCTGGGCCGTTTTGACTGGGTCAGTGAAACCGTTGCAGCCCAGCATGAAGGGCGGTATGTCAGTCTGTAGAGGGTTTCGATCCAGTCCTTATCCTTAAAGGAATATCGCATCTGATAACCTCCCTCAAATTTATCATAAACAGCCCCAATATCAAAAAACCCTTCATTGGTAAAGTCTCTTGAATAACTGTGCCAGACATTGACATGGTATTTTCCCGGCACAGTCATAGCTTAATGTGTTTGTTGTTGCTTTAACGCCTTCGCCGTGAACATTGATACTGGTTTGGTTTGTAAATGTCAGATTGGTTATAGGGTACAGAGTGAGTCCTTGCATCAATATCGGATAACCGCTCGCCAGATCCGCTGTAAAGCGGTGAAGGATCAAGATTTCCCGAAAGTCCATAGGTTTGTGCGACTTCCAGCAAGGCAATTCTCTCTGTGCCCCTTCTTTAATTCCATATAAGTAATGGTTGAAAGAATAGGTTATTGAGTTTGACTGGTTCATCCTGTCGTAAGGATCGATATTCGGGATATCTCTGAAAGAAGTATTTGGCGTGAAGTTATATTTCAACTGAGGCTTGATAAGACTCTGCATCTCGCCGATGCCAAAAGGTCAGTGTTGAAATTTCTGATAAACTGCATATTGGCGTCACCTTCAAGGTGGAAGGTCTGTCTGTAAGTACTGTCTTTTTGTAATGTATCTCACTGCGGTTTGTCAGATAGGCTGTTTCGATCAAAGTGCCGCTGACAAGAAAATTTATCCCTTTCAGTGAGTAGGGCAATCTTATTTTCGGCTCAAAAGCAACCTCGAATAGGTGTCTCCCTTTTCCCGGTAAAAGGTTGTGAAGTCACTTGAAATATCCGTGAAGAACTTGTTGCCTATAAAAGGGAATATATTCGGTAAAAAAGGATACGGAGGGAAAATATTTATAGGTATAATCATTGTCCTCGGTCAAGTAAATTCCTGAAATAGGACATTTCTGTGGTGAGCAGAGATTTTGTGAATGGTTTTTCCAGATATGCTGTCGACTTAATCTGGTTTTCGCTTCTTTCAGCATACGTCGACCCCGAAATCCTTGAGATAATCCTTGTCGGAAATATGGCGGACATCTGACTTTAGTTGCAAATCGTTAAACATTTCTGCTCGTGTTTGCCCTTTAACTGCCAGCGTGTACCGTCATATTCCTTGTCCTGTATAATGAAATATTCCCAATTTCCCTTGAGATCCTCTCTCGTTGTATATCTGAATTCTGCCCCCAGGTTGATTCCCCTTTTTTCTATATAATTCTGCATAAAATGTTGCATCCTTGTCCTTTGATATGGCCCAGTAGTAAGCGTTATTGATTATTGTGCCGTTTCTTGTTGACAGAGTAATCTCAGGGATGAGAAACCCCGACTGTCTTTCCGTTTTCACGGGGAACATGCCCCAGGGAAAATAAAATACGGGATAATCGAGAATATGGAATTTGGCGCTTTTTGTTTTCGCATATCCGTCAACGGTAACATCGACATCTTTTGCGGTAAACTTCCAGGCTGGTTTGTCCCAGCCGCAGGTGGTGAACTCGCCTCTTGCTCATGGTGTACCGGCACTCTCCAACCTTTTTCATCTCCTCGCCGGCGATATAAAAATTACCCTGCTTGACAAATATTCTCGCGTTTTCCAGAGTTCCCTTTTTTGTTTCCATATTGAGGGTCAGCGTATCACATTCTACCCGGTCTCCTTCATCCTGAAAGACAACATTGCCTTCCGCAAAAACATCCTTTGTATTTCATTATACGTAATATAATCTGCCGTTAAAGTCTGTGTGCCTTCTTTTAAATCTACTTTCCCCGGGCGGTAAATGTATTTTTATCCCGGTTGTATTCAATGGAGTCTGCCGATATCTCTGACCGGAGCAGTAAAGCCCCCTTGAACCCGGATTCCTTACTGAAAACAATTGTGGGAAGGAGGAAAAAGAATGCAAGGACGCAGATATTAAAAAATTTCATTGATAATTGTCTTTGCCTCCCCGATGGTATAAAAAGAACCTGTTACGAGAATCAAGTCTTCCTTGCGGTGCCATTGTTTTTGCTCTTTCCAGGGCATCTCTCGTGTTGTCGGTAATGATAGCATTTTTAACAGACGATTTTATCTCCTGGGGAGAAATAGCTCGTTCAATATTCGGTTTTGTGAATATGACCGTATTCATTGCCGGTACAATCTCTTCGAGCATTTTTTCATATTCTTTGTCTTTCATAGCGCCAAAAACGAGTATTTTCTTTCTTATCCAGAAAATGAGTATTTATAAATTGGGAAATGACATGGATACCGTGGGGATTGTGGGCAGCGTCCAGAAACACAAGGGGGTTTTCCTTACCTGTTCTAGTCTGCCCTGGCCATTTTAGATGCGACAGGGCATGGTAAATCCGCGTCATCGGACACAAAAACTCCCAGAGACGAGAGGACCTCGGTGGCGCACAGGGAAAGAGCGCAGTTAACAAGTTGATGGTCTCCATCAAGATTGACAACAACATCGGGTAAGTCTTTTTTGATTCCTTTGTAGGCGAGCCTCCGGTCTGCTGATTTTTACATAGGAGAAATCCTGATTCAAGGATGTAGGTCTGGTTCTTGAAGCTCTCTTGCCCTGCCTTCTATGACCTCTCGCGCTGTTCCTTCACAGGCGGTTACCACGGGAATACCCTGTTTTGATGATCCCCGCTTTCTCGGCGGCAATCTGCTCTAGGCTGGAGCCGAGTTGTTCCGTGTGATCATAGTCGACGTTGGTAATAATACTTACCAACGGTTCGATGACATTTGTGGAATCAAGCCTGCCTCCGAGACCTGTCTCAATGATGGCAATGTCAACTTTTTCTCGTCTTGAAATACTCAAATGCGAGGGCTGTGGTAAAATCGAAGAAAGTAAAGAACCTCTTCTTGTCCTTTTCATCGGCCTTGTTGCGGATATATTCTGTAAGTTCTGCTACTTCTTCTTCGGTGATCTCCTCTTCATTGACCGTTATCCGTTCTGTAAATGAGACAAGATGGGGGGAGGTGTATTTCCCTACCCGAAAGCCCCTTCTTTCAAAATATGGGAAAGCATTGTTGCCGTGGAACCTTTTCCGTTCGTACCGGCAATGTGCACTGTTTTAAAGAAATTATGCGGATTTTCTATAATGTTCAGTAACCACCTAATGTTATCGAGTCCGAAAACCATTCCGAATTTTTCAAGACCAAAGAGATATTTCAGGGTTTTTTCGTACTTCCTTTCACTCATGTAATCAACGAGAGTATCGTCTGTAATTTCTGCTTCAACTCTTTTCTTGATGATATCATATCGATCATACCGTGTTCCAGAAGATATTCTGCCCTTTGAAACCCGGGAGGAAGTTCTGTTTTGATTGTGTCTTTAATCACTCTGGGACCCGCAAAACCAATCATCGCTTTCGGCTCGGCTATAATAATGTCGCCCAGCATACCCATGCTTGCAGTGACGCCACCCAGAGTGGGGTCAGTTAAAACACTGATGAAAGGGACCCCCTGTGATTTCAGATTATATATTGCCCCGGATACCTTCGACATTTGCATGAGCGACTGGATACCTTCCTGCATCCTGGCGCCGCCCGATGAACAAAAAAGGATAACAGGCAGTTTCCGTCGCGCCCCTTCCTCCATGATCCGCGTAATCTTTTCACCCACGACAGAGCCAAGGCTGCCGCCCATGAAACTGAAGTCAAATATCGCTGCCAATACGTCTATGCCGCCGATCTGTGCGCTTCCACAAACCATGGCATCATTTCTTTTAATCGTTTCCTGCGTCTCAATAAGCCGTGTCTTGTATGCTTTTGTGTCCTTAAACTTGAGAAAATCGACAGGTGTCACCTCTGCGTAATATTCGACGAAACTCCCTTTATCGAATGTCAAGTCTATCCTGTTTTCAACGGTTATAGGAAAGTGGTACAGACACTTGGGACAGACATGCTGGTTTCTTTCTACTTCCTTTTTATAGAGCAATTCCTGGCAGGATTTGCATTTTATCCAGAGAGATTCCTCTTTTTCCGGCCTTTTTTATTTCTTTTTCAATGTCGATTTCTCTCTGTAAGGTTTTTTTTCTTTTTCTTTCTTTTTGAACAAACTCATAATTTTCCTGTTGAATTTTTGCTGAAAAACTACCAAAATAAGTATGGTATGTCAATAGAAAGGGTCACTATAGAATCCGATTATAGCCTTGAAGGGCTCATGCGTAAGAAAACCCCTCAGTGCGGGGGTTATCATATGCCATCCCCACCCGCTTTATGGCGGCGATATGCACAATAGTGTTGTCGAGGCCATGGAGAAAGGATTTTCCGGGCAGGGATATTCGACGCTCACTTTAACTTCCGTGGTGTGGGACAAGCAAAGGCGAATACGATGAAGGCGAAGGGGAGGTGCGTGATGTCTTTGCGGCGCTCAACTTTTTAAAGGACATCTTGATGATGGCGCATATATCATGCTTGCCGGTTATTCCTTCGGCGCCTGGGTCATAAGCAGGGCAGCCATGAAAGCGGAAACATTTGACGGCCTTTTTCTGGTCTCTTTTCCTTTTGTTGTCTACAAAAGCGATTATCTGAAGAAATTTGACAAAAAGATGTACTTTGTCGGCGGCACCGACGACGATATAGCCCCCCTGGATGATCTTCATGAACTTTACAGAGAACTCACCATTACTGAAAATATCTGAAAATCATCACAACTACCCACTTCTACCCCGGTAAAGAAAGCGAAATTACTGATTTTATTAAAGAAAACGTAGCTCCTCAGAAATAATAGTTTCTTATTGTGAATTTTCAACAAATTATTGTTTTGTAGCAGGCCAACGGCTTGAAGGGGAAAGCGTCTATGCGCGCCCTGCCACGTGCCATGCGCCGCTCAACATACATGTATATACGCTTCCGGCCAGCAAGACACACCAGTGCATCGCATATCCATCTTTCCCCTCCAAGCCGTTGGCCACTCTAAGCCGGGAACAAGTCCCGGCAATAGTCGAGGAGTATTCAATGTGTTTGCGCTTCGCGGAGCGAAGCTTTATGTTTTGAGACAAACCGGAGGGTATGTTAGTAGCGATAGCATTTGTTACTTCCTGTAGTCAACGAGAACGGATTTCTCAACAAAGTACAGGATTTAAAACTGAAATCAATTACATATCATTGACAATATATCCCACAAATACTAATATTTCGGAAATACTGCTGCAGTAGATTATATGTTAGGCGGCAGTAATGAGGCAAGCAATCAAGCCATGAAAACCCAGTACTACACAGCCGCAAGCCTGGACGGATTCATCGCAACGGAAAATGACTCACTGGATTGGCTTTTCCCTCTCGGCGATCTGAATAATTCCAGCTATCCGGAATTCATATCTGAAGTTGGTGCTTTGGCCATGGGGTCAGCAACCTATGAATGGATGCTGCGTAACGCAGATAAGGTTGCCGAAGAAGCGGGCTCGCCTTGGCCCTATGCTCAGCCGGCATGGATATTCACAAGCCGAAAGCTCCCAAGGATCGACGGTGCAGATGTCCGGTTTGTCAGCGGTGATGTGCGTCAGGTCTATGCCGAAATGCGAGCTGCTGCGGATGGCAAGAATATCTGGATCGTTGGAGGCGGTGATCTCGCGGGACAGTTCTACGATGCTGGTTTGCTGGACGAACTTATCGTCCAGATCGGCTCGACCACCCTTGGCAAGGGCAAGCCGCTTTTCCCTGTCGTGTGCTAAGTCCAATCTTGCACCTAAATTCCGTTCGTCAGATGGGTGCGGGGATGGCCGAATTGCGCTATGAGATACATAAAGGCGGCCTGAATGAAACCGCCTAACAATTCATTCAAGCCGACGCCGCTTCGGGGCGCGGCTTAACTCAAACGTTACTTGAGTACATCCCGTAATTCTTAGAATATGCTTTCGGTAAAACTATTTAATTGTAGGTGCTATCGACACTCAATCTGACCAGATCTTCCACGGTTTGTCAGGTCGATTTTAAGTTTTAAAGTAGTATTCTTTCTGTTTCCCCCCCCGTGCTTGTGTCTGTTCTCCTGCAAAGAGTGTTGCTCTTTTTTGTGAACATATCCCTTCATCGATCTTTGTCGAGGAGACTGTTCCCGTAGCGAATGTCGGAGAATTTCTGTAAACCCATCTTATTCCAATTCTAAATCAACTGCACCATTATCCTTCGGAGGTCACCATTTTCTGAGCGGACATCGAAGGCTGCCTTGGGTACCCTGCCGATGAATCTTTGCGGTCCTGCGGCCAGTGCCGCGTTTAGGACAGTTCTCGCTGTCTGAGCGACAAGCGAGTTCGAGAACTGAGCAAAGGTGAATCGTAGCAGGGTAAGGCAGACGAGTGGTAGCGAAGAAAATGGTGACCTCCGAAATGACAGGGTTGATTTAGAATTGGAATTAGCGAAGGTGAGCGTGTCCGTATGGACCGATGCGCAGGCTTGAACATCAGCGCATATACTACCTTGCGCATCGAGGGAGACGAGCTTTAGATGGGTCAGAGATTCGTAGCAATGAGTGAAGGGAACAGTCTTCTCGACAAAACATTACATAGAAAGAACGAGCTATTCGTCTCTAGTCTTCGGTGTTTCTTCTCCGTTTCCGTTGTTCTCTTTATCTTTCTTTTTGTCCAGGGCTTCCCAGATTTCGGTGAGTCTCTTTTCCACGAGAAAATTGATAGTGCCTTCGGGGTATGTGCCATCTTCGCCTGGTTCCCCTGCTTTGAGGCCCGTTAATATCTCCAGTCCTTCTTCCATGAAATCAATGGTGTGAATGGAGAAGAGACTTTTTTTTACGGCGTCGATGACTTCATTGTTGAGAACGAGATTTTTCCTGTTCCTTTTCGGGATAATGACACCATGACTTCCATCGAGACCCCGCATCTTGCAGAGCTGAAAAAAACCTTCGATCTTCTGGTTAACGCCTCCGATAGGCTGCACATCGCCGTTCTGGTCCATTGAGCCTGTTACGGCATAGCATTGTTTCAGCGGCACGCCGGAAATACTGCTTAAAAGGGCATAGAGTTCGGCGCAGGTGGCGCTGTCGCCTTCCACCATCTCGTAGAGCTGTTCAAAAGTGATTGACGCTGAAAGACTGATAGGTTTCTTCTGCGCATATTTATTGCCGAGATAGCTTGTTATGATAAGGATCGCTTTTTCATGGATTTTGCCGCTCATTTTTGTTTCACGTTCGAGGTTGACGACGCCTGCCCGTCCGGCATATGTTTTTGCCGTGATCCTCGATGGTTTCCCGAAACTGTAGTCGCCCATATCAAGGACGGCAAGCCCGTTTATCTGTCCCACCTTTTCTCCCGATGTATTGACGATAAGTGTATCTTCGAGCATCATCTCCCGTAAGCGCTCTTCTATTCTACTTACCCTGAATATTTTTTCATCGACGGCTTTTGAAACATGGTCTCCCTTAACGACCTTGCTTATTTCTTTTTTTGCCCAATAGTGTGATTCGCGGATCAGGTCAGCAATTTCACTCAGTCTTGTTGACAATTTCTCCTGGTCGTCGACAAAGCGTGAACCGAATTCAACGATCCTGGCAACACCGCTTTTGTCAAAGGGCAGCAGGTTCTCCTCTTTCTGGCACCTGGCAATGTACATGGCATATTTCTCTACATTTTCCGGCGTGCGCTCCATTCTGCTGTCAAAATCAGCTTTAACCTTGAACAATCGACGTGATTCCTCGTCATAGCTATGGAGGAGATAATACAGATAAGGATTTCCGATGATTATGATCTTTGCGTGAAGCGGTATAGCTTCCGGTTTCAGTCCTGCGGTGCTAATGAGCCGGTACTGTTCGAGCACATCTTCTATCTTGATTTCTTTGGTTTTCATGGCCCTTTTTAAGGCGTCATAGGAGAAGGGGTTTTTCAGGAGTTCCATGGCGTCGACAACGAGGTAGCCGCCGTTTGCCTTGTGTAACGACCCTGCCTTGATCATGGTAAAATCTGTTGTGGCCATGCCGTATTGTACCTTATACTCCATACGCCCGAAAAGATTGAGATAGGTGGGATTGCTTTCGTATATGACCGGAGCGCCATGGCATTCCCCATTGTTGATGATGACATTGATGGAGTATTTCGCAAAAGATGTTTCTGCCTTTGGTGATCTCATAAACGGGAAAGGAGAAGGGGTCTCTTCCGTTGTCTTAAAATCATCGAGATGGTTTAGCATCTCTTCTCTTACGTCTTCGAGATAACGGATTACCTTTTCCTGGTCCTTATATTTGTTTCCCATAGTCTCGATGAGGGGACCGAAAATGTCCAGGGCCACCATTTTGTCGAGTCTGGTCAGCATGTCTCTCACTATTTTTTCGGCTTCCCTGAGGACCCGCACCACATCGTTGAGCTTTTCCTGGAATAGACGGCCTGTCTCTTCCATCTTTTTCCGTGTTTTTTCATCAAGGGCATCGAATTCTTCTTTTGTGAACTGCTCGCCGGTTTCTTTGACCGGTAAAATGAGTACGCCCGTGGTGTTTCTCTTTATGGTAAACCCTCTTTCCTTTGCCTCTCCGTCGAGCCGGGAAAGATATTCGGACTGTTTTTGCTGAAATTCATCGATGATCTTATTCTTCTGGGTTTCATACTCTTTGGATTCGAAGGCCTTGGGTATTTCAAGCCGCAATACCTTGATAAGCTCATCCATCTCTTTCTGGAAAACAGCACCGTTACCCGGTTTGAAGGAGAGAGCAATGGAGACATCAGGGTCTTTAAAATTATAGACATAACACCAGTCAACAGGTACAGCTTCCTGGGCCGCTTTATCGGTCAGCATAGACATGATGGTTGTCATTTTGCCGGTACCGCTCTCTCCGATGGCAAAGATATTAAATCCGTCACTGTCCATGCCAAGACCAAAGTCGAGAGACCTGAGCGCCTTTTCCTGACCGATGAGCCCTGAAAGTTCAGTAATATCTTCCGTGGTATTGAAGGAAAATATTTTCGGATCACATCGTTTATAAAGATCATCAGGGTTAAGCTTTGTAATCACCGTAACCTCCTTGGTTTTTCGGTATTTTCACTATCTCTGGTTGTTGAAAAAATATAATCATTTATTTTATAAGTTGAAACGCTTTACCGAAAAATTTGGTTATTATCGCTCCATTTACCTCATCCAACTCCCGCCTGTTACGCAAATTGTCTGTCCGGTGATGTATTCGCCTTCGTCGGAGACGAGATAAAGGACTGTGTTTGCAATATCTTCCGGTGTTCCTTTACGGGGATAAGGGACCTCGGTATACATCCTTTCGATCTCTTCCTGCGGGTAGATGTTCGGTATGAATTCATTAAAGATAAAGCTTGGTGCGATGGTGTTTGCCGTAATACGGTATGGCGCGGCCTCCATGGCGAGACACCGTGTAAATGCCATAACACCTGCCTTTGCCGCAGCATAATGTGCATGTCCGCCCTCTAATCCCCGAAAACCTGCCACAGAGGTAATGTTTACGATGCGTCCCTGTTTTTGCTCCATCATCGCCGGTAATACTGCCCGAGAACAATAAAAAGTGCCCTTCAAGGAGGTGTCGATAACGAGGTCCCAGGCATCGTCGGTCATATCGACAATGTGCATGGGACGGTTTGTTCCGGCATTGTTAAGGAGGATGTCAATGCGCCCGAACTTCTTCAGTGTCGTTTCCACGACATGTTTTACCTCATCGAGTTTTGTTACATCACACTTAATGCCCAGAGTTTCTAAGCCATATTCATCATGGATTGCCTGCGCTGCCTCCAGGGAGCGTTTTTCGTGCATATCTGTTACAACAACAGATGCTCCTTCTCGTGCCAGCATGCGGGCTGTTGCCTGCCCGATACCGGCGCCTGCCGCTGCCGTAAGTATTGCCACTCTGTCTTTTAATTTCATTCCATACCTGCCGGAGTTATTTTTTATGTACTTAGTGCATGGCGAAATCGCCTATCACCTGTTCTTATCATACAAGAAATGCAAAGAATGAAACAAGAAGAAAAGAATATTGAGTGCGACTAAAGAGGCAGTACTGTATGGATTGACAATATGTAATTCGATGATGATACTGGAAAAAGATAGTAGATAAAGCCCTTTTAAGGTCGATACCGCTATGTCCTGTGCTTAATGTGGGCTGGTTGAAAGTGCGAGAGGTTAAGGATCTTGTGAGAGAGAGGATATGTGAATATTATCTGCCCTATAAAACAGGTTCCGAATACCGCTGAAGTCAAAATCGACCCGGAAACAAATACGCTGGTCCGTGCCGGTGTCGAGTCCATTGTCAACCCTTTTGACATGGTGGCTTTGGAAGCTGCCCTTTTGATAAAGGAGAAATACGGAGGGAGGATTACGACAATCAGCATGGGGCCGCCTCAGGCTGAAGAAGCCCTCAGAGAGACCATAGCGCAGGGGGCAGATGAGGCAATTCTTCTTTCCGACCGTGCCTTTGCAGGGGCCGATACGCTTGCCACAAGCTATACTCTTGCCAAAGCCATCGAAAAGGTGAACCAACAGGGTCCTATTGATCTGGTTATTTGCGGAAAACAGGCAATTGACGGGGACACGGCCCAGGTAGGCCCCGGTATTGCTACACGTCTCGGATACACGCAGTTTACTTATGTCGTTGAGTTGGCGGCAATTCAAGAAGAAAGCCGTCAAATCACCGTCAGAAGAAAAGTGGAAGGAGGTTTCGAGATTGTCCGGGGCCGTCTTCCTGCTGTACTTACTGTCGAATTGGACTTTGCGAAACCAAGAAGGGCTGCATTGCCGCAGCTTGTTCAGTCGTTGCGGACCAGGATCACAATATGGAATGCAGAGGCAATTAAAGGCGAATTGCAAAAACTTGGCTTGAAAGGTTCCCCCACCTGGGTAAAGACGATATTCTCTCCCGCTCTGAAAGAAGGGGGACCGGTTTTTTATACAGCAGGGGGAACACAAAAGGCAGTGGAAGATTGTCTGAACGTCCTTTTTGCTGACGAAACCTATGCTCTGAGGATTTTATACCACAGGGAGGAGGGTTAGGCCGGATGTCCAGGAATCTGAAAGGGATTGAAGTCGCCGAAATCGTTTCTGATAAATGCATCGCATGTCAGATTTGTGTGGCCGAATGTCCTGTGGGAGCCATTGAAATGTCGGGGAGCGTTGCCCTTATTGACCCGGAAGTATGCATAGGATGCGGCAAATGTGTTGATGTCTGCCCGGTGGAGGCAGTGAAGTTCGAAGGCAGAAGACGGGGTAAATCCACCGCAAAAGTACGCGGGAAAGTTGATGATGTTTTTGCCGACTATCATGGTGTTGCGATCTTCATCGAAGTGGTCAATGGGGAGGGGTCGGCGGTTTCCTGGGAACTTGCAGGCAAAGCACGAGAACTTGCAGAGAAGCTCCATACGAAGGTAATCGGGTTTTTGCTGGGGCACAATGTTGACCATGTGGCCCATGATGCAATCACCTTTGGCTGTAATGAGGTCCACGTCATGGATGATCCACTGCTGGCAACCTATCTTTCAAAACCGTACGGGGAAGCTCTGAGTGATTTGTGCAGGAACGTGAAACCGGAGATTGTCCTCATAGGAGCTACACCTGTAGGACGAGATCTGGCCGGCATTGTCGCGACGAAGGTTGAAACGGGCCTCACCGCCGATTGTACCGGTCTTGATATTGATACGGATAAGGGAATGCTGCTCATGACAAGGCCCACCTTTGGCGGCAATATCATGGCAACAATTTTCTGTGAGCATCATCGTCCCCAGATGAGTACCGTTCGGCCCAGAGTTTTTAAACTTTATCCTAAGGATACCGGACGAACAGGTCAGGTCCATCACCATCCCTATATATCTTCTGACGGTGAACTTCCTGAAATTATCGATTTTATCAAAGATGCTCCCGGTGAAAGCGGCATTGACATCACTCGCTTCCCGACGCTGATTGTTGTCGGAAAAGGGGCCTGTGATCCTCAATCAATGCCGATGCTGGAGAGACTTGCCGGATTAGTTGGGGGTGTTGTTGCCTGTTCCCGACCCGTTGTGGAAGCGGGATTGATGCCCTATGAACGCCAGGTCGGTCAGACGGGAAAAACGGTTGCACCGGACCTCTACATCGCTATTGGTGTGTCGGGCGCCGTACAGCACATGGTTGGCATGCAGGGCTCTGAGAAGATTATGGCAATCAACAGCGATCAGAATGCCCCGATATTTACCGTGGCTACAACAGGAATAGTCGGGGATTATAAAGAGGTTGTGCCGGTCATGATCGAAGAGTTGCAGAAAAGAAGAAAGCAGATTTGATAAGGGTTAAACCGTGAAAGAGGAATTTGATGTCGCTATTGTAGGGGCTGGACCGGCTGGTATCTCGGCGGCATATATTCTTGCCGGGAACGGTTTGAAAACCATAGTCTTTGAACGGGGGGAATATCCGGGCGCAAAGAATGTCTCCGGTGGCGTGCTTTACGGTCATGATCTGGCCGGAATCATTCCTGATTTTGCCAAACTGGGTTGTCCTTATGAGAGAAACATTGTCGAGTCGCGCCTCTGGTACCTCTCCAAAGAGGGGGGATATAGTCTTGCCTTCCGGGACAAGGCATTTGATGAGGGGTTAAAATTTAACGCTTTTACGGTCGGGCGCGCCAAATTCGACCGGTGGTTCGCGGAACAGGCAAAGGCAAAGGGCGCCCTTGTCATATGCAGTACGGTGGTAACGGACTTGCTGAGAGACGGCGACAACCATGTAACCGGTGTCAGGACAGACCGTCAGGAAGGGGACGTCAAAGCTAAGGTAGTGCTTCTTGCTGATGGTATCAATTCTGTACTTGCGGCAAGAACAGGATTCCGTCCGGAACCGAAACCGGGAGATGTTGCGCTGGCTGTGAAAGAGGTTATAGAACTGTCTGAAGAAGTGATTAATGAGCGATTCGGTGTTGAAACAGAACAGGGGATAACCACGGAGATTATCGGAGAAATAACCGGTAGCATGGATGGCATAGCAGTCATATATACCAACAGAAAATCTCTTTCTGTCTGTATCGGCGCAAACCTTTCGGATTTTATGGAACAAAGGGTGAAGCCATATGAAATGCTGGAAGAATTCAAAACACATCCCATGGTCCTTCCTCTTATCAAAGGGGGCAAACCGAAAGAATATATGGCCCATTGGATTGCAGAAGGGGGTTATGATGCTGTCCCTCCGCTTTGCGGCAACGGATACCTTATTGCCGGTGATTCCGGTATGCTCTTTAACGCTCTGCACCGTGAAGGCTCAAATATGGCCATGACATCAGGCAGGTTCGCTGCGGAGGTTGTTATAGATGCATTCGCACAGGGCGATTTCACTCAAAATGGCCTCAAAAGCTACACTGCGAGATTGCGTGATTCCTATATCATGGCCGATCTGAAAAAATACAGGCGCTTTAACACCTTCCGGTCACAACACCGTGAACTCTTTACAACGCTGCCAGCCTTAAGCGCATCAGCCGCACGAGTAATGCTCACTGTCGACGGAATGTCGAAAAAGAAAAAACAGCAGATCATCAAAAAGAAAATCCTGAAAAGTATTTCGCGGTGGAAGATAGTGCGGTTTTTGTGGGATGGCTTGAGGAGTGTAAAATGACCGTGAAAATTGAAGATAAACTCTTTCTGGATCGTTTTCGTGTCGACGAGGAACCCCACATCCGTATTGTCGATCAGGAAACATGTATGGAGAGATGTGAAGAACAGCCCTGTCTGTATTTCTGCCCTGCCAATGTGTATCGCCTTGAGAAAGACAAAATCAGCGTGTCCCATGAAGGGTGTCTGGAATGTGGCTCATGCCGCATAGGGTGTCCTCATCTCAACATAGAGTGGCGTTTTCCCACAGGCGGGTATGGTGTAAGCCACAGATTCGGATAGACGGGCTATTTTTGCCTGATTGGAGTTTTTTGTCACAGTCTAAGAAGGGGGGCTTATTCTGAGAGTTTGATTTCCGGATGGCCATTGGGAGACTTCGGTTGAAACCCTAATGTCCGGGCCCTTGAAAAAAGGTCGCCGGTGGTGTAATCTAACTAACCGCGCATGAAAGAAATCATTATAGGCGTCAGTTCAAAAGAAAATATCCTCGAGGATATACACGTTATTACGGAGCAACTCGTGAGTAATCCGGAAATCGTAATTGCCTCGGGAAAAGATAAAGATATCCGAAGCATCATCATTGAGAAGGCTTCTAATCTCTTTATCAGTGAGAACCTTGTCCTTGTCATTATCGATCCGGGGAAAACGCTTCTCGAGGCATTGAAAGGGCAATTGGATCTCTTAAAAGAAAAGATATCAGTCGTGATAATGACTACAAGCTCTTCTGATACTATCAGTGAACATATTGCAGGAAAAGTCATTATTCTTGAACAGGACAAAGAAAAACGTCTGAAAGACAAAGTGCGGAGTTTTCTCAAGGGACACACAAAGAAGATGACTGATAAAGCCTTTGATCTTCTCATGGAAAGGATAAAGGACGAATCTATCCTCGAATCGGAATTGACCAAGCTCATTGCCTATGTTGGTGAGAAGGGCACCATAGAATCAAAAGATATAAAAGCTATTGTTGCTGAGACCCACGAGGATAGCTTTATGAGCTCTTTTCGAAGCCTTTCAGAAAGGCGACAAAAAGGGATGCTGGCAATATTTGAAAACCTCATGGAGAACGGACAGTATATCCTTGCCATCCACAGTTATCTTGTGAACCAGATACGGCTTCTCCTTCAGACAAAAGATATGGAAGGGATGGTTCGGGAGGGTGTTGAGTATCCGTCAGTATCGCGAAGGCGTTCAAACAATGGAAGGAAACCTTTGATCTGAAATCTTCGGAAAAACGGCGCTATCTTACCTCACAGCACCCTTTCTATGCCTATAAGTTGTCTAAAGTCGGCACAGAATATTTCCCGAAGGGACCTCCTCGCCCTTTTTGATATGTTGACGGCCTTTGATGCGCAGGTCAAGACCGGGACAAAGTATGACCGTATACGGATGGAATACGGTTTATTGAAGGCGTAACATGATTTTTCTTCATATCGTACTCTTTCTCCTGACAATCGGTTCCACTATTTTTGTCGGTGGTTTTCTCTATAGTCTTGCCATTATGACAATCCTTCTTGCCCATGAGATGGGCCATTATCTCATGTCGACGGAAATACGGGATACCTTCGACGCTGCCCTTTTTCATTCCTTTTCCCATGGAGCCTTTTGGCACCTTTGGCGCCATTATCAAGATGAAGGGGGTCATTGTCAACAAAAGGGCGCTCTTTGATATCGGAGTGGCAGGCCCCTTATCCGGTTTTCTTGTTGCCCTGCCTTTTATCATAGCTGGTATCAAATTATCGACAGTCCAGCCACTCGCGATTATTGCGAGCGACTCCTATCTCAGGCTTGGCGACCCATTATTATTTAAAATCCTTCAGGCTATCCTCATCGGAGAAATCCCCCAGGGTTTTGATCTTGTCCTGCACCCCTTTGCGTATGCCGGGTGGGTAGGGCTTTTTGTCACTGCTCTCAATCTACTTCCTGTAGGTCAGTTGGATGGCGGTCATGTGGTATATGCGCTCTTCGGAGAGAAGAGCAAATGGATATTCCGGGTATCCATCATACTCCTGGCCTTCGTGACGATATTTTATAATCCCGGCTTTCTGACCCTCGTCATCCTTCTCTTGATCTTCGGTATGCGCCATCCTGCGCCCCTTGATGCAGAGACGCAGCTTGACAGTATGAGGAAGTTTATTGCGATTCTTATTCTTATTGTTTTTATTCTTTCCTTTATCCCGCTGCCATTTCCCGAAATGAATACCGCAAATATTTTGATTTGCTGAAAAAAGAGGGAATTTCCCTATGAATGTACAATGATGTTATCAATATTACCCTCTTATTCATCACGATGTTGCTCTGGGGTACAACGCCCCTTCTCGAAAAGATGGGGTTGCAGGAGGTTGAGCCTCTAACGGGGATACTCATCAGGAGCGGAGCAATCACGATCATACTGCTCATTGTCTATCTCATAAACGGGAGGATCCATGAATTGGCAAAGGTTTCTCTTAAAAATTATTCTTTGTTTGCGGCGAGCGGTATTATGGCGGGGCTTATCGCAATGTGGACCTATTACTATTTGCTGAAATCGGGCATGACATCAAAGATTGTACCTATCGCGGCGGCGTATCCCTTTATAACGGCCATCTTGAGTATTGCGATACTTGGCGAACAGGTCACCTTTCAGAGGATCATCGGTATTGTGCTCACTATCGCCGGTATTATTCTTATCAAACAGAGTTGAAGCGCAGTAAATATAGCTCATAGCTGATAGGCTATAGGTGAAGGCATAAAGGCAGAGCGCGAATGGTACAAGGTCGAAAGTAAAGCTGCTTTCACCTTGTACCTTTCACCTTCTTTAAAATACTGGTCTTACGTTTTTGGCAGGTTTAAGATCCAAACTTGTTATAACTTCTGCGTCAACGAGGGCGTCCTGGTATTCTCTCCTTCCATCAAGAATGTCCTGGGCATCAACTTTTCTGAAAAAGATATTAATATATTCCACGAAACCGCCGTATTGGTTACACTGTGAGAAATCCCTTACAGGCCAGTATATGCCGAATGCAAGTCCTTCGATATCTTTCCGGTCGAGCTCCCTGCTTTTGATAAGTTTCATATAGCGTGGGATCTGCTGGAGCGCGTGAGAAAAGCGTTGTTCCGGTGTTGACGAGTTTCCGTCGAATGATATCTCGGCGGGTCTCACATAGACCTTTATGTAATGGAGTTTTTCGCTTTTTTCGTCGTTCAGGATAGCAATGCCTATCCCATCTTTGTACATGCCTATATGTGCTGCAGTGTATCGTAGGTAGATTCTCTGAAAAATTCAGCGTTTGTATTGTAGAGTTCCTGAGAGCGTTGATCACTATATGTACGTGTTATCGCTTCTGATTCGGTTTTTGCAACGATAAACCGGTCCTGCAGCGCAGGAGCATAATGTAAAGATCAGAAAAATTGCAATAAGGAGATTTTTCATTTTTTTTCGCCTTTTTCCTCTTTTTTCAATAAAGTAACAATCTCTGTCAGTTCTTCCCGTATTTCGTTGAAGATTCGTTTATGATTTGCCATATATTGTTTTGCCCCGTCGATGGTGAACCTCTTTTCGTGGAGCAGTTTTTTAATAGTAAATATAATTTCCAGGTCTTTTCTTTTATATAATCTTTGACCTGTGGGGCTCTTGACTGGCTTGATATCTTTGAACTCCTGCTCCCAGTATCTGAGCACATGAGGTTTCAGATCTGTCAGGCTGCAGACCTCTTTGATTCTGTAAAATACTCTATCGGGTATTTCTTTATCGATCATTGGTTCCTTGCAGTGTTGATTTCATCTTTAAGGACCTGGCTCAGTCTGAAACTTAAGACCTTTCTCTCGGTAATCTTGATTTCTTCTCCGGTCTGCGGATTTCTTCCACGTCGGGCCTTTTTCTTTCTTACAAAGAAATTTCCAAAACCGGAAATTTTCACATTCTCTTCTTTTTCAAGCGTATCCTTGATGATTTCAAAGAATTGGTCTACGATATGAGCGCACTCTCTTTTTGAAAATCCGAGTTTTTCGTAGAGATTAGTAACGATATCGATCTTGGTCATGTATCCTCCTTATGTCCTCAAGGAAATTCCTTCTGTATTTGAAAGCTCTTGAATAATTGTGTTTTGCAGATTGTTTATTGTTTCATCCTTGAGTGTATCTTCGAATGACTGAAAAATAACCCGGAAAGCCACGCTGCGTGTTTCTTTTTTGAACATATCGAATACGCCCACCGATGTAATGAGCGGTGAAAGATTTCTGATATTATTAATAAGTGAAGCAATGGGCACTTTGTCGTCTGTGTAAAATGAAAAATCTCTTGTCACCTGCGGATAACGTGGTATTGGTTTGTATTGCACTGTCAAATTCCCTTTCTGTAAGATTATATCAAATCTTAATTCAGCACAATAGATACTTTGTTCAATCTCAAATGATTTGAGAACTTCCTCCCGCATTTCACCAACCCAACCCACTTTTGTGTCACCAATATAAAGGTCAGCCCCCTGTGCCGGATGCAGAAAGGGTTCTGTGCTTTTTGTTGTTGAGCAGGTGATCCCGAAAGGTTCCATGAACCCTTCTATAATACCCTTTATATCAAAAAAATCATAGTCTGTAAACTGTTCTCTCCAGTAAAAATCTTTTTCCTTACCCGTCATCGCCAGACAGATCACTATTTCTTCCCTGGGCTGTTTTTCATCATTTAGAAAAAAAACCTTTCCTTTTTCAAAGAACCGCAGATTTTTTGTGCCTCTATTGAGATTATAGGCAACGCTCCTGAGCACTCCTGGCGCGATTAATGTCCTCATAAGACTGAACTCTCTGGAGATCGGGTTCATGATGGCGACGCACTTTGTTCTCTCATCTGTTTCAGGAATAAGGAAGCTCTCAAGGTCTTTTGCGCTGAAGAAAGCAAAATTGATGATTTCGTAAAATCCTGAAGCCTTGAAAAAATCCTTTGTCATTTCGACAAAAGTATCTTTTTTGGTCTTTTTGTGGGATTGAAGGGTTGCCACCGGGCTTGTGGCGGGGATGTGTTCATAGCCATGTATCCTCGATATTTCTTCGATGATGTCTGCCGGTTCAACAATGTCGTGCCTGAAGTGGGGTATTGCCACAATAAGTCCTGTATCGTTTTCTTCCTTGATGTGGAGGTCTATGGAACGCAAAGCCGTTGTAATTTCCTGCTGCCGGATGTGTGTTCCCAGGAGACCATTAATATTACTGTATGTTACAAAGACTGTCCTGGGTTCTTTCTTTTCATATATTTCCCGTTTTCCCTTAAGGATGTCTCCCCCGGAGATCTCCTGCATGAGGTAGGCGGCCCTTTCTGCGGCGAAAGCCACGTTATCGATGTCGATCCCTTTCTCAAAACGCAAGGAAGCCTCTGATCTGATGCCGAGTCTCCGTGCTGTCTTCCGGATAAAGAGGGGATTAAAGTAAGCGCTTTCCAGCGCCATATCTCTGGTACTGTCAGTAATTTCGGAATTTTCGCCGCCCATGATGCCGGCAATAGCCACAGGCCCCGAACCGTCACAGATGAGTGTATCATCTGCTTCGAGTTTTCTGTCCGTGCCGTCAAGGGTGCGAAAAACCATTTCCTTTTCTGCCTTCCGCACTTCGATCCTTTTATCGACGATCCTGCTATAATCGAAGGCGTGAAGAGGCTGGCCAAGTTCAAGCATAATATAATTGGTAACATCGACAATGGAATTGATGGGTCTCATGCCACATTTCAGTATACGGCTTCTCATCCAATACGGGGAAGTTTTGATGGTCGTGTTTTTGATCATTTTGAGGACATATCGGGGGCACGCATCGAGATCTTTTATGTCAAGCGCTATATGGTCTTCAACAGATTCCTTCCCGTCCGCCTCTATTTTGACATAGGGTAGTTTTGCTTTCTGATTGAGAATGCTTGCAACTTCCCTGGCAATGCCGAATATGCTGAGACAATCGCCCCTGTTGGGAGTGACATTTATATCGAGTATACTGTCCTTTATCCAATTGACGTTGGCGAGGTCCAGGCCCGTTTTCGCGTCAGCAGGGAGGATAAATATCCCGCTGTGGTCGTCTGAGAGGCCCAGTTCTCTTTCTGAACAGAGCATACCGTAAGAGTCAATGCCCCGTAATTTCTTCTGCTCTATCTTAAACCCATCGGCAAATTTCGCGCCGATCATCGCAAGAGGAACTTTGTCGCCCTTTGTAATGTTTTTTGCGCCGCAGATGACAGTGAAGATCTTCTTTTCCCGCGTCGATGACGCAGACGGAGAGGTTTTCGGCATTGGGATGCTTCTCAATACTTTTGATTTGTCCTATGATGACGCCATTGAATGAGGGAGACACGGTTTCGATGGACTTCCACCTCTAAACCTCGTAATGTGAGGTGTTTTGCCACCTCATGAGGATCAATATCAATGACGACAAATTCCTGGAGCCATTCAAAAGGTACTTTCACTCATACCACCTCAGAATTGTGAGAGAAATCGTATATCGTTATAATAAAACTGTCTGATATCGTCAATACCGAATTTGATCATGGCAATTCTCTCAACGCCCATGCCGAATGCAAACCCGGTAATTGCTTCCTGATCATAACCCACATTTCTGAAAGACCTGGGGATGCACCATCCCTGAACCGAGGATTTCAAGCCATCCGGTATCTTTGCAGAGCCGGCAGCCTTTTCCGCCACATATGACGCAGCCCATATCAACCTCTGCCGAGGGTTCGGTGAAGGGGAAATAACTTGGTCTGAATCGCAGAGGGGTATCTTTCCCGAACATCTCGCCGATGAACATGGCTCAGGACGCCTTTCAGGTCGGAGAAACGGATGTTTTTATCGACCATGAAGCCCTTCAACCTGATGAAACATGGGAGTATGTGATATGTCATGGTCGCAGCGGTATACAGCACCGGGGGCAATGATCTTCACAGGGGGAAGCTGTGATTCCATGGTTCGTATCTGGACAGGCGATGTATGCGTCCTCAGCACTGTTCCCGGCGCAATATAAAAGGTATCCTGCATGTCCCGCGCAGGATGATCACCGGGGATATTGAGGGCTTCGAAATTATAGTATTCTATTTCAATATCAGGACCTTCGGCAACAGAGAAGCCCAGCGAGACAAAGATCCTGATAATCTCTTCGAGGGTTTGCGTTATAGGGTGTTTTTTGCCGATAAGGGGAGTTTTGCCGGGCATAGTAACGTCGATCCACGAAGCCGCTTCCCGTTTTCTTTTCTCCTCTTCTTCGTAGCGGGCTTCGACCTCTCGTACCTGATTTTCAGTCCAGACCTTGAGCTCGTTGATCGCGCGGCCTGCTTCCTTCCGCGCAGTCTTTATCAAGGGTTTTGAGGGTATCGAGAAACTCCGCAAAAAGACCCTTTCTTCCGAGAAGGAATACTTTGACCTTTTTGATGTCTTCAATATTCTTTACAGAGGATATCTCGCTTGTGACCTTCTCTTTGAGTCCGCTAATATCCAAGAGTCACCTTACTTGACCATGACCTCTCTGACTTTCGTGATGACCTGCTCGAATCCTGTAGGGTCATTGACGGCCATGTCAGCGAGTATTTTCCGGTTAAGTATGATGTTGGCAGACTTCAAACCGTTGATAAACCTGTTATAGGGTATCCCGTAGGCCCTGCAAGCTGCATTAATTCTTACGATCCAGAGTGATCTGAAATCTCTTTTTCTTTCCTTTCTTCCGCTGTAAGCATTTTTAAGAGCCTTAAAGACGCTCCGTTTGGCCACGCTGATATACATTATTCCTGCGTGCCACCATACCGCTTGCAAGCTTTAAAAGCTTTTTCCTTCTTCTCCGTGCTTTAAATCCGCGTTTTGCCCTTGACATTTCTCTACTCCTCTATGGCTTTCATGAATATGGTAATAGCGCTTTCATTCTTTTTGCGTCATTGGGATGAATGGTATCACATTTTGACAGTCTTCTTTTCTGTTTCGGTGTCTTTGAAGAAAGAATATGGCTGTGAAAGGCCTTGCCCCGTTTGATTTTGCCGTTTGCAGTTATCTTTACCCTTTTCGCTAATCCGCGATGTGTCTTCATTTTCGGCATGTGGACCTCCTTTTTAGATGGGGGCAAAAATCATCACGATGTTTCTGCCGTCGAATCGTGATTTCTGCTCGATTGTCCCAACATCCTTGATAGCTTCTATTATTCTCTGTGCAAGTTTTTCTCCCATATCAATATGGAGCACTTCTCTTCCCTTGAACATGATAATGACTTTTATCTTATTTCCATCTTCGAGAAACCCTCTTAAGTGTTTTATTTTGAACAAGAGGTCGTGTTCCTCGATCTTAAGCCCCAGTTTCATCTCTTTGAGCTGGATGACAACCTGTTTTTTCTTTGCTTCATGGGCCTTTTTGGCAAGCTGATATTTGAACTTGCCATAATCCATAATCTTGCATACCGGCGGAACCGTTTTTGGTGAAATCTCTACGAGATCAAGTTCCTGTTCTTTTGCCAGTCTCAACGCCTCCGTAGTCGGTACGATGCCGAGCTGCTTTCCGTCTTCAGCGATCAGCCGGACCTCTTTTGCCCGGACCTTCTCGTTAATATTGATGGTATCTTTACCGGTTTCCTTTGCTATAAGGCTCACCTCCTGAGCGTATTCTCTTCCTTCACTTTATTGATAAAGTCTTCAACTGTGATGTCCTTTCATTTCGCTGCCGTCACGTACTCTTACAGTCATGGAATTTTTTTCCATTTCGTTCTTTCCGACGATCACCATATAAGGGATTTTCTTTACCACACTTTCCCGGATTTTTAAACCAAGTTTTTCATTTCTGACGTCCAGGGCGACCCTGATGCCTTCACGGACCATTGTGTCATAGATGTTACTGACATAGGGTTCCTGATCGTCAGTGATGTTCATAATCATAACCTGGGTCGGGGCGAGCCAGAGAGGAAATTTTCCTCCGTAATGCTCGATAAGGACGCCGAGAAACCGCTCTATTGCGCCGAGAACTACCCGGTGAAGCATGACAGGTCTTTTTCGTTTTCCGTCGCTGTCCATATAATGGAGATCAAAGCGTTCCGGAAGGGCAAAATCGCACTGGATCGTTGCGCATTGCCATTTTCTGCCGATAGCATCTTTCAGTTTTATATCTATTTTCGGGCCATAGAAGGCGCCGTCGCCTTCATTGAGATCGTAGGGCAAATTTTCACTGTCAAGGACTTCTTTCAATGCGGCCTCTGCCATCTCCCAATCTTCATCGGAACCGATAGATTTTGGCGGTCTTGTGCTGATCTCCATTTCAAACTGGAAACCGAAGATGGTCATAACATCCTGGACAAAGCGGATAATACTCAGTATTTCCTGATGAAGCTGATCTGGCCGGAGAAAAATATGGGCGTCATCCTGGGTAAATTCCCGAACACGCATGAGTCCGTGGAGGACCCCTGATTTCTCATGACGCGACACGGTGCCGAGTTCGAAATACCGGAGAGGGAGGTCACGATAACTTCTTATCTGAGATTTGTAGACCATGATATGAGAGAGACAATTCATAGGCTTAATGCCGTATTCCACCTCATCAATCTTCGTGAAATACATGTTTTCGCGATAGTTATCGAAATGGCCTGATTTTTTCCACATATCGAGCTTCAGGATATGGGGGCCATAGACGAACTGGTAACCGCGTTTCAGGTGTTCCTTTCGTTCAAAATCCTCCAGGAGGTATCTCAGGAGCGCGCCGTTTGGATGATAGATGACAAGTCCTGCGCCTGCTTCATCGGAGATACTGAAGAGGTCGAGCTCTTTTCCAAGCCGCCGGTGGTCTCTCTTTTTTACTTCTTCGAGGAAGTTTATGTAATCTTTGAGGGCTTTCTTATCGGCAAAGGCTGTCCCGTAGATTCGGGTGAGCATCTTATTGTGTTCGTTGCCTCTCCAGTAAGCTCCGGCAAGGGACAGGAGCTTAAATGCCTTTATTTTCCCCGTTGATGGAAGGTGAGGGCCCCTGCAGAGATCAGTGAAGGACCCCTGGGTATAGGTGCTGACTTCGGCATCGTTAATCTCTTTTAAAAGGTCAACCTTATAGGGTTCATCGATGCTGGTGAAAAACTCGATTGCTTCATCCCTTTTCATCATCTTTCGTTCGATGGGGATATCTGCCTGCGACGATTTCCTGCATACGTTTTTCTATCTTTGCGAGGTCTTCTTCTGTGAATCCCGGTTCATATTCAAAATCATAATAAAAACCGGTCTCAATGGATGGACCGATGGCGACCTTGACGCCGGGAAAGAGATCTTTCACCGCCTGCGCCATGAGGTGAGACGTGCTATGCCTTAATATATCAAGGGTTTCATTCATGTTATTTTTCAACCAGTATACTTTTCACTAAAAAACCTGAACAATATTGCCTGAACAGAAAGATATTATTACCATTTTTCTCTTTCCCTTGTCAATTCTTATAGTTAAGATAAGCAATTATTTTTTTTAATACTATAGCATGACAAAGATATACATAGTACGAATCGTGAATATTTCCCGATAAAAATGGTAGGCGCACGGGGTTTTGAACCCCGGACCTCTACCGTGTCAGGGTAGCGCTCTCCCCCTGAGCTATGCGCCTAATATGATGGGATTTTATATCAATAACACCGGCCATTGTCAAGATATTTCATGGTTGAGGTCAACTTCGAAAAAGGAAACGTCCTTAAAGACGTGCCCTGTAGTGCTTTCTGAACTGTGACAATTATGAGCGGCATTCGATTATGGAATTACCGATGTTTTGTGTCCGGCCAACGGGCTTGGATAGAGTTTCCGGTTCATGCTGTTGACCGGATACTGTACTAAACTCAACACGAACAAGAAGGGTGAAAAAAGGATATGGCAGAACACTTTTTATATATACAGCGGGTCGGGTTCTAGCTGAGCTTCCGGAAGATCGTAGATTCTGGAAAGGATATTGAAAAGATCTTCTCCGTCGCCTCTTAGGATCATTCTCCATGTATGTTTTGTCTTTTTTTCCATAATGGGTCCTGATATATGGCTTTCAATGTTTTCTTCCTGAAGGATGTTTTTTATCAGTTTTATGGTCTTGTCTCCACCGTCTTTTCCCTTTCTCTGGACTTCAATCTGGAAGGCCCTCTGGGATGGAGGAAAATCAGCGTCTTTTCTCTTCTGAAGTTCCTCATGGTAATACGTGATTGGTTCGTGATAATTGTTGATGTCGACCTTATTTTTTCTCTCCATAAAAAATATTATGCTCTCAGGGGTCAGAGCATCAATAAGATTGATGAGGATCTGGACCATTTTTTCGTCTGCCCTGTAGCCGCCCATCTTGCGTAGTGTTTCCCATCCGAGGAGGATGAGTTTATCCACATGAAGATCGTATAGTTTTGAAAGTGATTGTGTTCCGACGAGAACGAGTGGTTGCCCGGCTGGTGCTTTTCTGACCTTTTTTATTTCTTTTCTGAGAGAGTCGCCGGTGATCTTGATGACATCAAGGTCAGGGAAAACACGTTTTATTTTTTCGTCGAGATATGCAACGCCGGTCCTGGAGAAGCGAATTATAGTGCTTCCGCAATGGTCACAGCGTTCTTCATAGGGGGAACTTGTATCGCAAAGAGAACAGGTAAGCAGGCCCGCTTCTTTTTCATAGCCGAGGATGCCTTCACAGAGAGGACAGAGAAGCGGTTTCTTGCAGGAATGGCATACGAGATAGGAACCATAATCTTTTCTGGGGACAAAGACGGCAATTTTTTGACCCTTCTGCGCAGCCTCTTTGATAATTGGTATCAGTTCTTCAAGAAATCTCATCGAAGAACCCATGTCAGGGATGACGATTTTTTCCTGGGAAGAGCTGTCAAGGAGCCATTTTTTTTCTATAATATTAAAATTGTTTTTATCTGCATAATCATAGGTGTCCATTGAAGGTGAAGCGCTCCCCATGATAACGGGGATATTACTGATATGGGCCCTTTTTGCGGCCATAAGCCCTGCGTTGAATTTGAAGCCCTCTTCATTTCTGTATTCATCCTCTTCCTGCCTTTCCACGATAATCAGCGTTAACCTGCACATAGGAAGAAATACACAGCTCTTATTCCCCAGAATGAGATATCCCCCTTGCTCCCGTGCTTTAAAGAATATCTCCATCCGGGATTTTGCAGGAATGCCTGAACCGTACCAGAGGACCCTGTCGCCAAATTTTTCAATGAAGATCTTTTTAAAATAGCTTCCCACGGCGTAGTGGTCCGGCAGCAGCATGAGTACATTTGATGCGTTCTGCAGTTCTCTTTCGATGGCTGTCAGATAATAATCAATGCGGCTCTTTACGTCTCCGATAAAGAGCACATTTTCACTGGTTTCATTTATTGCACTATTATGGGGAATCGGCGCAAAGGTCCCCCCTGTAATGGTATTATTGAGTGTTATAAGACCTTCTTTCCAATAGAGGAAAAGCACATCTCTGCCATAGTGATTGATTGCCTTTTTCAGAGTCAGACCATTCAAGGGGAGGGTTGCAACCGTTTCAGCTTTTATGGTGATGTATGGTTCTATTTTCAGAGTCTTCGGAAGCATGTATTTCAGAACAAGGCCGATGGGGGTTATATAGTAATGTGCGGACCATTTGCCGAGATTGATGAGTGTCTCATCGATGAGGGGGAAAAAATCAATCAGTTCATGGATCTCCTTCAGTTCAGGGTTGTCGCCGTCCCGGACATCAGTGATTACCCCGGTCTGAATCCTGTTATGAAAGGGCACGGAAAGCCGCAAAAAATCCTTTACGAATGGCTTCCATGTGTCAGGTACAGCATATGAGAATGTTTTTGTTACCGGGATCGGTAACGCTACATCTACAATCATGAAGTGAGGAGGTAATCTTTATAATCGAGGTTTTTAAGGGACTTTACCTTTGTCAGGGGTTCGTTGAGAATGCGGCTCCCGATCTCTTCAAAGGTTTCCGGAGAGTCGGTGACAAAGTATTCGCAACGGCCTTTCCCTTCCGTATTGACTATTTTATTCTTTTCGAGGGTGTTTTTGACTTCTTTTGCCGTTTCCCTGCCTGCATTTACGATGGTTACTTTTGCCCCCATTATGTTTTTTATTACGTTTTCCAGAATAGGATAGTGTGTGCACCCCATAACGAGGGTATCAATGTGAGAGCGCTTAAGGTCCTGTAAATATTTCCCTGCCATGAGACGGGCCACTTCGTCTTTTTCGAGGCCTTCTTCGGCAATGGGGACAAAGAGTGGACACGATTTTGAGAAGACCTGAATATCGGGTCCAAGCTTCTGAATCGATTTTTCATAGGCATTGCTCTTAATGGTCGCCTTTGTGCCGATGACACCGACTCTTCTATTTTTCGTCGCCGTTACCACTTCCTTGGCGCAGGGATCGATGACACCAATAACCGGGATGGGAAACTTTTTTTGCAGGATGTTGAGGGCCACTGCAGATGAGGTATTACAGGCAATGACAAGCAGTTTAATGCCCTTTGTGAGCAGAAAGAGGGCGCTTTCAAGGGCGTATTTTGTGACAGCCTGCGGCGACCTGTTTCCGTAAGGAACACGTGCCGTATCACCGAAGTAAATAATGTGCTCTAACGGGAGGAGCTTCCTTACTTCTTTTAAAACAGTAAGTCCTCCTACACCGGAGTCGAACATGCCGATAGAGAGTTTTTGCATGGCAAAAGACTTCATCCCAGTATGCTCCTCACAACATCTGCAATCTCATGGCAGTACTCTTCCGTTATACCGTCAGAGGGCCCTTCAACCATGACCCTGCACATATTCTGGGTGCCTGAATAACGGACAAGGATGCGGCCCTCGTCTCCTAATTTCTTTTCAATCTTCCTGATGATCTTCATTACCTGGGGTACCGTTGAAATCTCCGGCTTGCTCTTTACGTCCACATTGATAAGCTTCTGCGGATAGATATCCATCATTTTGGCAAGCTCTGAGAGCCGTTTACCGGTCCTTACCATGGCGGCGATCAGTTGCAGGGCAGTGACAATACCATCGCCGGTCGTATGATGATCGAGAAATATCATGTGTCCTGATTCTTCTCCGCCAACAACGCTGTCCAATCGCAGCATGTCTTCCAGGACATGACGGTCGCCTACCTGAGAGGTATGATATTTAAAACCATATCTTTTGCAGGCAACCCGTAGCCCCAAATTACTCATAATGGTAGTGACCAGGAGATCATTTTTCAGTTTATCCTGTTCTTTAAGAGTTTTTGCGCATATGAGCAGGATCTGGTCACCGGTGATTTCATGCCCTTTCTCATCTACAGCGATGAGACGGTCACCGTCGCCATCAAAGGCAAGTCCGATTGCGGCCCCCCTTTCGACGACCCTCTTTCTCAAGTCCTGCGTGTGCTGGGAACCGCATCTATCGTTAATGTTGATGCCGTTGGGGGCATTGTGGATGACCTCTATGTCTGCGCCCAGTTCCCAGAATGTATCGGGAGCTATTTTATAGGTAGCTCCATTGGCTGTATCTATAACGATCTTCATCCCTTCCATGGATAAATCACGGGGAAAGGTATTTTTTAAAAAGACGATGTAGCGGCCATGCACATCTTCCAGCCGGAAGGCCTGCCCCATATCTTTTACCGGCGGCACCAGACTGTTGAGTGTGTTGCCCCGCATGAGGTCCTGGATGGTCTCCTCCTGCTCATCGGAGAGCTTGAACCCATTGCCGGAAAAAATCTTTATGCCGTTATCCTGATAGGGGTTGTGTGACGCTGAAATAACAATTCCCGCGTCGGCGCGCATGCTCTGGGCAATAAAGGCGATACCCGGGGTCGGTAACACGCCGAGCAGATAGGGGTTCCCGCCCATTGAGGCGATCCCTGATTCAAGGGCGCCCTCAAGCATATATCCTGAAATTCGTGTATCTTTTCCAATAACTATCCGTGTCCGGTGATATTCTTTTTTCAAAAGATAGACAACGGCCTGCCCTATGGCAAAAGCAACTTCAGCATTCATAGGATAGCGGTTTGCTTCTCCTCTCACTCCATCAGTACCGAATAATTTACCCATAATAATCCTTTCTTGTTTACTGAGATTAAAAACTATTTGCCGAACATGTTAAATAACGGCAAAATTAATTTCGCTTTATCACAAAAAGCATCGACAATACCTTGAAGCCATAATGTACCTTTCCCGGAAAGATGCCGGGGAAGACCCTGTATGGCCTCTATATAGTTTGTATTTTGTTTACCCTTTATTTGATCGAAAGAAGAAAGAAAATCCTCCCGCTCTTTCTCGACAGCATTCCTTTGTATGCTGCCGGAAAAAAGTTCTTCGATTTCGCTGAACTTCTCATGAAACTCTTTTCTCCCGGCCAGGTCCCGCTTTTTTTCCGAATCGTTCTCAGAATATAACTTTGCCTTTTCGGCCAGTATCTGCAAACGCTTTACCCGTTCCTTTTTCGCAAGAGCCAATTTATCCAGCACACCTTCATAGACAAGAAGGCCAAATTCCTGCGCATCAAAAAATGGACGCCTTACATGCATGTACCATGCTTCAAGGGCCATCAGGTTGGCAAGGTAACGGATATTATCGCCCACTATCCGATGGAGGTTCATATACGCCCAGGGCGTGAAATTAATTGTCTTCGGGGAGTGTATTTTTCCGATGATAAGTTTGTTGTTTTCGGGAAAATCGTTTCTCAGTATCGAACCGGCGGCAACTACATTACCGTATCCCATACGTACAGGACCAACCATGCCACCCTGGCCGCCGAGAAAGATTGCAGGCTGGTTCAGCATGACGCCCCTTGGCACATCACCTATGAGCGATGCCGTGGCTTTGTCGCCGTCAGGCGTGTAGTTGAAATGAATGTAGGAACTGCCAACCTCGCTGTGGTCCTTGCGGCTTGTTCCTCCGGCCATGAAACAATCACAGAAGTTGATCAGACTTCCGAGAGTCACAAAGGGGAAAAGTATCGTCTGTTTTAAACCGACACAATGCGCGCCACCTGCCTCCTCTTCAAGAATAGAGGCTTCCCGCACCTGCGCCCCCAGACCCATGTTGGCCTTTTCGAGGAATACGGATTTATTGAAATATCCCCCTTTCAGTTCGACTTTAGGCCCCAACTGGCAATTGTCTATGGTAACGGGGCCTTCGTAGCCGATCTGTGCACCTGCTGATATGACTGTCTCCTCACCATAGATCCTGCATCCCGGGTAGATCCTGACGCCATTCCCTGATATACGGTCAACATTTACCTCGTCACCCAGATCAAGAGTCAAGGGGTTTGGAATATCGACACCTTTATTGATTAACTGAACAATTTTATCGTAACACCGGGGTTTAATATCCATCTGCTCCTCTTGAGAATAATGTATAATATACTATTATCCTTCTCACACCACAACATGAAGCATGAGAAACCTCAGGGCAATATTACCGTGCCATTTGTTTCAGGACTTCTTCGAGCTTCCTGAGGCTCTCCCCGTACCCGGCCCAGTCTCCCTGCCGCTGCAGTTCTTTGGTCTTTTCGAAGAGCTTCAGGGCCTCTTTTGACAGGGTCGCAACCGATGTCTCTTTCGGGGCAGTGGTTGACTGGGCTACCGCCTGCGATACTTTCTTTCCCCCGAATAAGCGCTGGAGACACATTTCAAGATTCTCATCCATAACCACCGTATTCTCATAAGCAACAATCACTCTGCGCAATTCCGGCAGTCCCCCTTTGTCCTCTGCTGCAAGGTACAGGGGCTGTATATACATGAGTGATGTTTCAATGGGGATAATGAGGAGACTTCCCCGGATTACCTGCGAACCCCTTTGCCCCCAGAGGGTGAGCTGTTGGGAAATATAGGAATCCTGGTCGATGCGGGCATCTATCTGCCGGGGTCCAAAGACAAGTCTGTCCCGCGGAAAGGTATAGACAACGAGCTTCCCATAGTCGGGTTCATCGCACCGGGCAGCAAACCATGCTGCCAGATTGTCCCGTTTTGCCGGTGTATAGGGCATGAGCAATACGTATTCTTCTCTCTTCTCTTCAGGGAGCTTCATGATCAGGTGATAAGGCTCCATTGGCTTTTTGTCATAAGCAGGGATTTCCCACAAATCTTCCTTATTATAAAAGGTCTTCGGGTCTTCCATGTGGTATGTCGCATAGAGAGATGTCTGGACGGCAAAAAACTCACTTGGGTAACGTATGTGTTTTTTCAGGTCAGCAGGCATCTGGGCCATGGGTTTCAAAAGCCCGGGGAAAATGGCATCATAAACTTTGATGATTGCATCGTTGGGATCGCTGAGGTAGAAATTGATGCTTCCATTATAAGCGTCTACGGTGACCTTAACAGAATTCCGCATGTAATTGACACGGTTTGTGAGACGTTTTGAATAAGGGAGGCGCGTGGATACCGTATAGGCGTCGATCATCCAGTAGAGCTTCCCCTCATCGGAGACGACAATATAGGGATCACCATCGAGGATGAGGAAAGGGGCAACCCTGGAAACTCTTTCCGTAATATTGCGGTTATAAATGATCCGGCTGTCCGATTTGATATCAGTCGATAGAAGTATCTTGGCTGTTTTAAATGATGACGCGAAGAGCGCCCGTTTGAAAAACGAATCGAGAAGAATGCCTCCTGTACCTTTATATGAGGTGTATGCGTTCCCTTCAGAAGTAGGATAGCTGAATTCCGGGATTTTCGTGTTAACGATTGCATAGTCTTTTGTGAGTTCACCGAAGTAAATCTCCGGGGCCGTTATCTTTACATTGGAACTTGAGACCGGCGGGATATCTTTGATAATAAACTCCGGAAGACCATCTTTCGTAATCCGGTTCACCGGTCCCATGGTAATGCCATTACCGTGAGTAAAGACAAGCTTCTCATTTATCCAGGATTTACTGGGGAGATCATCATAGGACAATTCCCGCGCCGAGAGCATGACCTGCCTGTATTCGCCATTTATGGTATACCGGTCGTTGTCAACGCTATTGAACTTATAATAGGTCCTTATCTGCTGCAGTTGGCTGTACGTTTTCAGGAGGGGCGCTTTGTTCCATAATCTGATATTTTTTATTGTTGCGCTGTTTTTTTCGATATCCTGTGATGTGAGATTATAAGAGACGTTAAATGGCCGTACATCGATATTTGTGAGATTGTATCCGAATTTTGTAAAAGCGATGTGGTGTTCTATAAAAGGTTTTTCAGCTCCGATTTCATTGGGGGCGACCTTTAAATTCTGTAGAAGAGCAGGATAGACAACAATGCCGATGATATAGACAACAACCAGGAGGCCCACCGGATAGAGCGCTTGTTTCAGTGAACCCTTTATCATGGCCACAGCGAAGCTGATGCCGACAATTGCCGCGAGAAATACCAACACGCTCAGGGCATAAAGTTTTGCATGGACATCCGTATAACCTGCGCCTATGATCACGCCATGGGGAGAGTAGAGCAGTTGGAACCGGTCAAGGTAGAAACCGAAGGCTATCTGGAAAAAAAAGAGTCCCGCAAGGATGCCGATATGTTTTTGTACTGCCGGGGACATGGATATCCTGTTGTTAATGACAGAAAAACCTCCTTTAATCCCGTATCCCAGGATGGCAAGCAGGAGCGCAAGAAATATCATAAAACCGGCATAGCCACTCAGCGACTCATAGAAAGGGAGTTGAAAGAGATAGAAACCAACGTCTTTTCCCAGAATAGGGTCTTTTGTGCCTGTTGTGGCGGCGTTGAAGAAGACAAGGCCCTGGTTCCAGAGGCTGCTTCCCCAGAGTCCGCCAAAAACGCCTATAACAGCGGCAATGAGTATACTCACCGGCTTTGAGAGTCTGTTAAGCAAATCCGGGTTCAGAGTTACCCCCATTTGGTTACTGAATGCAATCTGTATGGGGAACAATTTGATCCTGCTCACGGGAAGAACATTTATGAAAATGAAAAGAAAGGAGGCAATGCCAAAAACAAATCCGGAAATAATCTGCGCGGAGAAGGTTTTTGTAAAGACTTTCTGATAAGCTACCTCTTCAAAGAAGAGCCAGTCGATGTAAAAACTTATCACTCTCGATGCTATGAGCAGAGCGATGAAAGCAAGACCAATAACAAGAAACCGTATTTTTCTTCCACTCACGTTGGGCTACCCCCTAAAAAAATAAATGTATTATCGCAGGCGATACCTGCTGAGCACATAATAGCTATCATCAATCGCTTTACATTGATCGTCCATCTGTTCTTCATATCTGAAAACTAACAATAATTTCTCACATCATATATTTGCCGTGCAGTAGTGTCAAGAGCAATGTCCTTTTGGCTGGTATCCGGAAACATTTTAAAAATAAGGGACATGGATGCCCGCAGAGTGTCATAAAGCCTCCTGGCAGGGGAAATGCTCTCATGCCGGGAGGCTTTATCGAATGCAGATTTGTGGTGTATCGTCTGCCGCAACAATTAATTGGTTTTAGGAAATATCTTACCTTCGTTTTCAACCTTAGGGAATATCTTACCTTCGTTTTCAAGCTTCAGGGCAGGGCCTGTTCCCATTTTATCAGTTTTATGCACAAGGCCGTCACCTTTGGTAGCCTTAACCCTGCCGGCTGAGCTCGATGATGCCGGTTTATTGATTATCTTCTGCTCGATACCTTTTGCTTTCAGTTTGTTTTGGACGCCATTGAGAACGGAACCATCACACTGGCTGGAACAGGTTATCGTGACAACACCTCTTCCTTGATCGATTTGTGTTCTTTCAACCCCTTTGACAGAACCGATCTCTTTCGCCGCTAAAGCCCAATCTATGGGACCTTTTGCCGTAAGCTGGACAATATAGAATTCGTATGCCGCCAAAACCGTGGACGCTAAGAAAAGAGTCATTACGATACCGGCCAATACGATACATATACCTGAACGTTTCATTGCAGCCTCCTTGGTATTTATAAGATTTCTTCAACATGTATCATATTGCTGTATTCCTGTCAACATGGGATAATCAGATGGCTTTAAGGACTTGACTTTATGGGTGTAAACCATTACCTTAAGGGTAAGTTTTTAGAAATCATCACAGAGGGAGACATTTAATGATACGGGCGAAACTCTGGTTCCGATGCGCAGCCATGCATGATCCGGTAACGCCTATGGTGGCGCAGCCTGCTCTTGTGGGCTGGGAGGCAAAAAAACGCAGGGTGGACCTCACTATAGAACGTGCCTTTAACGGCGAAGAGCTTGTGAAGACGGATGAAAGGGTGGGTCACCACAGATCCTTATAAGGTGATTGAAGTCGTGAAGCAAGTATGGTAAACTGAAAGTCCTCGATGACAGGGAACTGGTTATCGAAATTGAGAAGGAAGAAGCCGTTAGTGGCCTTCAGGATGCCCTCCTTGAGCGCTTTTGGAGCAGAAGTAGATATCGAGTTGGTGAAAAAAACAGGGAAATAATCCACCAGAAAAGGAAGAAGGAAGAAGGAGAAGCTGCGTATAGTAAATCACTGCAAACCTCCGGGGACCTTCAAAATCATTTACTTATGAAACATATCAGAAATTTCAGTATCATCGCACATATAGACCACGGCAAGTCAACGCTTGCCGACCGGCTCATTCAGTACACGCATCTCGTTGAGGACCGCCAGTTTCGGGACCAGATACTGGACAATATGGATATCGAGCGCGAACGTGGCATTACGATCAAAAGCCAAACCGTTGATCTGCCCTATATCGGCAAAGACGGTGTCGAATATGAACTGAACCTTATCGACACGCCGGGACATGTCGATTTTTCCTACGAAGTTTCCCGGGCGCTTGCTTCCTGCGAAGGGGTCCTCCTCCTCGTTGACGCCGCTCAGGGCGTTGAAGCGCAAACCCTTGGGAATCTCTATGCCGCCATGGAACATAATCTCGTCATTATTCCCGTCATTAACAAGATCGATCTGCCTGTGGCCGATATCGAAGGAGTAAAGAATGAGATCGACCAGGAACTGGGATTAGACCCTGATCTGGCCATTCTCTGTTCCGCAAAGGAAGGGATCGGCATTGAGGACATTTTTCACGCTGTTATCGAAAGGGTCCCTCCGCCCACAGGAGATGCGGACAAACCTCTCTCGGCGCTCATCTTCGATGCGCACTATGATCCATTCCGCGGCACTATCGTGAGTTGCCGTATATTTGACGGCACCGTAAAACCGGGCGATATCATCCGCCTCATGTATAATGGAACAACCTATAAAGTGGAAGAGGTAGGGGTCTTTCGCCTTCCCGGGAACCGAAAAAGGAACTCACGGCAGGTATGGTGGGTTACATTATTGCCGGTATAAAAACGGTAAGCGACACGAGGGTTGGCGACACCATTACGCTCGATACCAAGCCGGTAGCTGAGCCGCTTCCCGGTTTTATTGAGGTAAAACCGGTTGTCTTTTCTTCCATTTACCCCATTGCCACCGATGATTACCCATCCCTTGCAGAGGCCCTTGAAAAGTATAAACTCAACGATGCTGCGCTGATATATCAGAAGGATTCTTCGGCGGCCCTCGGTCAGGGTTTCCGGTGCGGTTTCCTGGGGCTCCTCCACCTTGAGATTGTTCAGGAACGTCTTGAACGGGAATTCGACCAGTCCATCATCATGACGGCGCCCAGTGTCCAATACCATTTCTTATCTGAATGACGGCAGCATGGTAGAGGTCGACAATCCGCTCTACTATCCTGACCCTGGCAAAATAAGGAAATCGGAAGAACCCTATATCCGGGCAAGCATCCTTGTCCCGAACGTTATGTTGGGGTCGTGATTAAGCTCTGTATGGAGCGCCGGGGCGTCAATTCTCACTTGAGTTATCCAGCACCGGGCAGGGTAGAGATTACCTTCGATATGCCCCTTGCCGAGGTCATCTTTGATTTTTACGACAAACTGAAAAGCGTAACCCAGGGCTACGGTTCTTTTGATTATGAGATTATTGATTACCGGGAAAGCAATCTCGTAAAACTCGATATACTCGTAAACGGTGAAAAGGTCGATGCGCTCTCAATTCTTGTCCATCATGACAATGCGCGGGAACGGGCGCTCCGGGTCTGCGAAAAGCTTAAAGACGAAATACCGAAACAACAGTTCAAGATTGCCATTCAGGGCGCAATCGGCGGAAAAATTATCGCCCGTTCCACCATTTCGGCCTTCAGAAAGGATGTTACTGCCAAGTGTTACGGCGGTGATATTTCGCGAAAGCGAAAACTCCTTGAGAAACAGAAGAAAGGCAAGAAACGGATGCGCATGGTAGGCAACGTCGAGATACCTCAGAGCGCCTTTCTGGCAGCCCTCAAAACAGATGATGAATAATAGGGTATTACCGGGGCTGTATGTCCACATCCCCTTCTGCAAAACCAAATGTCCCTATTGTGATTTTTATTCAATCACTGATAACGCCACCTTAGATAAATTCTTGATGCGGTAATAACCGAAGCCGGTCTTGTACAGGGATATCTTCCAGGAGTTCGATTCTCTCTATTTCGGCGGAGGGACGCCATCTCTTATTGATGATAAAGGGTTTGCAGAGATTCGTCACAGGCCTTAAGGACCTATTTGTCTTTTCACCCGATTCGGAAATTACCGTTGAAATGAACCCTGATGATGTGACAGAGAAAAACTGATCATCTTACAAGACGCTCGGCATAAACAGGATCAGTCTCGGGGTACAGTCATTCAACGATAAGGAGCTTGTCTTTTTGAAAAGAAGACATACGGCAGAAGGGGCGAGAAAAGCAGTTCACCTTATACAATCGGCACGGGTTTGACAATTTCGGCATAGACCTTATCAATGGTCTTCCCGGCCAGAGCGAGAAGCATTGGATGAAGACGCTTGAAGAGGCACTTTCTTTCGGACCGGCCCATATTTCCTGCTACCAGCTCACCATAAATGACGAAACGCCATTCGGAAAAATGGTCCAGGAAGGGACACTTGAAGATGCCTTCTGAGGAAAAACAGAGAAATCTTTTTTTGTCTACATCGCAGTTTCTTCAGAGACGAGGGTTTATCCATTATGAGGTCTCCAATTTTGCCTTCGGGGTAAGGCTTACCGTTCCCGTCATAACCTGAAATACTGGCGCCATGTCCCTTATCTTGGGTTGGGGCCCGGCAGCCCACTCTTTTCACGATACCATACGATGGTGGAACCTGCGGTCTGTCGAGCAATACCTCATGGCGCTCAGTAAAAAAGAAATACCTGTCGAAAGTAGTGAAAGGCTTTCCAATGAGCAATTGGATCTGGAGAGGCTCTTTCTCGGTTTCAGAAACAGCGAGGGGGTCAAAATCACTGATGCATTGGACGGGCCTTCAACAAAATTGCATTGAAGAAACTTATAGCCGATAAGCTTATAGAGGTCCATGACGGAAAAATTATCCCCACAATAACAGGATATCTCATCGCAGATCGTTTACCACTCATGATTTCCGGTTAGTTGTTACCCCCCTGTAAATTATTATTGACAAGGAGCCTTTTATCAGTTATTATAAATCCAGTTATGTTAATTAATTCACATACTCAGTATCTGGAAGCTGTTGATTATGATCAAATAATAACAGCAGCGAGCAAACAGCCTCCTGTAGCCGCTTTAGACATGACGAAAAAGTGCAATATATTCACAAAGTAGTTTATTAAACTGAAATTCATCTCCATAAGCTTCTCATAATAACCCCCCTTCCCCCTGGGCACCCACCTAGGGGGTTTTTCTTTACAATGGTGACCATTTATTGTATGCTTTTACCTCAAATGGATATTAGTGGCGCAGATATGTATACAGGGGGGCTTCTTGGCCTTATTTATGCGGCTGGTCCTGTCGCAAAGGCAGTGTTGCTTATACTCTTTTTCTTCTCCGTTATTTCATGGACCATTATCTTTGTAAAATGGAGACAATTCAACAGGACCGATGAGGAAGGCGACCGTTTCTTCAAGGCAGTCAAGGACGCAGATTCCTTCAAAAAACTGATTTCCGTTTATCGGGACAGTCAGGATAACGCCTTTTACCGGTTGATCCTTGCATGCTATAAAGAGGTGACATCGAGGCAGAAAGACAACTCTTCTTTGAAACCGGAGGCAATTTCCGCTATAGATAATATTCTGAAAATTACCATTGCTGAAGAATCGGTGAAGCTTGAAAGAAGACTCACGTTTCTCGCAACGACGGCAAACACGGCCCCCTTTATCGGGCTTTTCGGCACCGTCTGGGGGATTATGGATTCTTTCAGAGAGATCGGGGTAAGAGGAACAACAAGCCTTGCCGTTGTTGCTCCCGGTATCAGTGAAGCGCTCATTGCCACCGCTATAGGCCTTGCCACCGCCATACCTGCTGTTCTTGGTTACAATTACTGTCTCGGAAGATTGAAGCGGATCCTTTCCAGAATGGACAATGCCGCCATGTACCTTATCAATATTATCGAAAAATGAATACCTCCAGAAAAGAATCTAAAGGACCTCTCTCTGAGATCAACGTAGTGCCTCTCGTTGATATTATGCTGGTGCTCCTTATTATCTTTATGATCACTGCGCCGATGATGCAGCACGGAATGGGTATCGACGTCCCGAATGTGACAGCTAAGCCCCTTCCGACAAAAAATGAACCGCAGGTCCTGAACATTACACGGGATGAAAGACTTGATCCTCAATGAAAAGAAATTGAACATAAAGGACCTCAAGGCGGCAGTCCAATTTCTCTTTAATAACAAGACAAACAAAGAAATTTTCTTACGGGCCGATAAGGATGTGTCTTACGGGTTTGTGGCGAGTTGTATGGGCATTGTGCGGGAAGCCGGTGTGGAAAAAATTAATATGGTAACAAAACCATTGGAAAGCAATGAGTGAAGAAGCCTGGTACAAAATGCTGGCAATCTCTTTTGCCCTCCATATCCTGGTTATGGGCGTCTTTCAGCATCCCCTTCAAATCAAAATCAAAAAAGATTGATCTTATCTTCATCGTATTCTGTAAACCTTGTAGGGGGAGTGGGCAATCTGGGCAGCGGCCCACAAAAGAGCACAGCCTCTGAAGCTAAAAAAAGCACCGGCAAAGCCCGTGCCGGCGCGAAAGAAAAGACACCTGTCCCGACAAAAAGCAAGCCTGTTCCCATGAAGAAAGAAAAAGACCTTGTGTCCATTCTCCAAGAAAAAGGTCCCTGAAAAAGCAACCCCCACAGCGGACGAGATGGACCAGCTCAAGAAAAAGATCCAAAATCTCAGAAAAAAGACAGAGTATCTCGATGTGGCAAAAGCTGGCGGCGGCGGCGGGGCAAATAGGGTCGGGTGCAGCGGGTTTACCTCTTTCCGGTGATGGAACAGGAAGGCCTCTCGACCCGATGACTGCAAAAGTATCTGATGGATATCTGGGATAAGATAAAAGGGGCTTGGCATGTGCCTGGTATGGCATCCAAAAAAGACCTGGAGACGATAGTAACTATTAAAATAAGAAAAGACGGTCGTAATTGTCGATATTAATATTCGAAAAAATGATCTGGCAACAGGGTCTATGATGAGTCGATACTGCGCGTTTTGCGGGCCGCAGAGCCACTGCCCCGCATACCGCAATCGCTCAATGATGGATTCCCTTGAGGTAGGCTTCCGTTTTCTGCCGGAGAATTGTAACGTGACGACTCTGCAAAGTATCATTATGGGCGCAATTCAGGGGATTACGGAATTTCTCCCCATCAGCAGCTCTGCTCACCTCATTATTATACCCTGGTTTTTCCACATTGAGGATGGCAATATCAACAAGCTTACCTACGATGTGATGCTCCACCTGGGCACTCTTCTGGCGATCCTCTGCGTCTACGGAAAGAAGCTTCTCCGGATTGTCGTTGAAGGGTTGATCGATTTCAGAGAGGGCCACGGCAAAGAGTCGTTGCTCGTAAAACTCATCATAGCCACAATCCCCGCCGGTGTTGCCGGTATTTTGTTGCAGCATGTCATCGAAACATATCTGAGAACGCCCTTTGTTGCCGCTTATATGCTTGCCTTTGTCTCCATTCTGATGATCATCGCCGAAAGGATACACGTGAGCAGAAGTGAGATCTCACATCCTGTGGCGATTGCCATAGGTTTTGCGCAGGCCGTTGCTCTCGTGCCAGGCACATCACGAAGTGGCGCGACAATTACTATGGGGATGCTCCTGGGGCTCAAGCGAAGTGAAGCTGTTGATTTTTCCTTTTTGTTATCTATCCCCATCATATGCGGCACCGCACTCTATGAGATGAGACATTTTCAGTACCACAGCGGGAATATGGGTATATATATTTACGGAGCACTGTCGGCATTTTTATTTGGCTTGTTAAGTCTCGGTTTTCTCATACGATACCTGAAAAAACATACCCTCGACATCTTTGCTTACTACAGGATTGTCCTTGCCCTCATTATTCTCCTCACGTCGCTGCAATGGAGTTAGTTTCCGTCCAGAAAGGGTTATTTTCCGCCCTGGCGGCGTCAATCTGCGGTTTTGCTTGTGCGGCGTACATAAAGTACGCCTCCGCGCAATCCCTTGATTTTCTAGCCAGAACGAAAAATCCCTCCTTTCTGATTCGGAAACTAAGAACCTCTTATCCTAAAGTTCCGAATGGGGATGGATTAGTTTGAACATATAGGATGTATCTGATATGACCGTGAACAAAGAAGAGCGAGATACCTCCGGCCCCAATGTGGAAGATGGGTTTGTGCGTTATTACCCTGATAACCTGCCATACGAAAAACTGCGTCTCTGTGAATATCTGTCAGAATTGCCGGAGCTTGCACCGGAAGACGTAAAAGATTCCAAAGAAAATGATGTATGAAACGAAGACAGCTTTCTCCGAAAGAGATATCTTCTTTCCAAAGCGTTATTTATCGCTATTTCACAGAGCACGGCCGGGATCTCCCCTGGAGGAATACTGATGATCCTTACTGTATCCTCGTTTCTGAAATGATGCTTCAGCAAACTCAGGTGGAACGGGTCATGGACAAGTATGTTCTCTTTTTATCGAAGTTTCCTGACCTTGCTGCCCTTGCTGGGGCAGCCCTGAGAGAGGTCTTAGAGGTGTGGCAGGGGTTGGGTTACAACAGACGGGCCATGTCTCTTATAGCGCTTGCGCAGGTCGTTACAACCCAACATCACGGAAAACTCCCTGCAAACAGGGAAGCATTGATACGACTGCCTGGAATCGGATGTGCAACAGCCGGGTCTATACTGGCCTTTGCATTTCACGAACCATCAATTTTTATTGAAACCAATATCCGAAGGGTCTTTATCCACCACTTTTTTCAGGACCGAGAAAGTATCCATGATGACGAAATCATCCCCCTCGTGGAAGCGACTCTCGATAGGTCGAATCCGCGAGACTGGTACTATGCCCTCATGGACTATGGTTCTATGCTGAAAAAACAGATTGCAAATCCCAACAGAAAAAGCGCCCATTATACACGGCAGTCACCTTTCGAAGATTCTGACCGGAAAATCCGGGGTGCTATCCTGAAGGTCCTTGTCGGGAAAGTATCCATGACGGAAAAAGATATGACTGCTGCCATCGGTGGCGAGCAGGAGCGAATGAAAAAGATTTTGTCTGCTTTGGTCAAAGAAGGTTTCATTGTGAGAAGAAGCAAAACCTATCGTATTGCATGATATAGCGCAAAGATTGCACAATCGAATGAGCCACGCAGGGTTATAGTGTTTTCCGTAACCCTGCGTGGCTCTGATATTATTTTTTGAAGATCACATTCCCTTTAGCATCAGCATCGACAGTAATCATATCGCCTTCTTTTGTCTCGCCCTTGAGAATCATGAGCGCCAGCGTATCCTGGATCTTTTTCTGGATCAGCCTTTTCAGGGGCCGCGCACCGTAGGCAGGATCATAACCTTCTTTGGCGATCATATCTTCCAGTTTCTTTGTGTATTTCAGCCCGATGTTCCTTTCGGCAGCGCGCTTTGTGAGATAAACAAGCTGGAGGCGAACGATCTGTGCGATATTTTCCGCAGAGAGTGACCTGAAGATGATGATATCATCTATTCTGTTGATGAATTCCGGTTTGAAGTGTCCCTTGATGGCTTCCATGACGCGGGTTTTCATCTCATCATAATCTTTATCGGTAAGTTCGGTAATCCACTGGCTTCCGATATTGGATGTCATGATAACGACGGAATTTTTGAAGTCCACAGTTCTTCCCTGGCCGTCAGTGAGCCTCCCGTCATCAAGCACCTGGAGAAGGACGTTAAAGACTTCAGGATGCGCCTTCTCGACCTCATCAAGGAGGATAATCGAGTAAGGTCTTCTCCGTACTGCTTCCGTGAGATATCCCCCTTCTTCATAACCCACATATCCTGGTGGAGCGCCGATGAGGCGGGAAACAGAATGCTTTTCCATGAATTCGCTCATATCTATTCTGACAATAGCCTGCTCATCATCGAAGAGAAATTCCGCCAGGGCACGCGCGAGTTCTGTTTTTCCTACCCCTGTGGGCCCAAGGAAAAGGAAAGAACCGAGAGGACGGTTCGGGTCCTGCAATCCTGCACGGGCACGTCGCACGGTATTTGCAACGGCCTCTATGGGTTCATCCTGGCCGATGACCCTTTGACGGATGCGCTCTTCCATGCGGACGAGTTTATCCATGTCCCCTTCGAGCATCTTTGAAACGGGGATGCCTGTCCATTTGGAGACGACCTGGGCGATATCTTCTTCATCGACTTCTTCCTTAAGCATGCCGGAGCCTTTCTGCAGTTGCGCCAACTCATCGTTTTTCTTTCTCAATTCCTGTTCAAGGCCCCCAATAAGCCCGTATCGAATTTCAGCCACTTTTCCGAAATCGCCTTTTCTTTCCAGTTCATCAGCTTCTGTTTTCGCGTGATCGATCTTTTCCTTGATTTCAGTGATATTGGCAATGAAGGCCTTTTCTTTTCCCCACTGTTTTCTCTTTTCTCCTACGTCTGCTTTAAGTTCCTTCAGTTCATCTTCAAGTTTTTTCTTCCGCTCCTTTGATGCTTCGTCTTTTTCCTTTTTCAGCGCTTCAATCTCAATCTGTATCTGGATGATCCTTCGTTCAATTTCGTCAATCTCTGTGGGGACACTATCGATCTCCATTCTCAACCGCGAAGAAGCTTCGTCGATGAGATCAATGGCCTTGTCAGGCAGAAACCTGTCTGTAATATAGCGATGAGAAAGCGTCGCAGCGGCTATGATGGCTGGGTCTTTGATGCGGATGCCATGGTGGAGTTCGTACTTTTCTTTCAGGCCCCGCAGGATTGCTATGGTCTCCTCAACGCTTGGTTCACCGACATATACCGGCTGGAAACGTCTCTCAAGGGCAGCGTCTTTCTCTATGTACTTACGGTATTCATCGAGGGTTGTTGCGCCGATACAGCGAAGTTCTCCCCGGGCAAGGGCGGGCTTGAGCATATTCGATGCGTCAACAGAACCCTGAGCGCCTCCGGCGCCGACTATTGTGTGGAGTTCGTCAATGAAGAGGATAACAGTTCCGGCAGCTTCGTCGACCTCTTTCAGCACTGCTTTGAGCCTGTCTTCAAATTCTCCTCTAAATTTAGCGCCTGCAAGGAGCGCCCCCAGATCGAGTGAGAGGACCCGCTTGTTTTTTAAGGTTTCCGGGATGTCCCCGCTTATGATCCTCTGGGCAAGCCCTTCCACGATTGCAGTCTTCCCGACGCCGGGTTCGCCGATAATGACGGGATTATTCTTGGTCCTTCGGGAAAGGACCTGCATGACGCGGCGCACCTCTTCATCACGACCGATAACGGGATCGAGCTTTCCTTTCCGTGCTTCTTCAGTTAAATCCCTGCAGTATCTCTGCAGGGCCTGATATTTTTCTTCCGGGGCCTGGTCGGTCACGCGCTGAGTCCCCCGGATATCCTTGAGGACCGTGTAGATACTTTCCTTTGTTACGCCATGGCTTTTGAGAATATGCGCCGCAGGCGTGTCCTTTACTTCCGTAATGCTTATCAATAAATGTTCTGTACTCACGTATTCATCTTTCAGGCGTTCTGCTTCGGTAAAAGCTGTATCAAGTGCCTGCTTGAGACGGGGCGCAATATAGACTTGTGCCGAGCCTTCTACACGGGGTATTTTTCTGAATTCTTTATCGAGATCGTTGCTGATCGATTCCGTTCGCGCCCCAAGCTTTTCAAGGATGGGGCGGATAATACCCTCCTTCTGTACGATGAGAGCGGCGAGGAGGTGTTCATTCTCAACCGCCTGATGGCCCAACGACTCTGCTTTCTTCTGTGCGTCGGAAATGGCTTCCTGGGCCTTTATTGTCAATTTCTCCCAGTTCATGTTGTCACCCCGTAATGTAGTTATTAGCTGTCAGCGTTCAGTTTTAGATTATTTTAAAAATAATCCTGTGTCATATTACTGTTCGCTGTGCGCTTATAACAGACAATATAATCATGATCTTTCTAAAATCAACAGCAGGGAGACTGAAAAAAGGGGCAACCGGTGGAGTGCCGGTTGCCCCTTTGAAGATTCTGTTATGGAACCGCCTGTCTGTCAGGGGTTGCGTTTGTAACAGCCGTAAAATACCCCATTCTGTGTTACCGGTTCAACGAGACAGTTACCGGCAGCAGAAGCGCAGTAAGACATGCAGTCGGCCGGGAATGCCCATCTGTCGGTTCCGCATTTTGTTTTTGCGCCCTGAGAAGATTCACAGCAGTAGTATCCCGTTGAATCGCAGGAGATATAGGCGCTGGGGTGGTTTGCGCGATCGTTTGAAGCACAGCTCGGCTGGCCGACATAGGTGTATCCGGAGAGGTATTTCCCTCCCGGGCAACCGCCTGCGGTAGACGGCTGTGTTGTTGTTTTTTTCCTGATCTGGATATTGATCTTATTACTCGAGAAGCTGCCAAGGCCGTTAATCGACATCTGCACTGTGCCGGTATTGATAGCGTCCTGCTCTGCCTGGGATTTGCCGGCAAAAACATCGGGGACCTTGACTGAGAACATGCCAACGAGGGTAATGTTCGGAAAATAAGGGACAGGAATATTGGGAGGCGGAACAGGTGGTGGTAGCACCTTTGTTTGATGCATCATTCCGGGTACATGAAAAATGGCGTCGTAACTGGTGATCTGTGACTGGTTCCAGTTGCCGCCGTTGACATAGATAGTGTCTCCCGGATGGACCGCCGTGACAGCGAACTGGTCGAGGATTGGATAAGGCGACCTGATGTTGAGGCCGAGTTTGTTGCTCATGACGTTGCCTTTCTGGACATAAAGAGTTTTTATCTGCTGTATCCGCTGCCGGTGTTCGGCGTTTTTTGCGGTTATATTGTATCCCTTGTATATATCAGGGATAACCATAAGATCAAACTTGGTTGCGCTGTTGTTACCGGTGGGTACATCAAATTTTTCTCCATTCTGCAGCTCGATGATTGCTTTCGATGAGGCAAGATAATCGAGATTTGTTCCCATGACCGTCACATGGTTAGTCCCGGGCATAGCACCGGTTGGACTCAGGCTCTGGAGGACAGCTGCCACAGGGAGGACCTCGAAGGGTAGTTCACGCCCCGGGGTTTTCTGTCCGCCATAGGGTCGTGCTTCAATGGTGCCCTTTCCGGGGGTCAGTTCATAGGGAACCTGGGCTTTGAAACCGTCTTTATCGGTAGTGGTATATGCCTGCTCTGCTTTTCCATTTGGAGAATTTTTTATAAAAACCATGCAGTTCTGGTCGAGGTTGCTACCTTTGAGGATAACAAAAGCTTTTATGGGGGCCATGTTCGGTGTTACGGAAGAGAGCTCGCACTTAGCGGGATCTATCTGGAGAGGGAATCCTTTTGGCCCCGTGGTGGTCCCTGATTTCGGGGCGGCATCATCGATCATGGAGACCACTGCCTGACCGGAAGCAATGCCGGTCGGCAGCTTCACTGTGGCCGTTGCTGCATTGACAGGTGTTGGCGGTTTAACACTGAACCTTTTTTTGGTGCTGTCATCAATGATGACCGAACAGGTGTGGCTGAAATTGGTTCCTTTGACAGTTATACTGTCGCCCGGTTTGGCGGCATTCGGTGTCAGTGATGTCATCTGGCAGGAAGTTCCGGTGATTATATTGAAAACCCATGGGCCGAATCCGGGGCCTTTCCTTCCGGCGACGTTTGTATAGATCCCGGCGCTTCCGGGAGCTACGCCTGTCGGTACCCTTACCTTCATTGTCAGGGGGCTCACGTAGGTGACGGGCGCTCCAAGCATTTTACCCGCGATGTCTTTGAAGGAGATCGTGCAAAGGGTTCCAAGATTCTTGCCGTCAATGACCACATCGCCATTGACTGCTGCCGCTTGCGGAGCAACGTTCCTGATCTCGCAGGCAGGTCCCCCACCCTCGACAATCATGAAGGGAAGTTTTATTTCCGGATACTGGTTCTGGGGGTCCCTCATATTGATGGTCCCGGTTCCTCCATTCTGAAGAGGCGGCACCCAGACTTTTAAGCTTGTGGAGTTGATGAGTGCCAGTTTCTGCACTCTGTAATTGGTGACGTATGGCGTGGTGAAGGAAACAATACACTGTTCGCTCAGGCCGGTGCCGTTAATGAAGACTTCCCCGTTTATGGCCTGCGCGGGATCATTAACGGAAACCATATTACATGGCCTGCTTGGGCCATCAAGACGCTGCTGCTGCACCGGCGGTTTTACCAGGGGCTTCTGTGGCCTTATCAAAGGCTGGTTCTGGGCCTCGGCAATACCGGATGGTCCCAACATCAATACCATTTCAGAAACCGCAAAACATGTCACAGTCAACAGAAAATAGAGAATCAACCGCCTGATCTTCATACGTTCCTCCCTCAATAGATTTTTCGGAGGCTTCAGTCCTGTTGTGGCCTTAATCTATGGAAACAGAATGATACGAAAAGTTTGAAAGACTCATCAAATGCTTTTTGCTATGATTTATATTCTAAAAAATTCTGTCTTCACAAAGATGCAACACACCTTGAACTCCCAACGACCTCTTACTGTTTTCAGTATATGAAGAATGAAAAAGGACTGTCAACAGAAAAAGAAGGTTTTGGCTGCTGCGCAAAACGCTCTTCTTGGCACAATAGGATCCGCCTTCAGACTGCCAAATTGAATTGTCATTGACTCTGTCCTTTTCAAGTAATAACATATGGCAAGCTGGTCAGATTAATCTATATCATTGTAATCGTCAAACTATCAAAAGGGTTGAGCCGAAGCTGGAAGAAAGAGAGAGACGCACCCCATCTCCTATTGCCGCGATCTTTTTGACAATGTCCGCCCAGTGTGCTAATTAAATAGCCATGAAAGTCGAATGGGAAGGCAAGAACTACGAATTTGAAAAACCTCTGCAGGTGTCCCGGCTTCTTGAAGAACTCTCGTTAAGCAAAGAAGCCCATCTGGTGGTTGCAAACAGCAAGCTGGTTACCGAGGACCACAAACTTGGCATTGATGATGACGTAAGGGTCATACGGGTAATCTCAGGCGGATGAAATGCAGAGTCTGCGGACAACCGGCGAGTATCAATCTTCGATCATACAAGACTGCGCTCTGCGACAGCGATTTCATCACTTTCTTTGAAAAAAGAGTAGCTACAACGATCAAAAAATACCGTCTCATCGCAGAGGGCGATGTTCCTATTGTGGCAGTCTCGGGAGGCAAAGACTCCCTTTCTCTCTGGCATCTCATGAACAAACTCGGTATCCCCTGTGACGGTATCTATATTGATCTCGGTATCGAAGGCTATTCTGATAAATCTCTCGATAAAATTAAAAAGGTCGCTGAAACACTGAAAAGGAAGGTCTATGTATTTCCTATCGGAAGCGTCTTCGACAGGGGTATAGACGGACTCGCAAAAGCAATCAGAAGGGTGCCCTGTTCTGCCTGCGGTATGATTAAACGGTACATGATGAACAGGATATGTATGGATAAAGGGTATAATGTCCTTGTCACGGGTCATAACCTTGACGATGAGGCTTCGGCGCTCTTTGGTAATATCCTCTATTGGAAGAAGGAATATCTCTGGAAAAAAGATATTGCCCTGGAAGCAAAAGAAGGCCATCTCTCCCGAAAGGTGAAACCGTTCTTTTTGTGCTCCGAACGGGAAGCGGCGGCATATGCCATTATGAGCGGTATCGACTATGTCTACGAGGAATGTCCCTTTTCAACGGGCGCCAAATCCCTTACCTATAAGGGGATGCTTAACAAACTGGAAGAAAAGTCTCCCGGCACGAAACTCATGTTTCTGAAAGGCTATTTGAGGCTCCTGAAAGAGAGAACTAAAAATGAAACAGACCTTCAGGAAGAGACACGAGAAACGAAATATTGCGTCAACTGCGGTTATCCGTCGTATACAGAAAAATGTACCTTTTGCTGGACCCTCGAAAAATTCGGCCTTCATTGTAATATCAGTTTCGATGAATACTGTTAGTATTCCATTGACAGTAGGCATGGGGTAATGACATAATTCCGGTATGGCAATAATTGATGGTTTGTTGCAGCTCATATTTAACGTTTATGAAGCGTTTACCGTAGCCCTCTATGTCAAGGAGGACAACAGACTCAACTGTATTTCGTCAGTGACTTTTGCAAAGAGTTTTGATAAACATAAAAGCCTTTCCCTTGAGGGGACGCTCCCCGGATGGGTCATCAAACATAATGCGCCCCTTATTATCCCCAATTACGATCGTGACGAAGATGCCCTCGGTTACTACAAAACGAATGAGGGAATAAAATCTTTCATGGGCTATCCCATGGAGACCGGTGGGGTCATTGTCGTCGACAGCAAGAAAAAGTATATCTTCACCGAAAAGGAGAAAAAAATATTAGGCTCTTTTGCCTCCATGATTCACGAAGAGCTTGAGCGTGAGAAGAAATCGCTGGATAGAGACGAAACCCTTGAAGAATTATATACCGAGAAGCGTATTCTCGGGCTTTTCAGCGCCTTGAATCAGTCGAAAGTGTCCATACAGGATATGCTCGGTGAGATTCTCCATCTTTCAGGAGGAGATTTCTGTTTTATCGGTATGGAGCGACGGGGAAAGCTCTTTATTCAGGATGTTGCAGGCCCCGGCAATTATGAAGAGATCAAAAAAGAATGCCATCCCGGCGAAAGCATCGCATCTATGGTAATGGAAGGCGGCAGAGAGATGCTTCTACCCCACAACAGCGGATACTTAAGAGAAAAGGCCCTCTTTTTTCCCGGAGAACCCGTCAAGGCCCGTCAGTTCTTCGGTTTCCCCCTTGTTACCGATGATATCCCTTTTGGGGTCATCGGCTTTGTTGCCCTTTATGAACCCCATCTGAGAGAGAGTACTATCGGGGCATTAAGGAACCTTTCTTCGCTTTTGTCCCTCTATTACACGTCATTGTGGATGAAGGAACACGTTGAAAGGCTCAAAGATTTCGACTCAGTCACCGGCGCCCTCCAGTTCCCTGCTTTTCTGACGCTCCTCGAAAGGATGGTCAAAAAAACAGGACAAATTTTCTCTTGTCTCATTGAAGGTGCTCAATATTGATGCTTATAACAGAAAGAGGGGGGTTGAGGGAACAAACGATATTTTGCGGAAAGTCTTTCAAGTCATGAAATACTGCGCCGGAAGCCAGTCATTTATTACACGGAAGAGCGGCGGCCATTTTTATATAGCGTTAAAGGGGAGTGAAATATTTGAGATACGGAATATGGTGAAACTGCTTAATCATACAATTGTTAAAAGTCTCTCGGAAGAACGGATTTCAGAGAGCGGGGGTATGCTGCAATTGGGTGTGACGAGTTTTCCGGAGGATTCCGGGGACCTCTGGGAGCTTTTTGAAAAGGTAGAAAAGAAACTAAAAAAAATTATTGATTAAGGAGGAAGGGGAAATGGGTCTATTTCGGCAATTATTCGGTATGTTTTCCACGCATCTTGCTATGGATCTGGGGACCGCCAACACCCTCATTTATATGAAAGGAGAGGGAATTGTTCTTGACCAGCCTTCTGTTGTTGCTATCGATAACAACTCAGGAAAGGTGATCGCCGTTGGAAAAGAGGCGAAAGAATATATCGGCAGGACTCCCCCGAACATCAGCGCAATCAGACCGCTCAAGGATGGTGTTATTGCCGATTTCGATGTTGCCAGGGCCATGATTAAATACTTCCTCAAAGTAGTGAGCACTGAACGGAAAATATCAAAACCGAAAATGGTTGTCGGTGTGCCGGCAGGGATAACCCAGGTTGAGAAGAAAGCGGTTATCGACACCTGTTTCCAGGTGGGTATCCGTGATGTATACCTTATGGAAGAACCAATGGCTGCAGCGATTGGCGCCGGAATGCCCATAGAACTCGCAAGAGGGAATATGGTGATCGATATCGGCGGCGGCACAACAGAGGTGGCAATTTTAAGTCTTTCTGCTGTTGCCTATAGCGAGTCTTTGCGGGTTGCAGGAGATGAACTTGATGAAGCTATTGTGCGCTATATTCAGAAAAAATACCAGCTCGCAATCGGCATCATCGCAGCGGAGAAAATAAAGATCGAAGGTGCTTCGGCCTTTCCTATCGATTCACTGAGTGATACAATAAATGTTGTCGGGAAAGATCTTCTCACCAGTATTCCCAAGAGTATCAAAATCGCAAAAGAAGATGTAAGGGAAGCCGTCGAGGAGCCTGTCACGGCCATTATTGATGCCGTACGGAGGGCACTTGAAAAACTGCCTCCGGAGTTTATTGCCGATCTCAATGAAACGGGCATGGTCCTCACCGGCGGCGGCGCCCTTCTGAAAGGATTAGCACAGCGTATCGAGAACGAGACAGGTATTACCGTCAATGTTGCCGACGATCCCCTTACCTCGGTGACGCTGGGTTGTGGCAGGGCCGTTGAAGAAATGGCAAGATACAAGAAGGTCTTTATTAACTAGGGGCTTGCACATTTTAAAGGGGCTCACGTCGCCCCCTCCACAGGCAAAAGCCTGCGGAGCCTCCCCCTCTCGCTCGTGAACTCGCTAGAGTAAAAGGGGCTCACGCCTGCCACCCGCATGGGTGGTCGCTACCTCTCACAGCCTCGTGAACTCGCTAGAGTAAAATGGGGTTTGCGCTCATACTCCGCAGCGGTAGCGGGGATGGGTCGCCCATTCCAACGGCAAAGCCGCTGGAGCCTCCCTTCACGTTCTTCAAAACATATCTTGCGCTCGCTGGCTATTGATAATTAGTACTATAGGAGGTATATTAAAGACCGTATTTACCTTTATCATAGGAGGTTTCTGATGAAAGGAAGAAAATTTGGCCTGGTGCTCTTTGCGCTTATGTTATTTGTTGCTCTGGGGTTACCGGAAAAAAGTGTGGCAGAAGTCAATGTGAATATCGGGGTGTTTGCTCCCCCGCCGGTGTTCCGGCTTCCAGCACCACCGCCGATGGTTGTTATACCGGGAACATATGTCTATGCTGTACCGAATATTGACGTAGACATTCTTTTCTATGGTGGTTCCTGGTATCGACCTCACGAAGGACATTGGTACAGGGCCAAATCCTATAACGGTCCCTGGGCCTATCTTGCTCCGCCAAAAGTTCCCCGTGTTATTTTTGATTTGCCACCCGACCATCGCAGGATCCCTCCGGGGCACCGGCATATACCCTATGGACAGTTTAAGAAAAATTGGGGAAAATGGGAACGGAACAAGCATTGGGACAATGATAAACAGTGGCAAGAGGGTCGGCGCGGATGGAATGACAACAAAGGTCACGATAGACGTGACGATAGACGTGACGATAGGTTTGACGATAGACGTGACGACCATCGTGGAGGGTCTAAAGGACATGGCAAAGAAGGACCTGGACCGGGTAATTTTGGACCTGGTGGAGGACCGTGGCAGGTAGGACCCGGTGGAGGACATGGCAAGAAATAATCTACAAGAAAACGAAATTGCCCGAGGTGTGCATAATGTTTGGCTCAAACACAATCAGTAGTCTCCGATGGACCACTCTTCGTAATGTGTCCCGGAAAGCTCTGTGAGGAAACGTGAGGGACGGAGGATGACGTGGCCAGCCTGTCTGTCGAAGACGAGCAGGGGATAGCAGAGATAAAGCTCATCCATGGCGCGGGTTGAGGCAACATAGAAAAGTCTTCTCTCCTCTTCGAGGGCGCCGTCGTCTAAGGCTTTCGGGTTGGGGAAGCGTCCTTCTGCACACCAGATAATGAAGACCACTTTCCATTCGAGACCCTTTGCCTGATGAATGGTACTTAAAATGACCCGTTCATCATCGTTGTCGGCACTCACGACTTCTTCTCCGGAGAGGCCGCTCATGAGCGACAGCTCACTCAAAAAGGTCTCCAGGGACTGGTATTTCGTAGAAAAATTGATCAATTGATTGAGGTCTTCAAGACGGGCCTCATAATTAGGATAGGCGAATTTCAGGTAATCCATATAACCCTGTTTCAATACCGCAGAAATCATGTCCGACGGTGCTTCCTGGGCGTAAAGGTCTCTCAGTTCTCCGAAAAGCCGGGACCATGTTTCGACATTTTCCTTGAGGAGGCTCTTGAACGATTCGGCGATCTTTTTCGAAATGAGCGCCTCAAAAGGGTCTTCACAATCTTTGATGTATTCGAAAATACGCTCCGCTGTTTTGTTGCCGATCTTCGGGAATATTTTAAGCATCCTCTTCCAGGATATCTCGTCATGGGGGTTATCAATGATTCGCAGAAAGGAGACTACGTCCTTGATGTGGGCCTGTTCAAAGAAGCGCAGCCCGCTCCGTATTTCAAAGGGTATACCCCTGCGGGTAAGCTCCATCTGGACTTCCATAGAGTGGTAATGTGCGCGGTAGAGGACGGCGATCTGGTTGAGGGGTATCCCTTCCTCGTCCTTGAGTTCCATGATCCGCTGGGCAACGAATTCTGCCTGCTGGATAACGTCCCGTGAAGGGGCCAGCACAGGTATGATGCCGCCGGGTTTGATGCTTTTCAGGTTTTTTTCGAACTGGTATTTGTTGTGGGAGATTGAATTATTTGCGAGTCCCAGTATTTCCGGGGTGCTCCGGTAATTTGTTTCGAGCTTGAAGACCTTTGCCTCTTCGTATTTTTTCGGAAACTCAAGGATGTTTTCGAAATTGGCCCCCCTGAAGGAATAGATGCTCTGGGCGTCGTCGCCGACGACCATGACGTTTCTGTTGAGAAAGCCCATGAAATCGACAATTTCCGACTGTATCCGGTTTGTATCCTGATATTCATCGACGAGGATCTGAGAAAAGGTCGTTGCGTAGATTTTGCGGAGGTCTTCGTTTTCGAGGAGCACCTTGTGCCAGTAAAAGAGGAGGTCATCGAAGTCCATGGCATTGGCGGCCTTCTTCTTTTCCGTATAGGAATTATGGAGGTCTGTAATCTCCTCGATGATGTCATAGAAAAAGGGTGTTCTCTCATTGATTGTCTCTTCAATGGTGGTCATCGTGTTTACGGCATAGCTGAATATGCCCTTGAGAATGCCGCTCTTGGGAAACATCTTTGCCTTCGTATCGATCTTTGATGCCTTAAGAATAACGTCTATCATATCTTTTGAATCTTCGTTGTCGAGGATGGTAAAGTTTCGTTTATAGCCCACACGTTCGCTCTGCTGCCTCAGAATGATGTTGCCGATGTGGTGAAAGGTGCCGCCCCAGATGTAACGGGTATCGATCTTCATGAGGTGTTCCACCCGGTGCAGCATCTCCCTGGCGGCCTTATTGGTGAAAGTCAAGAGGAGGATGGCATTTGCAGGCACGCCTTTTTCAAGGAGCCGGGCCACCCGGTAGGTAACGACGCGGGTCTTTCCGCTCCCTGCGCCTGCGATGACAAGAATAGGGCCATTATCACTGAGGACGACCTTGAGCTGTTCTTCGTTGAGTTCTTTTTCGTAATCAATGAAGGGCGACGGTGTCGGCAGTATCTCTACGAATTGTATATCGTTTCATAAGCAATAAAGTATGCGGGATACCATGCGACATGTCAAGCGAAGAGGCAATGGATGGAGATATCATCTTTCAAGCGGAAATCAATCACACAAAACGAGTTCAGAGTGACAAATGAATAATTCGCGAGATAACTGCTCGGAGCAGGGTGTCGTTTTGAATCAGTCCCCCGTAACACTTCCAAATTTGGCGAAGAACGGCAGTCACCAGTTAGCGGGGTATGGCTGCCATAAACCCGAAGTGCCTATAAAAAGAACTGACCCCCAATCTTTCCCTGAAATGGAATTCTCCCCATTTCGGTTGACATGGGCACCTTAGAATCTTACTATGTGAAGAGGTATTAAAAAATATGCGAGTTTACGTTGGTTTCGACGACACCGATACCCTTGACGCAGATTTCGGCACAGGCAAGCTGGCGCGATGGTTTGAAAAAGCCCTGCCTGAGGGATGCCGGTTGTGGGGTGTTGTGCGACAACAACTCCTTGTTGATCCGGGAATTCCTTATACATCACACAACAGTTCTGCATGTGCTGTAGTGGAATGCGCAGACCTCTCCTATCTCGAACCCTTACTTGAAAGAGCCATTACACATATTGAAAACTATGCTTTGCCGGGAAGTGACCCTGGCCTCTGTATCGCATCCGAAATTGACCGGTGTCTCCCGGATTTAAACCATTTCGGTCTTGATTGTACCCATAGGATCGTATCTCAGAACGATGCCTTAAAAGCTATCAACGGGGCCCATTTGTCAGGTCACGGGGGCACAAATGACGGCATCATTGGTGCGGCAGCGGCAGTGGGACTAACGGCCTATGGATGGAGCGGTAGATTTATCGAGTTTGGGGGGTTGCGCGATTTCCCTCCGACTATCTCTGTTGAAATATTGGAAAGAGCAGGAATTGGGGTGATCTCTCTTGAAAGGGATGCCGAGGTGCCTGCCTATAATGATATGATAGAGACTTCCGGATGGTTGAGGCCACGCCTCCTCGGAGGGAAAGCGGTTTTGCTCGTAAGGGCAAAAGGTGAACACCTGTGGGAATCAATGGGCAAGAAGCGTAGTCAACAAAAGAAGGAGGGAGTGTAAAATGGCAGGTAAAATATTTTACCGGGAACGGACAAAGACCACTGAAGCCAAGAAACAGCCACGGTTTAAGCTCGTAGCAGTTGCCGATGTGAACCTGAAGGTCTACGGCAAACATTTAAGGAGAAGCGAGCTGGAACAGATTGCTTCGGCAGTAGGTGCTGAACTTATACTGCTTACCCATGGTGACAAGAAATATAAGGATGATGACGTGGAGGTAAAAGACTGATCCATTGACGACATCTGCTTTCACAGGAATAGCAGCTAAGACCAATATAAAGGTGGTGTAACAAAATGACACTCATAAGAGAGCGGGACGGTAAACGTTTGCATGTCAAAAGCAAGCTCATGGGCGAGAGCCTTGTCAGTAAATCGTTTATAGACGGGTTAGCCATAGCGCCACAGAAAAGACTTCTTCCCGATGTTAACATCTTGAAGATCGGCGGTCAGTCGATTTGTGATCGGGGCGCGAAAGCCCTGCCGGCCATTATCAATGAGATTGCTGCGAATAAAGAGGCCCATAAAATGCTGATTACCACCGGCGGGGGCACGAGGAGTCGCCATATCTACGCTATAGGCCTCGAACTCGGCATGCCCACAGGCATTCTGGCAAAATTCGGGAATTCCATATCCGAGCAAAATGCCCTCCTGGTCACTATGCTTCTTGCGGAACATGGCGGGATCAAGATTGGACACGACGAAATTGTGAAGCTGACGAGTTATTTCGTACAAGGTTGTATTCCGGTCATGCATGGTATGCCTCCCTATGATTATTTCGCCATCCCTCCGGAAAAAGGCAGAATCCCCATACACCGTACTGACGTGGGCACCATTATACTGGCCGATCTGATCGGTGCGAGGAGCTGTATTTTTATTAAAGATGAGCGAGGCCTATACACGGGTGATCCGAAGAAAAACCCGAAGGAGACATTCATTCCGGAAATAGGAGCAAAGACGTTGATGAAGAAGGATCAGGATGACCTGATCGTTGAGCGGCCTTGCCTGGAGATCCTCCAGAATAGCGAGGTCCTCGACCGGATTATCATTATCAATGGTCTGGAAGAGGGGAATATCACCCGTGCTTTAAACGGTGAGTCTGTGGGGACTGTCATTTACAAAGAATAACCCCGTTCGGCTTGCGAACTTCTCTGTTGAATAAAATATTGGAAGATAATCGTCGGGAGGAGATTAAGAAAATAAGACCTGATGTGAAGGTAATTTTCTCCAGCGGGTATACCAGGGACATAATAATAGATAAAGGGATTCTTGAAAAGGAATACGATTTTATCCAAAAACCGGCCCCCCAATGACCTGCTCCTTAAAGTGAGAGAGATACTCGATAGGTCGAGAAAATAATGTTTCTAAAGATTTTCCTTCTATGAGCCGATAATTTTTGCAGGTAGGCGCTTATGCCAGAATACGGCTTGGAGGAGGTCATTGTGAATTGCATAGTTAGAGAAAGCCGCTATCCTTTGATTGTCCATAATATCTTAGATTAATCCGCATTTCTGGTTGTAATCAGGTGTGAAGAGTTTCGATATGATACAGTTACGTAGGAATGAAATTGTTCCGATCGGATGAAAAGGAGAAGACATGCAATACCATATAAGTTGTTCCGGTTCGATGCAGTTATATAAAACCTGTCCTTGCAAGAGAAAGGCGTCAAATTCGCAGAGGAGGTATGTATGAAGTTGCAGAATATGAAGATAGGGAAAAGACTGGTAGGAGGATTTGCGATATTTATCTTTATTATCCTGGTTTTATGTGCCATCAGTTACAAAAATATGAAAGATATAGATGCCAGGGCAAACGAGATTATCAATATAAACTTTCAGAAAGCAATGATGGCCAACAACATACTCACAAACCTGCAGTTTATCAATAAGGAAACCGGAAAAGCTGTATACACTAAAGACAAATCCCCGCTGCAAATAGTTGGGGAAAAAAGAAAACTCTATGTTGCCGCCCTGGAAAAACTCGAAAAACTGGAGACAGAGAAAGAGGGTAAGGCTATTCTCGACAGATTCAAGACGACCGTCAAAGACGCCCGAGAGATTAACATAAAACTTGGCCAGACAATAGAGGCGGGTAATTTCGACGAGGCAGCTACTCTTTATGCCTCCAGCGTTGATCCTGCGGTGTATAAGTTTATCGAGATTGTTCAGGAGCTTGTCAAGTATCAGGAAAACGGTGTTCAGCTAAAGTATCAGGAAATTTTGCGCAATAACCGGAATGTGACTTTTATATTGATTGCCTTCGGAGTGGCATCTCTTATTATCTGTGTTTTTGTAAGCATTGTCATCATGAGAAGCATTACCATTCCTATCCAGAAGAGCATTGATGTGGCGCAAAATCTGGCTATGGGAGATCTGTCAGTCCAGATAGAGGTTGATAGAAAGGATGAATTTGGTGATGAAATGCAGGCCTTTAAAACAATGGTGGAAAAATGGAAGGTATTGATTTCAGAGGTCACAACCTCTGCCTCCAGTGTGGCTTCGGCCAGCCATCAGTTAAGCGCCAGTGCGGAAGAGCTTGCAAGAGGCGGCGTGGCCCAGGTAGAGAGGACTATCCAGGTCTCGACAGCTTCGGAAGAGATGTCTCAGGCGTCCCTCGATATCGCAAGGAACACAAACAACATATCGGATTCATCAAAGGAAATGGTAACAACGGCAGAGAACGGCAGCGCTATCGTCAATAAATCGGTAGACGAGGTGAATGAGATAGCAAAAACAGTCCAGAAGTCATCGGAGTTTGTGAAAGACCTGGGCAACCAGTCGGAAAAGATCGGGCAGATTGTCAATGTCATCAATGATATTGCCGACCAGACGAACCTTCTTGCCCTCAATGCGGCAATCGAGGCAGCGCGGGCGGGCGAACAGGGCAGAGGGTTTGCCGTCGTTGCAGACGAAGTAAAAAAACTGGCCGAGAGGACTGGTAAATCAACGCAGGAGATAGCCGCCATGATCGGTTCCATCAAATCAGGTGTTGAAAACGCTGTAAGGGCAATGGATGAGGCTTCACAAAAGGTAAAAGTCGGTGTTGAACTTTCCAGTGAGGCAGGTACGGCCCTCCACGAGATCGTTTCCCGTGCGTCCAATCTTCAGTCTATGGTACAGCAGATCGCTGCTGCTATCGAAGAAATGAATTCTACGACTGATGAGATTGCCCGGGACATCGAGCAGGTGGCAGCGGTAACAAGAGAATCGTCGCATTCCGCAGAGCAGGTGACCCAGGCTGCCAATGAATTGAGCGGTCTCTCTGTCAAACTGGAACACTCTGTGCGTGAATTCAGAATATAGAGTTTCTGTCCGGAAAGGGTTCTTGTTTAGAAAAATCCTCCTTTCCGATTCGGAAACGTATAAGCTCTCATATTGTTTATCTTTTTCTAACGGTAAATTGGGCAGCCCGCAGGGTGTTCAACATGAGCATTGTTATCGTCATGGGACCTACGCCTCCGGGAACGGGCGTAATCGCCGATGCCTTTTCCTTTATTGCATCAAAATCGACATCTCCGCAGAGTATTGCTTTACCTTCCGGCGTCATGCCGATCCGGTTTACTCCCACATCGATAACGACTGCGCCTTTTTTCACCATGTCAGCCGTTATCGCTTTCGGTCTTCCTGCAGCCACGATGAGAATATCCGCTTTCCTTGTATGTGCAGCAAGATCCTTTGTGCCAGTATGACAGATAGTGACGGTCGCATTTGCCCCTTTCGCTTTTTGAACGAGCATCATGGAAATAGGTTTTCCCACGATATTACTCCTCCCTACAACTACTACCTCTGCGCCGTCTATAGTAACACCACTTCGTATGAGCATCTGTTGGATCCCGTAGGGCGTGCAGGGGTAGAATTTCGCTTCCCCGATCATCAATCTGCCGACGTTGACAGGGTGGAAGCCGTCGACGTCCTTATCGGGATCAATGGCATAGAGTACTCTTGTCTCGTTGATGTGTTTGGGTAGCGGCAATTGCACAAGGATGCCGTGTATGGCGGGATCATCGTTATATTGAGCGATCAGTTCAAGAAGAGCTTCTTCGGTTACTTCCTCAGGGATATCCTCCTGAAGGGAATAAAAGCCAAGGTCTTTTGCCGCCTTTTGTTTAGCTGTAACATAGCTTATTGAGGCGGGATTCTGACCTACAATAATGGTCACAAGCCCTGGTGTGATACCGTGCTGTTGTTCTAAACTCTTTGTTTCCGCGCTTATCTCTTCCCGTATTATGGGTCCGATTTCAGTGCCGCGTATGATTCTGGCAGTCATGGATTACCCCCTCTTTTTGTGATGTTCTTAATATACCTGCACGTTTTGGGTAAGTGTTCGCGGACCGCAGTGTTAGCAAGATGTCTGAACCTCTTTCCCTTATTAGAATAATCCCGTAATGTTCCCCGTCTCCGTATCCACATCTATTCGTCTGAATGAGGGATCTGACCCCGTGCCGGGCATGAGACTTATCGACCCCGTTACAGGGCAGAGGAACCGGGCCCCTGTAAAGACAAGAATATCACGCACCGGCAGCCTCCAACCTTTTGGCACCCCTTTCAAATCCGGGTCGTGAGAGAGGCTCAGATGTGTTTTAACCATCATGGTAAAATAGTCTTTCTTTTGTGGATCGGCCTCCAGTCTATCCAGTTTCGCCTCTGCGTCGGGAATCCACAAAACGCTATCAGCTCCATAGACGGTCTTTGCGATTAAGTGGACCCTTTCCCTTAGGGGCATCTCGAGGGGGTAGAGGAACTGAAAATCGGTTTTTTCCTCACAGGCGTCAATAACTGCGTCGGCAAGTTCAAGTGCGCCGTCGCCGCCTTTGAGCCAGTGTTCCGATACAGCAACACGGGCGCCTTCAGCCTCTGCAAATCTTCGCACCAGGGCTATCTCTTCCCTGGTATCTGTAGAGAAACGATTAATGCAGACAACGGGTTTCATACCCGACATTTTCACGGTTTGTATATGATGGAGAAGGTTTGGAATGCCCTTTTCCAATAGAGTGAGGTCTTCAGTCCTGTATTCTGCAGGGAGCGGCAGTCCGGGAGCTACCCTGGGGCCGCCTCCATGCATCTTCAAAGCCCTGATGGTAGCCGTGATAACGGAGACATTCGGTTTTAAGCCGCTGATTCTGCATTTGACATTCCAGAATTTCTCGAAACCGATATCAGCGGCGAAACCGCTTTCTGTAACGTGGTAATCAAAAAGTTTGAGACCGACACGGTCGGCGATGATCGAAGACTGTCCGATGGCAATGTTTGCGAAAGGACCTGCGTGGACCAATACCGGCTGTCCCTCTATTGTCTGGAGGAGCGTGGGGTTGATGCTTTCTCTCATGAATGCTGTCATTGCGCCGGCAACCTCAAGGTCCTCTGTTGTGACCGGGTTTCCCCGTACGTCATATGCCACCGTGATCTTGCCGATCATTTCACGGAGGTCCTTTAAGTTCCGGGCGATTGAAAGGATGGCCATCAATTCGGAACTGACGGCAATGTCAAAGCGGGATTGCATGGTAAAACCATTCAGTTTGCCGCTCCCGAGACCGATCACGATATTTCTCAATGATTGGGCGCAGAAATCTATAATCCATCCGATCTGGACATTGCTTGGATCTATGCTGAGACGATGGAGGTCCCTCTTTGCGAGTTCTATATCAGTATAATTTCTTTCATGCTGCATCCGTGAGGTCAGGGCAACCATGGCGAGATTGTGGGCATTCATGATATTATTGATGTCGCCTGTTAATCCCAGAGAGAATTCCGTCAGGGGAATGACCTGTGCGTTTCCGCCACCGGCAGCACTCCCCTTTACATTCATTGTCGGGCCCCCCGATGGCTGCCTGATAGCGCCTCCGGTATGTTTTCCTCTCTTGCCCAGCCCTTCAAGCAATCCCATCGTAGTGGTGGTTTTTCCTTCTCCAAGGGGAGTGGGCGTGATGGCAGTGACCTCGATATACTTTCCGTCAGGTTTATCGTTGAGCCGCTCCATTATCCTGGGGAAATTAACCCTCCCGATCCTTCCATAGGGGATAATCTCCTCTTTCGTGAGGTCCAATTCCTCTTGAAGCTGCCAGATGGATTTCATATGGCTTTCTGCTGCTTCGCAAATCTGCCAGTCAGCCATTTTTGTTGCATCGTAAGGCATAGCAATCTCCTCTATGAGACAGGTCTCAGCAACCCCCCCCGCGTTTATTATTACACATTCATATATTACTTACGCATCTTATGCGTTTGTTTTATTCAAACATATCTCTGTGGCCTAAGACTGTCACCATAGTGTTTCTGTTTTTTTGCGGCGACACATTTCCTGTTCATGGAGTCTGCCATATGGTATCCATGCATCAATAATATTAGATGATGTCAAAATAGATCGCAATGGTTTTTCTGTAAATGATGCAGTATTTAAGTAAAATACTAAAATACTGGCTTGTAATAATTTTTAACGCAAAAAGTATTATTTGGTAATCTGCATGATAATAAGGTATGTCGATGAATGATAATAGTGAAAAAAAGTACAAACTATACACAATAAAGTATGAAAGGACCCACATCGCTCATCCCAGTATTTGCGCCAAATAGCAATGTTCTAACCCTGTTCAATGCCATCAAACGCTATCCGGAAGAAATTGAGATAAAGTATTTTATACATTCTTGGAACGTTGAATAGGTGAATTTTTTCACTAATATAACATGATGATATAATTGATAAAAACAATATGTTGTGGCGATATTAGTGAATATTGTGTTGACAAATGAGATGACATTTAGTTATCTATAGTTGGCTATGAAGAACTGAAGTTTTATAGCAGATCATTATCAGCAGCACCATATTACCCCCAGTCCACGACATTCAAAAACGGTGGACAATAGGAAGGTCAACGATGGAACCACAAATGAACGGTTTAACAACAGCAGAAAAGTATTACAACCAGTATGGTTCAAGAGCGAAAGACCTGAAGGCCCAAGGCAAGAAGGTCATAGGCTATCTCACGGCATTGGGTCCGGTAGAGATCCTCACTGCGGCAGGCGTAGTACCCTTTAGGCTGAAAGGTAATGTCTCCGAAGCCATTACCAAAGGGGACGCCTACATGGAAACGATAGTCTGTCCCTTTGTACGGAATGTCTTCGATGCGGCAGTAAAGGGCAAATATGACTTCCTTGACGGCATGGTGCTTGCCGCACCAGTGCGACAGTATTGACAGAACCGATGATGTATGGAGCTACTACCCTGAAGTTGCCCTATTGGCACTTTTTGAATGTTCCCCATGTCACCGATGACCCGTCGATAGAATTTATGAAAGAGATACTCCGAGTATTTATCGGCACCCTTGAAAAATTTACCGGAACGAAGATTACCGATGAGGCCCTGGCTCAGGCAGTGAAAGCCCACAACGAAAACAGGCGGCTCATGAGAGAACTCTATGACCTAAGAAAAAGCAATCCACCTCTTATCTCCGGCGCTGAGATGATGAAGGTCCTCGTTGCCGCCATGAGTCTTCCTGTCGACGAATCAAGCGCCCTCATCGAGAGCGTCACCAAAGAAGTAAAACAGAGAAAGCCTGCTGACAGAAAACAGAAACGGATCATGCTCATCGGCGATCAGATCGACGATGTGGCAATGATCGATGCCATTGAAGGGGCAGGAGCACAGCTGGTCATGGACGATCTCTCCATCGGCAGCAAGATGTACTGGCAGGATGTCGATGTCACCACCGATCCGGTCCAGGGCATCGCCGAACGGTATCTGAGAAAACTGAAAATACCCACCACCTTTGTAGGCGAGGGAAATACCTATCAGGAAAACCTGGAAGCCCGCTTCGGGCATTTGAAGAAATACATAAACGAATTTAAGGTCGACGGGGCCATTCTCTTCATCTATAAATATTGTGACCCTTATGGCTTTGAAGTTCCGGCAATGAAGAGCTTTATCGAATCTTCAGGAACTCCTGTGCTCTATCTGGAGGATGAATACTCCACCTCCACCCTGGCACGGGTGAAGACCAGGATTGAAGCATTCCTGGAAATGATCGCATAAATGAGGAGGATAATCACATGGCTGAAGATAAAAAACCAAGAACATTAGCAACACAGGCAGCGGGAAAGATACCGAAATTTGTAAGGGGCAACCTGTCTGCCACTCTGAAAGCGAAAGAAGAGGGAAAGAAAGTGCCTACGCTTATATTCAGACGGCCAGGATGAGATCATGCGGGCCATGGATATCGTTCCTGCCTGGGGTGAGAGTTTTGCAGGCGTTTGCGCGGCAAAACGTGATGCGGAAAAATACCTCCAGAAGGCAGAGGCAGACAATTTCTCCCGCTCGCTCTGTACCTATGCAACCTGCACCATCGGCTTCGATATGTGGCGTGAGGAACTGGGTGGCGAGCCGGTCCCCGGCGCTCCGTGGGGCGGAATGGGAAGGCCGGACATGATGCATCGGCAGCGCCAGCAGCTTTGCGATCCCCGTTTCAAATGGCCTCAGGCAACGCAGCACTACCTTCAGGATGTACCTGTCTTTGTGGGGAATATGTACTATCCTCCCTGGGACCCGAATATCGACCATCATGAACAGGAAAAATTCTATGTGAAATATGCCACCGAGGAACTCCGCGAACTGGTCAAGTTCTGCGAAAAAGCATACCGGCAAAAAGATGGACTGGGACAGGCTTGCGGCGCTTGTCGATCTGTCCGACAAGACCTGGGACCTCTTCATCGATACCTATGAACTGCGCAAGGCCATCCCGACTCCTATGGATACAGGCGATGCCATGAATACCATGGTGCCCTTCACGTTTAATCTTGGTACTCAGGAAGCCTATGACTTCTACAAAGACCTCTACGCCGAACTGAAGCAGAAGATCGCACGAGAAGAAGGGCGTTGCCGAGAACGAAAAGTACAGAATTCTCTGGGGCGCAGGACTTCCTTCCTGGTTTGCGCTGGGCGATTTCCAGTATTTTAATGATAAAGGCGCTGTCTTCCCTGTGGAGGTAACCTACCGCAATGCCGAGAAGATCGAACGGCTCGATCTCCCGAAGACGAACGATCCCCTGGAACACATCGCCTGGAGATGGGTGCGCTTCTGGACCCACTGGTACGATCAGCGCGGAAACGCCCCGGTTCCATCCCGAAAGTCGAGCGTATCATTGAATATATCGAAGACTACAAATGCGACGGCGTGGTCTTTCATTCCGCCTTCTCCTGCCGCAGCTGGCATGCGGGGATTGTGCATCAGGCCGCGACCCTGAAGAAGGTTTATGGAGATATTCCTGTCCTGATTATGGAAGGCGATATCGTCGACATCAGCTCATACAATGAAGCAGATACTCATAACAGGATCGATGCCTTCATAGAAACGCTCGAGTCGGCAAAGAAGAGAAAAGGCTAAGAACATACGATAATAGATAAGTTGTTACTTTCGCTCCCGTAGTCGTTAATGTACTATGGGAGCGAAAGTCTGAATACTCAACTTCCACATTTCCCGCGCATATTTACAAAGACTGAGTATTCGGGTTAAAGTGTAAGGATTATTATGGTCAACTATTTTGCAGGTCTCGATATCGGGTCCACCATGACGAAAGTGGTTATCTTCAGCGACAAGCTTGAAACTTCGCTCATAGGGCCCACCGGCCCGGAACACAGGAAATTAGCCAATAAAGTCATGGAAGAGGCCCTCAATAAGGCAAATCTCCATTTTGAAGATCTGACATATGTTGTCGCCACGGGATATGGCAGGATCAATGTTCCCTTTGCCGACCGGCAGGTGACAGAAATTACCTGCCACGCAAAAGGTATCCATAGTCTTCTTCCCACAGTAAAAACCATCGTCGATATTGGCGGCCAGGACAGCAAAGGCATCAAGATCCAGGACGGCAAGGTAACCAACTTTGTCATGAATGATAAATGCGCCGCAGGTACAGGACGCTTTCTGGAAGTCATTGCCGACTCTCTTGGTGTTCCTCTTACGAAGCTTGGAGAAATTTCCCTTACCGCCCAGAGACCGGCAGAGATCAGCAACACCTGTACGGTCTTTGCCGAGCACGAGGTGACCAACCAGCTCGCAAACGGCGAGTCTGTGGCCAATCTTATCGCCGGTGTCCACCTGTCTGTTGCCACGCGGGTTTATTCGCTGATAAGGAAATTGAAGATCGAACCTGATGTGGCCATTACCGGCGGCGGTGCGAAAAATATCGGTTTAGTCAAGGCATTGGAAGAAAAATTCGGATATCCCATCCTGGTACCGCCGGAACCTCTTATCACGGGGGCTCTTGGTGCGGCATTGATGGGCAAAGACGTATATGAAAAGTATGCCCGTGAGGGGCAGACGCCAACGAGATGCGGTCACGGTTTAGAAGAGGCGAGGTTTTTCTCATGAGGTCCGCTCTATGAAATATGTCCTCGGTATTGATGCAGGTTCGGCATATTCAAAGGCCGTGGTCTGTGAAGATGGTATCCTCCGGTCTTATGCAGTTATCCCTTCAGGGGGAGATTACAAGGAATCGTCGAGAAGAGTCTCCGAGGAAGCCCTGAAAAAAATAGGGCTCTCCATGGATGATATTTCGTATAAGGTTGCCACCGGATATGGGGCTGCAATGGTTATTGATACGACCGATCAGTCAGCTACTGACATGTCCTGTCATGCCGCCGGGATTCACCGGCTTTTTCCCACAGTACGGACGGTCATTGACATAGGTGCCCAGTTCAGCAGGGTGATCCGTCTCGATGACACGGGGGGCATTACAAACTTTATCATGAATGAGAAATGTGCCGGAGGGAGCGGAAAGTTTCTCCAGATCACCGCCCGTATACTTCATATCACCCTCGATGAGATCGGTCCGCTCTCCCTGACTGCTACCAAACCGGTTGATTTTACAACGGCCTGTGCAGTTTTTGCGGAATCCGAGGCAGTGTCACGTATCGCAGAAGGGGCAAGCCCCGGTGACATCCTTGCCGGTATCCACAAGGCCATGGCGTCAAAGATCGTCACCCTTGTTGTCCGTGTAGGACTCGTCAATGATTGTGCCGTCACCGGTGGAGGCGCCAAAGATATAGGTCTGGTGAAAGCCATAGAAGCAGAACTTGGCACCCCCGTCTTCGTAGCCGAAGAACCCCAGATCACCGCCGCGTTAGGTGCAGCCATCCTCGCCCTGCAGTAATTTATCTATTTCCGCAGCAGATAATGTGAAAAGCATATAGCTTATTATTGTGTCCGGCCAACGGCTTGAACCGGAAACTCCATCTGCGCCGCCCTGCATCGCCATGCGCTGCTCGACGCATATATATGCGCCTCCGCGCCAGCAAGGCTCACAGGTCAACACATCTGAAGCTTCCGTCCCAAGCCGTCGTCCATAGCAAGCCGGGACAGGTCCCGGCAATAGTCGAGGAATATACGTTGCCTTTACGCTTCGCGGAGCGAAGCTTATGTAGCACTGTATCCGAGAGTGGGTGGAGGAGAGAGAACAACAGGGAACGTTGGTGACATATTGACATTTGAAGCTTCAAACCTATCTGTGTATCTAATTTTGGCTTAATAGGCATCCTTTCAGTCATCAATTTAAATCATAGCGACTATCTTTTCTTTTTCATCAATAATATAGAAAAGCCTGATGTTTCCGATTCTGCACCGCCATCTTTCAGGTACATGGTCTTAACCCCCCGATATATCGGCGAAAGTTTTCTATGCCCCCTTCAAGTTCGCTGATCGCTTTGGTCCCGATGATGGCGCCATCGGCGTGCTGAAAGGCAAGCTCGATATCTTTCCTGTCTTTTATCCCGAAGCCCAGGAAGACTTCGCCGCCTTTCGCTTTCACGCGTGCTATCTTTTCCCGTGTTTCTTCGTCGAGGGCGAATTCTCCACCTGTGGTGCCCCGTTTTGACACAAAGTAGATAAAATCACGGGCGACCTTTCACAGCATTGTCGATGTCTTCGTTGCGGCTCTCCGGCGTTAAAAAGTTGATGACATTGATGCCGTATTTTCTGAAGGCTTTCTCGAAGGGTCCTGCTTCTCTTAAAGGCAGGTCTGCCAGAATGATGCCCGAAACTGCGCCGACCCTCTCTGCGAAGTTTTCAATACCGGGGCTGTAGACAATATTGGCGTAGGTCATGATATAGATTTTTCCCTTAAATATCTTTTTGACTTCCTGAAAACTGCTGATGGTATCATTAAAATCGTATCGCTGGAGGGTCTCATAGCAGGCCTTTTCCAGGGTATCGCCATCGGCGATGGGGTCTGAAAAAGGGAACCCTATCTCCAGAAAATCAATCTTCTTGTTGTCACATATCTTTACTGCTTCTATGAATGTTTCCCGTGAGGGATAGTTGGCGAGCAGATATATACCGAGTTTACCCATGATTGAGATTCCTCCTGTTTTCACGATGTCCATATCCTTGTCTCCCCTCCCGGAGAGGCATACAATAATTTTTTTCCGGCAAACAGTTCTTTATGGGCTATGAGATAACCGAGTGCGTGAGAGCTTTCCAGTGCAGGCAGGATGCCTTCCAGCCTGCTCAGTACGGAAAAGGCATCAAGGGCCTCATTGTCGAAACAGACATCATATTGTACCCTCTGCCGGTCCTTGAGAAAACTGTGTTCAGGGCCGACGCCGGGATAATCGAGCCCGGCTGAAACCGAATGGACATCTGCTACCTGTCCGAATTGGTCCTGCAGAAGATAACTGATTGTGCCGTGGAGTATGCCCGGTCTTCCCTTTGTCAATGTGGCAGCGTGGCGTCCCATCTCAAGAGAGATACCTCCTGCCTCAACGCCGATGAGATGCTACTTCGCTGTCACTCACAAAACCCCGGAAAATACCCATGGCGTTACTGCCGCCGCCCACACAGGCCATGACATAATCGGGAAGCTGTTTTGTCTTTTTGAGAATCTGGGACCTCGTGCCTCTTTCCCGATGACTGACTGAAAGTAGCCCACTATGGCAGGGAAGGGGTGGGGGCCCACAACGCTGCCGATGAGATAATGGGTTGTCTTTACATTCTTGACCCAGTCTCTCAGGGCCTCGTTGATAGCGCTCTTCAGTGTGGCGCTTCCTTTTTCGACAGGGACGACGGTGGCGCCCAGAAGCCTCATTCGTTCAACATTAACACTCTGTCTCTCCACATCGGTCTTTCCCATGTAGACAACACATTCGAGATTGAGAAGCGCACAGACCGTTGCTGTTGCCACACCATGCTGTCCTGCACCGGTTTCTGCAATGATCCGTTTTTTACCCATGAATTTTGCCACCATGATCTGGCCCAGGGTATTGTTGATCTTGTGGGAGCCTGTATGCATAAGGTCTTCCCTTTTCAGCCAGACCCGGCAGCCCGCAAACTCGCTCAATCGTTGGGCGTGATAGAGAGGCGTAGGTCTTCCCGCATAGTCTTTGAGGAATCTATCCAGTTGCCTCTGATATTCCTTGTCTTTTCTGAATCCCTGTAAAGGCGCTTTCAAGTTCATCGAGGGCGGGGATCAGTGTTTCCGGTACAAACTGGCCGCCATATTGTCCGTAGTATTTTTTCATATCTCATAACTCCTTATTTTACTCACTAAATAACTCATTTTTAAGAGGTCTTTTTTTCCTTTGTATTTTTCTACAGAACTGACAAAATCCACGCCGAACGGTTTCAGCGCCATGATGCTGCCTACGTTTTCTTCGTTAATACCGCCTGCGATAAAGGCCCTGCCAAGGGCACTGTGGTTTTTGAGAAGCTCTATGTCAAAAGATATTCCCGATCCGCCGAAACCATCTGAATAGCTATCGAAGAGGATGAGACCATCGTCTGCCACGTCAGGTATGCAGCCGTCAACCCTGCAGACTGAAATCCGGTCAGGCCCGCTTCGGGCGTTATAGACCTGGGCAAAGTCGAGTTTACAGAAACTCCATCAGTTCCTTGATCTCGTCTTCTGTCTCCTTCACAAATACTCCGACGGTCTTTGATGTTTCCGTCGAGTCTTTCGACTATTGTCCGCACCGACTCAGGTGTGACATACCTTCTGCTTTCCTCGTAAAAGACAAAGCCGATAAAATCTACACCGAGATCAATGGCTGTCAGGCAGTCTTCCAGATTTGTCATCCCGCAGATCTTTATGTTAACCATAGAGGAGTTCCCGAAAAGTAGATTCGAGATCTTTGGACCGCATCAGTGTCTCCCCAATGAGGAAACAGTTGGCATTGTTGAATCCTTCGATATCCTTTCTTGTTTTAATACCGCTTTCGGCAACCCTGACAGGCGCTTCAACAAGGGAAATGATCTCTTTTGCCTCATCCAGGTCTATGGCAAGCGTGTCCAGATCACGGGCATTTACGCCTACGATATCGGCGTTGAAGATGGGAAATCTTTTGCAGTTCTTTTGCCTCATGGACTTCAACGAGGCAATTGAGACCCAGGTTCTGTGCATAGTTGTAGAGTTTTTTCATATGGTCCTCTTCGAGTATCCTCGCAATGAGGAGTATCATGTCGGCCCCTTTTGACCAGGCGAGGTCGATCTGGCTTTCATCGATAAAAAAATCTTTACAGAGAATAGGCAATTTGGTCTTGCCTGCCACCTCGGCGAGAAGTTCGAAACTGCCGCCAAAATATGTAGCGTCGGTGAGGATGCTCATGGCTGTGGCGTATTGAGTGTAGAGAGCGATCCTCCTATCGTCAATCTCTCCTATATCGCCTGCAGAAGGCGATTTTCTCTTTAACTCGGCAATGATATTGATGCCTTCTTTCAGTTTGAAGGGTATAACCGGTCTTGTCCGTCGGTGAAAGTCTAGCGCCCTCGTAATGCTGCGACTTCTTTCTTCTTGGTTTCCATTATCTGTCGTATCATGATGAAAGCTCCGCCAGTTTCTCATAGACTTTCCCGCTTTTTATGGTTTCCCTGGCGAGCAGGAATGCCTTCCTGAGATCTTTCTCCACCTCTGTCAGGGTGAGGCTGAAGGCGGCATTAATGGCAATGGCATTGGTGAGATCGCTGTGATTGCGGCCGAGAAAAACCTCTTTCATAATCTCCGCGTTTGTCTGTGCTTCATAACCCTGTATTGTCTCTTTGCCTGCGTATATGCCAAATTCCTGCGGATCAAAGGTCGAATTTTCTTACTGAAGCCCCCTTTTTATGATAGCAGGTGGTCTTGTCCGATATGCTTACCTCATCGAGACCATCTCTGCTTGATACGACCATGACGTTGGGGATGCCTAGCTGTTCGATGGCGCCCATATAGCTGGGCCATAAAGTCCTCCTTGAAAATACCTATGAGCTGGCAATCGGGCTTGCCGGATTACAGAGGGGTCCCAGGAGATTAAATATGGTCTTTCTGCCGAGCTTCTTTCTCACTGCTGCCACAGACTTCATGGCAGGATGGAATTTCTGGGCAAAGAGAAAAACGAAATTTTTCTTTGTTAAAAATTGCGATGCCTCTTCTTTGCCAAGGTCGATGGGGACGCCCAGCGCCTCCAGCACATCGGCTGAACCCGATTTTGAGCTCATTGCCCTGTTACCGTGTTTTGCCACGGGAACAAAGAGGCTGCAGACGATTGCCGCTGCCGTGGAGATGTTGAAACTGCCGCTTCCGTCGCCGCCGGTACCGCAAGTATCCAGCAAGGTATCGAAGCATGGTCTACCGGTATTGCGTGGCCCAGCATGGCCTGGGCCGCAGCCGGCAATCTCTTCTTCAGTCTCACCTTTTTCCGCCAGTGCCAGAAGGATTTCCTCAATACGAGGCTTCCTCCACATTGCCTGAGAGCATCTCGTTAAACATGATTGTTGCCTCTTCAAAGGTGAGATCCATGCCCTGCTTTGATCTTTTCAAGTATTTCCATTGCAGACCTCCACAAAATTTTCTATGAATGTTATGCCGTTGATCAGTGGCGTATGATTCGGGATGAAACTGGAGACCGAAGAGCTTCAGGTCAGTATTCTCTATGGCCATGATTTCGCCGTCACTCTCCGAAACGGCACAAACATGGAAATCATTCTTATCGTTCTCTACGACAAGGGAATGATATCGCACTGCCGGGAATGTTCTCTCCCATGCCCTTAAAGAGGAGAACCCCGCCATGATTTACAATGCGTGTCCACCTTTCCATGCATGATCCTTTTTGCCCTCCGCACCGTGTTGCCGGACTCATAGGCGATGGCCTGCATGCCCAGGCAGATGCCGAGGATGGGTACTCTGCCCTTTAAAATATGTAATAGCTTCGAGGCTGAGAAGAGAATTTGACGGGTGGGATGGACCTGGTGAAATAACGAGCCCTTGCAGATCCAGATGTTTTAAGGTTCTCAAGACTGTCTGTGTTCCTGAACACCCTGATGTCGGTAAATTTCATCAAATAGTCATAGACGTTGAAGGTGAAAGAATCGTAATTATCAATCAATGCTATCATGGATACCTCCTGATCGTATCAAGGCCCTCTAATTTATTCATTACTTCCTCGTACTCTTTTTCCGGTATGCTGTCATAGACAATGCCGGCGCCTGCCTGCAGCCGCGCCTTGAACCCGTTGAATACAGCGGTCCTGATCGTGATTGCCATGTCGACATTTCCATTGAAGCCAATGTAGCCCGTGCACCCTGAATAAATGCCTCTCGGGGTCTCTTCCAGTTCGTCGATGATCTCGATGGCCCGCGTTTTCGGCGCTCCCGACACCGTGCCCGCAGGAAATGTCTGCTGTAATGGCATCGATGACATCGGCATTCTCTTTCAGTTCCCCCTTTACCTGGGAAACAAGATGAACAACGTGGGAATAGACTTCCGGTTCCATAAAACTTTCCACGCTGACGCTCCCGGCGGCGCAGATCCTCGACAGATCGTTCCGTGCAAGGTCAACGAGCATGAGGTGCTCTGCCTTTTCCTTTTCATCTTCTGTGAGGGTTTTGATGATCTCCTCGACATTCTCCGACTTGCCCCTCTTGGTTTTGTGCCGGCGATAGGCCGCAGATAAGCCGTTTTGCCGCGGACCCGTATGTGTACCTCCGGGCTTGACCCGACGACAAAGGAATTTCCGTCCTTGATGAAAATACATATACGGCGAAGGGTTGATCTTCCTGAGGTTCCTGTAGAACTGGAAGGGGTCCAGATTATCTATCTCCAGATAATCGCTGAGCACGACCTGTATTGCCTCTCCTGCCTCGATCATCTCTTTGATCTTCTGCACCTTGTTCATGAATGTTTCTTTAGGGATGCTTCTCGTGACAGCGGGATTGAGCGGCATGGGACGCACCGCTGGAGAGGCTTTTTAACTCCCTTTCCGATGCTCTCCAGTTCTTCCCTGATCCTTTCATACATTGCTTCAGCGGGGATATTGCCGTCGATCTTCTTTGAAAGAGCAATATAGAGTCTGTTGGTGTAGTTGTCATAGACGCAGAACTTCTCCACAAGATAGAGCGACCCCGCCTCAGCATCTTTATGAGATGAGGGGTTGTCTCAGAATGTTGCATTGTCCGACAAATCCGAAATTGAGACACCCCACATAGCCACCGGAAAAATCACCAAATCCCTCAAAGGGTGCGGTCCTGTTCTGAAGCAGGATCTCTTCCAGGTGAGAAATCTCCCCAAGACGCTTTCCGTTGCTGTAAAGACCGTCTTCTTTTAAAACAAGCTTTTCTTTGATGCCGAAGGCAAGAAAGGAAAACCTGCTGTAAACTTTGCTTTCCTTCGCGCTTTCCAGAAGGATTGCCCTGTCCAAAGACAGCAGCCTGGAGAGGATCGATACGGGCGTATCCATATCGCCGTCAGTCTCTTTATAGACGGTAATCCTGTTGTACTTCTTTGATAATTCCTTAAATTCTTCTAACGATGGATACATACAACCTCCCTTAATAATAAAAAAAGCCGCTTTAAAATACCCTTCGGGAAATCTTAAAGCGGCTGAAAACAAAAAAGCCGCTTAAGCCCCAGGGATTGCTATCCCTCAAGAGCTTAAACGGCCTGCTCGTTATGGGATAGCCTTAGCTACCCCACCACCATACGTTCAACATTATTTTCTGGCTGGACAAACTATTTAACATAGAAAATATGATACCCGTTTTTATAGATTGTGTCAATGAACAATTGAAAACGGGCTATAGGCACCATTCCACAACTATAGTTTGATCGTTGTTGACAACGTATACGGTACATACTACTATGTGAGAAGTTGATGGAAACGGCAGGTTAACTATCAGATGGAGTTTTTAAATCATTGAGAATTTAGGAGGTTTTATGAACATCTTTATTGAATATTGTGCTTCTTGAAACTTTTTTCCTCATGCTTCCCGGGTGGAAGCGGAATTGAAAGTAAAGTATCCTGATTCAAAGATTGCCTTGATCAAGGGTAGCGGCGGTATCTTCACGGTAAAGTGCGATGGCAAGATGATCTACTCCAAGGACGATGTTGCAGGACGACGATTTCCCAATGAGGGAGAAATCACCAAATTGATTGAAAACGAGATAGGCTGACATTAACGGTCACCGAGAGACGTGAAAGCACAAAATATGCATACAGCAATTTTATACAAGACACCTGACTCCGGCTTATATACACTTTCAGGGAATACAACACTGCATCGTATATAAGCGTTTTTAACAGGAGGCAACACAAATGGAAGACTATGTACACGGTTACACAGAGAAGGAATCTTGCAGATTAGCTGATCAGGCGAAGACGCTTGCAGAACTCTTAAACCACGACACCATTTATCCTGCCGGAAGCCATGTGCTGGAAGCGGGTTGCGGTATCGGCGCTCAAACGGTTATTCTTACAAAAAACAGTCCTGGCGCTCATTTCCATGCAATAGATATTTCCAGCGAATCCCTGGATCATGCTCAAAATGTCATCCGGGCAGAAAAGATCACCAATGTAGTCTTTCAAGAGGCGGACATTTTTGATTTGCCTTTTCAGGATGGAAGCTTCGATCATATTTTTGTCTGTTTTGTCCTTGAACATTTGTCAAAGCCCATTGATGCCTTAATACATCTCAAAAGGGTCTTGAAGAATGGCGGGTCTATTACCGTTATTGAGGGCGATCATGGTTCATTCTATTGTTATCCTGAAAGCAAAGAAGCGATGCAGACTGTTCAATGTTTAATATCAATACAGGCAGGCTTGAAGGGTAATTCACTGATCGGCCGGCAGCTCTATCCATTGTTGAATAAAGCAGGTTTTGAAGCAGTAAGCGTGTCACCACGCATGGTATATGTCGACTCGAGTAAGCCGGGTCTGGTTGATGGTTTCTCAAAGAAAACCTTTATCGCTATGGTTGAAGGCGTCCGAGAACAGGCGCTTTCATTAAACAAGATCGATGAGAAGACCTGGAACAAAGGGATAAAGGATTTGTACCGGGCAACCGAAGATGATGGTACATTCTGTTACACCTTTTTTAAAGGAACAGCCCTTAAACCATGATTTAATATAGATAGAGAAAGGCGGGATCAATTCCGCCTTTAAAGACTGCTGTTGGAGTGCTTGCTGAGCTTTGACGATAAGGACTTCTTGCTTATCGTCTGCCCTGGCGCTTATATTTTTGTCAGCGCCTTGCGCATCAGCTTTTCGGCGGCTGTTTTCTGCGCGGCTTCGGCGGTTCCCGGTACCAGCATGGTGATGATCAGATATTTTGAACCCTTGAAGGTGTTAAGTTGGACCATGCCATAACCCGGGCTGGAGAAAAATGAGCGGTCGCCGGTGCCCGGGGCATCGGAAACAGCTATCTTCATCTTTTTCAGTTCTGCCATGACCTTATCGGCGTTTTCGCCGGCACCGACTGTTTTGATGAGAATACTGAATGCGCCGGAAGAATCGACAACGTATTCACAGGGCAACCCCACTGCCGGGTTGGCTTTGGTGTTCAACTTGCCGTCGCCGACGTTCTTGCCGATTGCCGCCTGAATCTCAGCCTTGGTCAACAAGGTACATGCGTCTATTTTCTTGGCGTCCTGGGCCATAGCCATGCCGATGAAACAGAAAACTATTGCCAATACCATCAAAGCTGCACCTGTCGTGCGGATTGATTTGTTCATGTATAACCTCCCAGGGGCTGATAAGAATTTGCCTTTCAGCATGAGATATGAATAACACAAGAAAAGGAAACTATCAATCCATGGGCAGCAGATCTTAATCATTGTTGACAACTCATACAGCAAAGACTAATATTTGTTGCTGCGAGAGCGCGTATTCATTGTTCCTGGGGCGGTATGGATGATTAAAAATATAGACCACATCAACATTGTTGTCAGTGATCTTCAAGAGGCGAAGAAGTTTTTTCTGGATCTTGGTTTTGAGGAAGTAACCTCCTCATATCTATCAGGCGAAGAACTCTCTCATGTTACCGGTCTTCCGAATATTGAAGCGGAGTTTGTCGGTCTTTCACTGCCGGGGTCTCATACGAATATTGAACTGATTCAGTATTTTTCTCCAATCGGAGGTAAAGATCCTGAGTTGAGCCGTGCGAATCAGCTTGGGTTCCGCCATATGGCCTTTGCAGTTGATGATATCGAAGCAGAAGTCAAGCGACTTAAAGCCAATGGGGTCAGGTTTCAAAGCGACATTCAGGTCTGGAGAAAAACGGGTAAAAAGTTGGTTTATTGTTACGGACCCGATGGTATTATTCTGGAGTTTGCCCAATACCCGAAGTCATGAATAGCATGATGCTCCGATTGTTTACTTCCCTGTTTTCCTGATACCCGGTAGTGTGTGTTCGGCCAACGGCTTGGAGGGCAAAGCGTCTATGCGCGCCCTGCCACGCCATGCGCTGCTCACCCATTAGAGGGCACCCTGTCAAGAAAAAAACCTCCCCAAAGCAAAAAGTGATTGTTTTTTTGCAGGGTGCATGAGTACACGCCAGACATGCCTCTTTTGACCCTTTATCTGCGCCCGCTCCTTCTCTTTCATATGGTTACAGATCATTTCTGATCTGGCTCCACTCACCCATCGGGATTGGAGGTTTCAAAGAACCTCCCTGTCTTTATAGACCCAGAAAAACGTCGGTTCCATGCCATGTCCAAATGTGAGTCACAGTGTCTGTGGTTATGAGCCACCCAGTTTCAGGCTCACGGCATGGACAGATCAGGTCAGCCGTAAGCTATACTCCGGCTATAATATCTTGAGGCGGGATAAGCCTCCCAATCAGCGTGTAGGGTTTAGCCAAGCAGCGCACATGGTTCCGCCTTCCCGCCAAATAATTTCTTCTCGTCATAAGCAACCTGATCTCTCAACACATAATATGTCGCCCGAGCCAGTTTACTACTTACCGCTTTGATCGCTACTATCTTCCCTGTCTTTGCGAGCTTTTTCTGATAATACCGCTCTATTGCAGGATAGTACCTCCTTGCAATCTGAGCTGCCTCTATGTATGCCCAAGAGAGATACTTGTTTCCGTTTTTCCTGTTGCCCCGACCTTTTGTCTTTCCGTTCGAGGTTCGAATACTCTTTACGCACCTGCAGTAGGATACATAATTTCCCACTTCTTCGAACCTTCCTATATTCCCCACCTCCAACATGATGGTGAGGCCGAGGATCTCTCCTATGCCAGGGAGAGCAAGGAGGTCTTTAAATTCCTTTCGAAGTTTCATCTCTGCCAAAATGTTCTTCTCAATATGCTCAATTTGATACGTAAGATGCCGTATCATAGTAACGCTGGCATTCACGGCAAGGAAGAGATGTTCATCGGGGAAGAGCCGTCGTACCTGCTTTTCATCGAACTTTTTCACTTCGTCGCTCTTTATGCGAATCCCGAGGCTGCGGGTTAGTATATTCTTGACGCTTATGATGTGTGAGGATCGATGGCGGACCAAGTGGAGCCGTTTTCTCAGGAGGTCACGTAAGGGCCTTGCTTCTTTTGGATAGATGTATCCAGTCTTCAGAATGCCCAGCCTTAAGAGATTTGCAAGTGGAGTAGCCCTCTAGATGATTATCAGCGTATGTATATACGCTTCCGCGCCAGCAAGCCGCACCAGTGCATCACATATCCATCTTTTCCCTCCAAGCCGTTGTCCACTTCAAGCCGGGACAAGTCCCGGCAATAGTCGAGGAATATACGTTGCTTACGCTTCGCTGAGCGAAGCTTCATGGTTTATAGTGTATCTGAGAGTACGTTGATGGTTGCATCTGGTATTCCTCCCTCTTTTTGAAAAAAGCAATTAGATACTTACTCTTGGCGGTATATGATAGTATTTTAAGAAATAATTCATAGCCGAGTATGGAAGGAGAGGCACATTGGATTTTCTGAATGAAGAGAGGCAATTGGTGCGTTGGAACTACTGTAATTGGCAAAGGACCAAAAGGCGCTTCTCGAAATATCGAAACCCACTACGAGAGCAAGTCGGGAAAAGAAAGGGTGATCTCCCGAGTCCAGGACAAGGTTGTAGTTGGCGAACCCGATTTTCTCAGGTATCTGTCTTCGACTTTTGACCTCATTGTATCCATGGACACGAACACAAAGCTAATTGAAGGCGAGAGAATATCCGCGTGCGGAATTATTCACAGTGTTTTGCAGCATCTTTCCGACTCTGAACGTGAAGGCTATTGTGCGAGCTTTCCTTGGCAGGCACACTCTTGTTTAAAAAAATCGTTCATCTTCGAGGACTTCTCCTTGCCAGGCAACTTCACGTTATTGTACAGAAGGGTTGATGGTTCAACCGAGAGTATTCTGAATCATTTGGTAAAGCACTGCGATAAAGAATCACCATGGTTCTGGAAATGATTGAGCGCACTGAGTACTATGAGGATGGTCAAGTGAAGTATCCCATAGGCCAAATCCCAGAAACTGTTTTATAGAGCAAGAGAGGCTTTGTTGCCTATCAAAGAAGAGACTGCCATAACCCGTCATTGCACCGGACGCGGGGATATATCAGGCTATTTTCATCTCCGTTCCTTCTATTTCGGAGGTTTCAGGCTGGGTCTCTCGCAGACAGGCCGCACTGGTGAATTCGTCGTTAAGTCCAAAAAAAATATTGACATAAGGCACACATTGTCGTAATTATATCACATGAATATATTCCGATGGGACAATGAAAAGAATGAATTGTTAAAAAGCAATAGGGGTGTTTGCTTTGAGCAAGTTATCCTGCTAATGGAAAAAGGAGAGGTTATCGATACCATTGAACATCCCAATCAAGAAAGGTATCCAGGACAGAAAATTGCTGTGGTTATGATTGATGCATACGCATATCTTGTTCCTTATGTTGAACGTAATGAAGAGATATTTCTCAAAACAATTGTACCCAGTAGAAAAGCTACAAATAAGTATGTGAGGGAAAAGAAATGAAAAAGATAATTCTGGATGATGAGGAAAAAGATATCATTGAATCATATGAACGTGGAGAATGGGTACCAGTTAAGAATGCGAAGAAGGAAATCAAGAAGCTCCAGCAGTATGCAAAAAATACACTGCAAAAAGACAAGAGGATAAACATTCGCATGTCTTCAAAAGACTTGGATCAAGTACAGATTATCGCGGTGCAAGAGGGTATCCCTTACCAGACGTTGGTATCCAGTATCATTCATAAGTATGTTTCCGGATATCTTATCGAGAGAAAAAAGGCTTAACAACGTGCTGCACGGGATCGACGCATGCGCCGCCTTCCGTGAGCTTCGGCGTTATTCTCAGAATGAATTTGCAATCTATAATTGCATTATGCAACTATTTGAGATATTATGTAGCATGTTGCAATGAAATACCGCTTGGAGGAACGATCATGGCCATAGCAGTAAGAATATCTGAAAAACTTGCAGATGAGGCAAAAAGATTTGGGCGGATTGACCACAGGTCTTTGGCCGGTCAGATTGAACATTGGGCACTCATGGGTAAATGTGCCGAAGAGAATCCTGACTTACCATATTCCCTCATAAAGGAAATCCTCGTTGGACTGGATGAATTGGAACAAGGCGAAAAAACCGAATACAAGTTTGGATAGCTCGTCATGAGCATTTACCAGCCAGGATCGTTTGAGAAGAAAGTGAAGAAGACGTCGAAGTCCGAAAAGGACTCGTTGGATCGAGAAGTAAAGAGAATTGCCGAAGATCCGAACATTGGGGAAGAAAAGAAAGGTGACCTGAGGGGCGTATTCATACACAAGTTCAAGCTCAAGACCACCCAGTACCTGCTCGCCTATCGAAAGGTTGGTGGTGATTTGGAGCTTGTTATGATCGGGCCTCATGAGAATTACTATCGAGACTTGAAGCAGTATTTGAAGAACCGATAGTGCGGGTAACCGCGCTATCTGATCGCACGGTGCCCGTGCTCCAAGTGATAGCCGCGTTAGAAATTGGAGATATAATGAAAATCATTGCAAGATAGCACAGGAGGCAGCTATGAATGTTCGAGACATGAAAGGCAATCCCGGAATCTGGGAAACATTGTCGTGGGAAGATCTGAGTAGCGAAGAAAAAGGACTCTGGTCCATGCTCGGCTGGCAACAAGATACATGGGATGGGAACGAAGCGCCGGCAAGTACTGATAAAGTGTGGAAGGACTTGAACTATCAAGAGCAAAGTGCCGCCATAGACCTTGGATTTACTGAGGATATCTGGAACAATTTTGAGGATGAATAGCGATGGCAAGGGTTTACTTGCATGAGGCATACTGAATGAACGATAGAGAGCGGCTGTACTATCTCGATAATCTCAAGGTTTTTCTTATCATTCTGGTCATTATGCATCATGCCGGACTGGCATATGGGTCAACTGGCGGGAGTTGGCTCTATTCATACCCCGGTGAACGGGTAAAGGCATTGGGGCCTTTCTTCCTGTTCAATGCGTCATTTTTTATGGGGCTTTTTTTCTTCATATCGGGGTATTTCTTTCCCGGATCATTTGACCGCCACGGGACCCGCAGATTTATTACAGACAAGCTGATACGGTTCGGTATTCCGCTCATCTTTGCGGCCCTTGTCATGACCCCATTGCTTGAATACGTGAAACATCTGGCCTATGTGGACAGTATCAGTTTCAAGGATTTCTATGTCCGGCACTGGTTGGGATACGCGCCGCATATGGCGCAGGTTCAACTCAAATTCAACATTGGCCATATGTGGTTTGTGGAACATCTGCTGGTCTACGCAATGATTTATGTAATTATCAGAAGTGTACTGCAAAAACGTGTGCTTTCCCCATCAATAACTGCTGATGTACGAGTCAGATTATGGATAATCATCGCCTATATCCTGGTCCTTGGACTTGTCACCTACCTTGTCCGGCAATCATGGGGTTTTCCCATTGACCGGTGGATTCGATTCCTGGGATTTATACAGATGGAACCGGCACACATGCCACAGTATGCCTCCTTTTTCGTTATCGGTATCCTTGCATACAGATGGTCTTTCCTGCCATCAATCACAACGCCGTGCAACACGCTCTGGTTTGTACCCGCTATAGGCATCTATGTGGCCACAATAGTTGTACTGTATACTACAGATCATCAAAGGGCGTTTGCTGGATGGGAATTCAAAGAAGCGCTCTTTTGTGTCGGGATTTGCATCGGGCTTCTTGCTCTCTTCAAGACTTTTTTCAATAGAACAGGGCGTATCATGGGAATGCTCTCGGAGAACACATTCGGAGCTTACGTCCTCCATGTACCGATAGTGGTTGCGCTCCAGTACGCATTTGATCCGGTGCGCGCGGGAGCCTTTACCCTTTTTGTCATCGTCTCATTTCTTTCAATACCGGCAGCATTTCTTGCCTCATACCTTGTGCGGCTCATTCCCGGAATGAAGCGGGTTTTGTGAGGGCAATGAATAACTATGAATAAATGGTATCTACTGCCCGGTATGGGCGCTGACTCTTCAATGTATGATCTGCTCCGCAAGGAGGTGTCTTTTGAAATCAACTTCATTGACTGGCCCCGGTACAGGGGCGAAAAGACATTTGCGGAAGTGGCAAAAAGAGTTGTTGGAGAAAACGGTATAAATGATGGTGACATTGTCGGTGGTTCTTCACTTGGCGGAATGATCGGAATTGAAATTGCCCGTTTGAAAAGTGTCAGGGCCGTTGTGCTTCTGGGAAGTGCCGTGAGTTCTGCTGAATTGCAAGGTCCTTTGTCGTTCTTTTCCCCGCTTATTAAAATTGTGCCGATATCGTTCATGCAAACCCTTGCCGGGAAATCTGAGAATGTCATAATCAAGATGTTTGCCGAGGCTGACGCTGAATTCATGAGAGCCATGTCTCTGTACATATCCGAATGGCCGGGACTCAAAGACTTACGGGTGCCGCTCTTTCGTATCCACGGAGAAAAAGATCGAGTGATTCGCTGTCCGAAGACTGGTTCTGAAATTGTTAAAAATGCCGGTCACTTCCTGGCAATGACGCACACAAAAGATTGTGCTGCATTCCTGAGTAAGGTTAAGATATTATCATTTGAAGAATAATGCGGGAGGATGGATATGGTTCACGTAATCGCTTCGGTCCATGTAAAGACAGGAAAGATTTCCGATTTTCTTGAAATATTTAAAACGAATATGGTCAGGGTACGAGAAGAGAGAGGATGTATTGAATATTTCCCCGTAGTCGATGTCGATGCTGCATTGCCCCCGCAGGTTCTTGATGAAAATGTTGTTACCATCATTGAGCGGTGGGAGAATTTGGAAGCGCTCCGTGATCATCTCGGATCTGAGGGTATGCTTGCTTACCGGGAAAAGGTCAGTGGCATAGTCGAAGGTGTTTCCCTCAAGGTGCTTCGGGAAATATAATAGAACAATACATGGAAAAGAGAAATCAGGGATCATGCAAAGGTCTTATATAGAGGGTTGCATCTGATGAAAAACAAAATAAAGCCGGAAAGTATAGCCACCAGAGAGCTTGCCCTGGACAGGCTCAGAGAAAGTGAAATTAAATATCGGACCTTATTTGATAGTGCCAATGATGGGATATTTCTCATGAAAGGCGACATCATCATTGACTGCAACCATAAGTTTCTGGAAATTTTTGGCTGTTTGAGGGAACAGATTATCGGGCAGACCCCTTATCGATTTTCTCCTGCCTTCCAATCTGATGGACGAGATTCAAGAGAAGAGGCAATCGAGAAGGGGAAGGCAGCCATTTCTGGCATTCCGCAGTTTTTTGAGTGGAAACACTGCCGATATGACGGAACCCTTTTTGATGCCGAAGTGAGTCTGAACAGGATTGAAATAGATAAAAACACTATTCTTCTTCAATCAATCGTCCGTGATGTAAGCGAAAGAAAGGAAGCGGAAAGCAGATTGCGGGTAAGTGAAGAGAAATACCGCAGCATTTTTGAAAACGCCATCGAGGGTATTTTCCGGACAACCCCAGAGGGCAGGGTTATTCTGGCCAATACCACCTTCGCGAAAATGTACGGGTATGACTCTGCGGAAGAACTGGTAAGGTCTGCTACTGATATCGGAAGAGACCTCTATGTCAATCCTGAAGATCGTCAACGATTCAAGAGTATTTGCGAAAGACAAGGTTCTGTTGAAGGTTTTGAGGAGCAGGTTTACAGAAAAGACAAAAGCAAAGCCTGGGTTTCCCTCAATGCAAGGACGGTAAGAGATACAGAGGGCAATACGTTATATTATGAAGGAACAATAGAGGATATTACACCCCGTAAAGAGATGGAAATTGCCTTGCGGATAAGCGAAGACCGCTACCGGACTTTCATTGATTCTACTTCCGACGGTGTCTTTCTCAAAGACAATAAATTGCGCTACGTTATTGTCAATAAAAGTCTCAGGATGTTTTTTAAAAAGACTGCACAGGAGATAATCGGCAAAACTGATTTAGAACTAAGACCACCGGAAGATGCAAAAAAAGCCGCCCGTGCCGACAGGAAGTCCCTTAAGGCTTCCTCTATTGTTATATCGGAAGAAACCCTGGGTGACAGGGTTTATGAAATCGGGAGATTTGCCGTACTGCTGGGAGATAAAAGGGGTATCGGTGGATTCGTAAGGGATATAACAGAGAGAAAAACTGCTGAAGAAGAATTAAGAACAAAATCATTAAACCTTATGGAAGTAAACGCAGCGCTAAGGGTTTTGCTCAAACAACGGGAACAGGATAAAAGCGAAATGGAGGATAAGATATTCGGTAATGTCAAAAAACTTGTCCTGCCATATGTGGAAAGACTCAAAGAAAGAAGACTGGATCACGAACAGAAGACGTACCTCGATATTCTTGAAACGAATCTGAAAAATATTATTTCTCCTTTTATACAGAAAGTAAGTTCTGTTTATTCCCGTTTTACACCAACAGAGATCCTTGTGGCAAATCTTATCAAAGATGGTAAAACCATTAAGGAAATTGCCAAAGTCTCAGGTGTTTCAGAAAACGCTGTCAATCATCACAGACAAAATATCAGAAACAAGCTCGGTTTAAATAAACAAAAAGTAAACCTCAAATCATACCTCATGTCCCTCAGCTAGTTAATTTATATGCGCCTAAAATAGCAGTAATATAATGCCATTATACTGCCCTATTATGATCATTTAATTTCTTTCAATTAATGATATATGACTGATGGGTTGAGGCATAAATTTGATGAAATCACAAAAAGTATTTTTCCGGAGCCATTCAGGGTTTTTTTGCGAGAACATCAAGCCTAATAAACAAAAAAAGGAGAGGTATTATGAGAAGCTGTGAAAGGGTAAACATTATTGTTCTGCTTTTAATTGTCGGTCTCTGTTTCTTTCTTGTTCCAAACTATTCTTTTGCGCAAAAGGTCATTACGCTGAACTATTCCAACTTTTTCCCGGCTCCGCACAAACACAGCATACTTGCCGAGCAGTGGAGCAGAGAAATTGAAAAAAGGACGAATAACAGGGTCAAGATTACCTACTACCCTGGAGGCACGCTTACCCCGGCAGCACAAACATATGACGGTGTTGTAAAGGGGATTGCCGATATCGGTTTTAGCTGTTTTGCCTACACAAGAGGTAAATTCCCTCTCACTGAGGTAATAGACCTTCCCCTGGGTTACCAGAATGGTATTTCAGCAACAAGGCTTATTAATGCCTATTACGCGAAATTCAAACCAAAAGAACTGGATGATGTAAAAGTCCTCTATCTGCATGCCCATGGACCTGGTTTTCTCCATACCAAGAAGCCCGTCAACAAACTTGAAGATATAAAAAATATGAAGATACGGGCAACAGGGCTGGCAGCAAAGGTTGTAATTGCCCTGGGTGGAGCGCCTGTTGGCACAACAATGCCTGAAACATATGATGCTCTCCGTACAGGAGTTGCCGATGGCGCCATGGCTCCCATGGAAGCGTTACAGGGCTTTAAATGGGGAGAAGTTATCAATTTTACAACCCGCGCCTACGCATCCGGATATTCAACGGGAATGTACATTGTTATGAACAAAAGCAAATGGAATGCTCTTCCGGCTGATATTCAGAAAATATTTGAACAGGTGAGCGCTGAATGGATAGAAAAACAGGGTGCGCTCTGGGACCAGATTGAGGAAGAAGGAAGGGCCTTTTCATTAAAAAGAGGCAACAAAGTTATCCAGCTTTCAAAAGAAGAAGAAGCAAAGTGGGCGGCAAAAGTGAGACCTTTGCTCGATGAATATGTGAAAGCAGCAAAAGCAAAGGGATTGCCGGGAGACGAGGCGCTCAATTTTAGTTTAGACTTTCTGAAAAAGTCTAAATGAGGGTATTGCTGAGGAAACAGACGGGTATATGTCAAATTTGGTAAATGAACGGAGGACAGCATGAACATAGTCGACTTGGTGTATAGGAATGCACGAGTTTTTCCCGAAGAAACTGCTTTTGTGGAGATTAGGTCCATCTCAAAGATAAGAACAGAGGTTAACTGGAAACAGTTTAATGAAAGAACGAACAGTCTGGCAAATGCTCTTATAAAAGAGAGGGGTCAAAAAGGGAGACAAGGTTTTTCTCCTCGGAAAAAATTCAATCAACTGGCTTGAAGCATTCTTTGCGATTATTAAAACAGGCGCATGGGTCAATCCGTTAAATTTTCGATTTACCGATGAAAACATTGAATACTGCGCGGCTGCAGCAGAGCCGAGTTATTTTATCTTTGACGAAGAATACGCGCAAAGAATAGAGGGTATCCGGAAAGCCTTACCTACAGTAAAAAAGTATATAGCTATCGGGAGCAAAATTGCCGGGGATGTGGAAGAAATGGAAAAACTGATTGCCCAGTCTTCAGTTCTACCTCCTGATGTCTCCATAAATGACGAAGATGAATGCGGGCTCTATTTTACTTCAGGCACAACAGGGGCCCCCAAGCCGATATTATTACTCCACAAGAATCTCTTCTGCCCGGCTGTAAACGAGGTCACTAATCTTTCTCTCACAAAAGATGATTCCTTGCTCATGATGCCACCATTGTACCACGTAGCCATGGGCCATTTACTCGGCTCCATGCTTCTGGGAGCAAAAACGGTTCTCCTCACAGAGGCGGTAACTGCGAAAGCTATCCTGGAGTCAATCCACAATGAAAAGCTACGTGTCGCATTTCTACTCGTCCCCTGGACACTTGATGTGCTTGAAGCCTTCGATAAGGGCGAACTTAGACGACAGGATTATGATCTTCAGACTTGGCGCATATTGCAGATGGGCGCCCAACCTATCCCTACCAGTCTTGTCCGGAGATGGAAGGCTTATTTTCCCGAAATGGAATGTCATAACACCTATGGTTTGAGCGAGAGTTCCGGACCCGGAACAATACATAACAAAATTGAGGATGAGAGCAAAATAGGGGCCATTGGTAAACCAGGGCTTCTGTGGGACGCCCGGATAATAGATGATAAAGGCAATGATGTGCCACGTGGAGATGTTGGCGAGATAGCTATAAAGGGCATGGGTGTTATGAAAGAATACTATAAGAACCCGACCCTTACTGCAAAGACCATTTTGAACGGATGGCTGCGTACCGGCGATCTGGCAAGAATTGACGAAGACGGATACGTCTTCCTCGTTGACAGGCAAAAAGACCTGATTATCAGCGGAGGAGAGAATGTTTATCCTGTGGAAGTGGAAGAGATTATCCAAAAACATCCCAAGGTGAGGGATGTTGCAGTCATTGGCACATCTCATGAACGGTTGGGTGAAATTGTTACTGCAGTAATAGAGCCTGTTGATGCCGATGCGCTGACAATGGAGGAAATGAAGCTATTCTGTGATGAAAATTTACCTCGTTATAAAAGACCAAGACTGATTATTTTCGGGAGCGTTCCCAGAAATCCCACAGGAAAGATTGAAAAACCGAAGCTCAGAGAGAGATATGATACCAAAAAGGCGGTGAATTTCTAATTGACAATAGGAAGGTCAACGATGGAACCACAAATGAACGGTTTAACAACAGCAGAAAAGTATTACAACCAGTATGGTTCAAGAGCGAAAGACCTGAAGGCCCAAGGCAAGAAGGTCATAGGCTATCTCACGGCATTGGGACCGGTAGAGATCCTCACTGCGGCAGGCGTAGTACCCTTTAGACTTAAAGGTAATGTCTCCGAAGCGATTACCAAAGGGGACGCCTACATGGAAACGATAGTCTGTCCCTTTGTACGGAATGTCTTCGATGCGGCAGTCAAGGGTAAATATGACTTCCTCGACGGCATGGTGCTTCCTCACCAGTGCGACTCTATTGACAGAACCGATGATGTATGGAGCTCTACCCTGAAGTTGCCCTATTGGCACTTTTTGAATGTTCCCCACGTCACCGATAACCCGTCGATAGAATTTATGAAAGAGATTCTCCGTGTATGTATCGGCACCCTTGAGAAATTTACCGGTACGAAGATTACCGATGAAGCCCTGTCTCAGGCAGTGAAAGCCCACAACGAAAACAGGCGTCTCATGAGAGAACTCTATGACCTAAGAAAAAGCAATCCACCGCTTATCTCCGGTGTTGAGATGATGAAGGTCCTCGTTGCCGCCATGAGTCTTCCCGTTACCGAATCAAGCGCCCTCATCGAGAGTGTCACCAAAGAAGTAAAACAGAGGAAGCCTGCTGACAAAAAACAGAAACGGATCATGCTCATCGGTGATCAGATCGACGATGTGGCAATGATCGATGCCATTGAAGGGGCAGGAGCACAGCTGGTCATGGACGATCTCTCCATCGGCAGCAAGATGTACTGGCAGGATGTCGATGTCACCACCGATCCGGTCCAGGGTATCGCTGAACGTTATTTGAGAAAACTGAAAATACCCACCACCTATGTAGGCGATGGAAATACCTATCAGGAAAACCTGGAAGCCCGCTTCGGGCATATGAAGAAATACATAAACGAATTCAAGGTCGACGGGGCCATCCTCTTCATCTACAAATATTGTGACCCCTATGGCTTTGAAGTTCCGGCAATAAAGAGCTTTATTGAATCTTCAGGAACTCCTGTGCTCTATCTGGAGGATGAATACTCCACCTCTACCCTGGCACGGGTGAAGACCAGGATTGAAGCATTCCTGGAAATGATCGCATAAATGAGGAGATAATCACATGGCTGACGATAAAAAACCAAGATCATTAGCAACCCAGGCAGCATCAAAAGTGCCAAAAATGGTCAGGACCAATATGGCCGCAACCCTGAAAGCGAAAGAAGAGGGGAAGAAAGTAGCCTACGCCTATATACAGGACGCCCAGGATGAGATATTACGTGCCATGGATATCGTACCCGCCTGGGGTGAGAGTTTCTCCGGTGTCTGCGCAGCAAAACGTGATGCAGAAAAATATCTTCAGAAAGCGGAATCGGACAACTTCTCCCGCTCGCTCTGTACCTATGCCACCTGCAATCTTGGTTTCGACATGTTCCGTGAAGAGTTAAAGGGCGAGCCTGTCCCCGGCGCCCCCTGGGGGGGCATGGGAAGACCGGACATGATCATCGGCAGCGCGCAGCAGCTCTGCGACCCCCGTATCAAGTGGCCCCAGGCAACGCAACATTACCTGCCAGATGTCCCTGTCTTTATAGGGAATATGTACTATCCTCCCTTTGACCCCAGAGTGGACCAGCGGAGTGTAGAAAAATTCTATGTAAAATACGCAACAGAGGAACTCCACGAGTGTGTGAAGTTTTGTGAAAAACATACCGGGAAGAAGATGGACTGGGACAGACTGGAAGAAGTTGTTGCACTTTCAGACAAGACCTGGGACCTCTTCGTTGATACCTATGATCTCCGTAAGGCCATGCCTACCCCCATGGATACCGGCGATGCCATGAACACCATGGTGCCCCTGTCATTCATGCTGGGGACCCAGGAGGCCTATGATTTCTACCTCGATCTCAATGCGGAATTGAAACAGAAGGTTGCTGAGAAGAAGGGTGTAGCCGACAATGAGAAATACCGGCTTCTCTGGGGCGCAGGGCTCCCCTCCTGGTTTGCCTTAGGCGATTTCCAGTATTTTAACGACAAAGGCGCCGTCTTCCCTGCGGAGGTCACTTACCGTATAGCAGAAAAGCTTTCCCGTCTCGATATTCCCGAAACAAGCGATCCCCTGGAACACATTGCCTGGAGATTTATACGGTACTATACCCACTGGTATGATAAAGCGCGGAAGCGCCCCGGTTCAACCCCGAAGGTTGAACGTATCATCGAACTCGTAGAAGACTACAAACTTGACGGCGTGGTTTTTCACTCGGCCTTCTCCTGCCGCTCCTGGCATGCGGGGATTATGCATCAGGCCGCGACCCTGAAGAAGGTTTATGGAGACATACCTGTCCTGATTATGGAAGGCGATATCGTCGATGTTAGCTCCTATAACGAGGTAGAGACTCATAACAGAATTGATGGGTTTATAGAAACGCTGGAAAATTATAAAAGACATAAAATTCAGTGACGGCAGACCTTGATGATGGAACCAGCTTTAGATAAGATATTGTTATGAGCCCAGTACCAGCGAAGCAAGAACCAGTTAATGTCCCTATGTTGTGAATGTTGATTTTGGGTGCGTACCAGTGCTAACAATTCTCACTGACGACGATGTGTTAGGGAATTCTATGGTGATCCCCTTGCCGTTGTTTACATCATACCGTAGTCTTTGAGCCTGCGATACAACGATGTAAGGCCGATGTTCAACTTCTCCGCTGCCAGTCTCTTGTCTCCCTTTGTCTTTTCCAGGGTAGCAATAATATGGATTCGTTCCATTTCTTCAAGGGGACGGATTTCATCCTGCTCGTGAGATCGGGGCATGCCTTTCCGTATGGCGCTGGGAAGTTCCTCTACCTGCATTACATTGCCTGCGCAGAAGACAGCGGAGCGGTCGATCACGTTTTGAAGTTCACGGACGTTACCAGGCCAGTGGTAGAGGAGTAGGAGGTCAACGGCATCCGGTGCAAATCCCGATACAGAGCGCCCTGTCCTTTTGGCGGCCTTGTCCACGAAAAAACGTGCGAGAGGTAGGATATCCTCTGTTCGTTCACGAAGAGGCGGCACATCCAGCTCTATAACACAGAGACGGTAATAGAGATCTCGCCGGAACCGGCCTGTTTCGACGTCTTCTTCAAGATTGCGATTCGTTGCAGCAATTACCTTGACATCAACAGGACGGGATTTGTTCTCTCCCACACGCCTCACTTCTTTCTCCTGCAATACACGGAGTAGTTTTGACTGCATTCCCAAGGACATATCTCCTATCTCGTCGAGGAGTATGGTGCCTCCATGAGCAGCTTCAAAGAGGCCTACCCGGTCATTATGTGCCCCGCTAAAAGCCCCCTTCACATGGCCAAAGAATTCGCTCTCCAGAAGCGTCTCTGTGACCGCGCTGCAATTGATGGCGACAAAAGGCCGTCCTGCCCGTGAAGATTCGTCGTGGATGAATCGGGCGATCATCTCTTTGCCTACCCCGCTTTCCCCGGTGATGACCACTGAGGAGTCCACTTTCGCCGCCCGGCCGGCAAGGTCCAAAACCTGCTCCATGACCTTGCTGCTTGCGATTATACCAGAAGGGTGAATATCGGTATCGAAGAGTTTGTTAAGCCGCCAGAGCCGCCTCTCCGAGCGTCGAAGCTTGGTAGTCACATCCTTGAGAAGCCCGTCTATAGTTTCCACATGGAAGAACGGCAGATATTTGTCAATAGCTTCTCCCCAGTCTTCCTTGGGACGGTTTTCAATGTGGCACAGGGCATCGCCTTTCCCCCGGCACTTATGCTCAATGCAATACGTCTCTCGACCACTTACACGGCTACTGTAACCACTCACAAAGCCGGTCAAAGACCAGCAAATCGGTTCTTCAGATACACCAAATTGGAGGAGATGCTGCTCCGCCTCATAGGAGTCGTCCCAGATGCATGTCACGTGATGGGGATGACCATCAACATCACGCTTGAATTCCTTGATAGTGACAAACCCCCGCAGCATATGAAGCGCCGGGCCAAACTGAAAATCGTTCAGTAGTTTCGGATACTCAGAGGCCAGATTATCAGCAGTCAGCCAGCCATGAGCATAGCCAAGGCGTGTGAGAATATTCCTTGCCACAGATATCCCGAGGTTGTTAACGAGCTCCGTGCGCAAGAGGCCCTGGCCAATGGCATCGAACAAAAGGACACGGCGTCCCATGAATTGTATGATGCCGCCCTTCGGGTTAAAGGATAGTAGATTATTAAGATCGAGGTCGTCAACTTTCATCGGTATTTACCCCTCTTTTTGTGTAGATCTCCATTTTTGAAATCTATCATTATTTTTTCAAAATGGAAACATATTTCACCAAAATGGTGATGATAAAACAGTATTACTACAAATAAATTAAAATATCAGATAGTTATAACCTTCCAGAGTTTGGCATATTACTTGCTATACTACCATCACGACAAACGACATGTACTGTGAGGCACATGCCGCCTTCTATATGAAGGACAACAAATCACATTCGCTTTGACAGTCGCACCTGTTCCGGCAGGTAATTTTGCGAAAAGGATAAATGATTTCCGTATCAAAAGCAGGCCCTGAAACACAAATAGAGTGTATGGATAGGACAGACTACTTCTCCCCTCCGGGCTGCGAATGTATCCTCTGAGATTTTTATGAAATTTTATCCCTATGTCTCCGACGGGGGGCCTCAACCCAATACCGGAAAGTGTAGAGCTCTCCTTTCTGCCTTTCCGGCGCCCCCGGCGGCGCGGGTTGTACTGTAGCCCTTTTTTCACGATTGTACTCCGCACCAAAGCAGAATAAAAACCACAACGCCCTTCTCTTTTCATCAGTATTTACTCCCCCTTTTTTCATGTATCTTCAGTTTTGAAAACTATCATTACATTTTCAATATGGAAACAGATATCACCAAAATGGCAATAACAAAAACAGTATTCCTAAAAATAACTCACATTATTAAGGAGTTATAGCTTTGCAAAGTTTGGCATATCACTTGCTTTACTACATTCTTATGACAGGGAGGTTCATTATGGTAAGGAGGAGCGGGTTTACCCGCGTCAATTTTATGGAGGTGGAAGATGGTAGGGAAGGATAAACTGGTAAAGATAGTAGGTAAAAAAAATGTTTTTGACAGCCCGGATGTACTGGAACAGTATGCAGGGGATGTAAACTGTCATCCCAGAATCAGACCGGGGTGTGTAGTAAAGCCAGCCAATAACCTCGAGGTGCAGGAGATAGTGAAGTGGGCTAATGAAGCGCATACTTCACTCGTGCCGGTAAGTTCAGGCACTCCTCATACGCGGGAAGATACCATACCGGGTATGGGTGGCACTGTGGTAGTCGATCTCACGAGAATGAAGAAGATAATGAGGGTCGACCCGAACAACAGAGTGGCCTGGGTGGAACCGGGAGTGACCTTTGCCGAGCTTCAGCCCGAACTGGAAAAGGCCGGTTTTTCAACCTATATGCCCCTATGCCCCAGGAGCTCGAAATCGGTGTTAACGAGCATGCTCGAAAGAGAGCCCATTACGATGCCCGCACACCATTGGGATTGCCTCGATCCTTATCTGTGCGGCGAAATCATCTTCGGTACCGGGGACATATTACGCAGCGGTGAAGCTGCTGGTCCGGACACGATTGAGGAGCAATGGAAGAAAGGCAAAGCCCATATGAGCCCCTTTGGCCTTGGACAGTTCGATGAGAGTAGATTGGTGCAGGGCGCCCAAGGCACAATAGGTATTATTACCTGGGCAAGCCTGAAGATTCGACCTGTTTCAAAGTTAAGCCGGACTTTTCTGGTCCCTTGCGAAACCCTTGAACCTCTCATCGATGCGAGTTATACGATGCTGAGAAGAAGGTTCGGAGATCATTTGTTTATCGTGAATGGTCTAAACCTTGCCTGCTTACTCGCCGAGGATCGCGACGAGATCAATGCCTTGCGAGAGGCTTTGCCTGCTTGGATTCTCGTTGCAAGTTTTGAGGGATACGGGCTCTTACCGGAAGAGAAAGTGGCGTACCAGGAGGCTGATTTCAGGGAAATCCTCACCCATACAGGCGGACTGAAGCCAATGAATTCGGTTTCGTGGGCAACCGGCGAGGATGTGTCGGCGCTCCTTTCCCGGCCATCGGCCGAGCCTTTCTGGAAGCTCCGCCACAAAGGAGCATTCAGGGACGTTTTCTTCCTGACAACCCTTGATAAAACTCCTCACTTTGCAGAAAAGACAGCGGCTTTGGCTGTTTCCCGGCGCATCTCACCATCTGACGTCGGCGTGTACATACAGCCGACCGTACAGGGCACGAGTTGCCACTGCGAATTTGACTTCTACTATGATCCAACCAATGGGGCTGAGACAGAGCGGGCCAAATGGCTTGCCACCGAGGGGGCAGCGGAGCTCGCTAAAATGGGGGCATTCTTTTCAAGACCCTATGGACCCTGGGCAAAGATTGCCTATGGGTGCGCCAGCGAGACGGCTATTATCCAGAGAAAGGTGAAGAACATATTTGACCCGGGGAATGTTCTCAATCCCGGCAAATTGTGCTTCTAGACTATGAAAAACCAGGAGGAAAAACCATGCCAATAGAAAATTTTGAACATGATGCGCGGAGGTGCACACGCTGCTCATACTGCAAATCGATACCATGGGAAAGTCAGAAACACCCCGATTTTATACTGGGATGCCCGTCAATAGGGAAATATCTATTCCACGCCTATTCTTCGAGTGGAAAGTGGAATATGTCTTTGGCATTCCAGAAAGGTAGAATCGATTATACAGATGGCTTTCAGGATGCAGTGTGGAAATGTCAGATGGATGGTAACTGTGATATCTCGTGCAAGACAGTGCAGGAGTTAGAGCCGCTTCAGCATATGCAGGAACTGAGGATCAGACTGGTACAGGATGGTCAGGGAGAACCTACCCACATGCTTACCATAGAGGGTCTGAAAAAAGAAGACAACATGATGAGTTCATTGAAGGCTGATAGAGGAAAATGGTCCGACGGCATTGCCGTGAAAAACCTGACAACGGAAAAGGCAGAGGTTGTGTTCCACGCGGGATGTAGGTATTCCTTTGACGAAGAGTTGCGTCCTACGGTTCGGAACGGACTTAACTTGCTTTTGAATGCCGGCGTTGATGTCGGCATTATGGGAATGGATGAGGCCTGCTGTGGCGGACGGTCTTATGAGATGGGATTTTTAGGCGAGCTCACTAAGTTTGCAGAGCACAATGCCGAAGTTTTCAAGAAAGCAGGCATAAAGACCCTCGTTACTCCCTGCTCCGACTGCTACCATGCCTTCAAGGTGCTATACGATAAAATTGGCAAGAAGTTGGATATAGAAGTGCTTCACATTACCGAATACCTCCTCCGGCTCATAAAGGAAGGGAAAATAAAATTTACCAAAAAGGTTCCCCTTACGGTTACCTACCACGATCCCTGCCATCTGGGGAGGCTGGGCGAGCCGTGGATACATTGGAAAGGAGACGAAGTAAAGGCCATGAATCAGCTAATAATACATAACCCGCCAAAACAATACAGACGTGGTGCGAACGGCGTCTACGATGTGCCAAGAGAAATATTGAAAAGTATCCCCGGCGTGAGGCTGGTAGAAATGTACCGGACTAGAGAGTCTGCCTGGTGCTGTGGCTCCGGCGGTGGGGTGAAGGAAGCGTTCCCTGACTTTGCCACCTGGACCGGCGCAGAGCGCCTGAAAGAGGCCCATGCAGTCGGCGCGAAGGCCATCGTCAGCGCCTGTCCGTGGTGCACAAGGAATTTCACGGATACCGCCAGGGAGACCGGCGACAAGATCGAGGTTTACGACATTATCGATCTCGTACAGCGGGCGATGTAACACGAAGAAAACAAAAACCAAGGAGGTTCAATCATGGACTTAGAAAGGGATGCATATCAGGCCCTGGAAGACATAGTAGGCCCTGAATATATAAACGAAGACCCGGCCATCCGGGATACTTACAATCAAGTATGGGGAAACAAGCTTCTTTTTGATGAAAAATGGTCAACCCGGCCCGGGGCGATTGTTCTTCCGGCAAGCACGGAGGAGGTCCAGGCTATTATACGGGTATGCAACAGGCACAAAGTGACCTTTAAGGCCTTTGCCTCAGGATTTGAGGTTGTCGGAACAGCCTTTCAGACAGAGAAGGCCGTCAGTATCGATTTGAGAAGGATGGATAAAATCATCGATATCGACGTAAAGAACATGACAGCCGTAGTGGAGCCCTTTGTCTCCGCGCATAGGCTCAATCTGGAGCTGGCTAAGCATGGTCTTTTTTTTGGTGGTATCTCAGGTGGGCCAAGTTCGAGCGTAATTTCCATTACCTGTGCCCATTTTGGATCGGGCTTTACTCAGGTCTCCACGGGTGGCCTGGGCAGGAATGTCCTGGGCTGCGAGTGGGTACTTCCTACCGGAGAGTTGCTAACATTGGGTACCGGGGAATCAGGAAACGGGTGGTATTCCGCTGATGGACCCGGTTTTAGTCTTCGAGGGATATTGAGAGGTCACTCAGGAGCGAACGGGGGCCACGGGGTCATCACAAAGGCTGCTGTTAAGCTTTATCCCTGGTATGGCCCGTCCGAATGGGAACTCAAAGGCTCGCCTCCTGCCAATAAAGTGTTACCGGAACAGTTTGAGATGTTAAAGACATATGTCTTTACGATGCGTGATATGGACCACGTGCTGGACGCCATGCGGGACTTTGGCCAATCCGAGGTCTGCTTTGCAGTGGATATGGTCCATGGGATGCAGATAAAGGAAGGAAATGACGAATTCATGGCCTATGTCATGCAAACCATGCAGACATGTCCGGAAAAACTGGACATGTTAGGGAGATCCGTATACGTGGTTATCGGCGCTGACACAAAGAGAGAATTCGATTATAAAGAAAAGCTACTCTTTGCAGTCAACGAGAAGCTGGGGGGTGAATACCGGAAGGAGATGAATGATCCCCAAGAGCTGGCCTGGAGAATGCAGTACACGGCCTGGGCCTTCGGAACCGTCCGGGAGTGCTTCCGGTGGGCCGGTGATTTCCATATCGTCCCCAACATCGATGGCACCATTGATGCGATAAAGACTGTCTGTAAAATCGGTGCGGAAATGTTTACAAAGTATGCTGGTGAGGGCGGCCCGATCATGGCGCCGGGAGGCTTTCCTTTCCCACCGCCTTACGAGAACTATTCCACTGGCGGCCATCTCGAACATGTCTTCATTTATGATCCTTGCGATCAGAAATCGGTCGAAGGCGCCAGAGAGTTTATTGGAAAGTGTCTTGACACGGAAGGAGAACTCGCCCCGTATGGTGTTCCCTGCCTGGGCGGCGGTCTTTCCATAGAGCCGGTCACCCATCTGGTTCAGAACTGGGGTCCGAAATATGACAACTATCACCTGTGGATGGCCAAGATAAAGGCAATGCTCGACCCTAATACTATCTGTGACTGGTCTGCCTATGTACCACCGGTTTTCCCGTAAATAAGGAGCTTAAAGATATGATGACAGACAGCCACAAGAGAGATGGAACTAAGACCAGATATCAGCTAACCCTCCTGATATGGTGTTGCCCCCCATAGGGCAAAACCACGGAGCAGAGGAAACAACCTTCCTGTTGAAGGGGCTTAGTATTCTGCTCCGTGGTTTCAAGGTCAGGAGAGAGCGACTGGAAGCGTTTGAACTGGTTTTATGAAATACAGAACTAATTAGGATATGAAAGCAAAAGACCATGGGGAGCCAACGAACGATGAAACTATTACAACACTACTTTAATTGCCTCCACGTATATTGCCTTCTTTGTCAATTCGGCGTTCCAAGGAAACTGGCACGAAAGGTGGTCAGACGCTATGAGTTTTACGCAGGGCCATTGTTGTACGCCAAATGGTCTCGTCATTAACTGAAAGGGGGCAAGCTTGTTCACAATAAAGGAGGATGAAATTAATGTTGAAGGAACAAAAGCGAGTACTTGTACTCATAGAAAAAGAAAAGGGACACATCGCGCCTATCAGTTTAGAGTTGTTGAGGGCGGGGAGGGACTTATCACATAAATGCGGAGAAATATTGAGCGCCTGTGTGTTAGGCCAGGGTATCCACGATCTGTCCGACGAGATATCCTACTATGCAGACGAAGTGATTATGCTCGACAATCCGCTTTTGGCGAACTTTGAGGCCAATGTGTGGGCGTCCGCTTTAGCAAACTTATGTGAGGTCGCCAAGCCGACTACGATTATCGTAGGACATACCTACGATAACATGGAGTTGGCGCCAAAACTGGCATTCAGGGTAGGAAGCGATCTGATCACGGACTGTGTTCACCTTGAAGAAGATACAGGAAACGGGAGACATCTTCTCTGTACTAAGCCCATATACGGCAACAATGCTGTGGCCGTGATAGCGATAGAAACGAAACCACAGATGGTGACACTGAGGTCAAAGGTCTGGCATGCCCTGCAAAAAAGTGAAGACAAAGGTGAAATTGTATCCTTTGACTGCAAGCCCGAGCTATTCACGGCAATGACGGAATCGGTCGAACTGGTTCCCGGAGAGAGCGTGAACCTGGACAAAGCGGATGCTATTGTTGCAGCGGGGAGGGGTATTAAAACCGCCGAAGCAGTCGCGGAACTTGATGGCCTTCTGAAGGTTCTAAAAAACTATTTTAACAATGTGGAATTAGGGGCAAGCAGACCCGTCGTTGAAGCGGGGTTACTGCCCCGATCACGACAAATTGGACAGACAGGAGAGAAGGTTGGCCCGCAACTCTATATTGCGTTGGCAATATCAGGCGCTACTCAACATGTGACTGGTATAGTACCTTCCAAGAAGGTTATCGCCATCAACAAAGATCCTGATGCCCCGATCTTCGAGGCAGCGGATTACGGTGTTGTAGCTTCATACGAAGAAGTGCTGCCCTCACTTATCAACAAGCTGGAGGAACTGTTATGAACGCACCGACGATTATTGTCTGCATAAAGTGTGTCCCCGATCCTGAAGGGCCACGTTCTGCCTACGAGGTCCGGCCTGAAGAAAAAAGGGTGGTCCCCATAGGAATACCGCCGGTCATCAATCCCTATGATGAAAATGCCCTCGAGGTGGCGGCTGCCTTAAAAGACCATTGGGGAGGGAAAATAATTGCAGTCAACATGTCTGAAAAGGCAACCACGCCGGTACTCAAAAAGGCCTTGAGTATTGGAGCCGATGAACTGATCCTCTTGGAAGATCCTCTTTTTAAAGATCTTACCAGTCTTTCTACGGCACACGTTTTGTCTGCTGCGATCAGGAAGATAGGAGACTACGATCTTATCCTCACAGGAAGGCAGGCAGTTGACTGGGATTCTGGTGTGACGGGCCTGCTTATCGCAGAGATCCTCCAAATTCCGGGCATCAATCTGGCCCAGAAGGTAGTACTGCGGGATAATGCGGTAACCATAGAAAGGCTGCAACGCCAGGGGTATGAGGTGCTGGTGGCTTCAACGCCGGCGCTCGTCACGGTGAGCAGCGAAGCCGGCGATCTGAGGCTGCCTACGATCAAGGCAATCCAGGACGCCCGCAAGAAACCCGTCATTGTCTGGAAAGCTACGGACCTTGAAATTGAACCCTCCTTGATAAAAATGAGGAACATTTACCTGCTAAGACCCCCTTCTGCCGCAAAAAGAACGTGCTTCTTCATAGAAGGCGATTCAGCCCAGGAAAAAGGGGAGAATCTTGCACTGAAACTCCAGAAGGACAGGGTGATATAAAAGGAAATCACTGCATGAAAGGGATCGTTTTAGAGTGGTTGAAGAGTGAAGCACGGTGACTGATTTGGTTAAAGAAAATGAAATGCTCAGGTTGGAGAACGAACACCTGCTGAAGCTCCTGGCAGACTGCAGGGCACAAATGCAGATAAGTAGCGACTACTGGCGCAATAACTATCTGGCACTTGAGAAAATACTGAAGTCGGCCCGGTCCGTGCAAGGTCCTTAAACTTGATTATTTTTTTGCAAGCTGCTCACCGGTGACAAAGCTATTTTGCCCTTGATGAATGTAGGGTATTGCCAGAGCGGTGAGAGCGCGCGTTAAAGGTGTTTGAAGCGAGCACAATAAAAAGGAGGAGGTTTTTATGAGAAAGAGGGAGAAACAAATTCGTAGCATTCACAGTACTGATTTTAGGCATTGTTCTTGGTACGCTTGGCATCATGGCTTCTCAAGTCCTTGCCGGCGAGGGTGGTGGGAATAATTATCCCGGTGGCAACGAGGATTTTATGGTAGGGGCCCTGCCGCCTGCGGGCACCTCGGTCTTCATTAACTATGTCATGAGCTATAATGCGACCACGCTCAGGGATAATGCAGGCCGTAAGGCGGTCCTCAACGGTCCCCCGGGTAACCCCGAGGTTGACTTTAATCTTAATGTCCTTGCCAACGTCTTCCGTTATGTCAAAGTGACGAATGTAAAATTATTCGGAGGCGATGTGCTCTGGCACGCGCTCCTCCCCGTAGTGTATCAGAAGGTTGGCATAGACGTTAGTCCTTTTTTAGACCTGGGGAGCCAGTCAAAATACGGGCTGGGCGATATTACAGCAGGTACGGGTATTGCGTGGCATCCATCGAAAACCTTTCACCATGCCGCCGGGTTTGACGTAGTGGCGCCTACAGGCTCCTATGATAAAACGGACTTATCAAATATCGGGAGGAACTACTGGTCCTTTCGCCCATCTATGCCTTCACCTATATAGGGGACAAAGATTCTCCTCTCCCTGGCTTTGAGGTTTCATCAAAGTTCATGTACTATTTCAATACCATTAATACTGCCACAAGCTATACCTCTGGCCAGGAGTTCATAGCCGACTACCTTGTTGGGCAACACTTCGGGAAATGGGCATTCGGCATCAACGGATATTTCCTCTATCAGACAACGGACGACAAGGATCGCTTCGGCACGGCGGTCGACAATTTCAGCGGTCTTAAGACCGGCGTCAGGGGCAGGACCCTCTCTATCGGGCCTGCAATCAGTTACAACATACCCCATGGCTCAATTACCTTCAAATATCAGAGGGACGTAATTGCGCAAAACAGAGCAGAAGGTGACAAATTCTGGCTTAAGTGGGTATATGCCTTTTAAGGAAAGCAAAACAGAGATATGGCAGTTGTAAAAAGAAATTAAAAGATAATAGGGGGTTCATTGTGGCGAAGCTCAGTTGTAAACTCAAAGGACCAATGTTTTGTCTTTTCATGGCAATAGCGGTATCAGTTCCATTGGTGGTGATTTTTTCGTTAGTGAATATCGGTTATGCGGACCCGAGGTTTTTTCCGGAAGTCTTAAAGGGATGCTTAATTGCGATACCAATAGCATGGATTGTCGCTATCATTGTGGCAAAACCGATTGAATTTGTAGTGGCAATGATAACAAAGCCCCAGTGAGGTCAATCTAACGATGGGTTTAAGGAAGCAGTGAGTGGTCCTACGCATGAGAGACAAGGGATGTAACAACTTTGGCGCAAGTCATGGCAGAATGGTTATTTTGGCCGGATGTGATTTCAACCGGGGGCAGATTCACCCAAAGATAGGGTCTGCCTCTGGAATAATCGAAGAGAAAAAAGCTCTCCCGCATGATATGCGAGTAATGACTTACTGGGGATCTAAATAAGAATGGAAGCCATAGAGGTGAATGTAAAACTATTTGGAACGCTGAGAAATTATCTGCGGGAATACAACCCGAGCAAGGGGGCAATCATTGTATTGGATAAAGGAAACACAATTCGTGATCTCGTCGAGGTGCTTAATCTTCCCGAAGGCGAAATGAAACTATTCTTCGTGAAAGGACTGTCCCGGAAGATCACGTATCAGCTTGAGGATACCGATGAGGTCAGTATCTTTCTTCCTTTGGGTGGGGGCTAAGTTGAAACTGAAGAAACCATTGACAGGAGAATATTGCCAGATGTTTTATAAAAAATGTGTACGAATAGGAGGAATAAATGAAGAAACTGCTGAGAATTGATCTTACCAACAACCGGTTCGGGTACGAAGACATACCCTTCGTGTATGCCAATCTGGGTGGCAAGGGCCTCACGTCGAAGATTATAAGCGAAGAGGTCCCGGCCAAAACAGACCCACTTGGAAAAGAGAACAAAGTCGTCTTTGCCGCAGGCATCCTTGCCGGCACCCCTGCACCCAACAGTGGTCGTATTTCTGTTGGCGCGAAGAGTCCCCTTACCAATGGTATAAAGGAGGCAAATGCAGGGGGATCGGCTGCCCAGAGATTGGCCCGTCTTGGCATTCAGGCCGTTGTTGTGGAAGGGGCTTCAAAAGAGCTTTCCATGGTGAAGATCACTAAGGATGGGGTCACTTTTATTCAGGATGAGACTCTCAAGGGTATAGGCAATTATGCGGTAATTGATAAACTAAAAGCCGAGCATGGAAACAATGTTGCCATTATCAGCATCGGACCCGCAGGTGAAAGCTGCCTTAAAGCTGCTTCCGTAGCAGTTACTTCACCTGACTTTAAGATAAGGATGGCGGCCCGTGGAGGGCTCGGAGCCGTGATGGGATCCAAGAACCTGAAGGCCCTTGTGATTGACGATACGGGGGCAGCCGGCGTCGAGGTAAGCGATGCGGTGGCGCTCAAAGAAGCCGCAGCCGCATTATCCAAGGGTATTCTCACTCATCCCCTTATGGAAGGTCTCAAACAGCTTGGGACTCCTCTCCTTGTCAACATGATCAATACCGCTGGCTGTCTGCCCACAAAGAACTACTCCGTGGGACAGTTCGAAGGGGCCGAGAAGATCTCCGGTGAGCACATGGTTGAAACCATGTCGAAAAGACCCAACAGCCAGCCGGTGCACCGTTGCATGACGGGCTGCATTATAAGCTGCTCCAATGTCTACACCGATGATGGCGGCAAAGAGATCGTGTCCGGCCTTGAGTACGAAACCCTGAGTCTTATGGGCTCCAATTGCATGATCAATAATCTCGATGATATTGCCCGCATGAATCGTCTCTGCAACGATCTCGGTCTCGATACGATGGATGTTGGCGCCGCCATTGCAGTGGCCATGGAAGCGGGTCTTTTACCCTGGGGAGATGGAAAGGCCGCGTATGCATTGATAGAAGAAGCCGGTAAAGGGACTGACAGAGGCATAATGATAGGGAACGGCTGCCAGGCTACCGGCCTTACGCTCGGGGTCAAGCGCATCCCTACGGTAAAGGGGCAGTCACTCTCCGGATATGATCCGCGGGTCCTGAAAGGCACAGGAGTAACCTACTCCACATCACCTATGGGCGCTGATCATACCTGCGGTAATGCACTTCCCAGTCCTGCAAATCCGGAATACAACCCTACTGCCTCCACGGGGCAGAATGAGATTTCCGGATTTCTCCAGTGGTACTTTGCCGCTATTGACACTCTCGGTTTCTGCCTCTTTGCCGCCCTGCCGCTTCTTGACATGCCGGAACTGCATAAGTACCTCATAGCCTGTGCAACAGCGGTAACGGGAGAATCACCTGATGAAAACTACTTGATGAATCTCGGTGTGTCGGTCCTGAAGACAGAAAAGAAGTTTAATGCTGCGGCGGGGTTTACGAGCAAAGATGACCGTCTGCCAGAGTTTTTTGTGAAAGAACCGCTCCTTCCTTCGGGATTGGTCTTTGATGTGATCTGAGGCGGATATAGACGCCGCACTTCAAATGTAAAGACAAAATGCTACCCAGAGGGGGGGCTTACAAGTCCCCACTCATTTTAGTATTCAGGAAGTTCAAATGAAGAGAATTATATTTTTAGTGGTGATGACCCCCATACCACTTCAGAATAAATAGGTTTATAGCATACGCTGGCTTAGGGGTACTCCGGGAAATCGGACAATGAACTTTGTCCTATTCTGCCCAGATTTCCGGTAAATATTTTCATTACAAATCAGGGATTTCCCTATTGCTGGTAATTTGTTCAAAATCTGCGCTTAATATCATTTCCATCGTTCATCCAGGCTTTCGGCAGGGTATCAAGTGGAATCTGCTTATTGCTGACGTTATCAGGCCAAGTCCGGTATAATCAGGCGATGTTTTTCCGCAATTTATCCAGAAATTCACTGAGGGCTTCGTGGTCCCGCCCTTGTATGATGTGTTTCAGGTATTCCATCATTGCCGTTACCCTGTCCAGTTCCGGTAATGAATAAGCGTTGAAGAGGACTTCTCCCAGGAGGTTATCGTCTTCCGACAAAAGCCCTTTGGCAATTTTCATATGCTTCGCGAAGGTCGTCCCCGGTACGGCGCTCCGGTCAACGCAGGAAGCGAAGGTCATGGAAGAAATGAAGGGCAGCGTCAGCGAGTAGGCCATCATCCTGTCGTGTTCCGCAAAGGAATATTCGAAGATTGTCACTCCCAGATGTTTAAAAAAGTTCCCCACAAAGGCTGTCCCTTCCGGATGAGATTCCTTAATAATGATGATGCTTTCTCCTTGCAGCATATCCATGTTGGCAAAGGTGGGGCCGAACATGGGATGGACGGAGACAAACTTAAACCCGCTTTTCGCGTAATAATCATGGAGTGTACCTTTTATTGACGCCATATCACTGATAACACAGTTGTCCGGCAAATATTTCAGGACTTCATCAAAGACCGGAATGGTGTTTTGGAGAGTGACGGCATTGATAAGGAGCGTTGGCCCAAAGGTTTTGATCCCGGCGAGGTCTTGCAAAACGAGCATATCTGTAAGCCCTGTCAGCTTGGTCCGATCTTTATCGAAGACGGCCAGCTCGTTCTGTCCCGAGAGTTCTCTGGCTAGCCAGGAACCCATATGCCCCATACCCAGAATAACAATTTTCATTTTAATCCCCCTTTGTAGCATCCGAGAAATTTGAAGGTGAGCACAATAGCCTGCAATTGTTCTATAGATGTCTTGACAGGCCCATCTTCCGCATTTCCCTCAAAGTCGAGGAGGAAAGCGTATTGGCGGGAATCGTCCCGTATCGGTCTTGATTCTATGCGTGTGAGGTTGATCCCGGCGTCAGAGAAGATTTTCAGTATGCGAAAGAGGGCGCCGGCCTCATGTTTTGCGGTAAAGGTGACTGAGCACTTATTGCCCGGTCCTGTCACAGCCTCGCGGGCCAGTATGACGAACCTTGTCGTATTCGACGGATGGTCTGCTACGTCTTCTTTAATGATTTCCAGATTGTAGAGTTCGGCGCAGAGTTCGCTTGCCAAAACCCCGGCAGAGGGGAAACGTCTCTCTGACAATACCTTGGCAGCCCCTGCCGTGTCGTAGGAGGGGTGGGTCTGGAATGTATGTTTTGCGATGAAGTTATGGCATTGCGCGAGGGCCTGAGGATGGGATGCAACGATCTTGATATCGTAATGATTTGTTTCGGGCAGGGTAAGAAGGCAATGACGGACCGGGAGGCTGATTTCCCCCACTATCTTCAGATCTGTTTCAAGGAGAAGGTCGATGACCGGTGTGATTGCCCCTTCGAGAGAATTTTCCACCGGTACGATCCCGAGGTCGAGTTCTTTGTTTGCGATGGCTTCGAATACTTCCGCGAACTCAACGCAGGGGATTGATATCAGAGAAGGATCGTGCTCCAGGGCTGCGACTTCGCTGTATGCGCCATGTTCTCCCTGAAAGCCAATGGTCCTTAATGGTTTGTCCTGAATGCGTTTGCTCTCGTCAATGATCTCACGGTAGACCTTCTGAGAAAACCCCGCTGTTACGAGGGGTCCTGAGAAGCGCGTCACATTCGAAAGCACTTCTTCTTCACGACCGGGATCAGCGACCGCCTCTTTGAGTTTTCTTGATCTCATTGAGAGCTCCATCCGTTGGTTCAGAAGCTTCATGATTTTATAATCAACTAAATCAATTTTACTCCGTATTTCATCAAGATGTTCATTCATGTACTATGCCTCCTTTTGCCCACAAGCTTTTCTGTATGAACAATAAATCTGCAAGGACTATCGCGGTGACTGCTTCAATGATGACCGGCACGCGGAGCGCTATGCAGACATCGTGCCTTCCCCTTACGGTAAGCGTTGTCGTTTCGCCGCTTCTCATATCGATGGTAGACTGGGGCTGCGCAATACTTGCGGTAGGTCTGACGGCAACCCTGAAAAGGAGATCGTTGCCGTTGGTGAGTCCTCCGCTTATGCCACCTGCGTTATTTGTCTTTGTCTGGCCGTGTAAATTGAGGATTGCGTCGTTATAATGGCTTCCCCGCATAGCGCTTCCCGCAAAGCCTGCGCCAAATTCGATGCCTTTCACGGCTGGTATGGAAAAGACTATGTGGCTGATGAGGGATTCTACAGAATCAAAGAAGGGTTCACCGAGCCCTATGGGTAGGCCACCTACCCTGCACGACAGGACGCCACCCACAGAATCCCTCTTTCGTAACGCATCATCGAGGGTTTTCTCGATCTCTTGTGAACCGCCGACTTCGATAACCTCTGCCTCGATCTTTGCCGGTGCAATGAGTTTTTTGGCAATAACACCGGCGGCAACCAACCCTACTGTCAGTCTGCCGGAGAAGTGTCCTCCGCCACGGTAATCGTTAAATCCCCCATACTTTTGAAAGGCAGTAAAATCTGCATGTCCTGATCTTGGTTTATGTCTCATCTCTTCGTATGCGCTTGAATCGATATCACTGTTTTTGAAGAGGACCAGGATAGGTGCGCCTGTTGTCTTTCCGTCCATGAGGCCTGCTTTGATGAGAGGAGTATCGGATTCCTTTCGCTTTGTTGTGCCTTTTGCCCCGCTCTTTCTCCTTTCGAGGTCATGGAGAAATTCAGCCTCTGAAAGGGGAAGTCCTGCCGGACAGCCGTCGATGAGGATACCTACGGACCGGCCATGAGACTCGCCGAATATGCTTACTCTGAAGAGACGACCAAAACTATTCATAGCGCCACCTTTATGGAATGTAAGTCCTCAAAAAAATGAGGGTATGATTTTGCCACAGACTCGGAATGCTCAATCACCACAGGCCCTGATCCGGCAAGGGCTGCTATTGCACAGGCCATGGCGATCCTGTGGTCATTATGGGAGTCCACGCGATTGCCTGCGGGCTTACTCCCGTGGATTTCCATCCTGTCAGGGAAAAGCTCTATTCTCACGGCGAGCTTCGAGAATTCGGAAGCCAGTGTCAGAGCGCGGTTGCTCTCTTTGTGTTGCAAACGCTCGGTGCCATAGATGACGCTTTTCCCCGTGCAGTGCGCTGCCAGCGCCGTAAGGGGCGGGACAAGATCGGGACAATCTTCTGCATCAAATTCAAAGGCATTGAGCTCTTTTCGTTTCACCAGGATAGAGTCGTCTGAAGTCTCAACAGTTGCGCCGGCCCTCGTTAATCCTTGAAGTATGGCTTTATCGGCCTGAAAAGAGTCCGTCCGCAATCCTTTCATGTTGATAGAACCGGCGATAGCTCCAGCCACAAGGAGAAATGCCGCACCGGACCAGTCACCCTCTATGGTATAGGCCTGTGCCTCATAAGACTGGTTTCCTTTTATGCTGAAGGAAGTCAAATTCTTATCGTGATCAATGGTTATCCCGAAATGTTTCAAAAGATCAATGGTCATCGTTATGTATGGTTTACTTTTCAGGTTCATCACTTCGATATGGGAATCTTCTTTGCAGAGCGGCAATGCCATGAGTAAACCTGTCAGGAATTGCGAACTTTCGGAACCATCAAGGGTTATAGCGCCGCCCCGCATTGGACCCTGAATGGTAACAGGGGGGTAACCCTCAGTCGTTTCACAGGTCCCGCCAATAAAGGAGATGGCTTCGAGCATTTTCATCGGCCGCAAACAGAGTGAGCCTGAACCATCAAGAATAAATCTGTTCCCCGTGAGCGCTATGATAGGTGCAAACATTCTCATGCAGAGACCCGATTCGTCACATTGGATGGTATTGTTTTTAATATGTTCTGTGGTGAGCCCCCTGGTCCCTTTGATCGACACAGTTTCTTTATCGATTTGAAGGCCCGCCCCCAGCATCTCGGCGATGCCCAGAGCAGCCAGAGCATCGGTACAGAACGACGGGTGTGTGAGATGGGATGTGCCTTGCGCCAGGAGCGAGGCAGCCACCGCCCGTATCATAACGCTTTTCGATGCAGGTGCGTTGAGAGTTCCCCTAATGTTCGAGGGATGTACTGCTTTCATCATATATCCTCTTTGCAATTTCACCGGGTTCTTTTTTGTCGGTATTGATGAAAAGGTCCGATGCATATGCGTAGTAGTCTTGTCTGAGTTGGAGCATTTTTTCTATCGCTGCTTTTTTATCCTGCACATTGAGAAGGGGTCGCGACCTGTTGTTGCCGGTCCGCTCCAGGATTGTCTTAACTCCGGCATTCAACCATACAACAATGGCATTCTTTCTGAGACGGTCCATGCTGATCTTATTAAGGACTGCTCCGCCTCCACAGGAGATTATTCTGCCTGACATACCGGCTGTGGCCTGGATCTCTTCCACTTCCATCCTGCGGAATGCTTCTTCTCCCAGTTGTTCAAAAATATTTTCAATGGGCGATCCCTGTTTGTGCGCAATCACCTCGTCGATATCGACAAGAGGCATTTTCAGCATTCCTGCCAGATGTTTGCCTACCGTAGACTTACCGGCGCCCATAAAGCCAACAAGGGCAATACTCCTTTTCTTCACTATCTGATCATCATATAAGGCTTCTCGCATGGCTGCAATGGGCGGCTCCTGGCCGGTAAAATAGCTGAAAGCATGCGCGCCCTGGTAGAGAAGCCACTCCCTGCCGTCTATGACCGTGCAGCCCTTTACCTTTGCATCACGCACCAGAGGGGTTTCCTTTCTGTAATGGGCGTCAAGAACAATGAGGTCTTTTATGAGGCTCTGTGATGGCACGATATGACTGCCTTCGCTGAGACAGGAGATGAGGATGTTGGCATCTTTCATGTTCCGCTCTATTGTCTCCATAGGGGCTGCCTCACAGGAGAGGGTCCGGGCAATGTCCTGCGCTTTCTCAACGGTACGGTTTATGATTGTTACCTTTGCCCCTTCAGTGACGAGGGCAAAGACAGCGGCTTTTGCAGCGCCTCCAGCGCCCAGTACGACGGCCTTTTTCCCGCTTATGGCGCCGCCATGGACGAGAAGAGCCTTTTTGACGCCTTCAATATCGGTATTAAAGCCTTTAAGCTTACCCTTATAGAGGACGATGGTGTTGACAGCGCCTGATTTCCGCGCCGCTTCATCAATATCGTCGAGAAAGGGCAGCACCTCTTCTTTGTGAGGGGACGTGATATTAAAGCCGGAGATATCCATGCTCTTTGCTGTTTCCACTATCTCCTCTGTTTTTGAAGGAGCAAAGCGCAGATAGAGGGCATCAATTGAACATGCCCTGAAAGCGGCCTGGAACATATCGGGACTTTTACTGTGGAGGATCGGATTGCCTGCCACGGCAAAGAGCTTTGTGTTACTCATCTTTCAACACCTTTAGAATAAACTCCAGATTATCTTTCTCGATCTGTCCTTCGGCGGTCTTCTTTTCGTCCGAAAGCGGGGCAAAGGTAAAGGGACTGCCCAGCAAAGGCGCCGCGACCCGTGTTATCCTGCCTTGAGTTCCCATACCAACAACTATAGTCCTGTTCTGAAAATCGTCCCTGTCAAGGATGTTCAGGAGCCGTACGTTGTCCCTTGCAAAATTGACCTTACAGGCAATCTTTGCTATATCCGCCCCCTCACTGAAGCAACGGGATACAATCCCGACAAGTTCCTCTGCTTCAGGAGTTTTATAAAAATCATGAAAGGAGATAATGACTTTACAATCTTTTAATCTGGCCCTTTCGATAATTTCTCTCCGATAGGCTTCGTCGGACTCCACTTCGATATCGACGTAGCTTGCTCCGGCGTCTATGGCGGCCAGGAGGAACTGTTTTCGCACATTTGCGTCATGAGCCGCAGATGCTTCGGGTCTGAAGGTGGCAATGAGCCTCAAAGGCTGAGAAAAGATCTTAGTTATATCCTCTACGGTTGCATTCATGGCATCGATCCGTACTTCTGCAAATGCAAGACTTTTCAGTGCATGGAGACATGCTTCAGCCGTTGGTTCCTGAATGCTGACACAAATCAAAAAATGGCCTCCTCAAGCTCGGCGATCCCGATTGTTTCAATAATGCCACTTCCAATACCATCGAGAAGCACAAAATGGATATCAGATCCTTCCCTTTTTTTGTCTTTCCTGATGGCATCCATGATGGCGTCTCTGTTGCCCTCAATCTCTGTGGGAAGATGAAAGGATTTAAGGACTGATTCAATCTTCAAGACGTCCTCTCGCGCAAGGATCCCTCTCATTTCCGAGAGCTTCGCGGCAATGACCATACCGATGCTGATGGCTTCACCATGCCGGAGGCCGCTGGTCTTCTCAATGGCATGACCGACAGTGTGACCGAAATTGAGCTTTCTTCTTTCGCCCGATTCCTTCTCATCACGGGAGACAATGTCGGTTTTTATCGTGAGGGTATCTCCGATGATCCTGTTCAATAACATTACTGTCGAGCGAAATGATTCCTTTATGATTTATTGCAATAAATTCAAAGAGAGTCCTGTCGCTGATGAGGGCTGACTTGACGATCTCGGCGATGCCATTTTTTAGTTCATCGTAGGGAAGGGTCTTAAGAAAACTGAAATCACAGAGCACAAATTCCGGTTGATTGAAAGTACCTATGAGATTTTTATAGCCAAGATAATTGACGCCGTTTTTTCCTCCCACACCAGCGTCCACCTGAGCAAGAAGGGTGGTCGGCGCAAAACCGAAGGGAAGACCCCTGAGATATGTAGATGCTGCAAAACCGGCAATATCACAGACAATTCCGCCTCCCACACCGACGATGGTTGTGGAGCGGTCTGTCTCTAACGCAAGAAGCTGTTCATAGACGGCATTCACGGTTTCCAGGGTCTTGTGTTCTTCTCCGGGTTCTATTTCAATGGTCCTGTAGGGTGACAGTTTATCACCATGGAGATTGCGGATATTTTTATCAGATATAATGACCGTATTATCAGGGACGCAGAATTCCTTCAGTCTGTCGAAGGACGTCCCCGGGTATATTTTACAGGTATTTCCAGTGCTGCTCAGATCAATAGGTTTCATAACAAATCCGATACAAATTGATGGAGCAGGCGTATTTTTTCCATCATAGCCCCGAATTGTGCAGGTGTTAAAGCCTGTTCTTTGTCGCATATCGCTTCTGATGGGTTTACGTGGACCTCAACCATGAGGCCATCTGCGCCCGATGCCACGGCGGCGAGGCTCAGCGATGGTATGAGGCTTACACGTCCGCAGGCATGAGATGGATCGACGATCACCGGGAGATGGGTCAGCTCCTTCAGCGCCGGGACGGCACTGATATCAAGGGTGTTGCGCGTGTAGGTTTCAAAGGTCCGTATTCCCCTTTCGCAGAGGATTACATCAGGATTGCCTCCATCAAGGATATACTCAGCACAATTGAGCCATTCTTCAATAGTGCTGTTCATGCCCCTTTTCAGAAGGACCGGTTTTTGTGTTTTGCCCACTTCTTTCAGGAGCGAAAAGTTCTGCATATTACGGGCGCCTATCTGAAGCACATCGGCGTATTCAGCGACCCATGGCACGTCTCTTGTATCTATCACTTCCGTTACAATGGGTAAGCCCGTTTCTTCACGTGCCTTTTTTAATATTTTGAGCCCTTTCAACCCCAGACCCTGAAAGGCGTATGGGGAAGTCCTCGGTTTGAAAGCCCCGCCCCGAAGCATATTGGCGCCGCCTTCTTTTACGGCCTCTGCAGTCGCTATCGTTTGTCTTTCGTTTTCTACAGAACAGGGACCGGCAATGATGCAGAACCCCCTACCAACCTGCACGTGACCGACATGAACGACTGTTTTTCCTTTTTCCTGCAATGCCGATAACTTTATATTTTTCATCTTGTACCATCCTTCATTTTAAAATAAAAAAAGGGCCATAGGTATTTTGCACCTATGGCCCTTTGTCCCCTCATGGGGGCAAATATCATAGGCGCACGTATACGTAGTAAAACCAGAAGCCACAATTTGATTTTCTCTGGATTTCTGTAGCTGTTTTCATTATGGTAATAGTATAAAGAGTATTATCTGCCTTTGTCAACATGATAAATTTCCTTATGCTACAATCTGAACTGTCCTACCAGTCCCTGCAGGGTTTTTGACAGATTAGAGAGTTGCGCCGATGCCTCTGCGTTCTCCTGGATCCTCTTTGCTGTTTCCTGCATTACCTGAGAAATTTCCTGAATACTGGAGGCTATTTCATTTGTTGTTGCTGTTTCCTCTTCTGAAGCGACGGCAATCTGGTTAATCTCCGAGGTAACCGTGTTGATCTGGTGAAGAATGTCCTTAAGCGCATCACCTGATTTTGCTGCTTCTGCTGTACCTTGTCCCACATCGCTGACATTTTCTTCCATAGAGACAACAGCCTTCTTTGTTTCGGCCTGCATAGACTGTATCGTTTCCCTGATCTCCTTTGTGGCATCGCTCGTTCTCTCGGCGAGCTTCCGCACTTCATCGGCAACTACGGCGAATCCTCTTCCGTGTTCACCTGCACGGGCCGCTTCAATAGCTGCATTTAAGGCAAGGAGGTTTGTCTGGTCAGCTACATCATTGATGAGACCGACGATCTCGCCTATCTGATCAGAGCGGACGCCGAGACTCCTGATGATCTCTGCCGATTCTATTACTCGGTCGTTGATACGGTTCATGACCTGGATGGTTTCCTGAATAATCGTCTCTCCTGTATTGGCAGAGGTGTTGGCCTTTTCGGAGCTTTTGACCGCCATGACACAATTGTGGGCTATCTCCGAGGTGGTTTTACTCATTTCCTCACTGGCTGCCGCTACCGAATTGACCTGCATTGCGGCTTCTTCTACACCAGTTGCCATATGTTCTGCGGCGGTGTCGAGATTGGTGGCGGCAGACGAAACATCACTGCTGCTTCTTGCCACTTGGGTGATGGCACTATGAAGCTTTTCCGTTAGGGTGTTGAAGTGAATAGCCATCTCTCCGATTTCATCCCGGGATGTAACGTCAATACGTTTTGTAAGATCTCCCTGCGCAACACTTTCAATGACCTCTACAGTTTTATTTATGGGGGCCAGGATAATGGTTTTCATGAGGAGACTGACTCCAAAAGGGAGTATCATGGCTAAAAGAAAAACCACGGCAGAAATGCCGAGGACCATAGTAAAAGTCTTCTTTGAAGAATCATACTGTTCCTTGCTCAATTTATTCTCAAGGGCCAGCAATTCTGTGCTGTTTTTATTAATGCCCTGAAACAGATCGTCAGCCTGAGTTATCATCATGGATGCTGTAGACTGATCCAGCCCGACTATCAGTTTGACTGAGTCCTGGTATTTACCCAGCTGTTCTATCATCGCTTGAAAATAATTTTTTTCATCTTTTGTCAGTTTGGCGGATTTAGCTTCTCTCTCTAATTCGGTAGCTACTTTCTTAAGACCCGTGAACTGTTGTTCCGTGAAAGTATCGATTTTCTTTTGATCGTAGTTGGATCCTACCCAATTAAGAATCTTATAGAAGTTCCCGTGGATTTCCTTGAGGCTTGTGATGGCGTCTGTAGTTGTTTGGTAGTTCTTAAACCTGATGTTGTATATATCGTCGAGGGCCCCCTTTTGCCGGAAGAAACCGACGTAGGAGACAATCCCGAAAATAAGAAGAAACAGGATTGCGGTAAAAGGAGAAACCAGTAGTTTTTTTGTCATCTTCAGATTGCTAAGCCATGCCTTCATCGAAAACCCTCCAGTAGGGAAATTAGATATAATATGACACCCGGATCTTTATTTGCTTATCCGGGTGTCATATTAACGTTATTTATATACTCCGCAGCCAACAAACCAGTCAGCGCCTTCCACCCTCTGGATCCAGGTGGTTTTAGGTTGTATTTTCTTGGTGATCGGGTTGGTCCAGGAGTAATTGACCCATCCGCTGCCCTTTGTCTTTGCCACATCAATAAATTCTTTCATAAAATATTTGTCATTAGCGTCCTTCAACCCCAGATGGTTCTGTCCCACGATTTTTGGGTTTCCTCCGTTTGCCAGACATATACCCTCCCAGTTATTGGCAAAAATATAGAGATCGCCCTTAACAAACTGCCCTTTGGGATTGTTAAACTCTGCCAATGCTTTTTCTTTACCATTTGCTTTTGCGTATGCTGCTGCTTTTTCCCCAAAGGCTTTTGCCTCATCTGCTGTTGCAGCCTGCGCGAGATTGACGGCGCCAAAGATAACCATTACCGCAATCGCCATACTAAAGATAACTTTTTTCATTGTTACAACCTCCCATGATGTTTTCACTGTTCGCCCTGTAGGCGAATCTGTTCTAAATATGATTATCGAAGTATGGTGCAATTACTTAAATACCAAAGTGGCTCTGTTTATTTTTATCAGGTATTAAAACCGGAAAATAGTGTGGCAAAAAAGATGTGATTATCGTCGGGGAACCATTTATTCCATTTTTATATCAAGAGTGATATTGAGGCGGCAAGGAGGAGGAAACCGGAGCGTACAATATGTACGTGAGGATTTGCGACGACGCTGCCAACAAAGATAGCGCCTTGATTTAGAAATGGAATTATATTAACAGGCAGACTGCCTGTCATGTAAGCGAGCCCGTACAGGACGAGCCCTGTCCGGCAGTACATATATAACAATGATCGCCGGTTGCGATGAACCGGTGTTGAAGGGCTGTAAGGTGAAAATCCATGATATGCTGCGGGTTCTCCTTTTTCATAGAGATACCAAGCGCCTGATTAAAATCACAGTCATAGAGCGCCCCGTCCCATCCGACATTGAGAAGACTACGGCACATGAGTCCCTCGATGGTAGAGGGGTTAAAAGCTGTTTGCGCTGTGTCCATATACCGGGAGAGCTCGTCACCGCTACAGAGGTTCTCCTTGAACCTCCCGATAGGCATGTTCGCAAGTACAAGAAGACGGTTAAAAGTAATGCCGAATTGTTTTTGCAACTCATTTTTATAAACGACATTAAGTGTTTCCTGGTCTCCCGGTAAAAAGGCATGACCCGGATTATAGACAAGGTCCAGGATGAGACCGGGGTCATTGCTGTAACCCAGAGCATTGAGGGCCCCTATGGACGCTATACTCTTTTCAAAAACCTTGTCTCCCCGAAGACTGTCGACGTTGGATTGAGTGTAACAGGGAAGGGATGCAATAATTTCAACATGATTGTTGCGGTAGAATTCCGGTAAACCAGCCATGCCGGTTTCAAAGAAGACCGTCAGGTTGGTCCTGACAGTGACCCGAATATCGGCCCCTGCCGCGGCCTCCACGAAATATTTAAAATGGGGATTCAATTCCGGCGCGCCGCCGGTAATATCCAGATGCCTTAAATCATGTTTTTTCATGATAGAAAGAACCATATCCATTATTTTTTTGCTCATGGTTTCCTGTCTGTCCGGGTGGGCTCCAATGTGGCAGTGTTTGCAGGCCTGATTACACCGGTAGCCTACATTGACCTGTACGGTGCTGATCTCCCGGGCCTGAAGTCTTACCCCTCTTTCGTCCATAATTTTTTCGTCAAATGGTGTCATATGGCTATAGCATACCATAAATATCGTTTGTTATTGAAGATGAATTCCGCAAAACCGCCTTCACAGTAAAAGGATTATCCTGTATACTCTCTTGAATGGATCTATTTTCTCCCATGAGCACATTCATTATTGATCATCAGCTTACTATAAGACTCAGCAGTTTTTTCGGCATACTGTTGTTTATGGCGATTTGGGAGATGATTGCTCCACGGCGCGTACTTCGTGCGCCGAAGACGTTCCGGTGGATGAATAATCTTCTTCTCACCACCCTCAATAGCATCATTGCCCGGTTCCTGTTTCCTCTTTCGGCGGCAGCGCTGGCAGTTATTGGGGAAGAGAGAGGCTGGGGGATTATGGGTTATTTCCAGGTGTCATCTTTTACCGCAGGATTGTTCTCCATAGTGTTCCTTGATCTCACGATATATTTTCAACACCTCCTTTTTCATAAGGTCCGTATTCTCTGGTACATACATGGGATGCATCACACAGATCTTGATATTGATGTCACGACAGGGGCCAGATTTCACCCCATCGAAATCGTGCTTTCTTTTCTTATTAAAGTAGGGGTTATTCTCTTCATAGGGACCCCGGCCTGGTCTTTCCTCATTTTTGAGATTATTCTCAATGCCACATCCATGTTCAACCATGGCAATGTTTTTATCAATGTAAAGATAGACAGGGTGTTACGTTTCATTCTTGTAACGCCTGACATGCACCGTGTCCATCATTCGGTAATTATTCGTGAACATGACAGCAACTTCGGTTTCAGCTTTCCCTGGTGGGACCGGCTCTTCGGGACATACCTGAGTCAGCCAAAGGAAGGACATGACAATATGGTAATCGGTCTTGCTAATTTCAGAGATCCCAAAGGTCTTTCTTTGCCTCGCCTTATCGCGTTACCTTTCACTTCAAGGAGAAAATTCTGAAGATATCCATCATTATCCCGGTTTTACATGAGGCCGCCACCATCAATAGTCTCGTGGCCCGCATAGGGGACCTTGAGTATGATGAGAAACCACAAATCATTGTTGTTGATGGCGATCCTGAGGGTACGACGATAGGCGTCATAGAAAAAAGCGCCGATGTAGTGAGGGTCAGATCAGCAAGGGGCCGTGGAAGACAGATGAATGAAGGTGCACGGGAAGCCTGGGGAGATGTTCTCATTTTTCTCCATGCCGATACAGAACTTCCCCGCGAGGCGCTGAAACTGATAACTTCATCCATAAGAAAGAATGACATTGTCGCTGGGGCATTTAACCTTGGCATCAAATCACGGAGGCTTATCTTCCGCATCATTGAACACATTGCCTCTTTTCGTTCAAGAGTAAGCAGGATACCATTTGGTGATCAGGCCATCTTTATAAAGAGGGATTACTTCAACGAGATAGGCGGCTATGATGAAATTCCCCTTATGGAAGATGTTGAGATAATGAGAAGGATAAAAAAGAGAGGCGATAAGATTTTCATCATCAACAAAACGGTCATGACATCTCCCCGCAGATGGGAGCAGGAAGGGGTTGTCCGCTGTACCCTGCGTAACTGGTTCATTCAGATACTCTATTACTGCAGCGTCTCTCCACAGCGACTGGTAAAATACTACCGGCATGGTTAAAAAACAAATCCCTGCTTGCATATGAACTGATAAAAGTTTTATCCCGAAACTCTATTTTCTCCGCAAAGGGCTTCACAAAAGCTTTCAGGGGCATTATACTATTCATAAAATAATTATCAATGATAGAGGAATGATATATGTTGAGATGGCTTAGCGCGTACCGATATTGTATTGCAGCTTGCCTAATGTTTTTAGTCTTTGTTGTTAATGGATTTTCCCAGGAGCGGCAGGTATTCTTTCGGGAAGATTTTAAGAACCTTGAAAAATGGCGCCCCCTCAATTTTCCCAAGATTTCTGCACACACAAAATACAGCATCGAAGCAAAAGATGGTGAAAGTTTTCTAAAGGCTGAAAGCAACGCGTCGGCATCGGCCCTTATTTACAAAGAAGAGTTTAACGTCTATGAATATCCGAAGGCGCGATGGCGGTGGAGGGTGGACAGCGTCTACCTGACGGGTGACCCGGAAAAGAAATCCGGTGATGATTACCCTATACGTATTTATATTGTTTTTAAATATGATCCCGATCAAGCAGGGGGCTTGGAGAAGATGAAATATGGTCTGGCGAAAAAGATATATGGTGAGTATCCCCCTCACAGCACCCTGAACTATATCTGGGCAAGCCGTGACGACCAGAAGACTATTATTACGAGTCCCTATACGGAGAGGGCAAAGCTCATTACCCTTGAAAAGGGTGGCAAAAAAACAGGCACATGGCAGGATGAAGAGATCAGTATTGTAGAGGATTACAGGAAAGCTTTTGGCAGCGATCCTCCCCCCATAGCCAGTCTGGGTATTATGAATGACTCCGATAATACAGGAGAAAAGTCCATATCCTATGTCGACTTCATCGAAGTTTTTAAAAATGGCAAATAATAACGGTTGTGTTATTATCTTTGTAAGGGCCCCGGAGAAAGGCGCAGTGAAAACACGCCTCGCAGCTTCTCTCGGTGAGATCCCTGTTCTCGCCCTCTATAAGGCCTTTGTGAGCGATCTCATGCAGATGCTGGAAAAGGGGAAATACCCCTTGCTGGTATCCTTTTATCCTCCTGACGCAGAAGCAAAGATCAATGAATGGCTGGGGAGTCCCTACCATCTTACGCCCCAGCGGGGAGATGACCTGGGTGAGAGGATGATGAACGCCTTCCGTGAAGCCTTCTCTCAGGGTTTTCAATCGGCGGTGCTCATCGGCAGCGATACCCCGGACCTTCCCTGTTCCTTTATTGATGAAGCTTTTCTGTCGCTTAGGAGTCATGATGTGGTGATCGGGCCATCTGTTGATGGGGGGTATTACCTCATCGGTTTTCGGGGGGAGACTTTTCTGCCATCCACATTTGAGGGGATTCCCTGGAGCACCGCGCAAGTTTTTCAGAAGACAACGGAGGTCCTCAGCGAAAAAAAGTATCAGATTAAAATTCTCCCGATGCTGAGAGATATAGATACCCTCAACGATTTACGGATCTTTTTTGTTAAGAACATAAACACAGATTTTGCAGAATCGGCAACAATGAGGTATCTCCAGGAAAAGAAAGGAGAATTGCTATGAGCCAATTTGACTATGACCTTATTGTTATCGGCGGCGGTGGGGCGGGGATTGTCTCATCGTTGCTTGCAAAAGGGTTTGGGAAGAAGGTCGCCCTCATTGAAAAAAGGACCCTTGGCGGTGAGTGTACCCGTTATGGCTGTGTGCCCAGCAAGGCCCTCATCAAGTCGGCAAACCTCTATCACTACGCGAAAGAAGCCGGGCGCATGAATATGGGATTTACTGCGCAATCAGAGGTACTCCTGGATCCCACCCATGCCATGGCCCACGTCCGGGATGTTGTCAACGGGGTCTATGAAGGAGAACGACCAGAGGTTTTTGAAGCAAAAGGCATCAATGTGATCATCGGCAGTCCTTTTTTTAAGGATAACCATCATATCGAAATAAACGGCAAAGTCCTTTCGGCCAAGCGTTTTGTTCTCTGCACCGGTTCGTCAGCATTCATCCCGCCAATTGAAGGAATCCACACAATTCCTTACCTGACGAATGAGGGCATCTTTGATCTGGAGGAATTACCTCAATCGATGATTGTCCTCGGTGGTGGTCCTATCGGCACAGAATTGGCCCAGGCACTAAACCGCCTTGGTGTCGCCATTACTATTGTGGAAATGGGTGATCGCATACTTGTCCGTGAGGAGAGGGAACTTGGGGATATGCTTGCGGAGAAGATTGTTGCAGAAGGCATCAGGATTCTTACCGGGACAAAGGCTGTCAGGTTTTCACAGGAGGATGGCGATATTGTCCTCGCTGTTGAAGATCGTGAGAAAAAGACGGCTTTTATCAGGGCGCAGAGTGTCCTTGTCGCTGTTGGCAGGAAAACGAATACTGATGGGCTGGACCTTGAAAATGCCGGCGTGGAATATTCAGCAAAGGGGATCAAAGTGGATGATACGCTGAGGACAACGGCCCTCAATATATATGCCTGCGGAGATGTCGCAGGACCCTATCAGTTTTCACACATGGCCGAATATCAGGCACGGATAGCCACCCAGAATGCGCTTCTGCCGATCACAAAACACGCAAACTATGAACACTATATCTGGTGCATGTTTACTGACCCGGAACTGGCCCATGCCGGCCTTACCGAGGATGAGGCACGTCAAGTCCACGGAGACAAGATAAAGGTTTACAAATGGGCATACAAAGATACGGACAGAGGAAAGACCGACGGAGATGACATGGGAATGAGTAAAATTATCTGCGATGAGAAAGACAGGGTCCTCGGAGCCCACATTCTGGGGAGCAGGGCAGGGGACTTGATCCACGAGATTCAGGTTATTAAAACGCTGGGTATTCCCTTCTACAAGCTGGATTCAGTGATACATATCTATCCGACTTTTTCGGACGTAATTAAACAGCCGGCAAAACTATGCTACATAGATAAATTGAAGAGGAATCCTCTCCTGAGAATTCTGGGAACCTTTTTTGGAGCAGGGAAGGTACATAGCAGGAATTGATGAAAACCTCTATGAAAAAGATCTTTTTTGCAACCCTGTTGGTTGCCGCAATTGTTCTGGCATATCTTGCCGGCATCCATCGCTATCTCACGTTTGAAAACCTGGTGGCCCACAAAGCGATGCTCCAGGAATATGTAAGAGGACATTACCTGTTGTCTCTTGCAGGGTTTGTCGTACTCTATGTAATTGTCGTTGCTCTTTCGATTCCGGGAGCGGTCATCTTGTCTCTCTCCTCGGGGTTTCTTTTTGGTACGGCCCTGGGAGTCATTCTGAATAATGCCGGTGCAACGACAGGAGCAATCTGTATCTTTTTTATTACCCGCCATCTGATAGGGAACTGGCTCCAGACAAAATATGAAAGCCAGCTCTCTAAATTCAATAATGAATTTGCCAGAAACGGATCACATTATCTGCTTACACTCAGGTTTATTCCCGTATTCCCTTTCTTTCTCGTCAATATACTGGCTGGTCTTACAAAGGTCCCCTTCAAGACCTTCCTGTGGACCACCTGTTTGGGTATCCTGCCGGGCTGTATCGTCTACACCTTTATGGGCAGTCAGCTAAGCACCATCCAATCGCCAAAAGATATATTTTCCATAAATATCACCATCGCTTTCATCCTCCTCGCCCTCTTCAGTCTTGCCCCGGTGATTTATAATCATTGTAAAAAAACTCAATAGATGATCCTTCAGGAATCGTTGCCGGTGGTAGCTTTTTGTATTCTTAAAGGTATCGTGAGACACAACCCCTTTTTTATTGACACATAAAATTCATTTTCATATACTCCTTTTATAAAGAAACTATTTTTTTCTTCAGTGGACACAGACGTACAACACGCCTTTAGAAAGATGGATTTCAGGTTCGGTCAATTTAAAAGGAGAGCTATTATGAGGAAAGGTTTTCTGCTACTTGCGTTAACAACATTCATATTTTTCGGAGCTATATCCTATGCGGGGCCTCAATTACAAAAACCTGTTAAAGCTCTCCCGGCCAGTCCCCCTGCATCCCCTCCGCCCAAACCAGCTGCCACTCCATCACCACCAGCCCCGCTCGCTACCTTAACGCTTAGCGCTCCAAATGGTGGTGAATCCTGGGTAATAGGGAGTACGCGTAATATCACTTGGACCAGTTCCAATGTCACAGGATTGGTTGACATCGGCCTCTATCGTGGCGGTACAAACTCTCAGAACAGGATAGGAACGATTAGAACATTCGTCGCGGTGTCAGATAAGACATACGCCTGGAAGGTGGGAAGCTACACCATGAATACTCCGGGAACCGCTTCCCCTGGCAACAATTACTGGATCGTCATTAAAGGCGTCGACGCTCCATCAATGAGCGACGCGAGTAACGGTCCCTTTACCCTTATGGCATCTACAGCTTCTCCGAGCGCACCTACTCCTCTCTTAAGCACAGATAAAAAAGAGCTTTCAAAGATTCCCTTCGGAATTAAATCCCTTTCTCTGACATACCCCCGCAGGGCAGACGGTTTCCACAAGGGAATTCAATACAAGATTACCTGGAATTCACTGAACCTCAATGACGCAAAACTGAAACTTGAACTCCTGGACAATCAGGAGACAACAGTCATCCAGAACATTGCCGAGAATTTTGAGAACAAGGGAGAAAAGCTCTGGGATGTTCCCATGACCCTACCCGATGAGCAAAAGCTATACAAAATACGTATCCAGACCATGGATGGCGCTAAGAGTGATACCGTCGGCCCCATCAAAATTGCTAAAGGGGCTACTCCGGCAGGCCCTCCTACCCTCAAAGTAACGAATCCCACAGTGGGCGATAGAGCTGTCGGTGATACTGTGCCTATCAAATGGAACTCATATACAACATGCAGCGCTTTGGCTGATGGTCCATTATCGGATGTTTTTCGTATTGACCTGATGAATGAGGCTGGAAATGCAAAAGTCATGGAATTAACAGATCTGGCACAAGGTTTTGATAGTGAGGGTCCGACAGGAGTTCTCAACTGGCATTGGGATTGGAATATACAGTTCGGGGGTACTTATCAGAACGGAACATACCGTGTCAAAGTGACAAATTCCAACGGGAAATGTTCCAGCATGAGCGCACCCTTCAGGCTTATGTATCCAAGAAAGTGGGTTGAAATGCCGCAAAAAAATATATATGCCTCTATCTATCAAATTGATTGTGGCTGGGTGTATTGTACTTATAGCAATTGGCACTCTTTAGCATGGAGTATGGGCTATCTACGCTTTAATGTTCCTGAAGGTGTGAAAGGCCCTCCGGATCATGCTATGGTTGGGGTCAGCATTAATCATTATCCCAATCTGGATGGAACTGGTCTCTGGACACATGATAACGCCGTAGTACGCTCCCTGGTGAAGTTCAATAGCGATCTTTATTGGTATAAGAAAATAGGGACTATTAAACAGGCGAGACTGATTATCAAACGTAAGTGGAAAGTACCGGACCCAGGCATCACTCCCTGTCTTGGCGGAGTTGCCTTGCTTGATACGAATCCTGATTTTCCCGGTTATGTTCAAGGCCTGCCGCCATCATTGTCTGGAACAGTTCCGGTAAATTCCAGTCAGGGAGACACGTGGGAGGTTGACCTTACCCAGAAGTACACTACTCTGATAGGGCAAGGAAAACCAGACTATGGTATAATACTTTATGCCTCCAAAGAAACTGCCGTACCGAGAGTAGAGGTGAAGTCTCACATACGAAACGCAGAGGGTTACGATCTTATTCTCCGTGTGAATGTTGAAGCTAACCAATACGGGTCGTGGTAGCGATAGTAACTGTGACAAGATGGTTCTTTGAAGGGCATGATTTGTGGCTTTGAGAATCATCCTGATAAGCGTAGCTTTATCGGTTTGACCTGGGCCGGATCTGTGTTCGTGATCTCAGAGGGAATGGGACCCACTGTTGCATCATTCCCTCTCGTATTGCCGTAGGAGGTCCCTCTCACACCACAGGACGAGGTTAACATGGCTTTCCTCTCTTTCCTCTATCGAAACGGCATCTGGATATCGATTCCGGCATTTATCTTTTTTGTTGTATTACTCATCACATGCATTACAGGTGTGGTTCGAACAGGAAGACAGGCGAGGCTTTTCAGTGTTCCCCTTATCGACCGGCAGGATATTGAGTTTGCGGAAGCGGGCAGGGTGGTCCTCGGCATGGAGGGACCGTTGTTGAGCAGACGCTTTGCAGGACTGGAGTACTCACTTCTGGGACCTGACGGGATGACGGTGAAGAGCCGTCCAGCCCTGTTCAGAGCAACAACGACGGGTTTTACGAAGGCGCGAATGGAGTTGAGGATTTATGAAATTGCCAACCCCGGCCGTCATGTATTTCAGATCCTGGGCCTGGAAGGAGAAAAACCTTCCGATGCAGAGCATTGTATGGTCTTCATGCGACCTCATCTTGGCCGTAGTATGGCCTATGTGGTTGGTATCGTTTTTGCGGCGATCTTCACCATCGGGAGTATCGTGCTCTTTTTTCTCCGGCTTCTGGATGCGGGCAGTTCATAAACAACGCCACTGGAGATATTGATATGCGTGTACTGTTAGTTATATTGATTGCGTTTTTTGTTCTACTCCTTGGTGCAACGTTTATTGTCTTTCTCTATGATCACTTCAGTGGTTTCTCTATCTGGAATTCCCCAATATGGAAGACCTGGAAGATACCCTTGACTATCTTTGCGGTCATTCTGGGTCTGGTCCTTTTGACAACTGTCGCTTCACTTTCCAATAAAAAAAATGAGAAGGTGGAAAAGGAATTTGCCCTTGCTCAGGGCTGGGGATACAGCGCCAAGAATAATGATACAGCAGGAGTGCTATCGAAAATATCAGCTATCCTCGAAAGGGTGTCTCCCGAAAAAAAGTATGATGTAAATACCGTCATGACTGTTGGCTCCGAAAAGAGGGCTTTCTTTCTGTTTGGCTGCTGGTACAATGAGCGTGGCGCCAGTAAATACAAACTTGGATCGGCGTGCCTGATCGAATCGGAACAATTGCGCAGGATGGTCACACAGGTAGACATTGTGCCGAGGACCGGGATGGACAGCGTTTTGCTGTCCAGACAAGTTGACATGGGTGACTCCGAATTTGCCCGGGGCTACATCGTCAGTGCGCGAGAGCCTGCCGAAGCGCATAAAGTCATCAATGAGTCAATGAAGGCGATGCTCGTAGAGTATAGGAATTCGCCGGATTTTCATGGTAACTTTGAAATTATGCTGGGACCCGGTGGAGTGGTTATCCTGCGGTTTGCACAGATATTACCTGAGGAATGGCTGTCCCTGCTGGATCTTGCCCGTCACCTCGAATCGGCAATGAAGTAATGGGTCGCTTGTTGTTTTGAATCCAACGAAAGAGGAAAGAAGCCATGGTACAGTGCAGCAAGTGCGGAAAGGACCTTGAAAAAGACGAGGGTGCCCGGGTGACGTCAATTTCCGGGAGTGTCATGGGTGACGAAAACACAGATACCTATTATTTCTGCAAAAGCTGCGGTGTCTATACCATTGAAGTTTATCATGACAGGTTTCTGGGTGAAGGCGAAATCTCCATACGAGGACCGCTTTCAAAAGAGGATGGTGATGCAAAAGTCCGATTGATCGGGGAATGCCCGGAGCCCTGGGACAAGAAATGCCGCTGTCCTGCCCACCGGACGTATTTTGAGGGATGGCTCGATTGACTATATAATGACTGCTGTGCCCAGTCTGTCGAGGACCGGGCACTCTTTGATACTCTGCTCATTTCATCTGTTTATTCATTGGTATAACCGACTCTGTCATAGTCTATTTCAGGATTGGCCCGCCACCTCTATTGGTAAGGGGATTCGTTTTCGTCGGTTCTTTGGCAGGTGGATTCAGTTTACCAGGTATCTTTGGCCGTGGGGTTGGGGTAGCCCCTGGTTCGATAGTAACCTGAAAAGTTCGTGGGACATCACCAGCGGCTTCAGGCAGGAGTTTTGCTGTCATCTCATATGTGCCTGCCGGACCGGTAATTCCGGCAAATTTTGCCGGGAATATGGCCTTGGGTTCTATATTCTGATTAATAGTGTAAGTGCCTGAGGGCAAGGGACAGTTTGGGCCTCCGCTTAAGACCTTGCAGGAAAGGGAGTATTGTTTTCCGGAATGCACCACCATATTTCCCGTATTGACGAACTGGATTGTGAGGTCAAAGGAAGATGCGGCTTTTACCGGCGCCGGTTGTATGAGAATGTTTTGAATAGTGATTTTTGGAGATAGGGGTGTTACAGATCCCGGTTGAATGGCCGGTTTCGGTTTTTCCAGTGGCGAGCTATCAGGAAGAGCTACACGTTTTGCGCTCTTTTCTTTTTCGACAATGCCATGGAATTGGCCGGCCGCCAGCAGATGCTGTATTTCGCCTTCCGTATAATGTGTATTGAGCACATTATTGGAGTAGGTGATCTCTTTGATATCTCTCTTGGGATTGACCTGCGCTGTAAATCTGTATGTTACCCCCTTTTCGGGAGCCGGCACGGAAGGAGAGTTCCAGACAACCTGAGTTCCCGAAATCTCATCCGGTCTTGGCCAGAGCGTTACTATATCATAATCCCTGGTGAGACCGGGAGGGCATTGACTCGATGACCTTGGTTGTTCGTTCGTGCAAGAGACCTTCAGTATTGTCGGGTTTGAAACCGCATTACCCCGGTTTCGCACATACCACACAAAGTAAAGACGTTTTGTCGTATAGGTGACTCCATCGACATTCGGTTCTCCCGGTAAAACTGTGGCAACCTCGAATTTGTCAACAACAAGGTCCGGCCGTTCTATTTTAACTTTTTCCTGATATTGTGGTTGGGCTTTTTCTAAGGCTGTGTTTTTTGGTTGAGGCGCCGTCTGCTCAACAGCGGCTGACCAACCATACAAAAAGAGTGTCCATGCTACTGACAGAATGATAATCAATAAGTAAGACCGGTTTCGTACCACATGCCCCTCCTTTTTTGTCAAAACTCTTGCTAAAGACACTTCTTGACATTTCAAGCTGTTGTGCTTGACCGTACCCGTTTGTTGTTCAACCCAAGTTTACAGCTTTTGCGTTGATTCTGTCAATATACCTGTGCCGGGGTAATCAGATATTGTAATGGTAGTTCGGATATCTTCATAAAATTTGCAGTTGGTAGGTTACCATAAGGATAGTATGATTTGAGTATGCCGATTACGCGGTTCCGCTCACGCATTTGCCAAAGGAGCGAACAGTATCCGGGATTCTTATTGTGGATTGAAGCGGTAACAATCATTTCTGTTTTGAGTGCGTCTGCGTTCGAGGAAATCGGCTACATGGTAGGGCACGGGACAGCTCTCCTTTTCACGGGCTTCTTTGCAATAAACGTTCCAGTTTTCCTGATAATGATTGTTTGCAACCTCAAGACAGTCCACAAGGGCCTTACGCCTGCGTTCCCTTTCCCATTGGGCCTCGATAGCCTTGTCTTTTGACCTGTTCGTTGCACCCTCAGGCAACAGGTTCATCTCGCCAAGCTTCTTTACTGTCCGGGTCATTGCTTGATCAAGCTCATCGTCAGTCATGTGCTGTTTTTTCTCGATGTATGTTTTTACGTCATTTATGGCAATGGCAAAGCCGATTCCCTGGGCTATCTCCTGTGAAACTTTCAGAAAGTTGATGCCGATGACTTCGCCGTTGTGGTTAATAAGGGGACCCCCGCTATTTCCGGGGTTTATTGCTGCATCGGTCTGGATGAGACTGGCCTGCAGGAAAGGCGCAGACCTCTTTGAAGAACTGATGATTCCTTTTGTAAAAGAGAACTCAAGACTGAAAGGGGCGCCTGCTGCGATAACAGCATCACCCTCGGAACATCTGCTGCTGTCGCCTAATTGAAGAAAGGGATATTCCTTTTGTTTCACTGCTTTCACGAGAGCAAAGTCCCTTTCTTCATCGAGCATGACGAGTTTTATTTCCGTACTGGATCCATCTGAGAAAGTGGCTGCTGCGCTCTTGTCCCTCATTACATGGGCATTTGTGACGATATAACCATCTTTGCTGACCACGAATCCCGATCCGGTGCCTTTTTCTCCGACCCGGATGGTGACGATGGAAGGTTTGATCATTTTAATGAGTCCTGCCGTATCACCTTCTTTTGGTTTGGAGAAGGTTTTCTTTACGGATGATCCCGAAGAGTAGAAAAAAACTCCTGCGCTGACAATGGCGAAGAGTATGGCAAATGACCACAGATAGACCTTGCCTTTCTGGATGGTCTGACCGCTGCCGTAATGTGCAAGGTTGATTTGATCGCCCGCTATGTCGGGTTTGGCCGGACCTTCCTTGACTGGTTTCTGTTCAGGGGGAATGGCAGATTTGGCATCCTGCGCAGGCTGGGACATAAGCATGATGAGGTATTCGTATGCCGCAGTGATTTCTTTTGATCTTTCCCACGAGACCGACCCGTCTTTTATGTCTTCAGTTAAACGGTGATAGGCGGCGTGCACCTCTTTAATGGTCGCGTCCTCACCAAGCTCCAGGATGCCAAGATATTTCAGCACATTCTCGTCCATTGTCAGTCCTTATAAGAGAAACGCACATTCTGAGAAAAACGAATACATCTGGACCCGATGGTATATTCTTCTGAAATAATCTGTATTCATGAATGCCCCCGCATGTTCTATTGTCCTGAAATTCCCCAAAATATGCAACTGTTTTTTGGATGGGAAATGGATTATGTAATTGCTAATTTACCTGCTATTTTTGTTTTGTGTCCGGACGATGGCTTGAGCGAAAGCTCCATCTGCGGCGTTATGCCGCGTCACGCGCTGCACTATTACCGGGGCTTGCGTCGCCCCCTCTGACAGCAAAGCTATCAGAGTCTCCCCTTCTCGCCCAGATATGGGCTATTAAGCTCCGCGCCAGCAAGGCTTGCAAGCCCCACCCACATCTGGAGCTTTTGCTCAAGCCATCGTCCACTCAAAGCCGGGAACAAGTTCCGGCGACAGTTGAGGAGTATGCAATGTGTTTGCGCTTCGCGGAGCTAAGCTTTCACATCTTGCAGTAATCATATCCATTATCAGCAATTACTGCATGCCGTATATCATGTGTATTAAGGATATCTTGCAAACTCCATCGCAGATATTAGTAGCACGAAAGTATTTTTTGAATGTAAAAGAATAACTTCTCAAAAGATCCTTAAAGATCGCGTCAAACATGCCAGCGCACAGCTAAAGCAAAGATTTAACAACGATAAATCAAATAACATTAAAGGTATTATATGCCTTAATGTTACGGAATTATTAAATCCTTATCTTGTTATGGTCGTTGGTCAGGATATTCAAGAAATTAAAAGATCTCATTCAGAGGTATTAACAAGTTTTGTTAAGGCACATAGCAAAGAACTAATTATAAATAACAGGGAAAATATTTTAGGTGTTCTTTGTGAACTCAACATGTCCCGATATATTAATAATAGAAACCCTTTAGCTATGGTAAATTGTAGAGGAATGAAGTTCCTACAATATGATATTACACAAGAGGAACAAAAGTTTGTTTATGAATTTGTTTTAAAGATATCAAATCAAAAACTACGGAAAGACAACTTATAACAAAATCAACGCACCCGATCGTTACGCTCCGGGTGATTTATTCGTTATGCCTTTAAAATGATTGACAGAAGCATCAAACTCGGCTACTCTATAAGAAGAATACAATAGGCACACCTTTATGAAATACTATGATTGGAACGATGAAAAGAATGAGCTACTCAAGAAGCTACGTGGGGTGTCATTTGAGCAAGTTGTCCTGGCAATTGTTTCCGGTGACCTGATTGACCGCGTGAAACATCCGAACCCCGATAAATACCCCAATCAGCGAGTGTTCTTGGTGAAGATTGAAGATTACATATATTCAGTACCATTTGTCGAAGATGATGAGAAAATGTTCTTGAAAACGATAATACCAAACAGCAAGGCAACAAAGAAGTACTTGGGAGGCAGAAAATGAAAAGGGTGCGATACATCGATAAAGAAGAAATGGAATTGGCAAAATCGCTTGAGACCGAAGAATGGGTCTCCGATCTCACCAAGAAAGAGAAGAAACAGTACGTGGAGTATGCCCGCAATAGCCTGACAAAACAAAAAAGGATCAACATCCGAATGACCGAGCGAGATCTGAAGAAAATCCAGGCAAAAGCGATTGAGGAAGGTCTCCCCTATCAATCTCTCATCTCAATGCTGATTCACAAATATAACGAAGGGAAAGTATCCGTTCAGGAATGGCATAACAAAGACATGCAGTCAATCACCGATAAATCCAGCTCTGGCTGATCCCATCGTTAACTCAGAGCACTTCACGACCAGTTTATTTGCGAAGCAGAAGGCAACGTATATTCCTCGACCATTGCAAAGACTTGTTTCACGCTGTCGTTCGGACACTGTCCATAAACTCAGTGCAAATGAATCCTACTTATTTGCTGTAAAGCTTTCCCATTCTCCTCTTCCCTTGAGCACGTCGCGGAGGACTTCGAGGGCTTTGTTCACGAGGGGCATGCCACCGTAGGGGGCGAGTTGGAAAAAGACCTCAGAAAGCTTTTTCGGGTCACAGCCGACGTTCAGAGCTGCGTTGACGTGGAGCTTTAGTTCGTCGGCGGCTCCCAGTGCGGCCAGCATGGCGCAGGCTGCCATCTGTCTTTCCGGCAGGGTGAGAACGGTCCTTGAATAGAGGTTGCCGGTGATAAACATTGAAAGATCATTGGCGAGATCGCGGTCAAATTCCTTCCAGGTGAGATACGGCGGGTCCATTTTTATCCCGCCTGTCCATAATTTTTTTGCCGTTTCCTGTGTTCTTTTTTTTATATCATCATCCATGATGTCCTCCTTTTTGTATTCAAGCGCCCATCCGGAAACTTAAAGGATGAGTGACGATCGGTTTCCGGATGGAAACTAGCAAGTTTTTATCATGTACCCATACTGCGGTCAACAAATAATGCCAATATGGGGTCTTCTGTGACCGTCCGGTTTATCCGGGGACTTTCTTTTGCTCAACAAAGATGTTAAATTATAAAGATAAGTAAGAAGTTTATTGCTAATGAAACAGGAGGGTTTAATGAAACGGTTGTTAATGGTTATAGTATTATGTTTTGCAGTGAGCGCTATGTCAGGTTGCGGCTATAATACTATGCAGAGCAATGAAGAGGCGGTGAAGGCTGCCTGGGGAGATGTTGAGGCAACATACCAGAGAAGAAATGATCTTGTTCCCAATCTTGTGGAAACGGTAAAGGCATACGCAAAGTATGAAGGCGATACTTTGAAAGCGGTAACAGAAGCAAGAGCGAAGGTAGGCAGCGTCCAGGTGTCGAAAGAGATGATCGGTGATCCTCAGGCAATGGCCAAATTTCAGCAGGCTCAATCGTCGATGTCGAGCGCATTGTCGCGGCTCATGGTGGTTGTCGAGAAATATCCCGATCTCAAAGCAAATCAGAATTTCCGTGATCTTCAGAACCAGCTTGAGGGGACAGAGAACAGGATCAACGTGGCCCGTACCCGTTACAACAAGGCGGTGCAGGAATTTAATACCTCTATCAGGATCTTCCCGAACAGCATGACTAATAGTCTCCTGCTTCACCTGAAGCCGAAAGAAGCATTCAAAGCAGATGCAGGCGCAGAAAAAGCACCGGCAGTAAAATTTTAGAGGCAGTCGATAGTGAATGGTGAATAGTGAATAGTCGAAAGCGGTTTCAGGAAGAGGGATATTGTTGTCTCCGAAGGTGCTTTGCGGATACAGGCATACTTATTCTGCTTTGCATTATGGTTTTTCTGTCTGCTATTCACTATCCGCTATTCACTGCTTTTGCATTAGAAGTCCCTGCACTCAAGTACCATGTGAACGACTATGCAAATATGGTGTCCCCCGGTATGCGCGCCAAAATTGAGGGTGACCTCAAGGCCTTTGAACAAAGCGATTCAACGCAGATAGTTATCCTGACTATCCAGTCACTGGAAGGAGAAGACCTGGAGGGATTTTCCATAAAGGTTGCAGAGGCCTGGAAGATCGGACAGAAGGGTAAGGATAACGGTGTTATTTTCCTTGTGGCAAAGCAGGAACGAAAGATGCGTATCGAGGTTGGCCGTGGTCTTGAGGGTAAGCTCACCGATCTTGTCTCAGGACAGATCATTGATCGTATCGTCAAGCCCAGGTTTGCAAAAGGCGATTTTGACGGTGGGTTTCTCGCGGCCACGCAGGGACTCATTGATGCCACAAGGGGTGAATTCAAGGCTGAAGAAAAACGTGCCGTAACAAAGAAAAGGCAGGGTACACCACTCCCTGTCATTATTATATTCGGCGCTATTGCGCTCATTGCCCTCGGAAGGGTTTCACGGGTCCTGGGTGGTGCGGCAGGCGCTGTCGGATTTCCCCTTATCGGATTTCTCCTGGGTTTTTCTCTTCTTACAATTGTTTTGATCGGTCTTCTCGGTCTTGTCATGGGTATATTTCTCCCGCTTCTGTTCGGTGGTTTAGGCCGTGGAGGAGGCGGAGGCTTTTGGCCTGGCGGTTTCGGCGGCAGTGGAGGTTTCGGTGATGGCGGCGGTGATTCGGGGGGTTTTGGCGGCGGCGGCGGAGACTTTGGCGGCGGCGGGGCCTCGGGAGACTGGTAATATGACATACTCAAGGGCTGTAAATTATTTCACAGAGTCCGAAAAGACACGGATAAAGGAGGCAACAGCTCTTGCCGAGTCGGGTACTATCGGTGAAATCGCTGTCATGATCGTTGATAAAAGCAGTGAGTACCATGAAGCCGAAATTATTGGTGGGATAACCATTGGAAATTTTGCCGCTCTTTTTATCACAACCCTCTTTTTCCATGATTCCATATGGTGGTATATCCCCTTTACGTTTGTCCTCTTTTTTCCTGCATGGTTTCTCTTTAAGAAATTCCATGCCCTTAAAATCTATTGTATCGGGAATAAAAGGAAAGAAAAAGCTGTGAAAGAGAGGGCGCTTAAGGCATTTTATGAAAAAGGCCTCTATAAAACAAAACAAAACACCGGAGTGCTTTTTTTCATTTCCCTTTTGGAGCATAAAGTCTGGGTCCTTGCAGATGTGGGGATCCATGAAAAGATCAAACAAACTACCCTCAATAAACTTACCCGTCAGGTTGCTCAGGGAATAAAAGAAGGCCACGCATGCGATGCCCTCGTTGATGCCATTGGTGAAACCGGTAAGCTGCTTGCAGAATATTATCCCACCCGCACAGGGGATGCTGACGAATTGCCTGACGGGATTTTATTCGAAGGCAAACCCGAATAAAACGTAAACGAATTGGAATAAATTAAAACTGACTGAAGAGGTTGTTGAAATGGACACCATTAATAATACTGTTTGCGTGTTTTTCCCTGATGGATGTTCTTGCCTCTGTAAGGTCCCCTGATTTGACCCCATTCTCAAGAGAGCACCAGGCTTCCACATAGGCGGCAAGGTCGTCGACAGTCTTCACCGCTTGACCATCACGGGGATTGAAGATGTCATTATTTGATTCCCTCGATATTGTATCCGAGTCCGTCTTGATTGTTTTGTTGTCTTTGGTAATAATAGTGCTGAATTCGTCTTCCGTAAACATTTGCATCTCATTGTGCCACTCCGCTGGAATAAGGTTGAGAACTTCTTTTTCCATAAGCTCCTTTTCGTATGCCTTGATAAGTGAGTCGAGGCCTTCTATGGAACGTTTTACCGGTGAGATGATGTCTCTCGTGAGCACTTCGGGAAGATCATGAAAGAGACCGGTAAAGTAGTTATTGAAGCACCTTTTGGGTGACGCTCCGATGTCAAGGGAAAAGAGGTATGAGAGGATTGCCACAATGAGCATATGACCCAGAACGGAAGTACGGGGAATCATATTGATATGACCCCACCGGTACTGAAACCTGAGTTGTCCGCAGAGGTCGATAAAGTTCCGGTATTTTTCATAAAGGGCAAGCTGCTGGATTCCCGTTAAGTCATAGTAACGCTCCTGCTTTTGCTGGAGAACTTCCTTAATAGCGGGGATTTCATATCCCTTCGGGTTTCCCCGTTCGATAATATTGAACTCCCATCGTGTGGCATAAAAGTGGGCGGCATTGATAATCCGTTTATTGATTGTATTGTCGGTGTTTGTAAAGTAATGTTGAAATCGTTCGATGAAATCATTTCCCAGAGGAGTGATAATGGGTTCCAGTTTTTTAAAGACCCAAGCATTAAGCTCCCTGTACTTGTTTTTGTCTTCTTTGATGCGATTGAATATCTGGGGTTTAAGGTCTGTGATAACGAGTCTTTCGAGGAATTCGAAGAGCCCCCCTTCGATGATTTCAAGCCAGTTGAACCCTGGTGTCTGTTCTTCGAACTTACCGAGGAAATAGGCGATAGTCATTTTATGTGCCTGTTTGTCAAGTTCTTTCAGTTCTACAGGCCGTATCTTGTCATTCCACCGCTGCATGGCAGCAGCTTTGAATATTTCCAGGATAAATGGTTTTCCGATCATAGCGATACCTTGTCCTTCTGTTGACGTATTGCTTTCTACACTTTCTTCATCGGGTTCTTCAGGGCCAATTGTCTCTATTTAGCATACTTGCAGCCCTTTAGCAAAAGAAAACAGGCAGTAGAAATTGCATGACAATGAAATTTGATACTTTGTGCATCTTATTCCATTTCTAAGTCAAAGATGATATTGAAGCGCCAAGGAAGAGGTGACGGAGGCGTACATTTTAGTACGTCGAGGAGACGATGACGCTGGCAACGAAGATAGCGCTTTGAATTAGAAATGGAATAATGTATATGTACATAAGGCTGCCCGAAGGCAGCCTTATGTAGTTGAAATTCAGATGTTTTTTAGATGAGACTGAGGGCCCTTATGCCTTTGTTATTTCGAAGGAAATCTGGCCATCATCATATTTGAGCGGATTGATCGTCACATCCATACCCACGGTAACTTCTTCAGGTTTTATCCCTTTTGTGAGCCGTGCAAAAAGTTTTAAGCCTTCGCCGAAGTCGACAACGCCCATTGTGTATGGGGGGTCAGCTTCGAAGCCGAAGGGTGCATAATATGCCGTTGTAAAGGTTTCCAGTTTGCCTTTTGCAGGCATTACAAACCAGTCCATCTCATTTGATAGACAGGTAGAGCAATCTGCCCGTGGCGGGAAAAACTTTGCGCCGCACTTTTTACATACCGTGCCCTCAATCTTTCCTTCTCCAAGTAAATCAACAAACTTTGCTGTTTTTGTTATTGCTGTGAAGCTTTTTCTTCCGAATTTATCAAAACCCATTTTGTCACCTCCCAAAGATTGTAACGTTGCCGTAAAGTCCTACGCCGCCTACATTGTGCACCAAGCCGATATCCGGGTCACCGGGCACCTGCATCGGACCGGCTTCATTACGGAGCTGAAGGACGATTGTACGCATCTGTGATCCACCTGTTGCGCCAATTGGATGCCCCTTGGAGAGAAGGCCTCCATCGACGTTGACCGGAATCCGGCCTTCTTTGTATGTTGCTTTTTCACGGATAAGCTGTTTGCCGTCGCCCATAGGTGCGAATCCAAGACCTTCGTACGCCATAATCTCGGCAATCGTAAAGCAGTCATGTACTTCGGCCACTTTAATATCTTTTGCCGTCAGGCCGGCCATCTTGTAAGCCTGTGCTGCGGCTCCGTAACCGACACTAAGGCCCTTTGCAAAGTCTGGTCTTGCCGCCATATTGACTGCTTCGGAAGCGGCGCCTATACCAAGGATCCATACAGGTTTCTTCGAAAATGCCTTTGCTTTCTCTGCGTTTGCCAGGATGATGCAGGAACTGCCGTCTGCGTTTGCACAGGCATCACCGACTCTCAGTGGCCATGCAACAGCGCCTGCCATTTTGGCATCGGGATTCTTCGGGTCGAAATCTGCGGCTTTGATGCCTTTACGATAAACGGCCCTTTCGTTGGTCTGGCCATAGGTGGCCGATTTCAATCGTACGTTCATGAGATCATCATGGGTCAATCCGTTCTTTGCCATGTAGGCCTGTGCGTAGAGCGCATAATATGCGGGCATCATGGTGCCGAAAGGGGCTTCCCACTGAATGTCGGCGCCTCTTCCCATTCTTTCCTGGGATTCGGCTGAGGTAATCTCTGACATTTTCTGGAACCCACAGACGACAACAACGTCATGGAGACCTGCTTTGATCATACTGTATGCTACCCGTACACCGCTGCTGCTTGCGGAACAGACTGACTCAACATAAAGAGTCGGCTGAGGGATAAGTCCCAGATACTCTGCAAGAACACCAGCCGGAGACCTCTGCTTGTCATATTCCGGCGCAGAGCAGAATATGGAAGCGCCAACGTCTTTCGCGGCAATCCCGGCATCCTGCATGGCTTCCCTGAAAGCCTCGAAGGCAAGTTCTCTGATCGAGCCTTCATAGCCTCGAACGAACGAACTTTGGCCCACACCGATAACTGCTACATCTTTTGCCATAAATTCCTCCTTCACTATTTTTTTGTGGTCTTCGTTCTCTGGTACATTGTTACATATTTATTATGTTCATCCATATCTCTTGAGAAGACATGTGTACCGTCATTTCTGGATACAAAGTAAAGATAGTCGACATGCGCCGGATTGAGGGCAGCTTCAATGGAACCCTTATCGGGATTGCATATAGGGCCTTTGGGAAAACCTTTAAATGTATATGTATTATAAGGTGTATAGGTGATGAGATCTGTTTTTGTGATGGGACGATGGAATGCCTTTGTCCCATATATAATGGTAGGATCGCAGTCAAAGGACATTCCTTTTAAGAGCCTGTTATGAAAGACCGCCGATATGAGGGGCTTTTCAGTGGTTACCTTCGCTTCTTTCTCTATCATCGAGGCCAATGCGAGGGTTTTGTTCACATCAAGATTCAATCCGGCCATTTTCTTTTTAACGTCTTCTCTCTCGAAATATTTTATTCTCCGCTGAGTAATCTTTTCAATAAATGCCTCAGGTGTGGTTTCTTTGCTGTAGTAGTAGGTATCGGGCGCGAGATAACCTTCAAGGGAATCGGACATGATGCCGGCATTTCTCAAAAAGTGTTTATCTTTTGCGAGACGAAGAAACTCATCTCTTTCCATAATTTTATGCTCTGCAATGGTATCGGCAATAGTATAAATATTGTGGCCTTCGACGATCTTGAGGGCATAGATATTTCGTATGCCGTCGCCCCATCTTTCCTGCAATTTCCAGTGTCGACATATCTTTTCTCAGTTCATATTCGCCTGCCATCAGCTTTCCCCGATACAAAAGGGAGCTGAGAACGAATAGGTTTGATGAATAGATGAGGCCTTCTTTTTTTAACATGTCGGCTATATTGTAGAGACTTGTTCCGTTTTTCACAATAATAAAAATTGGAAAACTGCTTGTGTCTCTGGGGATGCTTGCAAAGATAAGGGTTTGCGAAATAAGAAAAATAACGACGGAAATAGTAATAATTGTTCTGTTGCTCTTACCTTTTGCGGGCATCGAGGTATCCTTGGAGTATAATCTGAGATGCCATAACATCCAGAAAGGGTCTCCTTTTTTTATGGGTAACTTCTGCCATGTCGAAGATCCTGTGGGCTTCGTTGGTGCTGAATCTCTCGTCCCAGTATGTTACCGGTACGGAGATGGCCTTCTTTATCTCTTCGGCGAAATCCATGACCTCCTGGGCTTTTTTACCCAGCGAACCGTTTAAATCTTTAGGGAGGCCGATCACGATCTCGCATATCTCATATTCTTCAACGATGCCTTTGAATTCCTTCATGTCATTTTTTATGGAAATGCGCCTGTATACTTTGAGGCCCTGGGCGATACTATGGGTGGGGTCCGATAGAGAAACCCCGATCTTTTTATCTCCCACGTCAAGACAAAGTATACGCATTACGTTATTATAAACATATTTAGTTTCAAGTACAAAAGAAAACAGAAGGCGCCCAATCAAATTGTGCCTTTATCCGGGCTGACGATGCCGGAAAATAATAAATTCGGGATTATTTACAAGCCGTACATTACTATACGCTTTTTCGTTATTACTCGATGTTGTGTGAATAAGCGTATTCTTTCAGTACACCATTATAATTGACAATATACCCTTTACATACTACTATTTCGGAAATTACCGTATTATGTATATAAATTGGGATCTGGAATTGTGTGTTACAGTGTCTATATATCTACCGATTGCTCAGAAGAGTTGAGTATACGAAACTCTGAACTTGTCCGGTTTGAGAAAGTAATTGATCTGAAAACCGTTTCTTGCGTTGATCTCCTTGATTATCCGAATAAATGGTATATCGGATCAAAATCTGGATGTAGTTGTACTTTTCGTCATCTCATGTCAACAGAGCTCGGATTCTCAGAACCTGTAGAATGGTATAAAGAAGGACAAGATGAAATCGATGCCACTTTGGAGCTATATTCCACGATAACAAGCCTGCTTTCTTCTGGTTACCATGTGGATTTAATAGATCGATGGGAGGGCACGCAAACAGAAGACATCGCCACGCTTGATGTGTCGCTTGATGAGATTACAAGTACTGAATTCCGGATGTTTGAGAATTACAAATTTAGGTTGCGGAAGGGGATGCCCGACGATTAGTCCACCGGACCTCGTTTCGTGGGTTGGTAATCTTTTCGTTATATTGGAGATAGGCAATATGAACATACGAATTAAGATGAATCACGTAGCGTTTATCTTACTGGCTATTATTCTGCTTTTTGGCGCAATTCCTGTTTATGCCGGAGAGACTGCCGGGCCGAAGAACATTGTGCTCTTCATCGGAGACGGCATGGGGGTATCTCATATAACGGCAGGGAAAATAGTGAAGGGGAACCTCAACCTGGAGCAATTCAAGATCCTCGGACTGCTCACTACTCATTCACTGAAAATCCTCGGCACCGATTCCGCAGCGGCGGGTACGGCCCTGGCAACCGGCTCCAAGGCATACAATGGCGCGATTTCTGTTTCTCAAAATAATGAACCGCTTAAGACTATTGTTGAATATGCAAAAGAAAAACAGAAAGCCGCAGGACTGGTTGTTTCATCTTCAGTCACGGATGCCACACCTGCCGCTTTCGTTGCTCATGTGGACAACAGGCGGAAAGAAGCTATTATCGCCGAGCAGATCACGGTGAGCGGTATTGACGTGCTTTTTGGCGGCGGATTGGCTTATTTCCTTCCACAATCAACAGAAGGCAGCAAAAGAAACGACGAAATGAATCTCATAGGAGAACTTGAGAAGCGTATGAAAGTCATACGAACCGCGGAGGAATTTCATACGCTTGGAGATGTGGATTCAGTAGCCGGATTATTTGCTTTCAAGGACCTGCCCATGGCGAACAAGCGTCAACCGCGACTAACCGAAATGACCAGGAAAGCTATCGACATCCTTTCCAAAAACCAAAAAGGATTTTTTCTTATAGTTGAAGGATCGCAGATTGATTTGGCGGCACATAAGAATAACCAGGATTATCTCATTTCTGAAATGGTAGATTTCGATGACGCCGTTGGTGTTGGTCTGGATTTTGCCAAAAAGGAAACCCGGACACTCATTATCGTAACTGCTGATCACGAGACGGGTGGTTTTGCTGTTTATGATGGTTCCATTATAGAGAAGAAAATTACCGATTCACGATTTACAGGAAATCGGCATACCGCAGCCATGGTTCCTCTCTTCGCCTATGGTCCGGGGGGTTCCGCCTTCGCTGGTATTGGAGATAACACTATTGTGGGTAAAACAATAATACAATACCTTCGGGAATCTGATTAATGGTTTATCTAACGGATGAAAGAGGGCTGAAATTAGTTGGTAAAAACGACAGCGGGTGTATTGATGAATGAACACAAAAGTGAGAATGACATGTGTCGTTGTCCCTGGGTTGATTTGAGCAAAGTCGATTATATTGAGTATCACGACAAGGAATGGGGTGTTCCGGTTCATGACGACAGGTTGATATTTGAATTTCTGACTCTGGAGTCCGCCCAGGCAGGCTTGAGCTGGTATACAGTCCTGAAAAAGAGAGAGAATTACCGCGCAGCATTCGAAAATTTTGAACCGGAAAAGATCGCTCGATTCGATCAGACAAAGATTGAAGAACTGATGCTGAATGCGGGGATAATAAGAAACAGATTGAAAATTGCAGCAACAGTTAATAACGCCCGTAAGTTTCTTGAAATTCAGGCAGAATATGGAGCCTTTTCAACATATATATGGGGCTTTGTCAGCGGTAAACCCAAAATAAACACGATACGGCAATTATCGGATTACCCCGCCACAAGCAAAGAGTCCGACGCGTTAAGCAAGGATTTGAAAAGGAGAGGTTTTAAATTTATGGGTTCTACCATATGTTATGCCCATATGCAGGCAACGGGCATGGTAAACGACCACTTTTTTGATTGCTTCAGGAGAAATGAGATTATTGAGAAATATGGGAAATAACCCCTCAAGGAAGAGCAGAAAGATGGCATTTAACCGATTTCAGCATCGAAGCGTGTCCAATGTTTTTTCCGGTATTTGCAACTGACATCGTTGACTAGGGATGGTTTATTGCTTTCTCGTTAAGAAAAGAGCCGAATTTACGATCTGATTTCATAATATGGTCAGCGAGCCAGTCTTTCAGAAGGTCCATCACCTTGACAGAGAGCATCTTGTCTCCCTTTTCGTATCTTTCTTCCAGTTCTGCTATCTGGGACCGAAGCAGGTCGTGCTGTGATTTGTGGACGGCAAACTCCGGGTACTCATATTTCTTAAAATACTGTTCTTCGGTATCAAAATGATAATGCGTGTAATGTTCAAGCCTTATGAGGAGTTTGCCTAAGATGGTTTCTCCCCGATAGGAGTTCATGGCATCGTACAGTTCGTTAATCATGCCGACCATCCGCTTGTGCTGACTGTCGATGATTTCGACATTGACACCCAATTTGTCATTGCTCCATTCTAATAAAAGCATAAAAGACCTCTATAACGGCTATTTCCTCAATGTATTATCGGAATAAGCTTTACTTTCATTAACTCATCACCGTGCCATAGTTTCACTATGGAGAGGAATATGCTACGCTATTTACGTTGATAATAATGTTTTCAAATGGTTTTTTTCCGATAAAACAGGCATTCTTATCGTTTACTTATAAATTTCCCTCTTCAAAGGGTCTGCCGTGAGTAAGGAGAGACGATCTTTCTCAAAAAGGGTTATGGCCAGATCTATTTTTATTTTGTTTATTGCGGTTGTTTATCTGGTCCTCGAGGGTTGCTGGGCCATAAAAGCGCCCTACAAAGTGGTCTCCGGGACGGTCAAGGGGAGCTATTATATCGTAAAAGGAGCTTACGAACTCACTGCCGGCACAACGAAGATCGTTTATAAAGTTGGAACGCTGACCTTCACCGTGGTAAAAGCCCCACTTGAATGGGCCTTTGCAAACGAAGATATCGAGGACATTGATGGTTTGCCGCCAAAGGAGGCTATTCGCAAGGGCCGGGTAAAGAATGCCCCTTATACGGTGAAGGGCAGGAAATATTACCCCATGTCCGTCGAGCAGGCCCGGTCCTACGAGGAGACAGGTGTGGCCTCATGGTATGGCTATGAGACACTGCGGCAGAACAAGGGGCGTATGACGGCCAATGGGGAGGTTTTTGATCCCAAAGGTTTAACGGCAGCCCATAAGTATCTGCCCCTTCCTACGCATGTCAAGGTTACCAATCTGGAGAACAATCGTTCTCTCATTGTGAGGGTCAATGATCGTGGGCCATTTCCCAGTGACTACAACCCTGCATCAGGGAGCAGGATCATCGATCTCTCTGCGGGCGCTGCCAAGAAGCTGGGTTTTTATTCAAAGGGTCTTGCCAGGGTAAAGGTTGAGACAATAGAACTGAAAGAAGAAGGGTGATGTTACAATGAAAGCCCTATCGAAGGCTGGAAAATAAATGCCTATCAGTAAAAACCGGATAACCTTATTAAAGTTATGGGGTTATATCAAGGTCTAAAAAAAACTGGCATAGCCGAAGGGTACATGATATTCTGAGTAAATAGCTTTTGTGTTTTTTTGCCAATGTCTGATATGATGGCTATTGTGCCTGATACTGCCGTTTGAGGATGAGGAATCATTTGTGAGGAATTAATGGACCGACAAGACCCTCTTATTCAAAAAATTCAAATATTTATTGACCGGATGCCGAGTCTTTCAACCACAGTATCCAAGGTTCTTGAAGTCTGTAATTCTCCGAAAACTTCAGCCAATGACCTGAATCGGATTATTTCTCTTGACCCTGTTTTGACCGGACACGTCTTGAAATTGATTAATTCTGCCTACTATTCATTACCCAATCAAATTTCATCGTTGGCCCGTGCTATTATTATGCTAGGGTTGAATACGGTGAAGAATCTTGCCTTAAGCACTGCGGTTATTGGCGCCCTTGGCAAAAAATCATCCTTTACAACCCTGCCCATGGATGCCTTTTGGGCGCATTCTATTGGTGTTGGGGTAACAGCCAAGGCCATGGCGGCAGTGCGAAACATACCGGCTATTGAACGTGAAGAGTATTTCGTGGCAGGCATGCTGCATGATTTGGGTAAAATTCCACTCAACACATGTTTTTCCGAAAATTATGGACTGGCCTTACAAATGGCAGCATTGGAACAAAGCCCCCTGCTCAATGCCGAGCAGTTGCTGGTCGGGGTGGACCATGGAACGGCCGGGCGCTTGATTGGCGAGAAGTGGCGTCTGAGTCCGGCCATTATTGAGGGTCTCACCCATCACCATGCGCCTGAGCAGGCTCCGGACGAGCATAGAGATCTGGTGGCAACGGTGGCCCTGGCCAATGTATATGCAAATATCCACAAGATTGGTTCGGCTGGTGATCTATACCCGGAAAGCGATTTATTGGATCGGATTCTGGAAGGTATGGGATTGAATTGGGATGATTTACAACCGCTTCAGGCGATTGTAAACAGTGAAATAGAAAAGGCCCAGGTTTTCTTGCATCTTACCGAACAGGAGACGAAATGAGGGTAAAATTTTGGGGGGTCAGGGGATCAATTCCCTGTCCTGGCCGGCAGACAGTCAAATATGGCGGCAACACGGCCTGTATTGAATTGCGTTTTACAGAGAATGACCGACTTATTATCATTGATGCAGGCTCAGGCCTCCGGGAGTTGGGAAATTACATGATGGCCCACGATTTGCCCAGGGGGCCAATCAAGACATCAATATATCTTTCGCATACCCATTGGGACCACATCATGGGTTTTCCATTTTTTACACCTATTTATCTTCCCTCAACTACCCTGCAGGTCTTCGGGCCCGTCAATCATGAAGCGGATACTTTGGAGACGGTTGTCGGCGGTCAGATGACCTATCGTTACTTTCCGGTCAGGGAGGCTGAATTGGCAGCCACGATCACCTATGCCAATCTCAAGGGGGGGCAGTTTGATCTTGGTGACGGTATCAGTCTTACCACCGCATACCTCAATCATCCGATCCGGTGTCTTGGCTACAGGTTTGAGTGTCAGGGCAAGACCTTCTGCACTGCCTTTGATACTGAGCCTTACAAGAACCTTTTCTGCACCGATCCCGATGACCCTTCCTATGATGAGGCGATGGCTGTTGAAGGTGAATCCGTGGCCCTTGAACAGAATGCTGAGCTGGAAAAATTTGTTTCAGGGGCAGATTTGCTGGTCTACGATGCCCAGTACACACTTCAGGAATATGAGTCATCCAAAATAGGGTGGGGCCACACCTCTATAGAAGAGGCCATTGCTCTGGCAAAGAGGAATAATATCAAGAAGATGGTACTCTTTCATCATGAGCCCACGCGCACCGATGACCAACTGGATAGTTTAGCAGAAATCTACTGCCAGCCTGATGATGATGGCCCGGATATCTTCTTTGCCCGGGAAGGGATGGAAATTGTGTTATAATACCAATTCTCAGTCAAATATGTATCAGCTTACAAACCAGATGGAATATACATCATAGAATGATCACCCGGCCGGATATATTTGTGTTGCAAAATGGTCTTATTTGCCGGAAAATGTATCAATCCAATGGAACTATCTCCCTGCAAGGAAAAAATATGCCAACAATAAGGAGGGATGCTCTATGTCCGGAAAAAATAAGGTCGTTGCACTTTATTCTGTGGTTATTGCCACGTGCCTGCTCATTGTTGTGGCATGGGCCCTTGCCCAAAAGCCATCGGATACTGTTGAGGGTGCAAAAATCTCCCATGATGAGTATGATCCGGCAGTCTGGGGGAAGATGTATCCTTTACAGTACAAGAGCTATCTGAAGAACCTTGAAATGGCTCCGTCTCCAACGGGGTTCGGGGGAAGCGTCAATTTCCAGCACTCCACAAAACAACCTGAAATCCTTATGAACTTCAAGGGGATGGCCTTCAGCAAGGATTATACAGAAGATCGCGGTCACCCATACGCGTTGACCGATATCAGACAGACGAAGCGAATCACTCCGCAGAGCCCCGGCGCTTGTATGACCTGTAAATCAGCCAATCTTATCGATATATATCGGAATATAGGTCCTAAATATGCGAAAACTCCTATTGCCGAACTTTTCCCGATGATAAAGCATTCCATTACCTGCGCGAACTGTCATGATCCGGCAACAATGAACCTTCGCGTCACCAACCCTGCATTCATTGAAGCCATGGAGAGACGGGGAACCGATGTGAAAAAGGCGTCCCGCGAGGAAATGCGTAATTATGTCTGTGGGCAGTGTCACGCTGAGTACTACTTCGAGCCGGGAACAAGTAAGGTGACTTTTCCTTGGGACAAGGGTTTTCACCCCGAAGAGGTATTCGCTTACTATGAAGGAAAACCATTCAAATTCGGGCAGGACTGGATTCATCCAGATTCACAGGCAAAGATGCTTAAAGCGCAACACCCCGAGTTTGAAACATGGAGTAACGGCGTTCACGGAAAATCTGGTGTCTCCTGCGCTGATTGTCATATGCCATCTATGCATGAGAATGGGAAGAAATATTCATCCCACTGGATCACGAGCCCCATGAGGCACGCCAAGGAGTCATGTCTTCCCTGCCATGAACAGACCACACAATGGTTGCAGGACCGCGTGAGGACAGTCCAGAAAGATATATGGCAGCTTCAGCGGATTGCCGGTAATACGGTTGCACGGGCACATGAAGAAATAGGCAAGGCAGCCGCCTCTCCCAAGGCGAACCAACAGGAACTGATGAAGGCCAGGGAACTGATCCGCAAAGCACAGTGGTATTGGGATTTTGTCGCTGCCGAGAACAGCATGGGTTTTCATAATCCAATACAGACAGCCAATGTCCTCGGACAGTCTATTGATCTCGGGTATCAGGCGATACTGACTGCTAAGAAAGCGGCGGGGTCAGGTTCTTAGAATTAAAGGTGTCGAATTGCTGATTTCTTGATACCATGTATCATGTGTTTTTGGCCACTTCACGCCGGGAATAAGTCCCGGCAATAGCCGAGGAGTATTCCATGACTACTGGTCTGAAGGTTAGGGGGCACCGACGATTTAAACGAGTCGATTACGTCCCTGACTGGTCTCCTGTTAAGACACTAGATGGCGCTTTTTGCAGCATGCTATCTGAAAAGCGTTGTCGAACTTTCGCGGCAATTTGATTGCGCGTCATCCGATCAGCGGTTTCGATGTCTAAAATACGTTCGCCGAGTTTTTGTTTTTCGAGGCGCTCTTTCAATTCACCCTTAGCTTCCCCGGGACCAATTATCAGAATAGATTCTGCATCGCGAATCGAAGCAATCACGGTATCATAATATGTGTTGAGATGCTTCTTGTATGCTCTCTCGCGGCTGTCCTGTTCTGGTACCTGGTGTGTTTCAAAAGGACCTTTAAGTGGTGAACCACCGGAACGACGAAGCTGTTTTTCAACTTTCGATTCTATCAGTCCAACCTCTTCCTCTTTTCCTGTAAGAGTAACGATAATAGCTTCCTTATGGTCAATCCATAAACCCACTTTTGTTTTCATCTTTGTATCTCCTTATTCTTTCGAAAAATACAATAAAGTTCGTTACAAAACAAAACCCTATCTGAGAATAAGAATGAAACAACCCATTGTAAAGGGGTTATCTGTTCATTTGGTGAGCAATTTGGGGATATCTTCAGTATTTCAATCCATAGCTTTTGTTATGGTATTCTTCCAGGCTTGACGACACAGCTATCGTCAAGCCTTGGTCGACGGATCACAGCGCAGATGTCTTCCTGAAGTCGAGGCGCTCCATTTTTTCCGGCAATACCGCCTTAAAAATCGTAATCGGTACCCTATACAATGCCCCTTGAAACCTTGCCGGAGGTGTCTTAAGTATGTAATTGGTAAGGTATGTGATATGAAAGCGACACAACAGTTGAGAGACGAACATGAGGGCATTAAGATCATGCTCAGTATCTTGGAACAGGTGTGTCAACAATTGGGGTCAACAGGCAGCCTGAACCATGAACACTTCGAAGGTATCCTTGAGTTTTTAAAAGTTTTTGTAGATACATGCCATCATGGAAAGGAGGAAGATTTGCTGTTTCCTGCATTGATAGCCATGGGAGTTCCTAAAGAAGGCCCTATTGCTGCCATGCTCCATGAACATGAAATAGGCAGAAACTATGTCAAAACTATGAGTAAGGTGTATGCCGCTTATATGGAAGGAGACGGATCTTCAGCCAAAAACATCATAAAAAATGCTTACGGCTATATTTCATTAATGAGGGGTCACATTGAAAAGGAGAATGTCGTCTTATTTGTGATTGCAGACAACCACTTGTCAAGCAAAAGACAGCAGGAATTATTTGATGGATTTGAGAAAATTGAAGAGGAACGAATCGGTATTGGCAAACATGAGGAATTTCATGTTTTGCTAAAGAAGCTGAGCGGAATATATAAATAGATATCGCGGCAGCCGGCAGATCGGAATGGAGTAACAAATGAGCCGAGATTTTCGGATATTGGTAACCGATGATGATCTTGAGAATCTTCTGCTGATGACTACAGTTTTGCAAAGGGCCGGGTATGAGGTTTTGGAATCGAAGACCGGGAGGGAATGCCTCGATGCGACGATGGCCTACCATCCCGCATTGGTCCTCTTGGATGTTAAGCTCCCCGATATGTCCGGCATCGAGGTCTGCAGGCAGATCAAGGCTTCTCCGGATTTGGAGGATACCTTTGTGATTCTTACGTCCGGCGTCTATGTTTCCTCCGAATTGCAGGCCGATGGTCTCGATACCGGGGCAGATGGCTATATTATTAAACCCATTTCCAACAAGGAGCTTGTGGCCAGGGTCCATTCAATCGAACGGATCAAAGATGCTGAGGACAGATTAAGGAAAAAAGAGAAAGAGCTGGAAGGTATGGTTTCGAAGCTTCAAATCGCCCTTACAGAGATAAAGGTACTGAAAGGTCTGATACCAATCTGCGCATCCTGCAAGAAGATACGGAATGAAGAGGGCTTCTGGGATCAGTTGGAAACCTATTTCAGTAAGCATACCGACGCACTGTTTACCCACGGCCTCTGCCCTAGTTGTTCTGATAAATACAGAGCAGAACTCAAAGCGATGAGTAAGTGGTCTTTGAAGTAAGGTGCCTTTGCTTTTTGAAGATGTTTTTCTCATAATTATTTATTCGCAGATGAGCAACATATACCAGTTTATGCTGAAAACAAATAGGTTGACAGCCTTGACAAAACATTTAGTCATTCATAAACTTACATGTCTCAACTTCTCAAAGTCGACGCCATGGAGGTACGATGCCGAAAGGCACATCACGGTCAATAAAAAAGAGCGTACTTCGACAAAAAGCAGAGAAGCTTCATTCTAAGAGACCAAACAAAGAGCAGCCTCACCACAACCCAGCCCCGCTTATCCATGAACTGGAGGTACACCAGATCGAACTGGAGATGCAGAACGAAGAAATTCAGAAATCTCAGCTTGAGACTGAAGAATTACGTGGCAAGTACCTCGATCTGTACGACTTTGCCCCTGTTGGTTATCTCAGCCTCAATGAGAAGAGTGTGATTGCCGAACTCAACCTGACCGCGGCACGGCTTCTCGGTATTGAAAGAAAATCTCTTCTTGGTACGCCGTTTTATCGTTTTATTGAATCGGAATTTCAGAACGTATTTTATCATCACAGGCAGGAAGTGATCGGGTCTTCCACAACAAAGGCCTGTGAACTTGTGCTCAAAAAGAATGATGGTACCCTGTTCCATGCCCGCCTGGATAGCATCGAGATAGACGCAAACGGGCAAAGGATAATGCGCACCATCCTTACCGACATTACTGAGCGTAAGGCTATAGATGATGTTCAGGGGTTTCTTGCACGATATGGCCATGTGAGTTCCGGTGAGGATTTCTTCGAATCGCTGGCTCGATATCTCGCCAAACGCCTGGGGATGGATTTTGTCTGCATTGACAAGCTGGTAGGAGACAGGCTGGCCGCCGAGACCCTTGCCGTCTACTTCGATGGAAAGTTTGAGGATAATATAGAGTATACTCTGAAAGATACCCCATGCGGCGATGTGGTGGGAAAGACAATCTGCCGATTTCGCGAGAATGTGCGACAATTGTATCCCCGGGATGCGAGTACTTCAGAAGATGCTCGCCGAGAGTTATGCGGGCATCACTCTGTGGAGTTCCAGAGGGGAACCGATTGGTCTGATCGCGGTCATTGGGCGCAAAAAGATGGAGAATCCCCGTCTGGTTGAATCGGTGCTGAAACTGGTTGCTCTGCGCGCAGCCGGTGAACTGGAGCACAGGCAGAATCAAGAGGTGACAGAACATCTTGCATCCTTCCCCCAATTAAATCCGAATCCGATCATAGAAGTGGACATGTCCGGCGAAGTTATTTTTGTTAATCAGGTTACTCATACAATTCTGGAAAACCTCGGGATGAATGGAAGAGAAGTTGAAGCCTTTTTACCAGAAGACCTGGGCGAGATCTTGAAAGATTTGAACAGGCAAAGCGAATCGACCCTTTTTCGTGAGGTCATTGTATCGGATCACATTTTTGGCGAGACCATTCAACTTATTCCTCAGTTCAAGGTTGCCCGTATTTATGCACGTGAAATCACCAAGCGCAAGCACGCCGAGGAGAAAATACAGGAGAGCGAGGAGCGTTTCCGTACTTTGGCCAACGCCATCCCGCAACTCGCTTGGATTGCTAAGAGCGATGGTTATATCTTTTGGTACAATCAGCGCTGGTACGATTACACGGGAACCACTCCCGAGGAGATGGAGGGGTGGGGATGGCAACGTGTTCATGACCCGGAGGTGTTGCCCCAGGTTCTGGAGAAATGGAAAGACACCATAGTTACCGGATTACCTTTTGACATGATTTTCCCGTTGCGCGGCGCAGATGGCGAATTCCGCCTGTTTCTAACACGGGTTATGCCCCTCAAGGATGCCTCCGGTCAGGTCATTCAATGGTTTGGTACCAATACCGATATTACTGACAGCAAGCTCGCCGAAGAAGCTCTACGTGAGGCCCGCGATGAGCTCGAAGTCCGTGTACAGGAAAGAACCATTCAGTTGCAGGAAGCCTACGAAACGCTTCAAAATGAAGTGGATCAGCATAAGAAAACAGAAGAACAACTCCGCCAATCCCAGAAGATGGAAGCCATAGGTACCCTCGCAGGCGGCATAGCCCATGATTTCAACAATATGCTTGCGGGCATCCTGGGATTCACGGAGATGGCCATCGAAGATGTTCCAGACCGCCCTGACGTGCAGAGAAGCCTGCAGAACGTCCTCAAATCGGCAATGAGGGCGAAAGACCTCGTGAAGAAGATCCTCGTCTTCAGTAGGAAGACCAATGATGAGAGAGCACTCCTGTCTTTGTCTCCCCTCGTCAAGGAGACGGTGCAGTTCCTGAGGGCTTCCATTCCAAGTACAATAGAGATCAGTCTTGATATTGCTACAAGTTGGGATCACGTCCTTGCCGCCCCGGTGGAGGTGCACCAGATACTTATGAACCTCGCCACTAACGCCTCCCTTGCCATGCAGGAGAAAGGAGGAGTATTGGAGGTAAGCCTCTCGGATATCGACTTCACACCTGAGTCGCCCGTATTGGGACTGGATGTCATGCAGGGAGAGTATATACAACTTACCGTCAAAGATACGGGCGTTGGCATGACACCCGATGTAACGAAACGGGTCTTTGAACCCTTCTTTACCACGCGGGAAGTGGGTAAAGGAACCGGCATGGGCTTAGCTGTTGTCTACGGGATCGTGAAGGACCTCCAAGGAACCATTACCGTGGAAAGTGCACCTGGGATCGGTTCTACTTTCCGGGTATTTTTCCCCAAAGTACAAGCCGAAGCTCAGAAGGAAGAGACAGACACGATTCAGGTCCCAAAGGGTACGGAGAGGATTCTCTTTATTGACGATGAGGAGATGCTCATCAAATGGGGTCAAGTCGTGCTTGAACGGCTCGGCTATACAGTAACCGCCGTGAATAACAGCAAAGAAGCCTTTAACATCCTTTCTTCCGATCCTTCCCGCTTTGATCTTGTGATTACCGATCATACCATGCCCGGCATGACTGGGGTTGAAATCGCCAGAGAGCTTCTCAGAATAAGACTGGACTTACCCATTATCCTCTGCACCGGCCACAACGATGCCGTCTCACCGGAGATTGCAATGGAGGCGGGTATCAGACAACTCCTCATGAAACCCGTTGCCAAGCCGGAACTGGCGCAGGCGATTCGTCGTGCGCTGGATGACAACCAGGACTCTCACTAAGTAGCCGGAAGATTTCTTCTGGCAAGCACCAATCTTGGCTATTGATATACATGATAAACAGGTTTTGTTTCATTGTTGCCAGTGCGCAACATGACCGGATAGAAGGTATCTTCAAAACTATTTTCAGTTGTCATGCATTGACAGCACTGATTACTAAACTTATATATTTATGAATGAAAGGTGAAAATCACAGAGTACTTCCTGGCTGATAGACCGGTAGAAGAGGAGCACAAGATGGAGAAAAATAGAAAGATCCGGAAGGTCATTAAGGGTAAACCTACCATCGAGGGGGCCGGTGTCCACCTGAAACGGGCATTCGGTTTCAGCGAAGCGCCATTATTCGATCCATTCCTGCTTCTCGATGATTTTCGTTCAAACGATCCATGGCATTATATCAAGGGTTTTCCCTGGCATCCCCATCGTGGTATCGAGACTATCACGTATGTCCTGAGCGGAAGTGTTGAGCATGGGGACAGCATGGGAAACAAAGGTGTAATAAGCCCCGGAGACATCCAGTGGATGACTGCCGGCAGCGGTATCATCCATCAGGAAATGCCAAAGGGGGATCAAACAGGTCACATGGGAGGATTCCAGTTGTGGGCCAATCTCCCGGCCGGGCAGAAGATGATGGACCCGCGCTATCGTGAAGTGAAAAGTGATCAGATACCGGAGATATCCATCGATAACGGTGTAAAGATCAGAGTCATTTGTGGCGATGTCAAGGGGACACGGGGACCTGTGCGGGACATAATCATTGACCCGGAATATCTTGATGTGACCATTCCGGCAAAGACGGAGTATATCCACCGGACCAAACCGGGACACACAGTCTTTACGTATGTTATTGAGGGTAGGGCGGCATTCTGCAAAGAAAAGAACCCTTTCACGTACGAGATGGAGGGAAGGAACTATTTCGATATCCAACGTGATCCTTTTGTAACCAATGAGACCCTTGTCTTGTTCCATGAAGGAGAACAAATAGTAGTTTCAACAGAAGATGAACCTGTCCGCTTTCTTCTCATTTCAGGGAAACCAATTGGTGAGCCTGTCGCGTGGTACGGCCCGATTGTGATGAACACACAAAAGGAATTGCAGACCGCTTTTGAAGAATACAGCAACGGCACATTCATCAAACACAAGTAAAAGAGATAGCGATCTGTGAGATGCTCGCAGTATCTCTTTGATAAAAGCCGATAATTTACTTCTTGACATATTAAAACAAGTGTTTTAAATAATTGTATGAAACATATGTATAAAACAAATGTTTAAGTAAGGAGCGCGATGAAAGAACGGGAGAGTACTCTTTCTGACACCAAGAAGCGTATTATCGAGGTCGCAGGCAGGGTATTTGCGGAATCGGGATTTCGCAATGCAACGGTGCGTGAAATATGCAGGCTTGCTTCTGTCAATATTGCCGCCATCAATTACCACTTCGGAGACAAGAAGAGTCTCTACCTTGCCGCAATTGAACATTTGCGGACAATCGCTTTCGAACAATACCCCTTGGACGCCGGATCTGACACTTCTTTCCCGCCGGAAGAACGTCTCAAGGCCTTCATCATGCAATTCATCAGGAGGATTCATGAATGCCGGGAGGGAGAATCTCCCTGGCTCAGAATGATGATTATACGGGAACTCATGGAACCCACAGAGGGGCTTGATGTCATAGTTGGCGAGATCGTGCGGCCAACCTTCGGCGCTCTTTCTGCAATCATACGGGAGATCCTCGGAAAACAGGTCTCTGAAAAAACAATCCGCCTCTGCTGCGGCAGTGTGATAGGTCAGACATTCTTCTTCTTTTACGCGCAGCCTATAAGAGAAAAGCTATTTCCCGCCGACAAGTCCACCAAGAGTGAAACGAAGGTAATAGCCGACCACATCACCAGTTTTTCACTGAACGCAATTAAATCCTATGCAGTACCGAAGAAAAGGAGATAGGCAATGCATTGTTCTGCTTTGAGTAGATTAACAGGGAAATTGCTCTTCATCGCCGGACCGATGATAATCTTCTGTCTTATATTGCTGCCTGAAAATTCTTATGCCAAGGACTCATCCGATCAGGCTTTCAGGGAAAAAAGTTCCCAAACGGTATCAGTTGAAAATATTCCCGCTCCATCAAAGAACAACAGATATGACCTTACCGCAGTCATCCAATATGCCCTCAAGCACAACCCGAACCTCAGAATAGCCGGGAAGGCCGTGGAAAGTGAAACATATGGAATTGATGCGGCAAAAGCTGATAGGATGCCCCGGATAGATTTTGGCAGCGGTATTACGCGCTACCGGTATGATACTCCCCTGACGCCAGTTGTTCTTAAGCCTCCCATTGGTCCGGGAACGGATTTTCCTGACTTCGAGAGGACCATCTGGGACACCGGTGTCTCTTTTAAACTCCCTCTTTTTCGGGGCGGACGGCTCTACAGAGCGGTTAATGTCGCCGAGATAAGAAAGACTATTGCCCAGGATAATTATAAAATGAGCAAACAGGAACTTATTTATAACCTCACGAATGTCTATTATAAAATAGGTCAGTTAGAGAAGCTTCTCCTCGCCCATGAAGCGTCAGTAGAACAGCTTGAATTACATAAAAAGAATGTGGAACTTTTTCTCAAAACAGGCACCGTACCGCAACTGGACTTGCTCAAGACAGAGGTCGAGCTTTCTCATGCAATGGAGCAGAGACTTCTCACAAGGAACTCTCTGGCGAGCACCTATGAACTTTTAAAGAGCCTCATGGGCATGGATGAAATGCATTCGGAGATCTCCATTGATGGTGAACACACAAGGGTCGATACGCGCCCTGTTCTTGAAGAAAGTTTGAAGAGGGCCTTTTCCCAGAGGGCTGATTATAAGGCTGTTGCAAAAAAGAGACTTATCGGTGATGAGCGGGTAAAAATAGCTCAGGGAAAGAGGCTGCCTGATCTTTTCGCTGCTGCCCAGTACGGTGGCAATGCCGGTCATGAACTTGCCTTTAAAGAAAACTGGAATGCCGGCCTGAGGCTGACGATGCCTATTCTCGATGGCGGTCTCATACGGTCTGAGATCAACAAGGAGAGGGTAGAACTGGAGAAGGCAAAGGAGGAGGAGCGTTCTCTCAAGCTTGCCATTACCCGCGAGGTCAGGGATGCGCACCTGAGTATCATCAACGCGCAGGAAAGGATCGAGGTTACCCGGAGGGCCATTGAAAGCGCAAAAGAAAACCTGCGGGTGGAACTGCTCAAGTATGAAACAGGCGCCGGTACGAACACAGACGTCATTGATGCCCGGACAGTGCTTTTGCGGACAGAAACGGACTATTACCAGGCGTTTTTTGATAAAGAAAGCGCTTTTGCCTATTTCAAGAAGGCCGTCGGAGAAGATGAGTATGACGAGGAGGCACAGAAATGAAGAAAAAAATCCTCATAGCCGGGATCATTATTGTCATAGGGATAGTAATATATCTGATAATCGGCCTGAAAAAAGACCGCGATGATGGTTCCATGCGCCTTTCCGGTAATGTGGAAGTGACAGAGGCCAATATAGGTTTTAAGACCTCCGGAAGGGTTGTGCAGCTCCTTGTTGATGAAGGCGCTGATGTAAAAGAAGGCGATCTTCTCGCCAGACTGGACAATGCTGAGATTTCCGCAGTGGTGGCGCAGAACAAGGCGGCTATGAATGAAGCCGCAACAAAGCTCCAGGAACTGAAAGCAGGGTCCAGGTCACAGGAGGTGGAGCAGGCAAGGGCAAACGTAAATGCCCAGGAGGCCGAGCTCAAAAAGGTGAAACAGGAGTATGAGAGGGCCGATATACTCTACCGGAACGGCGCCATATCGGCCACGCAATTTGATGCGGCGAAAAGCGCTTATGATTCCCGTACAGCCCTGCACAAAAACGCCCGTGAGACGTTGAGTCTTGTTAATGAAGGGCCGAGAAAAGAAGATATAAAGATCGCAGAACACCGTGTCGAGCAGGGTCGGGCAATCCTCGCGGCATCGGAGGAGAGGTTTAAAGACACCTCGATTTATGCGTCCACAGCAGGTATTGTGCTGAGAAAAAATGTTGAGCTTGGGGAGACAGTCGCCCCCGGAATTCCGGTTTTCACAATAGGAGACCTGAAAAATCCCTGGATCAAGGTTTATGTAAAAGAGGATAAGCTTGGTCTTGTTAAGCTGGGACAGAAGGCGACCATAACAGTCGATACCTATAAAGACAAGTCCTACGAAGGGGTTATTTCCTATATAGCATCGGAAGCAGAATTTACACCGAAAACCGTCCAGACGCAGGAAGAGAGGGTAAAGCTTGTTTTTGCCGTAAAAGTGCGGGTAAAGAATGAAAAGGGAGAATTAAAACCGGGCATGCCTGCGGATGTCAGAATAATAATAAAACCGTGACAGGTAACGCGTGACGCGTGACAAGAATATAAAGAAGCAAAAAAACCGTGATAGGTAACAAATAAAAGAAAAAGAGGGGAGAATGGGGGAGATAAAAACTCATAAAGATCTGGATGTATGGAAGGAAGCCATGAAACTGGCAAAAGAGGTTTACCGGTTAACGTCGGGATTTCCGAAGGAAGAGATTTATGGATTAACTGCTCAAATAAGACGTTCCGTTGTTTCAATCCCAAGTAATATAGCTGAAGGGGCTGCCAGAAATTCGGATAAGGAATTTGTTCAATTTTTGTATATTGCACTCGGCTCCATTGCAGAGTTGGAGACGCAGTTACTTTTATCGAAAGATTTGGCATTTTGTCAAAGCACCGGTGCTGACGAAGATTTGGATCGAATCAGAAAGATGATTGCAGGATTGATCAGGCATGTGAAGGGGCGAAAGACCGTAACAGGTAAAGAGACCGTGACAGGATGACGTGTAACACGTAACGGGAAGATTCTGGAGACAGAGCGAGATAATAGTGAAGATCAAATACTTATAGATTTCATAATGGTCGGGATAAGATGACAAGACCAACAGGCGCAGTTATAACTGTAACGTTCATGTTTATCTCCTGTCACGCGTTACGCGTTACGCGTTACGGCTTCTAACATGGATGCCATCAGGACATCCGGTCTTTCAAAGACCTTTGGCAATATTGAGGCGGTTAAGGACCTGAGCCTTGAGGTCCGCAAAGGTGAACTCTTTGGTATTGTGGGGCCTGACGGGGCGGGCAAAACTACGATTATGCGACTTCTTTCGGCAATACTGACACCGACATCGGGAGACGCCTGGGTGGCCGGACATTCGATTCGTTCAGAAGAAGAGAGCATCAAAGAAAAGATCGGTTATATGTCCCAGAAGTTCGGTCTCTACGAAGACCTGACGGTCATGGAGAATATCTCCTTTTATGCCGACCTCTATGATGTGCCCCGCAGGGAACGAACCTCCCGGTATGAAAAGCTGCTTGCTTTCAGCAACCTTGCGCCTTTTAAAGATCGTCTTGCCGGAAACCTTTCTGGCGGGATGAAACAAAAACTTGGCCTTTCCTGTGCCCTCGTTCATACACCGGAGATCCTCTTCCTCGATGAGCCGACAGGCGGGGTCGATCCGGTGTCGCGAAGAGATTTCTGGCGGATACTCTATGACCTCCTGAAAGAGGAGGTAACGATCTTTGTTTCCACTGCCTACCTCGATGAAGCGGAAAGATGTGCGAGGATTGCTCTCATACATAAGGGAAAGATACTTATCATCGATGAACCATCGAGGGTCAGAAAGAACTTTGGTTTGCCGATGATAGAAGTGTCAACTCCTGACGCCAGAGCAGCCGGTGTTTTCCTTAATACTCTACCAGGTGTTATTTCTGTGGGAATGTATGGCGACAAGCTTCATGTGGCAGTTGAGAACAAAGAGGTTGCGGTAAAACTTATGGACCAGCTGAAGGCAAGGGGATTTTCGATAGCAGGTGAGCGGGAGATTATACCTTCCCTTGAGGATGTGTTTATTGCTATGGTGCGGGAAGAGGAAAGCAAAGGGTAGAAAGCTCATAGCTCATAGGAAAGAAGCAGAAAAAAATACAGAGAGAAATGAGAAGCAAAAAAATAAAACAGAAAATAAAGCGGATCATGTAATGAGAGATGAATGAAAATGGCCAATAATGGAATTGCTGTCCAGGTAAAGAGTCTGCGACGGACCTTCGGTGATTTTGTCGCTGTCGATAACATAGACCTTATTGTTCAGAGAGGAGAAATATTCGGTTTCCTGGGGCCCAACGGCGCCGGAAAATCGACGACGATCCGCATGCTCTGCGGACTTCTCATGCCGAGTGGCGGAAGCGGCACTGTGTATGGTTTCGACATTGTCAGGCAACCGGAAGAGATAAAGAAGATTGTCGGGTACATGTCCCAAAAATTTTCCCTTTATAATGATCTTACCGTAGAGGAGAATATAAACTTTTTCAGCGGCATCTATAATGTTCCCAGGGAAAACAGAGAAAAGCGAAAAGAATGGGTCCTCGATATGGCGCAGATCAGCGAACGAAGGGGGGCGCGCACGAGCACGCTGGCCGGGGGTTTCAAACAGAGACTCGCCCTCGGATGCGCCATTCTCCATGAGCCGCCTATCCTTTTTCTCGATGAACCCACATCCGGAGTAGACCCCATATCAAGGCGGAATTTCTGGCATCTCATCAATGAGATGTCGCAGGCAGGCACTACCGTCTTTGTGACGACCCACTACATGGATGAAGCCGATTACTGCGACAGACTTGCATTGATTTACCGGGGCGCAATTATTGCTGAAGGGACACCCACGGAACTGAGACATGACCACATGAAGCGTGATGTGCTGGAGTTGGAAACAGACAATGCCGTGGAAGCCCTGGAGGTCCTGCTGAAACATAATATAGAGGCGGCCATATTCGGAAGCACCCTCCATATTACCGTAGACAAGGCAGAACAGAACACGGAGAAAATCGAGACAATACTTCGGGCAGCAGGGATGGAAGTTAAAAGATGCGAAAAGATCGTACCTTCCCTTGAGGATGTTTTTGTGACACTCATAGAGGCTTCCTGAAATGCGTTTCATGCCAAGTTGCATTCGAAGGCGCACTGAGGCGATGACGAGGAGCCGACGAGGCGTACACAGAAATACGTCGAGGAGAGCGACGAGGAGACAACAAAGGTGAGGCGAAGAAGGCAACTTGGCATCATTCGGATAAAAGCCATTGCGCGAAAGGAGTTCATACAAATATGGCGTGATCCATTAAGTCTTGTCATGGCATTTCTCCTGCCCATGGTCCTTCTTTTTATCTATGGTTATGCCATAACGTTTGATGTCAACGAAATCACCACCGTAGTCCATGATATGGATAAAAGCAGCTTGAGCAGGGAACTTATTGATGAGTTTAACCGGTCAGGTTACTTTACGGTTATCTCCTATCTGGACCGGATGGAAGAGATCGATGGTTATCTCGATAGCGGCAAGGCAAAGGTAGCCCTTGTTATACCCGTTGATTTTTCGAAGCTTGCACGAACAGGAAGGAACGCGACGGTAGAGGTGATACTCGACGGGGCAGATTCCAATACAGCCACTATTGCCCTTGGATATATCACTGCCATATCACAACGGTATTCGCAGAGGATAGGCGGAGGCCCTGTTACCCCCCTTATCGATTCCCGAAGCCGAGTATGGTACAACACGGAATTAAAGTCGAGAAACTTCATTATTCCGGGGCTCATTGCCATTATCATGGCTGTCATAGTGTCAGTTCTGACCTCGCTCACCGTCGCGCGGGAGTGGGACAGAGGCACTATGGAACAGCTTATAGCAACCCCTGTTAAACCCTTTGAAATGATTATCGGAAAGCTGGTCCCCTATTTTACTATAGGCTTTATCGACACCGTACTTGCAATTATCATGAGCACCATTCTTTTTGATGTGCCTTTGAGGGGCAGCGTATCCCTGCTTCTTGTCCTTTCTGCTATTTTTCTCTTTGGCGGTTTAAGTATGGGTATACTGATCTCTGTCGTTGCCAAGACACAGGTTATCGCAAACCAGATGGCAATGCTCAGTTCCTTCCTGCCGGCCTTTTTGCTTTCCGGTTTTATCTTCAGCATAGCCAATATGCCGGTCCCCCTCCAGGCAATCACCTACATCATTCCTGCCCGATATTTTGTGACTATCCTTAAGGGCATTTTCCTTAAGGGTGTTTCTCTCGAATATCTTATCCTGGAGGCTCTTTTGCTGACAGTCTATGGGATCATTGTTTTCACTCTCTCGGTAAAGAAATTCCACAAAAGGATCGACTGACGTGTTTGAACGGATAAAACAACTTGTCATCAAGGAATTTATACAGACTTTCAGGAACAAAAAGATGATTTTTTTTCTCTTTGTTATCCCCATTGTCATGCTCATCATGTTCGGTTATGTGGCTACTATGGATGTCAATTCTGTTTCTACTGCCTTCTATGACCTCGATCAATCATATGAAAGCAGAGAACTGGCAAGGAGGCTTGAAGCGTCGGGTTATTTTGTTATTCGCCACCGGCCCGGGTCACCACAGGAGATTAAGGAGCTTATCGACAGGGGCAAGGCCCTCTGTGCCATTCAGATTAACAACGGATTTTCAAAGGATATAAAGAGAGGTACACCAACGCAGATACAGGTCATCGTTGACGGCACCGACTCAAATACAGCCATGATCGCCATGAATTATGTGAATATCGTTACGGCACAATATTCACAGGTGTTGACCAGGCGGTCGGTGCAGCCATTGATCTCTAAGATAGATTTTCGGCCACGGGTCTGGTACAACCCGGACCTGAAGAGCAGAAATTACTATATTCCCGGAGTTGTAGCCCTGCTGATCATGCTTACCTGCCTTATGCTCACCTCCATGGCGGTAGTCAGGGAACGGGAGGAGGGCACCATGGAGCAGCTTATGGTGACACCTATCAAACCGATGGACCTGATGCTGGGAAAGACAATACCCTTTGCTATTGTCGGTTTCTTCAATATGACCCTAATAACTCTCGTAGGGGTATTCTGGTTTGCGGTCCCCATTAAAGGCGCCTTTATCTTTCTCTTTTTATGTACCGCCGTATACCTTCTTTCTGTTCTTGGAATCGGACTTTTCATATCGACCATATCAAAAACCCAGCAACAGGCCATGATGGCCTCGACCTTTTTCTTTCAGCCTGCCATACTCCTTTCAGGTTTTGCGAGCCCCATAGAAAACATGCCTGAAATATTTCAGTATATAACCTATCTCAATCCCTTGAGATATTTCCTTGTTATCGTGAGAGGCATATTCCTCAAGGGCAGTGGCATCGAAACACTCTGGCCGCAAGTCCTGGCACTCCTCATCCTTGGTGTGGCTATCATGACGTTGAGCGCCTTCCGGTTTAAAAAACGGCTCGCCTGATATTCAGCGTCCGCAGAACACGAGACTGAGCGGCCACAGCTTCTTTTGTATGTGATCTTAGATGGCGAAGTGTATCGATGACGAACACATCCTGACGCCAATAAATGGTTACGGAAAGAGGTTGCGTATATAGTGGGTTCTTCGAGATATGTGAAAAATGGTGAATGCTTTAGAAAGAGAGTGCCGACAGTCTACGCCGGAGAGGTTTACGCAACTTTATCGCTGCGCATACTTATGGCATCACAAGGATTAAATGGCATGATTCGTTTCCTGGCGCTGGGGGTAGGCACAATATAAGACCGGTGAAAGCGATAATTGATCCATAGACAAATTACTGAAACCAGGGACCACACGATTCCGATAATGATTGCTGTTTTCATTTCAATCTCTCCTTTCAAGATCGTTCCAGCTACTATCACAGCGTAACGCTTCTTTTAGGCAACTAATTAACTAGCAAATGTAATACCATTCATCTTGATGATCTCTTAGTATATGATTTTAAAGGATATTATATTTCATGAGGAGAACGAGAGAGGATGTAAGTGAAGGATATTTCCTACAAATTATTAAAATAAGTGTATGTTATTACCTGCATCTTAATCCTTTTTTTTGAAATCTCCAGGGTTAAGATTATATTTTTTCAGAAGATCATAAAAGTCTGCTCTGTACTTTCCGGCACACTTGGCTGCCTCAGTCACATTTCCTTTCGATATTTCAAGAAGATAGATGAGGTAGCTTTTCTCAAAAGCATCCCTTGCTTCTTTGAGAGGTTTAACCGGTTCCTGCGAGACCACTCCCTTTGTCTGGAGGAGGAGGTCTTCTGTGATGAATTCCTTATCGGTCATTGCAGCCGCATATTCAATCACATTTTCCAGTTCCCGGACATTTCCGGGCCAATCATAAAGCATCAGTTTTTGTGTGGCTTGAGGGGTAAGGCCTTTAATCTCTTTTTTCATCTGAAGGCTGGATTTCTTGAGAAAGTGTTCTGCTAAAGGGGGGATATCTTCTTTTCTTTCCCTCAGAGGAGGCAGAAGAAGAGGGATAACGTGTATCCTGTAGTAAAGGTCTTCCCGAAAAAGCCCGAGTTTTACCTGTTCTTCGAGATTTTTGTTTGTTGCAACGATGATTCTGACATCCACTTCAACAAGCTTCTCGCCTCCAACAGGACGGAACTGTTTTTCTTCGAGGACGCGAAGGACCTTCGCCTGAATGGAAGCAGGCATATCTCCGATCTCATCGAGAAAAATCGTGCCCCCGTTGGCCTGCACAAAGAGGCCCTTTGCGTCCCGGATGGCGCCGCTAAAGGCGCCTTTCTCATGGCCAAAGAGGTTGCTTTCCAGTAAATTTTCCGGAAGGGCTGCGCAGTTGATGGCAACAAAAGGCTTATCCTTCCGGTCACTGGCGAGATGGATTGCCTTGGCGATCAAGTCTTTTCCTGTCCCGCTTTCCCCGAGAAGCAGAATGGTTGATTCAGCTTTTGCAATGCGGGAAATAGTTTCCAGGACCTTTTGCATCTTGTCGCTTCTGGTGATGATGTTGGTAAAGCTGTACTTCGCTTCCAAAAGACTTTTAAGCCGCTCAATTTCAGAAGAAAGACGTCTGTTCTCCATGGCCTTCTGGATTTCAATAAGAAGCGCCTGATGCTCAAATGGTTTGGTAAGGTAGCTGTAGGCGCCCCGTTTCATAGCAGCGACTGCATTTTGAATACTTGCATGGCCGGTGAGGATGATAACGGGCATCAGAGGGTTTATGAGATGGAGTTCTTCCATGAGGGAAATGCCATCTTTCTGTCCAAGCTGGAGGTCAAGAATAGAGAGATCAATTATCTGTTCTTTGACGTGCTCTGTCGCTTGCACCTCATCAAGGGCCGTCAAGACCTCGTAACCTGCTAATTCGAGTCCCATCTGGACCAATTCGACAAGGTTTCTGTCGTCATCCACTACCAGGATCTTTCCTAATAAAGGCATAGTACTCCTTACTTTATTGATTCTCTTTTCTTTTGTTCAATTTCAATATCAACATTTTTCGACTGTTCAATAATTTGCTTTAACCGTGCATTTTCCTGCTGGTTATCCGTGGACTGTTTTCTTAACCGTGCATTTTCCTGCTGGTTATCCGTGGACTGTTTTCTTAACCGTGCATTTTCCTGCAACACGTCTAACAGTATGTGACTACGGTCAGCCCAGACACTCTTGGGATGTTCCTTAATCAGTCTTTTGAATGTAGTTACAGACCTGTTATGGTCTTTTCTGGGGTCCCTCGGGTCGGCGTAGCTTAAGCCCGTATTGAAAAGGACTTCAGCGGTTGTAGGCATATTTGCCGATGCATGCAGGTTTTTTTGATCTTCCTGCGCTTCATCGCCATTCAGGAGTCTACACCTGGGTTCATTCCTTTGTATTGTTCCGTTTTCCACATTATCCCCGTATGAAGCGCATCCCGAAATAACAGTGCAAATTAAAAGGGCAATACAAAGGTAAAGGTACTGCCGTGACCCGGTACACTTTCTGCCCATACTTTTCCTCCATGAGCTGTAACGATATGCTGAACAAATGCTAATCCTAACCCTGTGCCACTTCCCTGTTCTGAAGGTTTGATTGGAAACTGATGAAATTTATTAAAAATGTTCTTAAGGTTTTCTTTCGGTATACCAGGACCGCTATCTTTGACGGAAAATTCAACTCCATAATCCCTGCAGTAAGAAGAAATCAGTATCTTGCCACCCTCCGGGGTATACTTGGCGGCATTTCCGATCAGATTTCGTAATGCCTGGAGGATCCTTTCCCTGTCAAGTTTCAAAGGAGGAATTTCTTCACTGATCTCTGCCCAGGTTTGAATCTTCTTTGCCTCCATAATGGGTGTCATCTCTGTAGTGACCATCTGAATCAGGGGAGCCAGGTTTTCCTGATGAAAACTGTAGGCCATCATCCCTGCTTCCATTTTGGAAAGATCCAATAAAGAGTTTACCATCTCAATCAAGCGGTTGGTTTCCTGGGAAAGGATGGTGAGGAGTCGCTTCTGCTTATCCGGCATCTCTCCACCGAGACCTTCCTGGAGGAGGGTAATCCCTTGTTTTATCGAGGTAAGAGGGGTCCGTAATTCGTGGGACATATCAGAGAAAAAATCAGATTTCATAATATCAACTTTTTTCAGTTTCTCACACATTGTATTAACGGCTTTTGTGAGTTCCAATACCTCAGGGGGTGACGAAACGTCAAGGTTCCCCTCGAAGACCCCCTCTGAAATTTCTTTTGTTTTTTCCACTAACGCCAGGAGGGGTTTCGTGATACTTCTGGTACTGAAGAAAGCAGTGACGATGACGAGAAAAATGGCAACAATCAACATAATAGCCGCTAATCTGCTGGCGTAACCGGCATCATTCCTGATGGTGTTCATATGGGCGTACATGTCCTGCCGGTAAGATGTCTCCAGGGCTTTTAGCTCTTCCAGGATATTCGATACAAGCTTTTCTTTGTTCTCTCCGGATTGGTGTATCGGATGCAACTGGTCTGCTCCGAAAGAGGCAAATTCTTCCTGAACAATAGATTGGTATTGATCGTAATATGCCTTCACGCGTTTCAGGGAATCATTTTTGGGAAGAGCCTCAGAAATGGAAACTGCCTCTATAAGATAGTTATCGAATTTATTGCGGGCAGATAGAAACTGATTGTAGAAAACATGATCTTTTGTGATGACGTATTTTTTTTCATATTCAAGTTGGGAGATGATGGAGTCGGTGAGGCTCTTTTTTATGTCTAAAAGCCGTCCATCGGTATTGAAAATCGAGGCAGTCGCACTGTTCAATCTGTAAAGCTTGAGAACGGTATAGGCTGTAACGGCCCCCATAATCAGCACTATGGCAAGAAAACCGAGGGTCAATCTGGAGAAAATAGTTAACCGAATGTTTGTAAACATTATAAGTCCTGTCTTCTATGATGTTCTTTTAAGCATCTTTTGTTAATAATATCATTGTACCATATTAAGACAATGGTATCCATTTTTTCAGGGTAAGGTTGATGTAGATATCGGAGATTGGACCAAGAGAGCGGCATAGAACTCCGGCATTTAAGTGACATCTATTTATAGCGCAGCCCGAGAGGCTGTTAAAAGGTTTTCCCGGAAATCCTTTACTTCATTTTCTTTATTTCTTCTTCTACTTCTTTTGCTCCCTTTGCATAGAACTTTTTTTCATCGGGAGCAAGCTCGTGGAGCAATCTCAGAAACTCTCCTGCATGTACGCGTTCCTCATCTGCAATGTCCTCGAGCACTTCCATGGCGAGCTTGTTGTCGGTTGACTCGGCAAGTTGCATATACAACTGAATTGCTTCATATTCTGCAGCTACCATGAAACGAATTGCCCTGATGAGTTCCTCATCGGTAAGCTTCCTGTCCTTTGCTAACCCTGAAAATGGTGATCCGAATTCTGGCATGATTATTCTCCTTATCTTATCTTTCAGGCTTTTGCCCAACATATATCTAAGCCGCAACAGGAATATTGTCAAATATCATAGTATCTTCCATTGACCTCGGTGCCAATAATAGCAAAAGCAGCACTCGAAGTATCGATCGGGTCAGATTTCCAGGAGAAGTTAAGAGATGGCACCTCAACTGCCGCCTCGGCTTGCGCGATTGCGCGATAGCCATCGAATCTGAAATGCTTCTGTTTGTCATCAATAAGGACCTTTTCACCAACAGCCTTCCAGACCACGCGAAAACTCATTATTGCTGCTCCGGAAAGCGCATCGTAAGCAGGCCACTTCGGTTGATCGTTCACTGCTATCTGCTTCAATTCCAAAACAACCTGCCGCCCATCAGGGCTTATCGTGTAACATCCCTCGGGCACCGGTACGACCCAATACAGCCCGGAGGAAGTAATGGGAGGATGAAAATCGTGGATCTTGTTTCCGCCGGCGACCGCCGGTCCTTCAAAAAGTGTGAGTCATATGTGCGTGAATGCGCCGGTTTGAGGAGCCCGAGCGGCAAAATATTCTCCCTCCATAAACGAGAAATCGGTGCTCGGCGCACCAAAAGCAATACGGTTACCTTTATTGTCGGTCCCCATACCTTTAAAATCGTTAGCCCGTGCTATCCGGCCCTTGAAATGGTAGATGTTTGAAGGTTCCATTCCTGGTCCCGGTGACTGGTTATGACTCCCGTTTTTATCCAGCCAGGGAATGGGATACGGGTCTTTGCTCCCATTGGATGAAAGTTTCCATGTTTGCGATGAGGCCGTCTGGCTTGCAGCTATACGGGGAAGCAAGAGCGCCGAAGCCCCGGCAGCCGCGAGACAGACGCCTGAGCTTAAAAATTGCCGTCTATTGATTACAGGTTGTACATTTGATTCTTGATCTTCGGGCAGACCCATAATAAACCTCCTATCATTGATCTGTGGTCCTTATATACAGAGACTGACGCATGACAACGCAGTGTTCTTCATTGTTATTTTGTCCCATCAGGTGCAGGAGGATTTTTCTGCGCATCGGGTACCTGGATCATCAGCTTTCCCGGTCCGGCGCTTCCATGGATGTTGCAACTTGCTTCGGCGACCACTTCTGTGTTTCCAAGTACCTTAATCTTAACCTCTTTCGTAAATGTAGCTCCCTCAGGACGGTTGCCTGCCGAATAGTCCCACTGCTGGATGAGCTTGCCATTCGCCTGGACTTTCAGCATTTTTGTGTAGTGCATAAAAGAATTTGCGCTATGAATGACTGTGATTTTGACAACCACCTCGGAACCTCTCTCAGCGCTGGTGGGCCCTTCAAGGGAGACTGCTGCCTTATCTGCAAAAACAGGCCCGGAATACAGACAAAACAAGAACAAACAGCAACCAATAACCAGGGCTAATCTCTTCATTTCATTACCTCCTTAGTGTATTTTTTTATGTATTCTATTATAGTGTCCACATGGGACAGTTCGCCATATTATTTCATTCCCAAATAGACATCATAGAGGGTTTTGCCCACAAAAAAATCGGCCCAGGCTATCCCTATATCAGGCAATAGAGAATTGATTATCCATCTGCCCGGTGGAATCGGGTTAGCCATGAAAGCTGCAATGCTGAAATGGGCCATGAATATGGTGCCGTATATCACTATGAGACCATTGAGGAGATATCCGTAAACTGCTGTTTTTCTGGATAGGAAAAGGAGTGTTACCAGCACTACATCTATGAAGGGGAATATATTGGCAAGAAAAAAAGGCCCGCTGAAATGAAATGTGCCGGGGTGCAATTTATCGGCCACCATAAAGGGGTGAATCCTGTAGTGAAGCATGAATCCCCCCAGGGCGAGCAGGAAAAGGGCAAAGAGCAGCGATCTTCTCATCATGGCTCCTATCCTTTGAAAAAATTGACCATATGTCCGAGGTAGAGCGTAAAACCAACAGCAACTATGTGAAGAATCCACCATCCCGTTTTGAACCTCATAAAATGCTGAATCATATTACCTCCACAATAAATGTCCAATTGTGTACACTATTGAGATCCCGACCACGTGAATAACCCACCAGAGAGGCCTTAAGAAACCGATCTTTCTCGACAGATTATCATTTTCCAATTTCTGTACCCCCTTTCATACCTGACCTTCACGCCCTTCTTACTGTTCTTCAAAAGAACTTAAGCCGGCAGCCCGTAAGCATTGCAGAACAAGATTCTTTCCGTCTTCATGCCGAGATTCTTTGCAGACTATAATCACTGGCAGCACATTGTCAACATAGGTACCCAGGAAGTGGGTTTCTTTTTTTCCCGAATCACTGCTGTCATTTGTTCTATAAGCCTATGTTCAATCATAAGGGGGGCAATCGGCAACATTCATAATCTCCTGATTTTATTATACCCATCACAGCGCACTATTTGAGTCTGTCGAAAGTCTCGGGAATCAGATCGGAAAGTGCCGGGAATATGTGCATTGCCCCGGTAATTGACCGGTAGTCTCCTTTTTGGGCAACCACATTTACGACCTCCTGAATCAGAATCGATGCGTCGGGACCGATAATATGAAAACCGAGCACCCGTCCTGTTTCTTTTTCGACAATTGCTTTTGCAAAACCATCATGTACCATTCTGACATCGCCTTGCACCGTGTCATAATATTGTGCCTTGCCCACGAGGATCTCATATCGCTTTGCCGCTTCCGCCTCAGTCAGTCCTATTGAAGCAATCTGAGGTGAAGTAAAGACCGCATGGGGGACAGCATCAAAGTCCATTTTGATTTTATCTTCATGGAACGCGTTATGCCAGGCTATATCCACCTCCTGATCGGCAGCATGGGTGAACATTCCCTTTCCTGTTGCGTCGCCCAGAGCCATGATACCCGGTTTGTTCGTCTGAAGGTAGTCGTCGACATTGATAAAGCCTTTAGGCGTCAAGGCAACGCCGGTCTTCTCCACATTCAGCCTGTCGGCATTGGATATCCTCCCTGTTGCAACAAGGATCTCCTGCCCCTGGATGTTCTTATCTGTTTTAGTCTTACGATCTTGCATGATGAGTGAAAATTCCTTGCCATCCTTCTTGATGGCGATGGCCTCGTGGCCAGGATAGATCTTTGTTCTTTTCTCCAGGGATGTTTCCAGCAGTTCCGATACCTCCGGCTCTTCAAAAGAGACGAATCTGTCATTGTATTCAACTATGGAGACCTTGCTGCCCATGGCCGCAAAAAAGTGGGCATACTCAACGCCAATGTAGCTGCCCCCGATGATGATAATACTTTCGGGCAGTTTCTCCAGGAGGAGCATTGACTCATTAGTAAGGTAACGGATATCGGAGAGCCCTTTAATGGGTGGAATCGCGGGCCGCGCGCCAGAGGCGATGAAAATCTTCCTCCCCCTTATCTGTTCCTCTCCCACTGCCATAGTATGCATATCGATGAATTGGCCCTCTGTTTCATATAAATCAAGGTTCGTTGATTTCTGAAGTTCTTGCTTGATAGACTCTGTGGCAGTCTTTCTTGCGTCCCGCATTCTCGCCATGATAACCGGAAAATCTATAGAGATGATCTCAGCCTTGATGCCGAGTTTTGTTGCCTCCTCAATCTGTATCACCTTATCGGCAGCAAAGAGCAGGGTTTTTGAAGGAACGCAGCCCACATTCAGACAGGTTCCTCCTAAATATTCTCTTGCCACAAGGGCTACCTTCATGCCCTCTTCGAGCGCCTTGTAGGCAATACTCAAACCGGCCCCTGAGCCGATAACGATAACATCATATTCTTTCATGATTTATCTCCTCTCTTGATTATGGAAATGGGGAATGAGTTGCACCGATAATCACTTTTTCTCCATTTTGGATCTCTTAAACATTCATAGAGTTTCATAATTCGCTATAGGGAAAAACATTCAACCCTGAATACATGTTGGGTTTATGGTGACCGTCTCTCCCGTGATAGCATGATTGTTTTATGAAAGTGGCCATGTATGATGATACAACAGGCGATATTTGTTGTCTGTCGTGGAACCAACAATTATTTTGTAACAGTTTTTATAGAGAAGCATGTCATCTTTATTGCTACAGGGTCAAAGATTCGGAATGTTTGGTTGCTCCATGGGGTTTTGCAGGCATGTGTGGAAGCCAGAAGAAAAATGACTGGAAGATAGAGAGGATTTGAAACGGGTCATAAATTATTACAGTTTTATGGCGATTTTAGTGTATACTATCGCAAATATTTGCGCCCGTAGCTCAGTTGGATAGAGCGTTGGCCTCCGGAGCCAAAGGCCGTGCGTTCGAATCGCACCGGGCGCACCAATTACCAAGGGTTTACACAACTTCGATAAAAACATTTTGTGACTACTTCGTGACTATTTAGCGCTCCTCCATCGCTGCCGGCCCGCGAAACTTCTAGAGAATGCCGATTTTATTATCCAAAGGCCGCCCGTCCTTATCCATATCTTTCTCCTTGGTGACATACGGTTGTTATATAACCGTAAAATCATCTGGAAGAGCTTTTCATTATTATTGTTGTCGGTTTATTAATTTCACCTACAAATGTTGTATAGAGAGTGTTTACTAAAGGTAACGATTACCGATTGAAACATGGACGTGGGACGCGTGGCAATTTTCCCACGTCCAACTGTTAGCCTAGAAGCCAGGATGACACCCGACAACCTTGCAATCTACCATGGCACTGCCATCGCTTCCGGATCGCCCGGTGTAATCTGACTCCATGTGGTGCCGTTGTACTGCCAGATACCGTTGCCGGTCCGAAGTCTCCGTAGAGGAGAAGAACCCGCTGCTGCCATAGCTTCGCGGATTACCCGGTGTAACCTGACTCCATGTGGTGCCGTTGTACTGCCAGATACCGTTACCGTAAGTTTCCGTAGAGGAGAGAACCTGCTGCTGCCATGCCTTCCGGATTACCCGGTGTAAGCTGGCTCCATGTGGTGCCATTGTACTGCCAGATACCGTTACCGGTGAAGTTTCCATAGAGGAGCGAACCTGCTGCTGCCATGCCTGCCGGATTACCCGGTGTAATCTGACTCCATGTGGTGCCGTTGTACTGCCAGATACCGTTACCGGTGAAGTTTCCATAGAGGAGCGAACCTGCTGCTGCCATTCCTGCCGGATTACACGGTGTAATCTGACTCCATGTGGTGCCATTGTACTGCCAGATACCGTTACCGGTAAGTTTCCATAGAGGAGAGAACCTGCTGCTGCCATGCCTTCCGGATTATAGGTGTAATCTGACTCCATGTGGTGCCGTTGTACTGCCAGATACCGTTACCGTAAGTTTCCATAGAGGAAAGAACCCGCTGCTGCCATGGCTGCCGGATTACCCGGTGTAATCTGACTCCATGTGGTGCCGTTGTACTGCCAGATACCGTTGGTTCCGAAGTCTGCATAGACTCCTTGAACCGGCGTGGCTATTCCCATGGTGTTTTTGTAGTAGGCTAAACCTTCAACCGTGGTATTTTCATCAATAAGAGTACCCAAATCAAGATCAAGCCCTATGGAGGGATCTTTGGCGGAAAAGTCTGTCATGTAACCATCATTATCGAAAATTATTCTGGAGAAGTATAAGCCTGTTGCTACCCCGGTAGCCGTAAATGTATATGGCGCTGTGGAAGTTCTTGTCATGGGAACACCAAATACATTGATTGTCGATTTCTGCAATGCATCTGTCGGCACCCACCACCAGAGATATTCGCCATATTGCATTCCAATTTTCGGGTGGATAATTAGGGGTTGGTGGCATTGTCTGATTTATTTTTCTAGGAGCGGAACACTGCCGAAAAAACAATAGTTTTCATTCCGCCCAAAATAGGATGAGCTTGCTCCGCCTGCCTGGGTTGTAGTCCACATTTGCACCGTGCCACCATATCGACTTTCAACTGAAGACTGCATCTGGACAAAGTGTGACGCCCATACGTCCGATTTTGTCTTGAGGACAGTTGACCTAAATCCTGTGTGGGGGCCATTATCCTCAGCAAAAGCCGTTTGAGTGGCAAAATCATAATTGATTTCGCTCAGTATGAAAAAACTTGTTACATCCAGTCATCTGTGTGACTGAATAGACAGAGTCCTGTCTCAGCATCAAAATATGCGGTTCCGCTGACGGGATCGAAATTTGGGTAATTTGGATTACCATAAACTATCCTTACCAATTCTCGTTGGGGCTTAAGATCGAATAATGCCTTTATTGGAAGAAGGAGGTAAGGTAAAGGAGGACAACTCTTAGTGTTTTTAAATGTATTGTATGTATAAGTAGCCCTGATTCTTCGTATTGATTCGATGCCCCTCCAGTTGTCTCCAACCGCGATGTTTTGGAGCACCTGCGGATGTATCCAGAAAGGTCCCTGCCAATAATAGAACCGGTCTCGCTTCTGCCGCAGGCGAGCTCCAATGGCTTATGCCCGAATTATGAGTCAGTTGGGCGGTGTTCCCGTTAATGGATGTGAACAAATAGGCTTCTTCGGTATCTGAAGTCCCACCGGTTCCGGACAATACCAATATACCATACACGCACGCCCTGCTGCATCCACCCGACATCAATAGCCCAAACGCTGGAGCCTCCCAAAGACAGCCAAAGAGCCAGTAACAAGCATGAAACTAATACCTTTTTCATAGTTTAAGCCTCCCCATGGCAGGCGAAACGCAAAACCTGCCTTCAGCAAAAATTGTACGTGCCGTTACGATTACCCAGATTAAGCAAAACCCACCTCTTCCATGAGAAATGGGGCTTCCGCTTTCCTCCATAACACCTCGCAGTTAAGGATTATTTGTTGAACTTCTTTCTTGTATTCTTAAGAAGGTTTTAATATTACCTCCCAAAAGGTCGCTATTAAATAGTTAAGATCTGTGGCGAGGCCCTGCTCTTTTTCAAGAGTGTGTTTTGGATCTTCGCCAAAAAAGTCTTCTGTTGGGATCAGGGTTTTGCCAGCGTCAACATATCAACGGGAAAATGTCGGAAACGTGCCATGTGGTTTGGAGCTTTGCCTATTGAACCCTTTTCTTCTGTATAGCATATTTTTTTGAGATGTCAAATCAAATATACAAACCGAGCATATTTGCAACATTACCGTTTGAAATCTAGCATATTGGATGAGTATAACAAAAACAACATTTCAGTCAACTATATTTAATTCCTCCTTCCACAAAACATGTTTTACGGCTTAACATGACAAAAATGATACGAATAAGTTTATGAGCTGTGGCCAGGACTGCTTTCTTATAAGACAACCCGTCTTGCTTTCGTTTCTTGAAGTATGACTTAAACAAATCATTATTGATAATGACCCTCGTCGCCAGTACGATCACCTATCTTAGAGATCGTTATCTTTAAAAATTACCGACAAAAAATGGGCTGGCGGCTGAAGATGGAAAAAGGTGTGACTATTGATATTACTTGCTCTATCCCCTAATTATGACTATCAATTATCTGTAGATGGCTGTCGTTATTGAGTTGGTCTGAGAACTCCGGAGCCAAAGGCCGTGCGTTCGAATCGCACCGGGCGCACCAATTACCAAGGGTTTACACAACTTCGATAAAAACATTTTGTGACTACTTCGTGACTATTTAGCGCTCCTCCATCGCTGCCGGCCCGCGAAACTTCTAGAGAATGCCGATTTTATTATCCAAAGGCCGCCCGCCCTTATCCATATCTTTCTCCTTGGTGACATACGGTTGTTATATAACCGTAAAATCATCTGGAAGAGCTTTTCATTATTATTGTTGTCGGTTTATCAATTTCACCTACGAAGTCTTGCATAGAGGGCGTTCGCTGAAGGTAACGATTACCAATAAAAACATACGTCATTGCAGTGAGACGAAAGAAGAAGGCCGAGGTCTATTCCCCCGGCCTTCCGTCGTCATTAAGAACGTACGGTCAAGGTGTCGCATCCTCAAGAACAGTGTCTACCAACCTGATTGAGTCGAACGAGAAACTCCGTTAAACACCTGACAACCCCACTGCCTATTGAGGTACAGCCATACTTTCCGGATTACCCGGTGTAGCCTGACTCCATGTGGTACCATTGTACCTCCAGACACCGTTTGCTCCAAAGTCTCCATAGAGAAGTGAACCTGCAGCCGCAATTCCTTCGGGATTACCACCATGAATTTGGCTCCATGTGGTACCATTGTACCTCCAGACACCGTTTGCTCCAAAGTCTCCATAGAGAAGTGAACCTGCAGCCGCAATTCCTTCGGGATTACCACCATGAATTTGGCTCCATGTGGTACCATTGTACCTCCAGACACCGTTTGCTCCAAAGTCTCCATAGAGAAGTGAACCTGCAGCCGCAATTCCTTCGGGATTACCCGGTGTTGGCTGAGTCCATATAGTGCCATTCCACATCCAGACACCGTTTGCTCCAAAGTCTCCATAGAGAAGTGAACCTGCAGCGGCAATTCCTTCGGGATTACCCGGTGTTGGCTGAGTCCATATAGTGCCATTCCACATCCAGACACCGTTTGCTCCAAAGTCTCCATAGAGAAGTGAACCTGCAGCGGCAATTCCTTCGGGATTACCCGGTGTTGGCTGAGTCCATATAGTGCCATTCCACATCCAGATACCGTTTGCTCCAAAGTCTCCATACAGAAGGGAACCTGTAGCCGCCATCCCTTCAGGATTACTTGGTGTAGCCTGACTCCATGTGGTACCATTGTACCTCCAGATGCCGTTAACACCAAAGTCTCCGTACAAAAGAGAGGTACTAATAGTAAAAAGGGCGGTCACTGACTTGGCGGCATTCATGGTTACGGTACAGACATTTCCGTTGAGCGTGTCACAGCCGGTCCAGGAGGTAAGAGTAGAGGACGCATCAGGGGTGGCCGTGAGGGTCACCAGGGTATTGATGCTATAAGTTTCAGTGCAGTCTGAGCCGCAGTTTATTGTTCCATCAGCGCTTGCAACGGTGCCGTTTCCGGTTCCCGGCCTATTAACAGTAAGGACGTAGCTTTGGTAATTTTCATTTAGTCCCCTTTCAGGACGTGAGAAGCTGTGACACCAAGAACAGCCTCGTCCCTTTTCCTGGACGTGCTTCTTGTGGAATTGTTCAAAACTCATTTGATCCTCTTCCCAACCATGACACTGGGTACATAACATCTGTTCGGTATTTTTCAGCCTGTAGCCCAGGTTTTTGAGATTCCTTTGGGGTGCGGTTGCGACGCCGTGACACTCATTGCATGCAAGAACCTGTGAAGCTGGTGGCACGCCGTGGGTGATCAACTGATATTCGTCTGTATTGATGAACGTGTATGGATCGCTGCTTCTGAACCCCATGTTGACGAGCCCGGCAGCCACAGCTGCAAGGTAGTCTCCGGTTGCCCAGTAGACACTTGTATCAATTGCAATGAGGACATTAAGGCCCATGGCTATAGGTTGATAAGCGGTTTTATATTTAAAAGGATAGAGTTTGCTGGCTGTCGTAAGATCGTTGATCGAACCGACCGGTCTCGAAGTCGTGTAACTTCCCGTAAAGGGATCGGGGGCTAGTAGTGTCATAAAGAAGGTAATTGGTGCTGTATTTATTCCAGAACTTATAGATTGGCGTGAGGTTGTTCATAAGATAGCTCGTGGGATGCCATGTTCCTGTAACAGAGTTGAAATGAGGCAACGTCCAGTCCCTGTGATACTCCGTGGCCTCCGAAGCTGCTGAGTCACTCGCATTTTTTCCGTAGGTTCTTATGTGACAGGTCTGACATGCGACTCTGTCTACGTGTCGGTTTACCGGCTGCGTTGTATGTCCCGCAGGAGAGCCCTTTGTGGCATGGCACTCGGTGGTTGAGCATCCCATAGGAAAATCGTAATCCGTTGGAGCAAGGTCCGAACCGCGCCCGGCAATTCTGTGATTTGAGACATTGTGACAAGCCTGGCATTGGAGATTCGCTCCGGTTGTTGCCATATGAGTATCGAACGTTGTGTCGGTGGTGTTTCCGTGGGCTAAGGCAATATCTCCTCGTTTATATGCATCGCCACCACCGGCCCTGGCGTGGCACTGCAAACAGTTTGCCCGAACTGGCATGTGTACCGTCTTGACAGCCTGATCCATGGTGATAGCCATGGCGGCCGTATCGGGGACGAAAACGCCTGCAGACTTCACCCTTTTATACGCTACCTGATGGCATATAAGACAGTCAATATTTTGGAGCTGTGCCTGGGAAGCAGTAGGTTCGGGCATTGCTCCAAGGCCTGCATGGCAATTCCCGCAACTGGACCAGTTGCCGAGAATGTTTATTCAGTAACTGTTGAATGCAGTCTTAAGTTTGCCCTGGACACTCGGTCCATTCGTTATGTATGGAGCATGTCCCTGCCATTGGTAGTGATCCGAAGCATGAAGCGCTCGAGCCTCGGCATCATGACATGGGAGGCACATTGCCGGCCCCGTGTAGGTGAGACCTGCATGGGGGTCGGCCTGACTCTTGACATAAACTGGAATGCTTATTGCCAAGCTGACAATAAATGCTGCAAATAAGACCCATCTCTTTGCCATTGTCGTATCCTCTTTCGATCATTGCGGCTTAATCTCCTATCTTGGCAGCAATAAACCTATTCAGATTCAACGATTCGTAACTCACTACACGAAGATAAAGTCTCTCTAATAAGAATGTATAGCGCAGAACTTTCATTTTGGCAAGGGCTATTCTTGATTTCTGTCTAAGATTAATACTGAAGGCAACATTCCGCAAAATTGCACAGAAAAAACAGTATAATATAGGATTTACTCTGTTGATTACCGATCGTAAACTCGTATAAAAGTGGCCAAAATAGGGTTGGTACTTTCAGGAAGTAGCAAACAGATTTCACTCCTATAATATTTTAAAAAAATATTATTATGAAAATTGGCAATGTCACCAACTCTTCTCATTTTTCCTTTGCCCATTTTACACTCTCTCCTAATTTGTTAGTCGAGAGTGTCTATTTTATCGGGGGGAGGTACGATCACCTATCTTAGAGATCGTTATTTTTAAAAATTACCGACAAAAAATGGGCTGGCGGCTGAAGATGGAAAAAGGTGTGACTATTGATATTACTTGCTCTATCCCCTAATTATGACTATCAATTATCTGTAGATGGCTGTCGTTATTGAGTTGGTCTGAGAACTCCGGAGCCAAAGGCCGTGCGTTCGAATCGCACCGGGCGCATTTAATACCACCGCTTTAATGATTTAGCACTTATTATCTGTGAATACTTTGTGGCTACGCTGTTGCGATAGACCATTTCCTATTACCCATGCCCTTTGCTTAAGATATGATAATGTGTACAGGCCCCCGAAAAAGGGGCCTGAAAGTTGTTCAGCTGTTGTTTATAATCCCTATCGGATACGAATGGGGAAGATGAGGCTGATACCCGGTGACTGATACGGGTATGGTTCATAGATGACCGGCGGAGGCGGATAGAATGGCGCACGATAGCCCGGATGATAGTACCCGCGCCTGCCGTGATCGTACCGGTAGCGTTCGTTATAATATCCTCTCCGGTAATCTCTGGCGAAGGCCGGTTCAATAACTGCGCCGCCAATGAGCGCTATAAAAACGAGCGCCATCATGATCTTGCTTATTGTCAAAGGAAACTTCCTGGCTTCCTTGTTCGAGGTTTTCATAGTGACCTTCCCTTCCTGAAGTGATTCCCTAACACACAATAGGGTTTGTTGTTCTGTCGGTGTAATAATCATGATTATTTACTCTTTGCCTTTGATTTATGGTGTCTTTTGTTGTGGAATAATTTGTGAGCGTTTTTCTGCTGGTCCTCTGACATACTGGCGAAGAGTTCCTCAAATGCCGGGATGAATTTCCTGAGACCATCGGCATGAGCGTCGGCGATCGCACTGTAGGATTTGAGATCATCGATAGGGGTCGTCGTTGCCGCAGCTTCTGAACGTGCCTTGATGAGTTCGTCCATTGTTTTTGCATTGTCCAGCATTATCTGGGCGACATTATTCCAGAGCGTTTCCTGTTCCGGGGTGATATTGAGGCTGGAATGAAGATACTTGATGCGGGCTTCGACATGGTCGCTGCTGAGGGCTTTCGTGCCTGACATATGGCCTGATTTCTTCGGGGCTGCCGAGGAAGGGACGGCGCTTACGAGAACCACACAGACGACGAGCGCCACCACTGCTGCAACGAGTGCAGTGGAATGAGTTAACTGATAGGCAATTCTTTTCATGATCTCTCTCCTTATAGGTTTAATTTCTTGCATCTCAAAACTGAGAGGAGTATTTCACTCCCGATACCCAAATTTGTATCTTACCTTTGCTACACCTATTTTATAATACACTGCGTATTTTTTGTCTGTCGTATAAACAACTATTTTTCTGTCGTCATTCCGGTTACAGGAATTATCTCAAAATCACCCTTATTTACCCCGAAGATGGGGTATTGCGGATACTCTGAGCCAACCTTATACTTAGTGTGTGCTGGTAAGCTTATTCAAGAAAGGGGTTTTAGTGAACTGTTATATCGGCAAAGGTTTGTATGGACCATCATTAAATATTGGAGGTGTAAGAATGAAAAGAACAATCGTATTATTGGCAATTGTTTTAATGGCAATGTTGATGACACTCAGTCTCCAGAGCTGTTTTGTTCCTTATCATGACAGGGATGACCGTTGGGGAGACCACCGGGGCGACCGGGATGACAGAGGAGACCACAGAGGAGACCAAAGAGGAGACCAAAGAGGAGACCACGATGGCCGGGGAGAGAGAGGCCGGTAGGATGATAGAAAAATAGACCGGGTTAATATCCGGGGAAAATCCATGAGTGGAAGCCTTATTCAGGTAATTGAACCGATGGGGCTTCCAGAAGCTTTTAATATCTTTACCCCGCAGCATGCTGTGAGGAATCGTTAGAGGGAATTTATATAATTGATTTTGCACTAGTTAATGATCTATTGTTTCATTAATGACGTAAAGGTGGCATTATAGTACAACGAGATCCACTCGGGGGCTAGGACTCTGACGTTGAAAATACATGATGTTGGGAGCACGTTTTACCGCTGCAGAAAAGGCTGAGTGCCTCCGGTGAGCCGGAGGGGCAGACAATGAGGAGCAAACCTGTGAAAAAACCATCCGGTTCCAAAGACAAAATACAGGACACGATCAAAGATAAAGGAAAAAAGAATCCGCCTGATCAGAAGAAAGACAGCTTCCCCGTTGTAGGCATCGGGGCTTCAGCAGGAGGCCTGGAGGCCCTGGAGAAGTTCCTGGGCCACGTGCCTCAGAAGAGCGGCATGGCATTTGTTATCATCCAGCATCTGGACCCGACCCACAAAGGCATCATGGTTGAAATCCTCCAGCGCATCACCACTATGAAAGTCATACAGGCCGGGGACGGGACGAGGGTCCAGCCGGATTGTGTTTATGTGATCCCACCCAACAAGGACATGTCCATTTTACATGGGACATTGCACCTCTTCGACCCCCTGGAACCACGAGGCATGCGCCTTCCCATTGATTTCTTTTTCCGTTCCCTCGCTGAAGACCGCCAACAGGGGAGTATTGCCGTCGTGCTTTCGGGCATGGGTTCCGACGGCACCATGGGTATCCGGGCCATAAAGGAAAAAACGGGAGTCGTGCTGGTCCAGGAGCCCACCTCTGCGAAGTTCGATGGCATGCCGAGAAGCGCCATTAACTCCGGGTTGGCTGATTTTGTGTCCCCTGTAGAAGAATTGCCGGAAAAGATCATTGCTTATGTTACCCATAGACCACTTGCCAAAGCAGATCTTGCACTGGAGGATGGCGCCGGAAGCTCGCTGGAAAAGATATTTATCCTCTTGAGGACGCATACCGGTCACGACTTTTCCCTCTACAAAAGGAACACCATGTACCGCCGTATAGAGCGGCGCATGGGCATACACCAGATCGACAAGATTAACACCTATGTCAGATACCTTCGGGAAAATCCCCAGGAACTGGAGCTTCTTTTCAAAGAGCTCCTGATCGGTGTGACAAACTTCTTTCGTGATCCTTCCGTGTGGGATCAGGTGAAAAAAGAGGTCATTCCGGAGCTTCTCTCAAACCGTCCGGCCAGGCATGGACAGGTACTGCGGGCATGGGTCCCGGGATGCTCCACAGGTGAGGAGGCATATTCCCTGGCTATTGTTTTCCGGGAGGCGCTGGAACAGGCGCAGTCTCCGCAGAGGACGACGCTCCAAATCTTTGCCACTGATCTGGACCGGGAGGCTGTTGACCGGGCCCGCCAGGGTACTTACCCCGCCAATATCGCTGCCGATGTTTCGCAAGAGCGTCTGGACCGGTTTTTTGTCAAGACCGAGAATGGTTACCAGATTGCCAAGGAAATCAGGGAGACAATAGTCTTTGCCATCCAGAATGTCATTATGGACCCGCCTTTTACAAAACTGGACATCATCAGTTGCCGTAACCTCCTCATCTATCTCACGCCGGAGGCGCAAAAAAAGCTCGTACCCCTCTTTCATTACAGTCTTAACCCCGGAGGTTTTCTTTTTCTGGGAAGCTCGGAGACGACCGGCGTGTCGGCAGGCCTCTTTTCCCCTTTGTCCGGCAAGTTGAGGCTTTACAGACGAAGCGAATCACCTTTGAGGGCTGAACCGGTGGAGTTTCCATCGTCATTTGTTCCCTCGCTGCCATCTGTACGGGAAGAACGGGGAGCAGCGGGGAATATCGTTAACCTTCAGGCGCAGGCTGACCGGGTACTGCTCCAGCACTATTCTCCACCGGCAGTATTGGTCAATAGTGAAGGTGATATCTTATACATCAACGGACGGACGGGGAAGTATCTGGAGCCGGCGGCAGGCAAGGCCAACTGGAATATTTTCGCCATGGCCAGGGAAGGACTGCGCTACGAATTGGCAAAGGCATTTCAGAAGGCGCTCCGGCAAAGGGAACCGGTCACTTTCCGGGGTCTGAAGGTGGGGACTAACGGGGGTAAGGAGACGGTAATTGTTACTGTCCGGGTCATTGAGGAACCGGAGGCGCTTAAGGGGTCCCTCATGATTGCCTTTACCGATGAGGCCACCTTGCCTGAGATAAAAACAAAAGGCAGATCGCAGACAAGAAAGGCCGGACAGACGGAGTTGGAGAATGAACTGAAGCAACTCCGCGAGGAACTTCAGAGTAACCGCGAAGAGATGCAGACCTCCCAGGAAGAACTCAAATCCACTAATGAAGAATTGCAGTCCTCAAATGAAGAATTGCAGTCCACCAATGAGGAACTGACCACATCCAAAGAAGAGATGCAGTCCATGAATGAGGAACTCCAGACAGTCAATGCCGAACTTCAGGCAAAATTAGACGAGTTTTCAAGGCTCAATAACGATATGACCAATCTCCTCAACAGCACTGACATCGCTACGGTCTTTGTGGATAACGCGCTCAAGATACGGCGATTTACCATCCAGGCGACGAAGCTTTTCAAACTTATCGGAAGTGATATAGGCCGTCCCATTACCGATCTTGCCACTGACCTCGACTACCCGAAGATGCATGAGGACGTAAAAGAGGTGTTACGTACACTGGTCTTTGTGGAGAAAGAGATAACAACACACGATGGCCGCTGGTTTGCCTCCCGCATTATGCCTTACCGGACACTGGAGAACATGATCGACGGCGTGGTGATTACCTTTACGGACATCACCACAGCCAAGATACTGGAGGCCAGACTGCGTGAGGCCCTGTCCAAACAGGAAGGAGGGGAGGATGAAAAAGGGCCCCGGTAAAAAGCCGGATGTCGAGCCGCTGCGACACCGCGCAGAAGGATGGTTGAAGAAGAAACATGAGATAGGCCCTACCCCCGATGGGACGGAACTGAAAAAACTCATTCACGAGCTTCAGGTCCACCAGATTGAGCTTGAGATGCAGAATGAAGAACTGAACCGGACCAGGGGGGAAATCGAGGCGGTCCTCGAAAAGTACACAGATCTTTACGACTTTGCCCCTGTCGGTTACCTTACCTTCGATGAGAAGGGTCTCATAATGGAGTTGAACCTCACTGCTGCGCAGCTTTTGGGTATGGAAAGATCATTTCTTGTCAATAAACCCTTCTTTCGTTTTATTACGTCCGAATTTCAGGATGCATTTTATCTCCATGTGCAAAAGACACTGGCGTTATCTGCGAAACAGACCTGTGAATTGGTACTCAAAAAAAAGAACAACACGCCCTTTGATGCCCAGCTGGAAAGCATCTCAACGGAGACCGAAGGCCGCCGGATGGTCCGTTCTGTCCTCACGGACATTACCATACGCAAGGAGGCAAGCGAAGCGCTTGCGACTTCCGAAACCCGGTACCGGCGACTCTTTGAGGCAGCCCAGGACGGCATATTGCTGGTCGATGCAGATACAGGGCAGATTATAGATGTGAACCAGTTTATTGTCGACATGTTGGGTTATACCCGCGAAAAGGTCATTAGAAGGAAGCTCTGGGAGATAGGCGCTTTTAGAAACGCCAGCGCAAGCAAGGTGGCCTTCAGGCAACTACAGCATAAAGGATATGCCCGTTATGATAATTTACCACTCACAACGAACGATGGACGTGAGATTGATGTAGAGGTTGTTGCCAATGTCTATGAAGTGGACCACAAAAAGGTAATCCAGTGCAATGTCCGTGATATTACCGAGCATAATAAAACAAGACAGATCTTACTGGCAAGCGAGTGGCGCTATAAATCCTATATCGAGGTGACAGGGCAGTTGGCCTGGACCACCAACGCTGCCGGGGAAATCGAAGAGGACTTACTTCTGTGGAGGAAATATACCGGTCAGAGAGAAGAAGAGTTGAAGGGTACAGGATGGATAAAAGCTCTTCATCCCGATGATGTTGAGCATGTCCTCAAAGTGTGGAACAATGCGGTGGCGACAAGAAGCGCTTATGAGGCCGAATATCGCATCCGCAGATATGATGGTCTTTACCGGGACTTCCTAGCCCGTGGCCTCCCTGTACTCAATCAAGATGGGAGTGTTGGGGAATGGGTTGGGGCCTGTATCGATATTACCGAACGGAAGTCTTCCGAAGAAGTCCTGCACCGCTATGAGTTGCTTGCCAACCACAGCAGGGACATTATCCTCTTCATGGAACTCAATGGAGGGCGCATCGTAGAAGCCAACGCGGCGGCAATAAAGGCCTATGGGTATAGCCGTGAGGAATTACTCGCACTGACGATTTACCATCTGCGCGCAAGCGGATCGCGGCAACTGGTCATCGATCAGATGAGCAGGACCGGCGGCGGGGGTATCCTCTTTGAGACCGTCCACCGGGCTAAGGATGGTAGTTTGTTTCCTGTGGAGGTCAGCGCGCAAGGTGCTACTATCGGTGGTAAACGCATGCTGGTCAGCGTGATCCGTGATATCTCCAGGCGCAAAGAGACCGAAGAAGAGTTAGAGAAACATCGGGACCATCTTGAGAGCCTGGTAGTAGAGCGAACAGCCAAACTGATGCAATCGGAAGAAAAATACAGGGACCTCGTGGATAATGCCCTTGTCGGGGTATACCAAATGAGTCTCAAGGGAGATATCATTTACTGCAATGAGGCCCTGCTTCATATGCTCGGATTTGAAGAGACGGAAGAGATCACATCAGCGGGTTTGTCTGCAATATTAAGAAGCCCCGAAGATAGAAGGATTGTTGGGAACACCCTTAGGGAATCCGGCAAGGTATTCCATTACGAGACTGAACTTTTCAAAAAAAACGGGCAATCTGTCTGTGCAATCCTAAGCGCTACCCTGAAAGGAAACATTGTATCGGGGATGATCCTGGACATAAGCGAGCGCAAGAGGGCAGAAGAAGAGAGAGTCAAACTCGAGACCCAACTGCGCCGGACAGAGAAGATGGAAGCCATCGGCACCCTTGCTGGGGGCATAGCTCATGACTTCAATAATATTCTCGCCGGTATTCTTGGTTTTACGGAAATGGCCCTTGAAGATATCGGCCTTGATAATCCTGTTTACCGGCAACTGGAACTTGTGATGAAAGGGGCCTGCCGGGGCCGTGACCTTGTGAAGCAGATCCTGGCCTTCAGCCGTCTCAATGAGCAGGAACGAAAACCCGTTGTTTTAGGTAATATTATCGATGAAGCCCTGGGTCTTCTTCGGCCTGCTTTTCCTGCAACCATCTCTATCAAGAAGCATCTCCTTGCTACGCACAATACTATACTCGCCGATCCTGTACAGATGCATCAGGTTGTTATGAACCTCTGCTCCAATGCTGCACATGCAATGAGGGAAAAAGGTGGTATTTTGGGTCTGGGCATTGTTGACATCGATTCGTCGGATGCAGAATTGAGTCTCTGTGCCGGATTAAAACCCGGTGTCTATACAAAGCTTTCCGTGACCGACACGGGATGCGGTATGATACCGGAAGTGCTGGAAGATATTTTTGACCCTTTCTTTACAACAAAAGGACCCGGTGAAGGGACGGGCCTGGGGCTCTCTGTTGTTCACGGGATTGTCAAGGGTCATGGTGGCCACATCATTGTCAGCAGCGTCCCCGGCAAAGGTTCCGCATTCCATATATACCTGCCGACCGTTGAAGCTGTTTTGTCTTCAGAAACAGACCGCTCAACCTGCAATTCCGAGAGGAGAGGAGCACATTCTCTTTGTAGACGATGAAGAAATGCTTGTGGAACTGAATTTTCAGAGACTGTCGGGTCTTGGATATCAGGTGGTCACAAGCACCAGCAGCATGGATGCGCTGAAGCTTTTCGAGGCAGAACCGGACGGATTTGATCTTGTCATTACCGATTATACCATGCCTGCCATGACGGGCATCGACCTTGCCCGGGCGCTCCTTGCCATCAAGCCCGGCATTCCTGTGATCCTGAGTTTCGGGCCTCAACGAAAAGATCATGCCGGAAAAAATCGAACAAGCAGGCATCAGGGCATTTCTCTCCAAGACTGCCGGGAAACGCGAATTGGCCATGCTTATCCGGGCGGTGCTGGACAAAGACCAAAAATAAACAGCCGGTCGACAGAATAACCCTCTCTCCAAAAATGGGCTTATTCCATTTCTAAATCAAGGCGCTATCTTTGTTGGCAGCGTCGTCGCAAATCCTCACGTACATATTGTACGCTCCGGTTTCCTCCTCCTTGCCGCCTCAATATCATCCTTGCTTTAGAAATGGAATTAAACCACTCTGCTATGAAACGTGAACTAACAGTACAGTAAAGAACCCTGCACCGGTCAGAGACATTCTGCAACATATGCGAGCAGCAGTCGGATCACGGTTGGGGTGGGGAGGGGGTTGCCTTTTCGGTAATTGTGATTATACTTACCCTATTGATGCAACATCAGATGACGTGCCATCCAAAACAGTCATAGTAACATGACAAAGATGAAAAAAATCAAAGAGCCCAGACCAGTAAACAAAACCGTTCATCCTATGTACCGGCCCATCGTATGGCTTTTGGGTTGCAATCCAAGGAAAAGAGGTCCGGTTGAGACAATAGGCCCTCAGTCAGATCCGGCCTCCGATACCGGCCTGAGCATGAATATCATGAGTTTCAATATCCGGCGGGGGACGGCGAAAGACGGCAGAAACCGCTGGATCTTTCGCCAGAATCTGGTGAATGAAATCTTGAACCGATATCGCCCCGATGTCCTGGGTATCCAGGAGGCGCTGGACTTTCAAATTACCGCGCTCCACAGGATGCTCTCCGGCTATGAGATGGTGGGCATTGGCGGTCTGGGGGGCAGTGAAGGGATGCACACAGCTATTTTTTTCAATGCGGCGCGATTCTCCCTCTCCGAGGAAGGCACCTTCTGGTTATCGGACACACCAGATATCCCGGCCTCGAAGGGGTGGGGAAACATCCTGCCTCGGACCTGCACCTGGGCGCGCCTGGTGGATAAAGAGTCCCAACAGGCTTTTTATTTCTACAATACCCACCTGGACCATCTTTCCCGGCGTTCGAGAAAAAAGAGCGTAGTCTTTTTGGCACAGCGCATCCATGCACGATCATTTCCGGACCCTTTTGTCCTGATGGGCGATTTCAATGCCAGGGAAAGGAGCGCGCCTATCCGGTTTCTCAAGGGAAAGGCCAGTTTGAACACGAAGGCAAAGGGAAGGGGGTTAAATCCCACCCCCTTGCTTGACACTTTCCGGCAGCAATATCCTGACCATCGAAAGGTAGTGACCTTTCACGGGTTCCGCAGATTCTTTTTCCGGTTCCGGCTCGACTATATCTTTGTCCCCTCCTCCATCCAGATCCAGGACGCGAAAATTATTCAGTTGCGCTGGAAAAAGTGTTATCCCTCGGACCATTTTCCGCTATTGACGAGGATCACTATCCCTGCGTCCCTGACCGGTTCGAATTCCGGTTGCCCTCCTGAGGAAGCAACACCTACCCCAAAGGCAGGATAAACAGCCGGTGTATTCTTTTGAGAATAAACATGACGATTCCCGCAGTCTGATAATCGCCGATAACGCATAGTTTTCAGGAATATGGTAAACTACTGGTAATTATGTGCTGCAGGGTTACCGTTTGTGAAGTGAAAGTTGACAGGGAGTTGATATGAAAATACAGAGATCGGGTGGACTGGGCCTATTTATTCTGGCTTTAGCGCTGGGATGCTTCCTATCGCTTACCGCATGTCAGACAGGACCGGGCATATATACGGAAAAAGCAGAGCAGGTCTCGGACCACTTTGACGGTATCCGGTATTTCAATCCCGATGTTCCTCAAACTCTGCCTTCTTCTTCGGGTCAGGCGGTAAGACGTAGTCCCTCATGGTGGGTTTGGAACTGGATGTTTCGTACTGATTGGCCTCAATGGCCAAAACGGACCGATTTTACGCCCGGATCGCCGCCTGTTACTCACATCCCGGAAGGCTCTCTCTCCATAACGCCTGTCGGTCACGCCACTTTCCTCATACAAATGGACGGCGTCAATATCCTCACTGACCCTATATGGTCGGAACGGTGCAGCCCCGTATCATGGGTAGGCCCCAAGCGGTACAGTAAGCCCGGTATCCGTTTTGAAGACCTTCCTCCTCTTGATGCTGTGCTGGTCTCCCACAACCATTATGATCACTTTGATATTCCTACTCTCAAGCGTCTTGCAAAAAGGGGAGTGCCGCGCTCCATTGTGCCCCTTGGCAATCTCCATCTCATGCAGAGTACAGGCATCCCTACAGTCGACGAACTTGACTGGTGGCAGTCAGTCCCTTTATCTCCGAAGGTGACGATAACCATGGTTCCAGCGCAGCACTTTTCGTCGCGCACCTTATGGGACCGGAACCATACCCTCTGGGGAGGTTTTGTTATCTCGGGGCCATCAGGGAACATTTATTATTCCGGTGATACGGGATATGGCCCACATTTCAGTGAGATTGCCAGCCGCTTTTCGCCGATCACGGTAGCGCTTCTTCCGATTGCTCCCTTCCGGCCGCCACAGGCCAGGGGGTCGATCCCGGGGTATCGCCCTGTTGTCCACATGGGACCCGATGAGGCTGTAAAAGCGCATATGGACCTGGGAACACAACTCAGTATTGCCGCCCATTTCCAGGTATTTCGGCTTGGAGTCGAGGGGTTTGATGATGCGAAGGACTTACTGGTTTCATCATTGAAGGAACATAATATAAAGCCTGATGCCTTCGTTACCCCCAAGCTTGGGCAGGTTATCACAATACCTCCTGCACTGAATGTATCATTGTCACAGGTGTTTGAAGAGAATTCTACCGGAGGGAGACTTTTCGACAGATGCCCACCACTGCATGAATATGCGGAAAAAATAGCTTCACTGACAGGCATACTGTCGGCTCATCCCCCTGTTTTACCGGAGGCGGTTGTTTGGTAAACCTTGGGATGGCAGTTGAAGATTGGAGGGCTTTTGCGTAATATGAGGAGCATCCCCGTAGTGTTCATAATATTTCTTTTGTTGGCGGCGTTGCCTGTTTACGCTCAGGATCTCTCAGAGAGGGCAAAAATCGAGTATTTAATTGCCTCCGTCGAAACTTTGGAGGGTGCGAAGTTTATCAGAAACGGGCGTGAGTATGATACCCGTGCAGCTTCGAGCCACTTACGTCTGAAGCTCAAAACAGCAGGCAGCAAGGTAAAAACGGCAGAGGACTTCATCAAGTTTTGCGCCTCTCAATCCTCCATGACAGGTGAGCCATACCTGATACGCCTTGCAGACGGTGTCACGGTAAAATCAGAAGTATTCTTCAGGGACAAACTGAAAACATTTCCCGCAGATAAACCATAAACTGTAGACGCACAGGCCCTATTTGCGCATCCCTTTGAGTTCGGCCCTGTATTTATCGGCACAGTCAGGGCAGAGGCCGTGGGTGAAAAGGGCGTCGGTATGCTTACTGAAATAGGTTTCCAACTGGTCCCAGAAGCCCTCATCATTCCGTATCTTCTTGCAGGATGCACAGATTGGTATCAAGCCCTTCAAAGTCTTGATCTCTGCGGCAGCGGCTTGAAGCTTCGAGATCAATTCCTGCTGCTCTTTCTCTTTTTTCCTTAACGCGTCCTCAGCGCCCTTGATCCGTTCGATGGAATGGACCCTGGCCACAAGCTCCTTATTGGAAATGGGTTTAATAATATAGCCATCTGCCCCGATATTGAGACCATCGGCCTGCCATTCAGAGGAAATACGGATTCCAGATGTAAGAATCACAAAGGTATCCTCCAGACCCGGAGAAGACTTGATCTGTCTACAGACCTCGATGCCGGACATATCGGGAAGCATTACATCCAACAATACCAGTGCGGGGTGGTAGGTCGTTGTCGCATTGAGGCATTCCATCCCAGTCTTCGACTCCAAAACTTCGTACCCGGCCCTTTGCAGAACTAAAGTCATCAGCAGAAGACTCTCAGGATCGTCATCGGTTACCAATATCCGAAAGCCTTGGTCCATTGTTTCCTCTCTTCCACGTTGTTAGCCCATGTAATGGCTGTCCGGTGGAGGGTATCGATATAGATGTGGACTTCCCCTATTCAATGCCAGCGCCATAGGTTTTGTCCTCAATCATCAATGCCGCAAGCACATAACAAGCCTGCTACCAAAAATAAATGTTCAGCGCATAACTTCAATATAGCTTGTGGTCTCTTGTGAAAATTGTCAAGGCCCCTTGAATGTATCAGGCGGTTGCGGAGAAATATGGTTTTTTTGTCATGATTTCATACATTCATTTTGGTCATGAGCAAGGCGAAGTGATTATCCGGCCCCCAGTTCTTTAGCGAGAATTGTCAAAGAATGAAGGAAGTCTTGCAAGAGAAAGGGGTTGACGTTACCCGGTTTTCTGCTTATAGTGCATACTTAGGGGATATTTATAGAAAATCTTGTCACAATACTTGTTGTCGACGATGACCCGGAACTCCTCGTCATGAACTCTATGGTCCTCAGGAGAGCGGGACATGAAGTCCTGGAGGCATCTACAGGGAAGGAAGGTCTCGAGAAAGTCCGTTCCCATCATCCCGGTTTGGTCCTGCTGGATGTGGTCCTCCCCGATATGTCCGGCGTTGAGGTATGCAGGCAGCTCAAGGAAGACCAGGACTTCAAGGACATTTTTGTAATCCTCACCTCAGGTGTCCGGACCTCATCGGAACACCAGGTGACAGGGCTCAATATGGGGGCCGATGGTTTCATTGTAAAACCCATTTCCAACAAGGAACTCCTTGCGCGGGTCCAATCAATGGTACGGATCAAGAGGACAGAGGAAGCGCTCCAGGCTTCAGAGACCCGTTACCGGAGACTCTTTGAAACAGCCCAGGATGGAATATTGATCCTCAATGAAGAGACAGGGCAGATAGATGACGTGAATCCATTCCTGACGGACATATTGGGTTATACCCATGAAGAGTTCATAGGAAAAAAGCTTTGGGAAATAGGGGCCTTCAAGAACACCGAAGCAAGCAAGGCTGTCCTTGCCGAGTTGCAGCGCAAGGGGTATGTCCGTTATGAAGATTTACCACTCATCACAAAAGATGGACGGGAGATTGAAGTAGAATTTGTCAGCAATGCATACATGGTGAATCATCATAAAGTTATCCAGTGCAATATCCGTGATATCACTGTCAGAAGAGTGGCCGAGAAAGAACTCAAGAGGAGTCAGAAGCTTTTCCATACAATTGCGCGGGTATCTCCGGTAGGACTGTTCCTTACTGACAATGAAGGACAGTGTGTCTATGTAAATGAATACTGGTCTGACATTACCGGCTTGTCGTCTGAAGGGTCATATGGAGAAGGGTGGGCAAGGGCGCTCTACCCTGCAGATAAAAAAAGGGTCCTCAACGCATGGTATCAGGCGGTCCAAAGGGACCTGCCGTTCGAATCGGAATTCCGCTTCCGGAAGCAGAATGGTAGTATAAAATGGGTGATCGGGAAAGCAATAGCAGAAAGAGACATGCGGGGAGATAGACTCGGTTATGTGGGGACCATCATTGATATCACCGAGCGCAAGATGGTGGAGAAAGAACTTCAGGGAGCATATGATGGATTGGAAGAGCGGGTTGTAGAACGGACAACTCAATTAGTTACATCAAATACGTTACTTAAACAGGAAATTGAGAAACGTAAAATCATAGGAGAAAAGCTGAAGGAATCCCAGGAACGGTTACGGAACCTCACCAACCATTTACAACAAGTCAGAGAACAGGAACGCTCCTATCTCTCTCGTGAGCTCCATGATGAATTAGGGCAGGTCTTAACGGGTATGAAAATGGATATACGCTGGATAGAAAGACGCTTGCCGGAAGACGGCGCATCGATTGCCGAAAGGCTTAGCGCAATATTGCAGCTTATTGATAGTGCCATCCTTTCCGTACAAAGACTTTCACTGTCATTGAGACCGCCTGCCTTGGATGATTTTGGCCTCAATGAAGTAGTAGGAATGGTACTGACAGATTTTCAAAAGAGAACTAATATTGCCTGCGAGTTTATTTCGACACCGCATCACATAGAACTGAACAAAGAAATTTCCACAGAAGTTTTTCGTATATTCCAGGAAGCCCTTACCAATATTGCCCGCCATGCCAACGCGCAAAAGGTTACGATACTCCTGCGGAATGTGGGACATAGACTCATTATGGAAGTGAAGGATGACGGGAGAGGCATTACAAAAAAAGAGATCATGGACCACCAGTCCATTGGGTTAACTGGCATGCGTGAACGGGCATATGCCCTGGAGGGGACCCTCGAAATTACCGGTCTGCGGGGGAGAGGAACAACTGTTACCATTAGCATTCCCCTGCGTGAAGACAAAGGAAAGAAGAGCACAACAGTTAAACGCCGTCCGAAGAAGACGGCCGAGGAGGTGTGAGCGATGCTCCGGATTGCCATTACCGATGACCACCCGGTTGTGCTCAAAGGCCTGAAGGAAATCATTTCAGAAGGTTTTAATGATGTGACAATCGATGTAAGCACCAGAGGCTATGAATTGCTGAACAAGATTACTGATAATGATTACGATATTGTGCTCCTTGATATTTCGCTCCCCGACATCAATGGTCTGGAAGTTCTCAGGGAAATTAAAAAGAGGAAACGGAAAATCCTGGTCCTTATTCTGAGTATGTATCCTGAAGAGCAATACGCAGCACGCGCCTTAAAAGCCGGTGCAAACGGCTATCTTACAAAAAAAAGCGCATCGGACGAACTGGTGCTGGCAGTACGGAAAATTCTATCGGGAAAAAAATATATAAGCCCGGCTTTTGCAGAAAAGATGATGCTCGATTTTGAGTCTGATACTCAAAAGCCTCCCCATGAAAGCCTCTCTGACCGTGAGCTTCAGGTGCTCTCTATGATCGGTAAAGGAAAGGCAGTGAAGGAAATCGCCGGGGAACTCCATCTGAGCTCCAACACGGTAAGGACCTATCGGACCCGCATCCTGGAAAAGATCGGTGTGAAAGGGACCAGCGAGCTGATTCATTACGCTATAACCCACGGCCTGGCAGAACAGTAATATCCTCCCTGTGCAATGTAGCTATTTCCAGCATAGTCCCTGTAGTAAAAAAGACGACAAGTCCGCACGCGAAAGCGTTACAAAATAATTGTTGGTTCTGCGACAGACAGAAAAAACCGCCTGTTGTATCGTAATACATGGACATCTCTGCACAGATACGAACTACAAACTCTGTAACATCCCTGTTTTCCCTTGTCGGTGCAGGGGCCCTGCGCATGCTGGGCAATTTTGGGGCAATAGCCATTTTCTTTTCCCTGGCCTTTGTCAATATCTTCCGGCGAAAACAGATCCGCGAAATCGTAAACCAGATATATTATATTGGGGCCAGATCATCCCTGATCGCGCTTCTGGTAGGTCTTTTTACCGGTATGGTCCTCGGATTGCAACTTTTCTATACTCTGGTGAAATTTGGTTCCGTCGGAGCCCTCGGATCTGCTATTTCCCTTACCCTTGTGAGAGAGATGGGGCCGGTCCTCACAGCAATCATGATTGCAGCACGGGCCGGTTCCGGCATAGCTGCAGAGATCGGGATGCTCCGCACCTCGGAACAGATCGACGCCTTGTATACGATGGGAGTAAATCCCATACGGTATCTTATCAGTCCGAGAATCGCCGCCTCAATCATAAGCTTTCCCTTACTTACCGCTTTTTTTGATCTTATCGGTATCGTCGGAGGTTATCTGACCGGTGTACTGCTGTTAAGTACAAACGGGGGCACATATTTTTACCGTGTACAATCTTCTCTCGAAATGGTGGACATTGGAGGAGGTTTTATTAAAGCCCTCGTTTTTGGCGCCATTGTGTCCGGCATCTGCTGCTTCCAGGGATACTTCTGTCATATGAGGACCGATGGTTATGGCGCCAAAGCGGTAGGCCTCGCAACGGTATCAGCCGTTGTCCTCTCATGCGTAATGATCCTTATTGCGGATTACGTGTTAACATCATTCCTTATGTAGGTCCGGCCATGAACAATACCAGCGATATCGATATTACTGAGGAGGCGACCATCCCTATGGGAGGACAGGTGCAAACCCCGGAACAGGACGCAAGCCCAACGCTCATTCTTGAGCGTGAGGGGGAGGCGCGAGTCCCTTTAATTGAATTTCAGAACGTGACAAAGCGGTTCGGTGAAAAAACCGTGCTCAATAACGTCAACCTCAACATCTATGGAAACCAGATTACCACCATCATCGGAAAGAGTGGCACCGGAAAGAGCGTACTCCTCAAACATATCATAGGACTTCTCAAACCTGATGAAGGTTCTATCATCTTTCAGGGAAAGCCTGTGAACAAAATGAAAAAACAAGAATGGGAAGCCTGCAGGAGTCAGATAGCCTACCTGTTTCAGAATAACGCGCTCCTTGACTCGATGACGGTCCTGGACAATGTTGCCTTTCCCTTGAAGCAAACAACAAATCTCAGTAAAACAGAGATCGAAAAACGTGCACTGAAAAGGATAGAAGATCTGGAGCTTACCGAAGCGGCCCGGAAGTATCCTTCCGAACTTTCAGGCGGAATGCAGAAACGGGTTGCCCTGGCACGGGCATTGGTGACAGATCCGAAGATCGTCCTCTTTGACGAGCCGACCACGGGTCAGGACCCCATCCGGAAGAACATGATTCTCTCCATGATCGTTCATTACAAGAGAAAGTTCGGGTTTACCGCTGTCATGATCAGTCATGACATCCCCGACGTTTTCTTCATTTCAGATCGGATTATTATCCTCTGGGAAGGAACGGTCGGCTTCGAAGGAACTTACGAAGAGGCCATCAGGCTGAAAATTCCCATGATCGATGAATTTCTCCGAAGTCTTGAAGGGTTTCAGGATGAATTGACCGGTTTGCTTTCACGGGAGGCCTTCAGGGTACACTATGCGGCAACGCTTGGGGGTACATCCACGACAGCCTTTTCGGCGGCCCTTTTCAGTGTTCGGATCAATTTGGTGCATGAGGCCCTGGGGCCACAGGCTACCGTGGAAGTCCTGAGGGCTCTCGGCGAATATACCAACAGGCGTTTCAACCCCATCGGGGGGTTTTCTGCCCGTCACAGCAGGGATGAAATTCTGACAATATTTCCTCGCAAGACCATTGATGAAGCGCGGCAACTGGTAGCTGACTTTGCGCAGGAGCTGAAACATGAGGCCATTGACCGCATTCAAAAAATTGCAATAGCAAAGATAGGTGCGGCAACATCTTTTGATGTTTACATCCGAGCCGGTGTTACAGAGGTTTTTCCCACAGATGCCATCGATCAGATAATAGCAAAAGCCCGGGCAAAGCAGGAGATTGTTGCTACGCAGCGATGGAGTTCCGGAGGTAAGGAGCAATGAAAAAATATTCCATAGAAACAGCGGTTGGCATCTTCGTAGTAATTGGCCTTATCTGTGTCGGTTACATGACAGTGAAGCTCGGCAAAGTTTCGCTCTTTGGAGAGGACACATACCCGCTTTATGCCCGGTTTGCTTCGGTCTCCGGACTGAGAGTCGGCAGTGCGGTAGAAATTTACGGGATTGAGGTGGGCAGTGTGACGAGCCTGAGTATTGACCCCGAGAGACAGATGGGGGTTGTCGGAATCAAGATCAATAAGAAGACAAAAGTGTACGATGATGCGGCAGCAACTATAAAAAGCGCCGGACTCATCGGGGACAAGTATGTAAAAATCGATCCAGGGGGAGCAGGCGTTGTCCTGAAACCGCAGGAGATAATCACCCAGACCTCGGTGCCCGCAGATATTGAAGATCTGATCGGTAAATACGCCTTCGGTGACGTGAAGAAACCACCAGACAAGGACCCGGAAAAACCCATCAAGTAACCAAGGAGGTTATCGTGAAAAAATGGTTTACCCTATTAATGCTGCTTATAGTGATAATAATTCCCGTCTATGTTCTCGCGGGTGTTCCACTCGATACGGTGAAATCAAATGTGAACGGTGTCCTCGATGTGCTCCGTGACCCGAAGCTCAAAGGGGAAGCAGGTAAAACATTGAAAGAACAGAGAGTCGAGGCCGCTGCCGACAAGCTCTTTGATTATGTGGAACTTTCCAAGAGGACCCTGGGGCTGAACTGGAACAAGTTATCTCCGGAGCAACGTAAGGAATTTGTTGAGCTTTACAGGACTATACTCAAAAATGCGTACGTTGACAAAATTACAGCTTATACAAATGAACAGGTCAACTTCACCAAGGAAGTGCCACTTGCCGAAACTACCGTGGAGGTACAGAGTATAATTGTATCAAAGGGCGGCGAGACACCTATTTATTATAGAGTCATGAAGAAGGAGACTACATGGAAGGTATATGATGTGGTCATCGAAGGGGTGAGCCTGATCAGCAACTACCGCACCCAGTTTCGGGAGATCCTCGGGAACAATCCGCCGGAGAAGCTTCTTGAAACCTTGCGCAAGAAGGTTGACAAAAAGTGAGGCAACCGGATATGACGCTATACCGGAAAGACACAGGTTTTCCTGGACCGGCAGTAACCCTGGTTCTCATGGTCTTATTATTTTTCGGTTATTCTCCCCTCTATGCTGCTTCCGATAGTACTGAACCGAATACCGTCGCTGATGTAAAAGTTCCGGTGGCAGCGAGACAAATGGAAGAGACCGGATTAATGCCAGTTGCCACTCCAGAGAAGACCTCCGATGAATATGGCGATGTAACTGAGGAGGAGACCGGGTCTATTCCGGCGGCCACGGGAGATAAGCCGTCTGATGAATATGGAAACGTGACTGAAGAAGAAGCTGGCAGGGGCGAAGATGTACATGTCGCCGATCCCATAGAGCCCTTTAACAGGGCCATGTATCATGTGAACGACAAGATCTATTTCTGGCTCTTTAAACCTGCTGCTCAGGGCTACAAGTACGTTGTGCCGGAAGCCTTCAGAGGTCTTTTCAGTAACTTCTATAATAACCTTAAAGCGCCTATCCGTATCGTGAATAATCTCCTGCAAGGAAAACCGGGGTACGCAGGACTTGAGCTTGCCAAGTTTTTCATCAACTCCACCGTCGGTATCGGAGGCCTGAGGGATTGCGCAAAAGAGTGTTTCGGTATTGACGGTCGCTATGCTGATTTTGGCCAGACCCTTGGAAAGTATGGCATTGGCTTTGGCTTCTATGTTGTATGGCCTATCCTTGGTCCTTCCAGTCCACGGGACACAGTCGGGTGGGCGGGAGACTGGCTTTTGAGACCTCAGAGCTATGTCAGTCCCGAATGGATCAGTCCGGAAAGTATGGGACTTTATGCCCATGAAAAGGTTAATGATACCTCCTTCCATCTCGGCGAATATGAAATGATCAAAGACGCAGCCATTGATCCATACGTGGCAATGCGCGACATCTATATACAGTACCGCACGAAATTGATCGAGCGGTAACTCTTTACAGAGATCCCGGCTGCGCAAGATAGTTGCTGATCATTTTTTACAACTTTGTTTTTCATAAGACAGCGGCTACTGTCTCAGTGTCCCTTGCTTAGTCAGTAAAAAAGGCGTGAGTCGTATTGTCGAAGCGGAGCTTGATTATACAGAAAAAGATAATTTAAATAAGTCAGCGGAGATATTAAGAAAGATATGCAGGAGGGTCCTATAGAGGGCGTTCATTATACCTTCGAAATGTTCCCAAACCCTGTATAAGGAAATAGCAGAAAAGGAGAGAAGAATGGGCCGTATACAAGTGATGTTTAATCCCAAAACAGTAGCCCTCATCGGCGCAACCGAGAAGGAAGGCGCAATCGGGCGAACAATTTTCGAGAACCTCCTTAAATCAAAAGAGAGGAAGATATATCCCATAAACCCCCATATGAATAAGATATTGGGTGTGGAGGGCTATTCTGCCATTGCGAATGTTCCTGAGCATGTGGAACTGGCCATTGTGGCAACTCCTGCCCGGTTAGTACCGGGTGTGCTTGAGGAGTGTGGCCAGGCAGGTGTTGAGGGGGTGGTAATAATCTCTGCCGGGTTCAAAGAGATAGGTGAAGAAGGTACACTGTTGGAAATCGAAATCGCCCGAATCAGAAAAAAATATGGGATGCGTATTATGGGGCCTAATTGCCTCGGTTTTGTACGGCCTGCCCTGGACCTGAATGCGACCTTTCTCAGGGGCAACCCTCCAGCGGGAAATATCGCCTTCATCTCTCAGAGCGGCGCCCTCGGCAGTGCCATACTCGATTGGGCGGTGAGCGCCGGCATAGGCTTCAGTCTCTTTGCGTCTCTGGGCTCCATGATCGATATCGACTTTGGCGACATGATCGACTTTTTAGGGGAAGATCCGGCTACGAGAAGCATCCTGATCTATATGGAGGGCGTAGGTAACGCGAGAAAATTTATGAGTGCAGCCCGTGCATTTGCCCGCCGCAAACCGATCATCATTTTGAAGCCGGGGCGATTTGCAGAGAGCGCACGGGCCGCCCAATCCCATACCGGCGCTATGGCAGGTGACGATGCCGTATATGAAGCAGCCTTCAGGAGGATCGGCGCTGTCAGGGTCGGAGAAATAGCGGAACTTTTCAATGCCGCCGAGGTCCTTGATTCAAAGAAGCTGCCGGCCGGTCCAAGGCTTGCCATAGTAACATCTGCCGGCGGACCCGGGGTGATGGCCACTGACTCCCTTATTCGCCTGGGTGGCGAACTGGCAGAACTCTCTGAGGAGAGTATAAAGCGGCTCAACGCATTTTTACCGGCTTACTGGAGCAAAGCTAACCCTGTTGATGTGCTTGGAGACGCAACTGTCGAAAGGTTCGCGAAGGCCCTCACTGTATGTCTTGGCGATCCCATGGTGGACGGAGTACTCGTCATTTATGTGCCCATGGACTCTGCCCCTTCGACCCAACTTGCACAAGCGGTGGTCGATAGTGCGAAGACCGGCTGGAAGCCTGTCATTGCAACATGGATGGGGGCCAACGATGTTGCAGAGGGGAGACAGATTTTTGTTGATAATAGCATCCCTCACTATGATACCCCGGAGGAGGCAGTGAGGACCTATGTAAATATGTGCAGATATAAAAGATATCTCGACCAACTCTATGAAACCCCCGACGAGTTGCCGGCGCTGAAAATATCCTCGAAAGATCACCTGAAAGAGCTTCTCAGGGGGGCCCTTAAGGAAGGACGAACGCTGCTGAATGAGGAAGAGTCCAAGGATTTTCTTACGACTTACGGCATCCCGGTTACGATGACCCAGGTTGTGCAAGATCCTGACGCAGCGGTACATTCGGCAGAAAAAATGGGCTATCCGGTAGTCATCAAGATTGTCTCCCCTGATATTTCCCACAAAAGCGATGTAGGCGGCGTTATCATGGGAATAGATTCAAGTGCAGCGCTGAAAGAAGCCTATGAGAAGCTGACGGAAAGGGTAAAGAAACGCGCCCCTGAAGCACACATAACGGGTGTGGCCGTCGAGAAAATGATTATCGATGTTGATTACGAACTTATCCTCGGGGCCAAGAAGGACAAGGATTTCGGCACAGTCATTCTTTTTGGTATGGGAGGGACCATGGCGGAGTTCATCAAAGACTTTTCTATTGGACTTCCTCCGCTCAATCAGACCCTGGCCAAGATGTTGATGCAGGATACAAGGGTATACAAAATGCTCCAGGGCTTTCGGGGAAAACCTGCAGCAGATTTCGAAGGGCTCGAAGAAATTCTTGTCAATTTCTCCAATCTCATCGTTGACTTTCCCGAAATAGCCGAAATAGACATAAATCCTCTTGCCATATCGGGGGGCATTGCCACAGCCCTTGACGCGCGAATCATTGTTGACAAGAATTACGTTGCTGCCGACCGGTCAACTTATCCTCACCTGATCATTACCCCCTATCCGACCAAGTACACCACACCCTGGCAACTGTCGGATGGAACCAAAGTGCTTTTAAGGGCCATACGGCCTGAAGACGAGCCTGCCGAACATGAGATGCTCTCTTCGCTGTCGAATGAAACATTGAGGACCAGGTTTTTCTCCGCCATCAAAGATATATCCCATGAGTGGCTTATCCTTTTCTGTAATATAGACTATGATAGACACATTGCTATAGTTGCAGAAACAGAGAAAGATGGCAAGAAAAGCATGATAGGGGTAGCACGGCTTATTATGGACCAGGATATGACGTCCGGCGAGGTGGCATTTCTTGTCCAGGATAAATACCAGGGCAAACGTCTTGGGTCTAAACTCGTAGAGATGCTCATCGAAATAGCCAGAGAAAAAGGTCTTGAGGAAGTCCGGGCAGACGTCCTCACCGAAAATGAGAGGATGCTCCATGTTTTCAAGCGGTTGGGGTTTTCAACTCATTTTGTTCCTGGTGGAACGAGTGAAGCTCTGTTAAAACTCAAAGAACAAGGGGTTCCGGAGGATCATGAACAACAATAAGACAACCATCTCCGGAGAACTCCCGGAGAGGGCACAGACGGACATAGCGGCGATGTCGATCAAGAGTGGCTCATGAAGCCGCGCAAATGGGCCATGGGTGAGATCCGCCGGTTTATTCTCTTCATCGGCCCTATCAGTTCGATATTTGACTTTGTGACCTTTGGGACGCAGCCGGTAACGGGCTGGTGAATGTTATTTTGATGTGCGCCTGATGAGACAGACGCAGAATATGACGAGAAGGAAAAGATGAATAAATTACAAAATATACGATGGTTATTGGGCCGGTTTCTCAGCTTCCTGATGAGGGTGAGCATTGGTTTCATGCGCAATCAGGGCCTGCTCTTATCCGGCGCCCTCGCCTATTACACCCTGTTGTCGATTGTGCCTCTGTCGATACTTGCCCTGACCGGGCTTTCACATTTTATAGGAGAAGCACAGTTATTCAACACGTTGTCGACCTACACAGGGATGTTGATCCCCGGTTACGGAGCAATTCTGACCGAGCAGGTGCAGGTATTCCTCAAACATCGTCAGGCGGTCGGCATAATCGGATTCCTGGCTATGCTCTTTTTCAGCTCCATGGCTTTTGGTGTGCTTCAAAGCGCCATGTCGGTTATCTTTATTCGCCACATCAAAATTAACCGCCGCAACTTTTTCCTTTCCGCTGTTATTCCTTATCTGTATGTCTTTTCCATTGGCTTGGGTATAGCACTGGTATCGTTTATTACAGGGGCCTTGGAGATACTTGAAAAGAGACAACTCATACTTTTCGGCTGGAGTGTAAATCTTGAAACTACGTCCAGAATAGCGTTGTACTTGATGCGAGTAATCAGTGAGGTGGTCCTGCTTGCTTCCATATATCTGATTATGCCGGTAGTGCGCACTACCTTTCGCCATGCACTGATCGGGGGCCTAAGCGCAACTGTTTTATGGGAAATCATCCGGCATATACTGGTCTGGTATTATTCTACACTTTCTATGGTAAGCATAATTTACGGTTCTTTTGCGACATTAGTAGTGGCCCTTTTCATTACAGAGGCTGCCGCACTGATCGTCTTGTTAGGCGCTCAGGTCATCTCAGAACTTGAGCACAGCAACCCAGGTGTGAATAATTGAGTAGTGTATTGATCCTGTAGCAAAAAAGACGACAGACCCGCACACGAAAGCGCTACAAAATAATTGTTGGTTCTGCGACAGACACGAGCGAACACCTGCTGTATCATACATACAGAGTCAATAACATTGCCTTTTCTTAAAGGGTTCCGGGAATAACAATGTATGGGTTAAATACGGGAACAGTGTAATTCAATGGTTTGACAGGGAGTTGTGTTCGAAAGCAGGAGGAAAAAATAAAAAGTTATTTTACTGTCAGTGTTAGCGGTCTTTGGATTGTCTTTTGGTACCGATGAGTAATATTGACGTCGTCTGACGGAATAAATTGGGCGCCTAAACTATAAAGGAGGAGTACTATGAAATCCAGTATTAATGACACAGTGAAAGGTACATTTCACAAAGCAAAGGGTAAGGTCAAGGAAATGGCCGGGAAAATCACCGATAATCCCAAATTAGAGGCCAAAGGCAAAGCCGAAAAAATTGCAGGCAAGGTACAGGAAAAGATCGGTCAGGTTAAGAAAGTCCTGGGGAAATAGTGAGCATGGAAGATACCAAAAGTACAATTATATGGAAGGATTCGAAACGAATATAGTTGTTCAATAAAGAAGGAGGAAATTACCATGGATAATACAACGCTTATCATTATCCTCGTTGTGCTGGTCGTGTTGTTCGGCGGTGGCGGTGGTTACTATTGGACGAGAAGGAGGTAAATCATGAATCAGCAAGACAATGGATTTAGTGCAGGAAATATTTTTCTTTCATTTTGTGTCGGTGGTCTCATAGGGGCCGGAGTTGCACTCCTGACAGCCCCGAAAACGGGAGAAGAGACCCGCAAGATGATAAAAGAGCTTGCCGAAGAAGCCAAAGTTAAAGCGGAAGACTATATTGATCATGTTAAAGGCATGGCAACAGCGTATGTTGAAAAAGGGAAGGATTTTATAGAAAAGGAAAAAAATGTTATCGCCAAGGCGGTGGAAGCCGGCAAAGAAGCGTATGAAAAAGAAACAGAGCTTATGTGTACTCCTTTGGAATAAAAGGGTACAGAAACAATAATCAAAGGAGAACATGACATGAAAGCAAAGTATTCTCTGTTTTTCATCGTGGCAGCCATCGCTCTGTTCGTGATCAGTATGCCCGTACAGGCGTCCAAGATGGATGATCGCATTGAAGCATCTGCCAGGCAGTCCTATGTATTCAAGACTTACCTTCAGGCTGATGATATTAAAATCCAGTCCAGGGATGGCGATGTGATCTTAACGGGAACTGTCTCCGAGGAGTCCCACAAGTCATTAGCCAAAGATACCGTAGCGGGTTTGCCCGGGGTCAAAAGTGTGGATAACAAGCTGGAAGTCAAAGGGGAAATCCCTGCTGAGAACTCGGATGCGTGGATCATGATGAAAGTAAAAGCAACACTCCTATTTCATCGCAGTGTAAGCGGCTTCAAAACTGAAGTGACCGTGAAAGACGGAATTGTGTCCTTGCAAGGTGAAGCAACGAGCGTTGCACAAAAGGACCTGGTTACTGAATACGCCAGGGATGTCGATGGTGTCAAAGACGTAAAAAACGAGATGGCAGTAACAAAGACCTCGAAAAAGATGTCAGAAACAGTAGGTGAAAAGATCGATGATGCTTCCATCACTGCCCAGGTCAAGATGACGCTCCTCTATCACCGCTCGACCAGTGCCCTCAAAACCTCGGTAACCACGAAGGATGGTGTGGTTACATTAGGCGGCAAAGCCAAAAACGCAAACGAAAGGGATCTGGCCACAAAATTTGCCAAAGATATAAATGGTGTAAAGATCGTAATGAATCTTATGACCATCGAGTAATCTATTATGAAAGGAGGATCACATGCTGTGGACGATTGCGGTAATACTGATAGTGCTCTGGCTGCTTGGGTTGATAACCAGTTATACGATGGGAGGATTTATTCACATTATACTGGTCATTGCCATTGTTGTTGTCATAGTCGGCTTTATTCAGGGGCGGCGAGGGTAGTAGTAAATAATCCTTTGTCCCGTTAAAGCTAAAGAAGCGGGAGGTTCTATGAAACCGAAGTTAATAATTGCGATCATGCTGATTGTTCTGGGTATCGCGGCATTTGCTTACCAGGGTATCACCTATACAACCAGAGAAAAAATTGTCGATCTTGGCCCTATTCAGGTGACGTCTGAGAAAACCAAAACTATACCCTTTCCGCCCATTGTGGGGGCTATTGCGCTCGTTGGTGGCATCGTATTGTTGGTTGTGGGAATAAAGAAAAGCTGATGACGCAAACATGTTTCAACCACAAGGAGGTTGTTATGACAGATAAAAGAAAAGAATACGAAGAAAAATTCGAAGCGCAATTGAAGGAATGGAGCGCTCAAATCGCTCTCCTGAACGCCAAGGCGGATAAAGCCAAGGCCGAGGTGAAGGTTGAATATTATAAAATAATTGAGAACCTGCAGGGCAAGCAAGATACAGCCAGAACAAAATTACAGGAGTTAAAGACCGCAGGTGATGATGCGTGGGATGATCTCAAAACCGGCGCAGAAAACGTCTGGACTGATGTAAAGAATGCATTCAATAGCGCCATATCAAGGTTTACATAGGGCAGAGAATGTAAGTATCCACCCAAGGGATCAGAATGTCTTGCCGGGACTTATCCGGGTCATCCCGATTGTTCTGCTGTTACTGGGTTGGCCTTAGTGGGTCGGGTGCTTTTGGTGTCATACGCAAAAAATGGCGCATATTGCCTGCACTCTGTTGTATATAAGCGAGAGCTGGTTTTCGTGGACTGCCTTCGTCAAAAAACAGGAGGATTAGATCATGCCATTAATTCAAGTAGTAGTAGTTTTGATCGTAGTTGGTGTTGTGCTTTGGCTCATCAACCGATTCATCCCGATGGCGGGCTCCATTAAGTCGATCTTAAATGCCGTCATCATTATTGCAGTTGTTTTGTGGCTCCTGAATGTTTTTGGAGTTCTCAGTTCCTTTTCCAAGATACACATAGGGAAGTAGCCTGTGAGGAATGCAGTAGTGATTATTTTGGTAATCGCAGGGCTCTTTGTTGCATGTGCTGCAAAAGCGCCGTTGCCGGTGGTTTTCCAGATTCCAACGAAACCTATCAATTACATGAAGGAGGTAAAACCACTGCTCGACAAGCGGTGTGCAGTATGTCATTCCTGTTACAATTCTCCCTGCCAGCTCAAGCTCGACTCTTTTGAGGGTGTAGACCGTGGAGCCACAAAAAAAGCTATCTATAATGCCTCACGACTGAGATCCATGGACCCAACCCGTCTTTTCACGGATGCTCAATCAACCGGGGAGTGGCGTCAGAAGAACTTTTTCAGCGTTACCGACAGTAAAGTGTCAAACGGATTGAATGACTCCATTATGATCGAGCTGCTTTCCCATAAGATGAAAAACCCGAAAAGTGTCGGGGATTACAGGTCTGAAGCCAATGATCTGACCTGTGCCGGAAGCCCCGAAGAACTAGGTGGGTACCTGACAAAACACCCGAACCGCGGTATGCCCTTCGGGTTTCCTCCGCTCAAGCAGGAAGAATTCGATATCGTTGCAGGGTGGCTGTTCCAGGGCGCCAAGGGGCCTGATGCCGCCCAGCAGGAGATGCTGACCACGCCTAAAGCAAATGATGCCCTTGCAATAGAGCAGTGGGAAGTGTTTCTTAACCGGGATGACGCCAAACACACTATGACTGCGCGTTATCTCTATGAGCACCTGTTCCTGGCCCATCTGAAATTCGGTACACCGACAAATGAGTTCTATGAACTGTTCCGTTCAAAAACCCCGCCCGGCGAGCCTGTTGATCTCATTGCCACCGTGCGCCCCTATGATGACCCCGGTGTTCAGCGGGTATACTATCGTTTCAGAAAAATCCATTCCACGATTGTCCATAAAACCCATATGGTATTTGACCTTGATGACGCCAAGCTTAGTCGCATCAAGGAGCTTTTTATTGAGCCGGAATGGCTGCAGCCCCCTCATGCGGTAGGGTATGACACGAAAATGAGCGCCAATCCTTTTGTTGCATTTGAACAGATTCCCCCTCGTTCGCGCTACCAGTTCCTCTTGGACAATGCACAGTATATCATCATGACCTTCATCCACGGTCCGGTCTGTAAAGGCCAGGTTGCCCTCAACGTGATTAATGATCATTTCTGGATTATGTTCCTGGACCCCGATTACGATTTGAGCGTGGTCTATCCGGCCTTTCTGAAAATGCACAGTGACAAACTGCGCATGCCCATTGAAATCGGCAGTGATATGCGTGTCTTTAAGGCACTGAGCAATGAACATAAAAAAGCCGCTGTTGAGTTTTATAAAGTCCGGCAGGATTATTACACATCACATCACTATGCCGGTCTGGACTATGAATCCATCTGGAAGGGCAACAGGGCCTCGGATGCGCCGTTGCTTACCGTCTATCGCCATTTTGACAGTGCATCTGTGCATAAGGGAGTGATGGGGAATCTGCCGAAAACGATGTGGGTTATTGATTATCCTTTGCTTGAGCGCATCTATTATGCGCTTGTTGCCGGATTTGATGTCTATGGCACAACCGGCCACCAACTGGCGCTGCGGCTTTATATGGACGAGCTTCGTGTTGAAGGCGAGAGTTACTTCCTGGATTTTCTGCCTGCGTCAAAGCGACAGGAGGTGATGCAGTCGTGGTATAAGGATGTCGATCTCAAAAAGATTCATTACTATTCTTCCGCCTTGCCGACGAAGATTGCCTTTGTGACGGATGAGCCGAAGCGTGAATTTATCGAACATATTGTAAACAACCATATTTTGTCCGCAACGAATATTGTTTTTGATGGCGTGAACTATGAGCGGGGAGAAGTGGCCTATCCCGGTTTACCGGATACATATGAAACGAATGATGATTATCTTAAGGCTTTTCGTGCCGTATCGAGACCCGGCGCGCCGTTTTTCTCATTGTTCAATAATTACGATGCCAACGTTGTCTACATGAGAATCCGTCTGAAAAATGGAAACAATCTTGCCATTTCTATCGTAATCAATCATTGGCACAACAACGTTACCCATTTGTTCGGTGAAAAAGGCGCCCTCGATGCATCGAAGGACAGTGCCGACTTTATTTACGGTCTCATCGGATCATATCCAAACTACTTCATTGATGTCCGTGAAGAGGATCTGCCTGACTTTCTCGATCTTCTTACCCATTTTAATAAAAGTCCGGACACTTATGAGCGGATGGCCAGGTACGGGATCAACAGAGCAGAGGACAGGCTCTGGGATGCGTATGACTGGTTTCAAAAGAGATTTTATGAGGATGAACCTGTACTAGGGGGACTCTTCGATTTGAATCGATACTATCACAAAGCTCAGTAGCGCTGTCATAAAAATGATGACACGGTCTATAACAAAAGCGTTACAAAATATTTGTTGGTTCTGCGACAGACATTGAAGACTATTGTTTGTATTGTAATATTTGGAGATTGTAAGAAACATGGAATCTGATACATAGTCATGCGGTTTTTAAAACCAGTCTTGTGATTCAATCAATAAGGTGTCAATATGAGAAAGATTATTTTCATTATACTGCTTGTCATTCTGGCATACCCTGCCTGGGCACAGGAGATCTTCGTTAACGGTGGGGTTACCGGGGACGTTGAAACCGGCACCACGGTAGGCCAGTGGTCTGTAACGTACAATCAGAATATCGGAGAACACGCAGCATTCAGTTTTTCTTATATCAACGAGGGACACCAACCGAATCACTATCGTGACAGCTTTGCCGCCCAGATATGGGGACGCACAACAATAGCGGGTCCGCAGTTGTCCCTTGCCCTCGGAGTCGGACCCTTAGCATATGCTGATACCAAGGTCACCAATATAAGAGATGATTACAAGAACACCCACGGTTTTGGGATCATCTCCAGTGGAACTGCAACATGGCACGGGTTGAGCCCCTTTCTGCTCCAGGTGCGTCTTAACTACATTGTGGCCCAGCACAGCTTCGACACCCTCTCGGCAACCTTCGGGATCGGCTATCTGCTTGAAACCCCGGTGTCGCAGGAATCTTCTCTCAGACCGGCTGAGAAGAAACGGAGGACCAAAAATGAAATTACCCTGTCTCTTGGTCGGGCTGTCCTGAACAGCGCAAGGTCTGAGCAGGATGCTGCCATGAGCATCGAGTACCGGCGCAGCATCCTCAGGTACCTTGATTGGACGGTCTCATATCTTAACGAAGGCGATGCCCGTCCCCTTGGCCGTTCAGGTGTTGCCACGCAACTCTGGGCTGTACGAGATTTTTTTGACGATCATCTGGTCCTTGGTATCGGCGCTGGTCCTTATTTCGCGCGCGATAAGTATAGCGGCGATGATGGACAGAGGACCACGATAGCAGGTGACCTCAGTTTCATGGCTGCCTACCGGTTTCATCCCCACTTCGCAATACGCGCTGCCTTTAGCCGGATTATCACTGACTACAACCGCGATACTGACGTATTTCTGGGGGGATTGGTTTACCGGTTTTGAACCCGTATAAAACCCCAATAAAGTGGGCGAGGTGGAATAGGCCATGAATAGAGTTAAGTCGTATTTTTTCCTTTTACTGGTGCTTTCCATCATGATCCTCGTTGGCGCTTGCGCTACTTTACCAAATGTCTCTGAAATCGTCGATGAGACGCCTACTACCCGGAAAACGCCTCAAATCGCTTCGAACAAAGGGCTATTATCTCACAAACAGAGCAAAGCCATCATGGAACGATTACGGCGCTCCGTCGACGCGACGGACATACTGGAACGATATAGCGCTGTAATAGAAACGGTGAGTGAAAGTCCGTTAACGAAGGGGAACAAGGTTACGCTGCTCATTGATGGTAAGGCTACCTATGCCGCCATGTTCAAAGCAATAGAGAATGCCGAAGACCATATCAATCTCGAAACATATATTATGGAAGATATTGAAGATGAAAAAGGTCACAAATTCGGCGATCTGTTGCTGCAAAAACAGGCAAAAGGGGTCCAGGTGAATATCATCTATGACAGCATAGGCAGCTACGCTACTCCCGTTGAATTCTTTCAGCGCTTGCGTGATGGGGGCATAGAGGTTGTCGAATTTAACCCGATCAATCCGCTTAAGGCCCGGGGAAAATGGCGACTGGCAAAATTGGATCATCGCAAGATATTGATTGTCGATGGAAAAGTCGCCATTACAGGAGGCATCAACATCAGCCAGGTTTATTCAAGCAGTCCTTCCGGACAGGGAAAAGAGAAAGGGCCACAGATGCCATGGCGCGATACGGATGTTCAAATCGAAGGCCCTGCCGTGGCTGAGTTTCAAAAGCTCTTTCTTGACACATGGCAGAAGCAAAAAGGCATGAAACTTTCCGAAGGCAAATACTTTCCAGCCTTGAAGGAAGGAGGGCAAGACCTTGTGGGGGTCCTGGGCAGTACCCCTGGAGCGGCCAACCGGCTCACTTTCATCATGTATGTGGCTGCCATCACTTTTGCCGAGAATTCGCTCCACATGACAAACGCCTATTTTGTTCCTGATCACCAGACGGTAGGGGCTCTCACCGATGCTGCAAAGCGCGGTGTCGATGTAAAGATCATTCTTCCTGGAACAACTGATTCTTCACTGGTCCAATATGCGGGACAATATTATTATTCCGATCTTTTAAAATCGGGGGTGAAGTTATATAAACGACGCAATGTTTTACTACACGCTAAAACTCTGGTAATTGACGGGATCTGGTCGACAGTGGGTTCTACTAATATGGACTTCTGGAGTTTTTCAAGCAATGACGAGGTCAATGCGGTTATTCTGAGCCGTGAGTTTGCTCTTGAAATGGAGGAAATGTTTGCCGGAGATCTTGCAAAGTCAGACCAGATTCTATGGAAAGATTGGAAAAGGAGACCTTTTCTCCACAAGATCAGGGATTGGTTTTCAAATCTATTTGAGCGCTTGTTGTAGACTGTCATGAAAAATGGGTTTGTCTCAAAACCTTGTAGTGAAAATGATGACAAGTTTTCTATGAAAAGCATTACAAAATTATTGTTGGTTCTGCGACAGACATGTAGAGCTGCCTGTTGTATTGTAATTATAATGAGCCTCCTTTGAGTAGCATGGCGGTCACAGAATGCAATAAATGCTGCAGGAGAGATGGTTGCCATTATACGGGAAAAGAAGGATTGAAATCGTAGGTTGTGAAGAGTATGAGTCTGTTCGGATGTAAGTACACAATATATAATAAGGAGGATAGTTTTATGAAAACAAAATTTGCAGGGGTTTTAGTTTTGGCTGCTCTCATTGGATTTGCCTTAGGTGGTTGTGGATGTTTTCAGCAGCAGATGAAAGGCGAAACAGCTCCACCAACGGCTCCGGCCCAGGTTGTTGCACCGGAAGCGAAGCAGGAAGTTGTCGTCGAACCGCCACCTCCGTTACCAGCACCGGCACCAATAGTCATGCTCAAAGATATCTATTTCGATTTTGACAGGTACAACATCAGGTCTGGAGATGCAGCAATATTAAACGAGAACATAGAGTGGTTCAGAGCAAATCCAGGTAAGCGCATGAGCATTGAAGGAAACTGTGATGAAAGAGGCACCGTGGAGTATAACCTTGCCCTTGGTCAGAGAAGAGCGGACGCGACGAAAGAGTTCCTCGTAAAACTCGGTGTTGATGGGATGCTCTTAAAAACAGTGAGCTACGGGAAGGAAAAACCGGTTTGTCAGGAACATAATGAGGGGTGTTGGTCCAGGAACAGAAGGGCCCATTTTGTGCCCGCTGAATGAGGGGCGTAACAGTCCTAACCAGGCGCAGACATTTGAAAACTTGGTGAGGGAAGCCACGTAGGCGGCCATTTCACCACCAATCATTCAAGGAGGAACAAACATTATGAAAAGAAATATCTTTATCAGTTATCTGGTCATGTTTATATTTCTCGCCACCCTTGCTGCCTGTGCGTCTTCACCCAAACAGGAAAGCACTGGTGAATTTGTTGACGACTCGGTCATTACAACGAAGGTAAAAACGCTCCTTGCAGGCGATGATTTTCTCAAGTCATTCAAAATAAGCGTTGAAACACGCAAAGGTGTTGTCCAACTGAGTGGTTTTGTTGATTCCCAGGATGCTGTTAACAAGGCAGTCCATATAACAAAGGGTGTCGGAGGAGTTAAATCCGTACAGAATAGTCTCATCGTGAAATGAACTACCCGCTGTATTGATCTGTGGGACGAGAGACGATTGTTGACCTTTTATGAATGGAGAGCGGCAATCACATGATTATTGATAGCCCTAAGGGTGGCAGGCCTACGGCGCTGCCTTTAGGGTTTCTCGGCAATGGGCTGAACAATGAACAACTCTGTGGCAAGCCGCAGGGTTAAGAGCCACGGGACAGGGAGAGCTTTTTCACCACAGACGAGGTTCAAGTCACCATAGAACAAGGCAGAGTTATTAAAAAAGGAGAAAGACGATGAAGAGAAGGTTGGAATTGATGGTCTGTGTATTTCTCGCAATAGTGGCAATGGTTTCTTCATCCTCGGCTGCAGATCTGCCGCCTGTTATGGTGGGCCGTATATATCACATTGAAGGTTCTTTGCTCCGTTACGTTACCGCAGAGAATGATTGGGTGGCTGCAGTCAGGGATGCACCCTTTGGCACGGGAGATACCTTCTACACCGGAGAGAACGGTATGGCCGAGCTTATCGTCCCCAATGGGACCTGGATCAGAATTGGAGACAACACACAGATCCAGTTTATCACCCTCGATACAGACCTTGCTGAAATCGATGTGGCTTCCGGTGTGACCCGGTTCTACAACAAAAGCTCTGATATGGTCATTAAGGCCACAAGTCCTTTCGGGTATGTTCTGGTATATCCTGGCGGGGTCTTTGATTATTATGTAGGAGAAAGCTCGGCAGAAGTCGTTGCGGTAAGGGGAAAGATCAGCTTTGTCCACACTGAGACCAATGCCAGGTATGAAGTCTCTGCCGGAGACCCTTCAATCCTCGCCGACCAGACCCAGGTAACATCAGGGGATGGCAGTGTTGATCCTGCCTGGGACGGATGGAACAAATCCCGGGAAAGCTTCTGGGTATCAAAGGGTAGAACAATGGGACAATCGGTTCGATATCTTCCGGTGGCCCTTCATCACGATGCCTATGTTTTTGAAGAGAATGGGAGATGGGAAAGGGTCTACTACGATGGGAGAGACTGCTGGTTCTGGCGGCCAACCAGAGTATCTTCGCGATGGGCGCCATTCACAGAAGGTAGGTGGACAGAATGGGACGGAGACCAGACATGGATTCCGGCAGAACCTTTTGGCTATGCAACACATCACTACGGAAACTGGATTTATACAAGAAACCGATGGTACTGGGCGCCTCCTGTTGTGACAGTGACCGTGGGGCTGCCCCTCCTCAACATAAGCTTTTTCTGGAATCCGGGACGTGTCTCATGGATCCATAGTGGACAAAACGTGGGATGGGTACCACTTGCGCCACGTGAGACATATTACAGCCACCGCAACTGGGGAGGACCGCACGATATGGTTGTGACCAATGCAAATCGTAGTCAGATCAACATCAATCTTCGGAATTATGCTTATGCAAAACATGCGGTTGTAATCCCTCAGAGAAGTTATTCTACGGTAAACAATTACAGAAGCGTGCGGGTTGCTAATATTAATAATACGACGATTATCAATAACTACAGGGCTGCCCCTGTGGTCAATGATACGGTTGTAAGCAAGTACTCTGCGAACAAACAAAGATATGATTTCGCTAATGTGCAAGTAAAGGAAAAGCCGCATACGATAGTCAATAAACGCATTAACGATAACCAGAAGATTATTCAACAGGGAAGGAAGGAAAAGGCTTCAGTGATAGAGAAACAGGTCAAGGCTATTCAGGAAGGAAAGATCAACCGCGAGGCACGGATACAACAACCGAAGACTACAAATTATATTGTGCCTGCCAGTCAAGTAAATAGGCCTAAATCTGAAATAAAGCTCCAGCAGAAGGAGATCAAAGGCGCCGGAAAGGGAGTTCAGCCAGGTAAGCCCGCTCAGGTCCTGGTGCCTAAGTATGTGGCGCCGGCCAGGCCAGGACAGACTAAACAGGTTGTGGTGCCTCAACACATAGCGCCGGCACAAACTGAAGGACGGAATCAGGCCGTCGTGCCCGAGCACGTAGCGCCTGCCAGGCCAGGCCAGAAAGGCAAGGTAACCATACCCGAACATGCAATGCCGGTCAAGGCAGGGCAGAAGGAACTTCCCGGTCAGGTCGTCGTGCCCAGACATGCAGCGCCTGCACAACCGGGTCAACCCCCGACAGTCGTGATACCTGAACACGTATTACCGGCAAGGACAAGCCAACCCGGGTCTTCCGGTCAGGTTGTCGTGCCCAAGCATGTTGCACCGGCCAGGCCAGGACAGGCTAAACAGGTTGTGGTGCCTCAGCATGTGGCGCCGGCACAACCTGAAGGTCCGAATCAGGTTGTCGTGCCCGAGCACGTAGCGCCTGCAAGGCAGGGTCAGACAGGAAAGGTTGTAATACCGGAACATGCGAAGCCGGTAAAGCTTGACCGGAAGGAACTTCCCGGTCAAGCCGTCGTACCCAGGTATGTGGCGCCCGCGCAAACAGATCAACCGAGAAAGGTTGTAATTCCTCAACATGTAACGCCCGTCAAACCTGTTCAACAACCTGAACGTGTAACGCCACCCAAGCCGAGCCCTCCTGGACCTCCCGCTCAAGTCGTGGTGCCTCAGCCTGCGCCGCCCGTCAAACCTGTTCAACAACCTGAACGTGTAGCGCCACCCAAGCCGAGCCCTCCTGGACCTCCCGCTCAAGTCGTGGTGCCTCTGCCTGCGCCACCAGCGCCTAAACAGGAGCGTGTAGCGCCTGCTGCGCCAGAAATTAAGGAAAAAACTGAAAAACCGGCTTCGGCCAAAGATGAAGAACCTGCTCAACCGGATAAAAAACCTGTGCAGGAAGCACCCGCTAAGGTTCGTCCACAGGACAAACAAAAAGGAGAACCTGACGGCGAAAAGAAACAAAGATAAGGACTCAAACAAATTGAAGTCAGCCTCAACTGTTTATAATATTCAAGGGCGAATCCTGACACAAGGGATTGCCCTTGAATATTGCCCTTCGGAAATCATTGTTGTAAAAAAGACGACAGGCTGATGTATGGAAAGCGTTACAAAATAATTGTTGGTTCTGCGACAGACAAGAAAAATAGTTTGTTGTATCGTAATGAAGGTGAGATTCTTGAGCAGAGAAAGTCAGACAATGAAAAGAAAACGCATTACCTTTACCTTCCATGCGCCGGAAGCAAAGAGCGTCCACATTGCCGGGAGTTTTAATGATTGGAATGTCAGTGCGGACCCGCTCAGCCAGAGTAAAAAAGACATGGCAGAGGGCACGTGGAGAAAGATTTTATACCTGGAGCCGGGGGTATACGAATACCGCTTTCTTGTTGATGGTATATGGCACGATGATTCAGATGCTGTCGAAGGCTGGACAAATGAGTTCGGCAGTTTTAATTGTGTTCTTTGGGTATAACGGAAAGGATTTAGCTACCGGATTAATAGATGGAAACAAACAAGTATTAAGGCTGATATAGTTTAGTGTGTTCCTGCTTGATACAGACGTTCATGAAAAAATTGATGCCCGCTTCTTCGACAAGTTTCCTGGCTTCTTCGTTGATGATACCCAATTGAAGCCAGATGGCCCGTGGTCTGAGGGTAATTGCTTCTTTTACAACGGGGAGCAGTTTATCCGGTCGCATGAATATGTCTACAATATCGATTTTTTCAGGTATGTCGGAAAGTGATTTATAGGATTTTTGCCCAAGAATCTCTTCATAACCGGGATTCACCGGGATTATCCTGTAGCCATGGACAATGAGATAGTTTGCCACAATATTGCTCGCCTTCGTATCATCCGGTGAGAGACCAACAATGGCGATGACCTTGGACTGTTCTAGAATCTCTTTTTCTCGTACTTCCTGGGGTTCTATGATGACCTCCGGAGTAGATTATCTGATATTTTCGAGTGCTTTGACGATGTTGTCCATGCCGGCAAAGACTTCCTTTTTGTTATTGTCAAAAATTACGCACGTCGGTGTTGACGTGATCGAATCTTCCCGTAAATAGTTTTGGAGCACCGCGAAAACCGGTTTTACGTCAAAGGGTCTGAATTTAATGCCTTGTTTCCGGAGGAATATCTCCAGCTTTTCTCCCTCAAAAATATTATCTTTTGCCCCTTCAAAAAGTACGGTCCTGGCTTTCAAGGCGTGACTGATGTCCTTTTTTTCGTTTAAGATATAAAGGAAATATTTCGTGTAAAGGGATGAATATTTATGAAAAGGTGCATCGATGAAAGTAATCGTGATGGACCCGCGCTTGACAAGGTCGGAGATAAGATACTCGATCTTTGGTTCCAGTTTTCTGCATGGACCGCAAAAATAGTCTGCATAGAGTTTTACCTGCGTCTGACCTTTGCCGAAGGAGAGCAAAAACATCTCCTGAGCAGAGACCGTGCCCGGAATGATGCAGAGGAACAGGAAAAGAAGAATAGCGGAAATAGCTTTTTTTGCGCATCCTTTCTGGGGGCCGTCAACCATGATGATAAATGTATTCAAAAATATCTTTTTTGTAAAGGAAATAGTGTTATTAGGCCAACTATCCGTTTTCTCTGAATGGACCTTTTCGCATTGACAGGGAGAGGGGGTGTCGCTTATATTTAAGATACCATGGACAGCAGAGATGCTTTTGGTAATGATCCACAGATCCAGTATATGCGGCGCGTCTTTGCACGGATGGAAAAGGCGCAGGATGTATTGTTAAGAGAGATCAATATGGCGCCTTATGATGAAAGACTTCGCCGTTTGCGTGATATGGCGCTTAAGCTTTTTGAAAAAATGTGGGCGACTGCCATGCATAAGGGTATTATCGGGAACGAGGAAGGCGCCGCAATCTTATACCTCTATTGTTTTTCCTCTGTCCTTTCCAAGGGGGGAATCAGCGTGCCACCTCACCTATTGCCCGAAGACCGTAAAATAGAGGTATTCGTAAAAGAGGTGTTGAAATGATCCGGCTCCGTTTATTCGGTCGTTGCAGGATCTATCATGACCCCGTATCTCCTGTCATGCGCGCCCCTGCACAAATAGGATGGGACGCGTGGTTTCGTTCTATCGACCTTGTGACCCCACAGAAACTGAAAGGGGAAGAACTTTTGAGGAGGACCCGTGGGTGGTGGACTGTTGAGCCCACGGAGGTAGCGGTAGTAGTGAAGCAATATGGCCGCCTTGTTGTGGGGGACGGCGGTGAACTTATGGTTGAATTCGATTCGGAAGATAAGGCCGAAGCCTTGGCTGGTGTCTTGAAAGAGACCTTTGCCGATCAGGTGCAACTGGCTCCGTGATTATGGAAGGTAGAAGCTCATAGCTCATAGGGAGAAGCAACGACGATACCACAAGGAAAAAAGGTGAAAGGTAGAAGACATGCCACAATGAAAGGATTGCTGGTTAGAATCCTCTTTGTTTCCATCTTATTTATAGGTGCTTCGTGTGCCCGGCAAGGGGTCATTACACAGGTGTCAACGATAGACGCCCTTATGACGGGCGTCTATGACGGTGAGATGACCCTTGCTGATCTGAAACAAAAAGGCGATTTTGGTTTAGGCACTTTTAACAACCTCGACGGAGAAATGGTTCTTCTCGATGGGCAGTTTTACCGGGCGACGGCCGCAGGCACCATTGAACGGCCGGACATAAATACGAAAACACCCTTTGCTGCTGTCACCTTTTTTAAGCCTGACCGGACAGTCTCCATATCTAAAGGGCTTGATTTTCAGAAAGTTTCCCAACAGACCGACAGTCAGATACCAACCCCGAATATTTTTTATGCGATCAGGATCACCGGTACTTTTCAAATGGTAAAAACAAGGAGTGTTCCTGCTCAGGAAAAACCATACAAAGCATTAAGTGAAGTAGTCAAAACCCAGCCGGTTTTTGATTTGAAGCATCTGGAAGGAACAATAATAGGATTTAGATGCCCGTCCTATGTGAAAGGCGTCAATGTTCCCGGTTATCATCTTCATTTTTTAAGCGCTGATCGTAAATCAGGCGGCCATGTGCTTGATTTCAGCATAGAAAATGGCACGCTGGAAATGAGTGAAATAAAGGAATTCTTTCTCATGCTTCCTTCTGATAAGGCGTTTTATAATGCTGATTTATCGCAAGACAGGGGAAAGGAGTTAAGAGCAGTAGAAAAATAAATTCCATTCCTCAATCAAGGCGCTATCTTTGTTGGCAGCGTCGTCGCAAATCCTCACGTACATATTGTACGCTCCGGTTTTCTCCTCCTCGCCGCCTCAATATCATCCTTGTTTTAGAAATGGAATAAGTTCCATTCCTCAATCAAGGCGCTATCTTCATGAAAGAAGAATGCAGATAGAATGAAAAATAATAAAGGGGTAAACTGAACGGTTTACCCCTTTATTATTACTGTATGTATTTCTTAATGTGTTGCTAAAGTAATCTTGATTGCCTCATCCATCTTTTCAATAAATTTGAACTCCATATTTTCCTTGATGCTTTCCGGCACTTCTTCAAGATCTTTTTCGTTGAGTTTCGGCAATATTATGTTTTGGATTCCTGCCCGTTTTGCGGCAAGGACTTTCTGCTTGATGCCGCCCACGGGAAGTACGAGACCTCGAAGCGTTATTTCACCGGTCATTGCCACATCATTCCTTACCGGTTTATCCGTTATAAGCGATACGAGAGAGACGAGCATCGTCACGCCTGCCGATGGACCATCTTTCGGTATTGCGCCCTGAGGCACGTGGACATGGAGGTCTGTTTTTTCAAAAAAATCTTCAGGAATGTCATAATCACTCGCTTTGCTCCTGATATAGCTCAAGGCTGCCTGTGCCGATTCTTTCATAACATCGCCGAGCTGGCCGGTGAGTGACAGACCTCCTTTTCCTCTCATCTTTGTTGATTCAATAAAAAGGATTTCGCCGCCTGTAGGTGTCCAGGCAAGACCTGTCGCAACGCCGGAATATTTTGTTCTCTCAGCGACTTCGGAGAAATGTTTAATGGCTCCCAGATATCCGTGGATACTCTCTGCGGTCACGATCTGTTTGTCTGTTTTACCCTGCGCCACATCTTTCGCGACTGCCCTGCAAACTGCTGCAATTTCTCTCTCAAGATTTCTTACGCCTGATTCCCGCGTATAGGAACGGATGATGACCCGGAATGCTTCATCCTCAAATGCAATATGGTCTTCCGTCAAGCCATGTTCAAAACGTTCTTTGGGAATGAGAAACTGTCTGGCGATCATGAGTTTTTCTTCTTCCGTATAACCCGGCAGCTCCAGGACTTCCATCCTGTCTTTAAGCGCCGGCGGGATAGGGTCGAGCATATTTGCCGTTGCGATGAACATGACCTTGGAAAGATCGAATGGCACTTCAAGATAATGATCGCTGAAAGAGAAATTCTGTTCAGGGTCCAAGACTTCCAGAAGCGCGCTTGAGGGGTCCCCGCGAAAATCCGTTCCGATCTTGTCTACTTCATCGAGCATGAAAATGGGGTTGTTGGAACCGGCCTTTTTAATGCCCTGGATGATCCTTCCGGGCAATGCGCCTACATATGTTCTTCTGTGGCCCCTGATCTCCGCTTCATCACGGATGCCGCCCAGAGACATTCTCATAAATTTTCTTCCCAGAGCCCTGGCAATGGATTTGCCCAGGGATGTCTTTACCTACGCCGGGAGGGCCCACAAAGCACAGGATGGGGCCTTTCATGTCGGCTTTCAGTTTCCTGACAGCAAGGTATTCAAGGATCCTCTTTTTCACCTTTTCGAGGTCGTAGTGGTCTTCATTGAGGATCTGTATTTGCCGCATCTATATCCAGATTATCTTCTGTTGCCTTTGACCAGGGGATGTCCGTAAGCCAGTCAAGATATGTCCTGGATACGGTATACTCTGCCGACATGGTGCTCATCTTGGAGAGCCGTCCAAGTTCTTTTTCGGCTACTTTCTGAACATCTTCAGGCATTTTTGCTTCAAGGATTTTCTTTCGGATTTCTTCTATCTCGGTCATCCTGTCATCGGTTTCGCCGAGCTCTTTCTGAATCGCCTTGAGCTGTTCCCTGAGATAGTATTCCCTCTGTGTTTTATCGATGCCTTCTTTGACATGCGACTGAATCTTGCTGGAGAGTTCCAGTGTCTCCACTTCCCTGTTGAGGTAGATGGTGATCTTCTTCAGCCGTTCTTTCAGATCGATCTTTTCGAGGATTTCCTGTTTTTCCGTCACGGCAGATATTGATCGTCGACGCGATGAGGTCGGCGAGATTGCCGGGGTTTTCTACCTTTGTTGCAATCTGGGCAAGCTCAGATGAGAGATACGGCGCCATCTCAATGGCCTTGCGATAAAGGTTCTTGAGATTCAAATACATGGCATCGATTTCGATATCCTTCTGATAGTCCTCAAATATGGGCATTATATTTGCCCTCAAGTGAGGTTCCTTCTGAGAAAATTCTATCAGTTTGAATCTGCATATTCCCTGAATAACGACCCGCTGGCTTCCGTCAACCATCTTCACCATCTTCATGATTGATGCCACAGTGCCGACGGTATAAAGGTCTTCTATGTCGGGATCTTCAATATCAGGGTTTTTCTGCGTGATGATGGCGATCATCTTGTCGTTGTTCATTGCTTCATCAATAAGCCGTATCGATTTTTCCCTGCCCACAATAAGAGGCATTACAAGGTCGGGGTATGCTACAGTGCCCCGAAGCGGCAGTATAGGAAGCTCTGCCGGAATGAACATTCTATCTTTGATGCTTTTATCGTTTTTAAACCCGATTACCATTGCGTCCCCCTATTTTTTCACGTCCTCAAATTCTGCGTCAACTACATCATCATCTCTTTTCTGACTGCCCTGCGCTCCGCCCTGTTCTTGTCCCGGCAGCACCCTGACCCGGTTCAGGCCCTGTCTGGGCAGGTCTTTTTATAGAGCATTTCCGCCAGGCTATGGGAGGCTTTTGTGAGAGTCTTCCGATTGCCTCTTTGATCTTCTCAGCTCTGTACCGCTCTTTAAGGCTTCTTTTGCGGATGCAAGGGCATCTTCAATGGACCGTATAGTCATCGGCAGTGCAGTTTGTCTTTATTCTCATTCACGGTCTTTTCCGTCGTGTAGACGATATTATCGAGCTGATTTCTCTGTTCTATTTCCTGTTTTCGTTTTTTATCTTCTTCTGCATGCATCTCAGAATCTTTCACCATTTTCTTGATTTCTTCTTCGCTCAGGCCCGTTGATGCGGTAATCCGTGATGCTCTGCTCTTTTCCGGTTGCCTGATCTTTTGCAAAGACATGGAGTATGCCGTTGGCGTCGATGTCGAAGGTGACTTCGATCTGCGGAACGCCTCGTGGCGCTGCAGGAAGTCCTACAAGATGGAATTTACCGAGGGTCCTGTTGTCACGGGCAAACTCTCTTTCGCCCTGGAGTACGTGGATCTCGACACTTGTCTGGCTGTCTTCGGCAGTGGTGAAAGTCTGACTTTTCTTTGTGGGGATAGTGGTGTTTCTTTCGATAACCTTTGTCATAACTCCGCCCAGTGTCTCTATACCGAGAGAAAGGGGCGTTACATCAAGGAGAAGAACGTCTGTTACTTCACCGGCAAGAACGCCTGCCTGTACTGCTGCGCCGAGGGCCACGACCTCATCAGGGTTTACACCCCTGTGGGGTTCCTTGCCAAAAAAGGCTTTCACGACCTCCTGGACTTTCGGTATTCTTGTGGATCCGCCTACAAGGACAACTTCATCTATTTTGTCAGCAGTCAGCTTGGCGTCTTCAAGAGCCTTTTTGCATGGCTCCATAGACCGCTGGATAAGGGCGTCTGCCAGTTGTTCCAACTCTGCCCTTCTCAGCTTCATGTTCAGGTGTTTCGGGCCTGAAGCGTCAGCAGTGACAAAGGGAAGGTTGATTTCCGTTTCAACCGTTGATGAGAGTTCTATCTTTGCCCTTTCTCCGGCTTCTTTCAGTCTCTGAAGCGCCATCCGGTCTTTTGAGAGGTCGATTCCCTGGTCTTTTTGAATTCACTTACGATCCAGTCAATGACGGTCTGATCGATGTCATCGCCACCCAGGTGGGTGTCGCCGTTTGTCGATTTTACTTCCACGACATTGTCGCCGACTTCAAGGATGGAAATATCGAAGGTGCCGCCGCCGAAGTCGTAGACGGCAATCGTTTCATCCTTTTTCTTATCAAGTCCATAGGCAAGGGCCGATGCCGTTGGTTCATTGATAATGCGGAGGACGTTCAGGCCTGCGATCCTGCCGGCATCTTTTGTCGCCTGTCTTTGAGAATCATTAAAATATGCCGGTACCGTGACGACGGCATCATCGATGGTCTGTCCCAGATATGCCTCGGCGGATTTTCTCAATTTCTGAAGAACAAATGCGGAAATTTCCTGGGGCGTGTATTGTTTCCCTCTTACATCGACCCTGCACATTTCCGTCCTGGTCGCCGACGACTTTATAGGGAACGGTCTTTATTTCGCCCTGAACTTCGTTGAACCTTCTTCCCATAAACCGTTTTATGGAAAAGATCGTGTTTTCAGGGTTTGTAATAGCCTGTCTTTTAGCGGTCTGACCAACAAGCACTTCTCCATCTTTCGTAAAAGCAACGACACTTGGTGTGATCCTGCTTCCTTCCTCATTTATAATAACCTTTGGTTCCCCGCCTTCCATAATTGCCACTACGGAGTTTGTGGTTCCCAAGTCTATACCGATAACTTTCTTAGCCATATCAGTACCCTCCTGAAATAAATTTGCCTTGTTAAGGTTTCGCGTCCTTTGAAATATAAGGTCCGTAGGCGTAGTTGTCAACGTTGATTTAGGAAATATTTTCAGTTTAATGTAGAGGGTCGTTGGAAAGCTCATAGCTCATAGCTGGTAGGGGAGGGGAAGAGGGCAGAGCAGCTCATAGCTCATAGGAAAAACGCAGCGAGCGAGGGGGAAATGAGATCTGTTTTTGTTCATTTTTAACCGGAAACTGTGAACCGTTAACTGTTTATCTTTACCTATCACCTATTCGCTAAGAGCTATGAGCTTTAGTGTGATTTCACCCTGGAAAGGGTAAAAGCAGCGAGAAAAAAGATAAAATTTATCATAACGATTGTTGCCCCGGCAGGCAGATTTAGCAGGAATGATGCGAATATTCCTGATATGACGGAAAGAATGCCGGAGATGGCCGATATGAAGATGGTTGTCTTAAAGCTTCGCGCCATTTGCAGCGCTGTTACGGGCGGCAGGATGAGAAGAGCAGAAATGAGCATAATCCCTACAACCTTCATGGCAAGGACGACGGTGAGGGCGATGAGAAGGACGAGGACTTTATTAATGCGGTCTGTTTTTATACCCGATACTTTTGCAGACTCTTCGTCAAAGGTTATGGAAAGGAGTTCCTCATAATACAAAACAATCACAATGATGAGCAGCACAGAGAGTGATATGGAAATGATCACTTCCATCCGGTTAATGGCCAGTATGTTGCCGAAAAGATAACTGAAGAGATCAACATTGAAACCGCCTGCGGCGCTGGCAATGAGGACACCGCCTGCTATGCCGATGGAAGATACGATACCGATTGCTGCGTCGCCATACAGGCGCGCCTTTTCCATGAGCTTCAGTATGCCCAGGGCTCCGAGCATCACGATAGGCACGGCAATATAGAAGGGATAGACCTTTACGAGGAGCCCCACGGCAACGCTTCCGAAGGTCACATGGGCAAGACCGTCGCCGATGAGTGAAAGGCGTCGCAGTACAAGAAAGACCCCAAGTGTTGAGCAGAGGATGGCAATGAAAGAACCCGCGATAAGGGCTCTCTGGATAAAACCATGGCTGAGAAGATCTATAATATCCATAATGTACAGAGTTGCGAGTTGCGAGTTGCGAGTTGCGAGTCCAACATGCCACCTCTTTCCGTTTTTTCAGAACCTGTTTTCTGTGAGCTACCAGCTACGAGCTTTCCTTTCTCCTGTTTTTCAATCATGCCTGTGACATATCAGGTGCTGCGAATATTCACCGAAATAATGTGCCATTTCACGGGAGCTACAGAATTCATCAAAACCGCCGAAGAAGATTATCTCTTTATCGAGATAGAGCAGCCGCGAGGCGTACTTTCCTATTGTGCCCGTATCATGGGTGATCATAATAATTGTCAGTTTTTCCCTTTCATTTAGCGCTTTCAGGGTATCGAAGAACTTTTCTCTTCCTTCCGGATCGAGGGCGGTTGTAGGTTCGTCAAGGATGAGAAGCTCCGGCCTGCTTACCATTGCTTTTGCAATGAGTACCCGTTGTTGCTGCCCGCCGGAAAGTTCCCCGATAAGCTCCTTCTTGATATTCGTTATATCCAGTAAGGACAGGGCATCACCTATGGCGTTGTCATCGGCCTTACTGATTCTCTTGGGAAACCCTTTTTTTGCAAGAAGCCCCAGGGAAACGATCTCTTTCACGGTGGCAGGGAAATGAGGATTGAAGGTATTTGCCTTTTGCGGCAGATAGCCAACTTTCTGCCAGTCGTTGAAATGGGCGGGGTTGTGACCGAAAAGATGAATCTGCCCCTTTGTAGGCTTCAAAAAACCGAGGATAAGCTTTATCAGAGTTGTTTTTCCTGACCCGTTTGGCCCCACAATTCCAACATAGTCGCCAACCCGTATTTCAAAGGAGATGTCCGTCAAAACCTCGATGCCGTTGTACTGAAAATGAAGTCCATCGGAGGAGAGAATATTTACCGGCATTGGAGACCGACCTTTAAATTGCTCAGGTTTTCTTCCATAAGTTGTATAAATGTCTTTCCCTGTTCCAATTCATCCTTGCTGATATTGTGGGCCCCATTGAGTTTGAGAAGTTTCGCGCCTGTTTCCCGGGCAAGGACATCAGCAATCCTCGGCGTTATGAGTTCCTCGTAGTAGACATAGAGAATATTGCGGTTTTGTATTTCTTTTTTTAATGCAATGATCCTTTTCAGTGTTGGTTCAGCGTTGGGTGAACCTTCATAGGCGGAAATATAGCGCAGGTTGTATCGCGATGCCAGATAATCAAAGGCAAAATGTCCTCCATGAATAAAGGTATCTTTCTCACATCTTGATAAAGCATTCTTGAACCGGCCATCTAATTTCTGCAACTCTGTCTTATATTCAGCAGCATTTGCAATGTAAAAATCTTTATTTGCGGGGTCCTGGCCGATGAGTCCTTCAAGGATGTTGTCCACCATCTTTTGAGCGTTTGAGAAATCAAGCCAGATATGGGGGTCATACTTTCCATGGTTATGTTTATGGCCTTCCTCCTGTTTATGCAAACCGTGGCCGCTGATGATCATCGTCCGCGCTGCCCTCTTTCAGGGCTATCCCCCTGCTTGTATCAATTACAAGGAGTTTTTTGTTATCAACACCCTTGAGAATATCTTCTACCCAGGGTTCCATGTATTTCCCCGTATAAATAAAGAGATTTGCTGTATTGACCTTCATCATATCACCGGGTTTTGGTTCAAAACTGTGGGCCTCGACACCGGGGGGCAGAAGGAGGACTATCCGGGCTTTGTCGCCGGCAATATGGCGGACAAAATCATAGAGGGGAAAAAGTGTCGCAACGATAGTGAATTTTGTCTGCCCCACAGTCCTGTCTGGTTCTTTTTGACAGGAGGCGACAATAAGGGCCGCAATACACACAGCAATCATGGAATAGAGGGCCTTTTTTTTCATCACTGGGCCTGCCTGTATGACGATAGCTCCTGAGGTGCACAGTCTTTGCAGAAACCAAAGACCTGAAGAAGATGAGAGGCGACATTTCCCTTGAGGTGTTGCCTTACCTCTTCTTCGATCTTTTCCATGCCGCAGAAGGCTAGATCTTCAACCTTTTTGCAGTTTGTACAGATAAAGTGATGGTGATGATCTTTGTTGTGACAAAAATAGTAATAGAGTTTACGATCAGGATGGATAATCTTCATGATAATCATTTCCTTGGAAAGGTATTCCAGGTTCCGGTAGACCGTGGGCAACCCCATGTTGGTGAAGCGTTCTTTCAACCTCTTCCAGATATCTTCTGCGCCGAGGTAAGTAGGCTCTTCGGCAAGGATATCAAGTATGGCAAGCCTTTTCGGCGTAACCTTTAATGACGAATTACGTAATATTTTCTCGAAATCCATGCTCATGTTCTTTGCATCCAAATAGAAATGATTTTCATTTATAAGTATATATCAGGGAATGGATAGCGTCAAGGGGAAATAGCGAAGAGGGTGTAGGGGATAGGGGAGAGAACATAGCGAAAATAAAGCTCACAGCTCATAGCTTGTAGGAAAGAGGAAAGAGCCCAGAGAACATAGCGAAAAGAAAGCTCACAGCTCATAGGGAAAATACAGATCAAAAACACTAATGAGATGCGTGAGTTTGTTATCGCTTAAATCGGCCTGATTGTAAATTTGGAATAACGGTTTGTTAACCACAATAGCGATGTTTTTAATATTCAAGAGATATTCGATATGTAGTATAATGGAGAAAGCTGTTACTCTCTTGCGAGGAGGCTGCCATGCATTCCGATGATGAAAAGAAAACCATTAACCGGCGGGAGTTTTTGAAAATTGGGGCTATGACGGCAGCCACGGCGGCGGTGGGGTTGAGCGGGCTGCGAGGGGTTTTGGAGGCTGCCGAAGCTCAACAAAGGCGGTGTCACCCCGGTCTACCGTACCCTTGGCCGGACGGGCCTGCGGGTAACCATTGTCAGCTTTGGCGCTATGCTGACGCCGGAGCATGAGGTCATGAGGGCAGGTTTTGACCTTGGCATAAACTATGTCGACACTGCCAGGAGATATATGAGCGGCAGAAATGAAGAGATTGTCGGGAGGGCCATCAAGGGTATCCGGGACAAGCTCTATATTGCAACCAAGACGACCCCGTCAGCGAATTCAAAAAAAGAGATCATCAGTGATGTGGAAACGAGTCTCACGAAACTCGGCACAGACCATATTGACGTGATCCAGCTTCATAACCTTACCAGCGGGGACCGCGCCTTTGTGCCTGAAGTCCGTGAAGCTCTGACGGAGCTTCGCAAACAGGGGAAGGTCCGTTTTTTTGGCGTTACGACCCATACGAATCAGACTGAAGTGATCAACGCCATTGTTGAGGACAAAGAGAAATTCTTCGATACAGTCCTCGTGGGATATAATTTCAAAAGCCCCCCGGAATTGCAAAAGGCCATTGCCCGTGCAGCCAGGGCTGGTGTCGGTATTATTGCCATGAAAACGCAGGCCGGCGGGTATCAAACTGATGCGCTGGGAGCCGTAAGCCCCCACCAGGCTGCCCTGAAATGGGCGCTCCAGGATGTGAATGTGAGCTGTGCTATTCCCGGTATGAAGGACATGCAGATGTTAGCTGAAGATGTGGCTGTTATGGGCATGAAGATGACCCGCGCCGATGAGCGGATACTTGAGCGGTATGCCGCCGCGATAGGCCCCTATTACTGCCATCTCTGCGGAGAGTGTGAACCGACCTGTCCCCATGGCGTTGCCATCAGTGTTATCAACCGCTCGCTCATGTACGCAGAGGGGTACAAGAACATAGACCTTGCACGGCAAACGTACCGTGAGATCCCGGCTAAGGCATCGGTTTCTGCCTGTCTCGATTGTGATGAATGTGTCGCGCGATGCGTCAATAATATCAACATTGCAGACAAGATGGAAAAGGCCCTGAAGACGCTGGTATGAACGCAGAGAAGGCCATACTCGTCAGGAAATCTCATCTGCATGCTATTGCTGTCGCCATTCTTTTTGTTTTTGTGACCTTTTCCGCCCCTATTTTTTTATCGGCGGCCGATGTACCACTTGAAAATAAGTTGCCTTCTCCTGGTTTTTCAGAAGCATGGGTCATGGACGGGAAAGTAGCTTCCTATACCAGCGACAATCTCTATACCTATATCAACGGCGAAGCAGAACTGTATCTGCCTTATGGTTTTTCTGCCCTGGCCTCGGCACTTTATACGAAGACCGGGGACGCAAAGACCGCCCTTGTTGCAGACATCTTTCAAATGGGTTCTCCCATCGATGCCTTTGGTATATTTTCACGTTACCGCAACCCCGACGCAGAGGTAATAAAAATAGGTGGGGGAGGGTTTATTGACGAATCACAGCTCATGTTCTATAAAGACCGGTATTTTGTGAGGCTTTCCTCCTCAGGCGACAATCCTGAGCGAAGCGCCTTTATTGAATGTGCAGAGGCGATTGCCGCGAAGATTCCCGGCAGATCTGCTCCACCGGAAGAACTGGCGCTCCTCAAAATCGCTGGCGTTATTTCAGGGACAGAAAAATATACTGCTCAGAGTGTGTTGGGGTACGCATTCTTCAAAAGGGGCCTCACAGCCGATGCAAGACTGGACGGCAAGCCGGTGAAGGTTTTTGTGATTATTGGAGAAACAACGAAAGATGCCATAGATATCTTCGATGCATACAGGGCCTATCTGAAGGAAAAAGGGAACACCCCCCAGATCGATAAGGGCGCTGATGGTGAGACTCTTGTCGCTCAAGACCCCTTATATAAAGGTGTTATTGTCCGTCAGTCAGGCCGCCACGTCTTTGGCGTTACAAACCTGAAGACCCCCTGAGGGTCATTCGTTATGAACTTTTGCTGTCACCCCCCAAGAATGCTTTTTTCTTTGTAAAAAATAGAAAGTAGTTTATGCTTATTAGTGTATGTGGACCTGACCTAAACATAAAGAGTTGGGCTAAACGTAATGAGGGGGATGCCTCAATGGAGCGCCATGTTTTTTGCGGCGACGAATGGTGTCTAAACCCCTTTTTTAGCATAAGCATAATTACCTTGCTTGATATGAAAGGGCTGAAATAGGGCCTTATATAAAAGGATAAAGAACATTTTTCTCAATAAAAAAGACCTTTATTACAAACTGATCCTCAGTGTGGGCCTGCTTCTTGTTTTTCCTGCATTCGGTTTTATCTTCTTTGCGACGCAGTATAACATTCTGGAGAATAAATTATTGCCGGTTTTTTTGATCGGGTCTTTTGTATCTTCATTTTTTGGTTTTTTCATGTTGCGAAGAATCTTCAAAAAAGTCTCAATGATTTCGGAGGATTTCTCTCAAAGGGTCGCCTCTTATCAGCCGGACCCTCAGTTTCAACGACCGACAGATGTATTGAGCAGCATTGTTGGTTCCTTCAACTCGCTGGAAAATCAATCAAAAATCAATTTAAACAGGCTTGAAAAAAGATGGTCTGAGGTAGCCACACTGAAAGAACTGTCAGATCTGTGTTATGTGACATTCGATACCGATGAACTTCTTTACGTCACTCTGGAGCGCGCCCTTAGACTGGTGAACGCAGACATAGGATCGGTTCTTATACTTGAACAGCCACAGCGGAAGAAATTTGTTATACAGGCACAGATTGGTTTTGGTGATCTTGTGAAGGTCGGCAGTACCGTTGATTTCGATACAAGCATAGCGAAGTATGCCGTTATCAACAAATCCCCTCTCCTGGTAGAAGATATTGAAAAAGACAGCAGGTTTGGAAGAACCAATCGTCCTATCTATACCACAAAATCTTTCATATGTATGCCGCTGAAAACCATAGGTGATATCATCGGTGTTGTTGCCGTGTCACGAAGAAATGGGGATACGGTTTTCTCGCAGGACGATATTGAGATACTAACGCCTCTTCTCAGTAATGCTGCTTTCACCTTTGAAAATATCCGGCTTTTCAAAGAGAACGAAACCAATGCAGAAGTAATAAAGGCAACGATAAAATTGCTAAAGACAATCAATTCAAGCCTCAGGGAATCCGAACTCGTCAATTCGCTTTTGCAATGATGTCCAGTCACTCATCCCCTATGATCTGGCAATTATTTTAATAAAAGACAGCAACAAAGATGATGAACTCATGATCTTCGATCTCGTATGCAAAGAACCGATAGCCATTACAAAAGGATCTTATTATCCGTACAAAAATTCTATCTTTGATAAGGTAATAAAACAAGAATCGAACATCCTCATAGCTGAAACGGATACACTAACAAACGACATAGAACGGGAACTGTTTGCCAGCCATCATTCCGGAGCCTGTCTCATATGTCCATTAAGAATATCAGGCAAAGTTATGGGAATCCTTGCGCTTTGCGCGTCTCACCCTGATATACTCAGTAAGGAGACAAAATTCCTGGCGATTGTAAGGGATGGCCTCGCGCTGGCGATTGAGCGCATGAAACTCGCTGCTGCCGTGACCAGGAGAAATCAGGATCTTGATACCTTGAAACAGATTGGTGGAGCACTTACTTCATCCACTTTTGACATTAACCAGGTTTTAAAGTACGCAATGGATATGATACGGCTCACTATGGGCGCAGAGGCAGGCTCCCTTCTTATGCGACATGGTGATGAACTGGAATTCAAGGTCAGCTTTGATATAGCGCCGGCAACGCTCGGTAAACCCAAGATGAAAATTGGCCAGGGTATCGCGGGGTATGTGGCGGCCCGGGGGAAATCAATTATTGTTAACGATGTACGGCAATCTCCCCATTTTTTTTCCGTTATAGATGATGTTACCGGGTTCATAACAAGATCAGCGCTTTGTGTTCCCATGATTTCCCAGGGTAAGGTGATTGGTGTCATTGAGCTTCTTAATAAGCGCGACGGTAACTTTGGCGACAATGATGAAAAACTTCTTCAGTCCATTGTTTCATCTCTCATCATTGCCATCGAAAATGCAAGGCTTTACGAAGCAACCGTCTCAATGACAGAACACGAACGCGGTATCCGTCAGATCTTTCAGAAGTTCGTTCCGAAGGAGGTTGTGGACAAGATCATATATGGTGAATCGACGGGCAAACCATTGCTTGATGAGTTCAGGACAATAACGCTCCTCAATATTGATATCAGGGGTTTCTCGAAGCTTGCCAAGACAATTGGCCCCCATAGGACTGTTCCGATGATCAATTATTTTTTTGAGATCATGGGAGATATTGTATTCAAACACCAGGGGATCGTCGATAAATATCTCGGTGACGGCTTCCTTGCGCTCTTTGGCGCGCCCGTTTCAAGCGTATCCGATGCCGACAACGCTATCGCCGCTTCTCTTGAAATGAAAAAGGCAATCGGTCCGGTTAGTGACTATTTTCAGCAACAGATTGGCCACCCCTTATCCATTGGCATAGCAATCCATACCGGTGAGGTTGTTGTGGGCAATATCGGTTTTGAGAAAAAGATGGATTATACGGTGATAGGTGATGCTGTCAATACCGTATTCAGATTGCAATCCGTTGTCAAGCCTATCAAGAATGGCATCATTGTCAGCGAAAAAACCCTTAAAACAGCCCAATCCAGACTTGAGGTGAGGGAGGTCGGCGAATACGAGATCGATGCAGCCCTCGAAAAGGTAAAAGCCTATGAACTCCTGGGCTAGTGGAACGTGAATGAAATTTTTGTCAGTATTAATGATGTGATCGCAGCCTATCATCAGGTGCTGCGTCTTACCTCCCGGTAATACATCCTGTGGAAAGACAAAAACATGCCCCTTCACCGCCCCTGCAAGCTGCGACGGGCAAGAGGCGCAATTTTTCCCATTCTTTTAATGATAACAATATTGAGGTCTTTTCTTAAATTCAGCGGATGGTTCTAAAATACATTGGCGCTATTTTTCTATTTCATAACCCTTCTTTTTCCATTCGGGAAAGCCGTCGCGGAAGAGCATGATCTTTGTGTATCCCATTTCATGCGCTGCGACCGCAGCCTGCACACTGGGCATTCAACCGACCCCCCTGCAGTAGAATACGAGGGGTGTATCTTTATCTTTTGGCAGCAGTGTACCAAGGATGCGGAATTTTTCCTGAGAAATATTGATTGCTCCCGGTATATGGCCCTGTTTGTATTCGTATTCGGTCCGGTTATCAATAATGACGAGTCCTGCATCGGCGCTCAAGATCCTTCTGAGTTCCTCGGCGTCTATCACTCTTGCATCGGGGACCACACAGGAGACTGCGATGAAGAGGAAGATGATGCAGAAAAACAGTTTTATGATCGGCATGATTTTCCGTAGATCTCTTTTATTGCTTTCTTTGTTTCTTCAACCTGCTTGCCGGAAAGTTTGAACCCTGCCGGTGTCTGCTCCGGCCTGGCTCCGATACTGAAAATTCTTTCCTTTATTGTGGCTTGTTTCTTCATGCCCGGTGGAAGTTCCGGTACAATGCCGATAGCTTTCTCGACATCGTCAGGGAATTTTCCAGGATCGGCTGTTTCATATATAACGGCAGGTTTATCATGATTGCCTTTCAGAAATATTTCCAGCGCTTTCCATCCCACTGCACCGTGAGGATCAAGAACGACCCCGTATGTATTGTAGACCTCTTTCATTGTTTCATAGTGTAAGGGATTGGTGACGCCCATGGAGACGATCTGCTTTCTCATGGCATCCATATCGGGCATTTTATCGATGATACCCGGTTTGATGACGTTGCCTGTTGCAGGATCACGTTTGTCGTAGATGTGTCCGCCGTAGAAATCGATGAGCCGGGCAAGGTTGCTTGGATGAGAGACGATCATCGCCGATGAGGGTGATTTGACGGAAGGGTCGTACTTCATAACGCGCGCTTTCGAGAAATTCGGGAAACTCCCTGTTTTCATTGACGCCGCAAATGATCTTTTCGACGGGGAGCCCCATTTGCCGGGCAACGACAGTGCCCATCATGTTGCCGAAATTGCCGGAGGGGATGCTTGCGAGAAAAGGTGCATCAATGGCGTCTATTTTTGAATACGCATAGAAAGGATATACGGCCTGGGGGAGGAGTCTTCCGATGCTTATCGAATTGGCCGATGTAAAGCGCTCTGCATCGCTGAAGGTTTCTTCGGCAAACGCAGCATCACCAAGGATATTTTTCGCGAGGGCCTGGCAGACATCAAAATCACCGTCTATTTCAAAGGCATAGACATTGCCGCCCAAGGTGGTCATCTGCCGCCTTTGACCTTCACTGACAGACCCCTTGGGGTAAAAAACGATGTTGTCGATGCTTTCCAGTCCATAGAGGGCGTCAGCTACAGCCCCCCCGGTGTCCCCGCTTGTTGCAACGACAACGACACGTCTGAGACCCCTTTTACCGAGGAAATAATTGAGCGCCCGTCCGAAAAACCGGGCGGCATAATCCTTGAAAGAGTACGTGGGACCCTTTGTGAGCCACATGATATAGGTCCTGCCCGTTATATGCTGGACCTTCGTTGGAATTTTATCCTCTCGATAGGCGTCATCAAGGAGCGCTTTCAGTCTATCGGGCGGTATTTCATTGGCGAGAAAAGGGTACAGCACCTGATATGCAATATCGGCATAAGACAGGGGCCGCATTTCATCGTATCTGTTCCCGGGAGATTACCGGTATGTCTTGCCGCGCTACCATGTAAAGGCCATATTCCGATGCCATACCCCGAAGGAGGGCTGTTTCGAAATTGGCTCTTTCATCTGCGATTATTGGTGCTATAGTAAAGTATTTCCTTCATTACAGAATACTTAGCATACAAAATGTGTGGCTTTTTTTCAACTTATGCTTATACTATATATATGTATTGCAGGATTGTATCAGTATCTTTTATTTTTATATTGATGAGTATATCATGTTTTGTCTATGCCGGTGAACCGAGATCGGGCAACGTTAAAATGGCTCAGCAGGGGGTTTCCTACGAAGCCGATGATAAGAGCGTAACAACCGGTCAACACAATGAGTTTCAGAACTATCCCGGTTTTCTCTATAAACCTCTTACGAAAGACGCAACACCCCAGAAGGCGGGGTTCATCCGGTTAAAGCCAAGACCGGTGAACAATGGCGAAGCCGATAGTCAAGTGGTTTATGATATTGAATTTACTGATAATATTACGTCCGGAATGTCTGGAAAGCGAGTTGATAATGATTCTTTGGAAAAACCCTACGTTGCCTTTGAAAAGGTGGAAAATATAGACAAGAGTAACTTCATGAAAAAAGAAGCAGGAAAAGAACATAAGGCAGAAGTTTCCCTGGGTTATAAACTATCTCCTTTCAGCGAAATATATCTGGGGAAGGGGTTTCTCGTGGACCGGAATGACAACAGCGCTCTCCAGCCTCACGATGATGGTTGGAGAATCAAATTCAAAACCAACTTCTGATATTCTGTTATACCGTGATTGTTCCCTGCAGCCACTTTCTCTGCCAGTATCTCCTTACCATAAAAAGTGCTGTTATAAATTGTGAGAGGTTCATCATCCACCAGACAGCTTGAGCATCGAAACCAAGGATAACAACCAAGAGATAGGAGAGTGGAATTCTGATTATCCACGTACAGGATACGACGATGAACATGACCCCTTTTGTGTCGCCGGCCCCGCTCAAGGCGCCTCCGAGAATCAGCCAGAAGGCCATAAAAGGTTCACTGAGCATGTTTATATAGAGATACCTGATACATTCGGCTATGACAACAGGATTTTTGGACAGGAGAGGGGCTATCCATTTCGCGCCCAGGATGACGATGAGCGTGAGAAGACTCACTATTGCAACACCCATAACGGCGGTGATAATACCGGCCCTGAAGGCGTCGTCTTTTTTATTCTCGCCAAGAAGATTTCCTGCGATGACTGCGTTTGCCAAATTAAAGGCCATGGCAGGGAGGAAGATGGCAGATTCTATTCTCAGTCCAGCCGCGAAGGCCGCAAGGGTCTCAATACTGTTTCGCGGCAGAGCGCTTAAAATCAGATAGATTACCATAGAATGGAGTTGCCAGAAACCCTGGCCCAGTCCTAATGGCCAGCCGATGCTTATGATTGTCTTCGTACTTTCTAGTGAAAACTTTTTCGTTCCCCTTACAAATGGTTTCATGTACGCGAGATTTAGTATGCTGCCGATGGCAGACACTGATTGCTGTTGAAAGGGCGATACCCTTATAACCGATGTGTGTGTAAAAGAGGAACAGGAAATTAATGACGATGTTTGCAGCGCAGACAATCGACATGGTTTTCAGTGAAACACGGACTTGTTTACAGGCGCGGAGTATGCCGTTTGTGTTGATCACAATATAATGGAATAAGAGCCCTCCGGCGTATATCTTTCCCAGTGGGATGGCAAAGGGTTTCAATTCTTTCGGGATATTGACGAAGTTGACCAGAAGGGGAGTGAGAAAGATACCGGCAATCCCGAAGAGAATGCCTGCAACGATCGTTGTGACGATAACGGAATATATTGCGTTATTGAGGAGGTTCTTGTCCCCGGCGGTGAATAAGCGTGAAATGACTGAAACGGTCCCGGCGGTAAGGGCATTGGCAATAATTATAAAAACAAAATACATCTGGATGACAAAACCATAGGATGCCTGAACATCCCTGCCAATCCTGCCGGCGATGTATATGTCCGTGAGGCCGATGAGGAACTCAAAGAACATGATGAGTATCATGGGCCAGCTATTTGACCAGCTTTCCGAGATAAAATGTCTTATATCTTGCCGTGCGAGAATTGTGTTAACTTTCATCATTACAGAATAATATATAAGACAGGTTATAGGTAATAGGTAATAGGTAATAGGTAAAAAACGTCACCCGTTACGCGTCACCCGTCACCGCATGTTCTCTTGTCTTCTCACTTCATAGGCGGAAAGGGCGAAACATGTTGCCACATTCAGTGAGGGGAAAGTGGGGTTTGTGGGAATCTGAACAACGGCATCGCAGGTTTCTTTTGTGAGCCTTCTCAGCCCCTCTTCGCCGCCGAAAACAAGACAGGTGGGGCCCTTCAGATCAATCTTCCAGAGAGGTTCTTGCCCTCTTTCATCAAGACAATAACAGAAAAGTCCTGCCTTTTTTAACGCATCGAGGTATCGCGAGAGATTGGTAACGCGTGTTATGGCGATGTGTTCAATGGCCCCTCTGGCAATCTGAGTGACGGTATCGGTAATAGCGCAGGCCCTGTCCTTGGGAATAATCAATGCGTTGGCGTCAAGGCAGGCAGCGCTCCTGATGATATTCCCGAGGTTCTGGGGGTCCTGAACGCCATCGAAAGCACAGAAAAAGGGGTTTTCAGGGATGTCAGGCTCTGCAGGAGAGAGTCGGGGTCAGTATAGGAGAACTCATCTCGTTCGAGACAGATATGGGATTTGACACCCTTGAATTTACTGAAAAAGGCATCTTTGGCAAGGACCCGGAATTGAATACCATGGGCCTTCGCTTCTCGATACATTCATCAAGGACCCTTTCGGACCCCTGTTCAATCCAGATCTTCCTGACCTGTCCGGGATGTTCCTTTATTACCTCAAGGATGCTGTTTTTATTTGTCAGTAATGGCATTTCGGATGTCCTCGCTTATTTTCCCGAGAAGCCCTTGCGGGTCCTGGTGGTCTCTTACGGCCCTGCCGAGGACAATATAGGTGGCCCCTTTCTCGATGGCCTCTTTCGGGGTGATGGTCCGTTTCTGGTCGTTCTTTTTCTCATCAACCCTGACGCCGGGGGTGACAATGATAAAATCTTTTCCGCAGAGGTCCCGTATCATTTCAATTTCACTTCCACCGGCTACGACACCGTCAAGACCTGCATCCCGCGCAAGGAGGGCGAGCCTTTTTGTGAGCTCCAGAACGGGCATCGTCAAAACCGATTCTTTTGAGTTCCTCATCATCGAGACTGGTAAGGACGGTGACGCCGATAATCTTCGGCTTATGAAGACCCTGACTCCGCACGATATCATGGAGGGCCGTCTTCGCTTCATTCATCATTGTAAAGCCGCCTGAGGCATGTACATTGACAAGCTCAACGCCGAGTTTGGCAGCTTCAATGACGGCCTTTGCCACGGTATTGGGTATGTCATGATATTTGAGGTCCAGGAATACCCTGGAATTTTTCATATTGATAAAATCGACGATTTTGGGGCCGCAATGGGTGAAGAGCTGCTTGCCGACCTTGAACATCCCCACATGGTCCTTGAACTCCATGACGAGCTTTCTGCGCCTCCTCGAAATGTTCAACGTCAAGGGCGAAAATAATTTTTTCCTTGGGCTCCATAGATCCTCCTCTTCTAATGCATTCATGGATGTAACGATACGAAATTCTATCGGACCACCCTTATCGGTATTGCGGCTTCTTTTCACATTGACCCATGCGCTTGTTCCCGCAATAATATGGATTGACAAAGCATACACCATCTATTAAGAATAATGGTAGTGGAAAAGGACAGGGCAACAGATGCATCACTTCTTTGCGGAGCAGCAATCTGGGGGGCAAACTTCGTTGCCATGAAATTGCTTCTCATTGAGCTTTCGCCGGTCAATCTCATATTGTTGCGGTTCATATCAGGAAGCGTCCTGTTATCTCTTTTACTCTTTTTTTTGGAAGATGTAAAGGTGCCCCTGAAAGATTTTTATAAGCTCTGTCTCATTGGCGCTGTCGGCATCGCCCTCTACCAACTCTTTTTTATCTATGCCTTGAAATATACCTCTGTTACCAATGTGGCGATTATCGTCAATACGGCCCCCCTCTATGGGGGTCTTTTAAGCAGTTTTTTCGGTTATGAAGAATTTCACAAAAAAAGGTTTTTTGCCATTGTTCTTGGATTTATAGGCGTCTATATCCTTATTTCAAAGGGACAGTTTTTATCGTTAAGCGAAGCGGACATAAGAGGCGGTATCCTTGCATTATTCGGCAGCTTGTTCTGGGCGCTCTATACAATCCTCGCAAAACCGATGCTTGATAAACACTCGCCCCTTAAGGTGACGACATATAGTATGCTCGCCGGATCAATATTGCTGTGCGGTTTTATCCCTTTCTTTCTGGATCTGAAGGAAGTCGCGCTGCTCTCATCGCAAGGATGGTTGATCTTAGGTTTCTCGATTGTTTTCTCGATTGTTGTCGCTTTTTTTCTCTGGTACAGAGGCGTATCGAAAATAGGCGCTACGCGGACAATTATCTATCAATATTCCGTTCCTGTCTTTGGGGCCAGCTTTGCCTTTCTGGTCCTCCATGAAAGGCTCTACTGGTCGCAGCTTATTGGCGCTATCATAATATTCTGGAGTATCACCCTCTCCAAACGACACTAATCAATAGTCAAGTCCCGGCGTTGCGTTTATCCCCTTCCCATAGGCATGTTTTATTTCTTTCATTTCCGTGACGGTATCGGCTAGCTCCACAAGGGCTTCCGGCATATTTCTGCCGGTGAGAATGACATGCAATGTCTCTTGCTTATTTCTGAGGAAGTTTATTACCCTGTCTATGGACAATAAACGGAAATTCAATGCCGCGGCTATTTCATCAAGGACGAGAATGTCGTATGGTCCCTGCTTCAACTCTTTTTCCAGAAAGTGCCACCCTGCTTCCGCGCTTTCCCTGTGCGGTTCCATGTTGTCGCCGTCATGAATAAAGCCCTTTCCAAAGGCATATATTCTGATGTTTTCGGAAAGGGGAGGGCTGATATCCTGTTCCGCAGAAGCGCCTTTTTCTTTCAGAAACTGTATCATGAGGGTCTTCATGCCCCTTCCTGACGCCCGAAACGCTGCTCCCAGGGCGGCTGTTGTCTTCCCTTTTCCATCTCCGGTATAGACTATGATAAGTCCTTTCCTGTCATCCATATTCATCCCTTTATACACCCCAGAGGGGTAATTTTTGCAACAAGTTTCGATATACCCGCATTGTGAACAACGCCTACAACCTTGGATACATCCTTGTATGCTTCCGGCATCTCCTCAGCCATTGTTCCCTTGCCAGCAGCCCTCACAAAGATGCCTTTTTCCTCCATTTCTCTCTGAAGATGGCGTCCTTTTGATGTTCTGAGCGCCTGGCTCCTGCTCATGACGCGACCTGCCCCATGGCAGGTGCTCCCGAAAGTCTCTTCCATTGCTTTGTCGGTGCCGCAGAGCACATAGGATGCGCGGCCCATATCGCCGGGCACGAGCACAGGCTGCCCCACCTGCTTATATTTGTCTGGCACCAGAGGGCTGTGAGGGGCAAATGCCCGCGTTGCCCCTTTTCGGTGAACACAGAGCATCGCTTCTTTGCCGTAAGCCCGGTGTTTTTCCAATTTTGCAATGTTATGGCACACATCATAGACAAGTGAAAGGCCGAGTGCACTATTACCGGCATGCATAATCTCGGCGAAGGTTTCCCGTATCCAATGGGTGATCATCTGGCGGTTTGCAAATGCATAGTTGGCAGCCGCCGACATGGCAGAGAAATAATGTTGACCCTCCGGCGATTTGAAGGGCGCCGCGCAGAGCTGCCTGTCAGGGAGCGCGATGCCGTATTTATCGGATGCCTTTAACATTGTCCTGATGGAATCATCGCAGACCTGGTAACCGAGTCCCCGTGAGCCTGTGTGCACCATAACCGTCACATGGTCCTGAAAGAGGCCGAATGCGTCGGCAGTTCGCTGATCATAGATTTCACTTACATAACCGACTTCGACAAAGTGGTTGCCGCTCCCCAGGGTTCCGAGCTGATCTTTGCCCCGTTCATAGGCTTTCTCGGAGATCGCTTCCGGGTCTGCGTTCCCAAGTTTTCCATTATCTTCGATGTATGTGAGGTCTTCTGCGTTACCGTAGCCTTCTTCGACGGCCCAGCGGGCCCCTTCGGTGAGCACCCGTTTCATCTCTTTTCTTGAAAGTTTCATGTCTTTTCGATGGGAGCCGATGCCGCTGGGTATGTTCAAATAAAGTCTGTCTACAATGTCCCCTACATGGGGTATTATCGATTCTGCCATCATGGAGGTGCGCAAGAGCCGTACGCCACAGTTGATATCGTAGCCGACGCCGCCCGGCGAAATAATCCCGCTTTCCGCGTCAAAGGCCGCTACCCCGCCGATGGGGAATCCATAACCCCAGTGGATGTCAGGCATGGCCATGGAAGCCCCGACAATGCCCGGAAGGCATGCCACGTTCTCAACCTGCCTGATGCTTTCATCGGTGCCGAGGACCTTGAGGAGGTCGTCATTGAGATAGACAAGACCAGGAACACGCATGGCGCCATGTTTTTCGATCATGTACCGGTTCTTATCAAGTTGTGTCAGCTCTGTTTTTTGTTTGTTTTCCATGGGTATTGTCCTTACATATCAACAATGAAGATGGCCTTCAGTCTTCCCTGGTCTTCTGTAATGGAGAACTGATGGTACGTGACGGCCTTGACCTGCGTGAACACGCTATGCCTCGTTGCATCGAAAATCTCTCCCCTGAGGGTTGCGTTTATGACGCCCTGTTCTCTTTTGATAGTGATCACCCTGGGAAGAAATTTATCAACATCCCATACATAGAGCAACTCATTAAGAAAGAGAATGAGCGCTTCACCATTTCCTGTGATCGTGATGTGCCTTTCTGTTACAGGACGCACGGTTTCCAAATCCGTTATCTGTGAAAAAAGGGCGAGGGCGGCATTCTGAAAAAGCTCTTCCTCACCCTCTCCGTAAGCTTCAAAACCGATATCGGCTTCATGATCAAGAATTCTATATCCTTCCACGATACCACCACCCTGTTCTTTCTCCATTATAACATAAATGAAGATGACAGGTGATGTGTACGGGTTGTATCCTTTACAGTCCTATTTTTACCTACCTACCTTTTAGTTTCCACATTCCTCCATTGACAACAGAGTCTCCTTTTGCTAATATCTCCAACATGCCGGAGTGGTGGAACAGGCAGACGCGCCGGACTCAAAATCCGGTGAGGGCAACCTCGTGCGGGTTCAATTCCCGCCTTCGGCATTTACTCTAGTTAATAATATCAAGTAGTTAGCTTATCACGGTTGACCTAATACCTGTCACCAGACCCTAACGACACCGGCTCTTGACCTGAGGCGACAATTGATGTATAATAACGTTACCATATTAGATAGGTAAATCGGAATGCCCTTTCGTAGAAAAGGGCATTTTTACTTTTGGAGTTGAGAATGACGACAAATACTTCTAGTCAGATAGAAATGGTGGACTTGGGAATGGAGAAAGACTTTCTTGAATCCGAGGAAAACAACGATTTCATCGCTCGTGAGAGCTTTTTTTCCGAAGATGTTGAAGATGCATTCGACTTTCTTTCGGAATCAGATACCGACATATTTGACACAATACAAATGAAGGGTAAATCAGGTGAAGCAAGGAAAGCGGACGGCGAAGATGTTGAAAGGATACCGTCGGAAACTTCCGATAACATAACGTGGGCCTATCTAAAAGATATGGGACATGTATCGCTCCTTACATCGGACGAAGAAAACCAGATAGCGAAAAAGATTGAAGAAGCTGAAAAAAAGGCAAAGAATATCTTGTTTGATTTGCCCCAGGCAGTGAAAGAGCTCCTGGTAATAGGACAGCAATTGAAGGAAGGGGCCATAAACATAGTTGATGTGATCAATGATATTGATGAAATGAACTATACACAAAAAGATGAGGAGAAATATAAGAAGAAAACCATATCCTCCATCAAAACAATAAAGAACCTTCACGAGAAAAAGGAAGGAATAAAGAAAATACTGCCGGAAACAGACAAGACAGAGAAAAAGGAGCTTACCAGAGATCTGCAGAAGATCGAGGCCAAGACAGAAGAAATGCTGCTTGATCTCAAACTCAACAAGAAGATTCTCGTAGAAATCGTCAGGAGGATAGCAGAGCAGCTGAAGTTCATGAATGATGGCGAGGCAACTATCGTAAGACGGAAACTGATGAAACTCAGCGAAATTGACAATGGACTGAAGGGCGTCAGGAGCAGGCTCGTTCAGGCAAATCTGAGACTTGTGATTACAATTGCCAAGAGATACCTCAACCGAGGGATGTCATTCCTTGATCTTATACAGGAAGGCAACATGGGACTCATGAAGGCTGCTGAAAAATATGATTATCAGAAAGGGTTCAAGTTCTCTACATACTCAACATGGTGGATCAGGCAAGCCATAACACGGGCAATTGCAGATTGCGCACGGACTATAAGGGTACCTGTCCATATACTTGAAACCAAGAATAAGATCAACAAGGCTACCGTACTCCTCTTCCAGGAATTAGGGAAAGAACCAAACCTCGAAGAAGTTGCGCTTAAATCAGGGCTCCCCCTGGAGAAAGTCAGAAAGATCATGAAGATTTCCAATGGGCCTGTATCAATGGAAACCCCAATCGGAGATGATGAATCCAAACTTGGTGATTTGATCGCAGACCCGAAAGCGTCTTCACCTTTTACGGAGTTCGTGGGTGTTTCTCTCAAGGAAGAGATAGACAAGGTTTTGTCAACCCTTACTCCGAGAGAAGAGAAGGTTATCAGGATGCGTCTCGGCATTGGCGAGAAGACTGATTATACCTTAGAAGAAGTGGGTGATGCCTTTGGACTTACCAGGGAACGTATCCGTCAGATTGAGGCCAAGGCCCTGAGAAAGCTGAAACACCCAGCAAGGCGCAAGAGACTGGAGAGCTTCCAGGAATAATGCAAGAATAGGTGTAGCAGAGTATTCAGCACTTCCTAAAAGAGAGCTTACGGAACTTGCCAGAATATGCAAGGGTACAGGTGGCATTCAATAATCCTTTAAGCGATGAATCACTACATTATATTAATGATTGAAATGTTGACTGATGGGGGATAAAGAAAAACAACGTCACAGCAAGAAGGCCCCGCTTATTTCTATGTAGGCGACTTACTACCCCTACGAACATCACCTTCAATTTTTTTATGTTATAAACCAATAAGAAAAGTCCATTATTCCTTTCAATGCCGTGAATTCCTGGTGGAATATCCCATGCCTTGACAAGCAACCTTTGCCTGCTATACTTGACTGTGAAATGTGAGAGACACCGAGAAATACATCAGGAGGCAGAGGATATGGACCTCACAGAACCGATAAAATTAAAATTATTGACATTAAAAGACCTTGATGTGGTGACAGATATTGACGAATCTCTTCTTGGCAAGAGAAGGAGGGCTTACTGGGAGGCCCGGCTGGAGAAGACCGAAACGTCCGGTGTGCCGTCTCTTGCCGCAGAAGTGAATGGTAAAGTAATCGGTTTTATCCTGGGCAGTGCAAGCGGGTGGGAATATGGGATACCCGAGAACTATGCCTGGATCGATACGCTTGGCATCCGGAAGGAATACCAGCATAAGGGCGTTGCCAGGCTTCTCTTTCAGGAAATGTTTTCCATGTTCAAAAAGGTTGGTATAGACACCATCTATGTATTTGTAAGCTGGAAAGACTGGGACCTCCTGCAGTTTTTTGACAGGATAGGATTTACAAGGGGAGAGATGATTAATCTTGAGATGAAAATCTAAACACTTTCGGGTGTGTTCTGAATTATTAAAATAACAACAAGGAGTTATGATGGACCCATTAGAAAAGGTAAGCTTAAAACTCTTGACGATGAACGATCTTGACGCAGTAATAGCCATCGATTATGCGCTCCTCGGCAAAAAAAGAAGGGCATATTGGGAGAACAAATTTGAACAGGCAAGCACTTCAGGGGTCCCGTCATTGATTGCAGAGGCTGATGGTAAGGTAATAGGTTTTATCCTCGGCAAGGCAAGTGGCTGGGAATATGGGATTCCCGAAAACATAGGATGGATCGATACTATGGGTGTTGTTAAAGAATGGCAAGGCAAGGGGGTCTCCCAGCTTCTCTTTAAAGAGATGTACAGCATGTTTAAAAAGGTCGGTGTTGATACTATTTACGTTTTAGTTGAATGGAGAAAATGGGACCTCATGCAATTCTTTGAAAGTATGGGATTCAACCGCGGGAATCTGGTGCATCTGGAATTGAAGATTTAAGCATAGTGTGTGGATGTGTAGCTTTCAATAAAACCTCTATGCTAAAAAAGGCCATAGTGTTTTTCTCTATTTTCCTCATGCAGATGCTTCCAATATTACCCCGGTGTTTTTCAAATCATAACCGGTAAAGTCCTTTATGTAGTGCAAAAGCGCCGGTTGTTATTATCTTTATACCAATAATATCATGAGCTACAAGTTTTATAGGGTATTTGCCATACAAAATACTTACTACATAAAAGTCAACAAAAGAATCTAATAAAAAATCTAATAATTAATATTTTCTTTATACATAAAAGTAATTGAATATTTAATTTAAATGTTTTAAAATAATGCATGATTCAACATTATAAAAGGGAAAGGATGAGATAATGGCTACTCGTAAACAAAGGAAGAGTGAAAAACCGCTTGAAGACAGCAGTCAGATTGCTTATCAGGGAATCCGTCGCATGCTTTATACGAAAGAACTTGTGCCGGGTCAGAGGATCGCTTACCGGGACCTCGCCGAAAAGCTTCAACTAAGCCCGACTCCTATTGTGCAGGCCCTTAAAAGGCTTGAATTACTGGGGTTTGTGAATCATGAGACGAATCGCGGGTTCCACATAACGCCTTTCAGTATTATGGAAGTCGAAGAGGTCTACGAGATGAGAGAGCTTATTGAACCCTCACTTCTCACTGCTACTATCCATAATATTAAAAAAGAGGGTCTCAATGTGCTTAAAGAAGCAATGGAAGCACATCTGTCAGCAGAACGGGACTTCTATCTGAAAGAGCGTCTCTTCAAAAACAAAGAGTTTCATCTCACGCTTGCATCTCTTTCAGGCAAAGAAACACAGATTCGTATTCTTCAGAACCTCTTCGATATTCTTTTCCTCAAGTACGGCGGTCTTCCCAGCGGATCACTTTCTTCAACCGATCAGGAACATCAGGAGATATATGACAGCGTTTCTTTGCGAAGCCTCGAAAGGGCTCAGACAGTGCTCAAGAACCATATCACAAACGTAAAGACCCAGGTTCTCTCGAGTGTCAGGAAAATGCTGGCAGAACAGGAACGAGCAGAATTCTAAAGCAAACACTCTGTCCTCATGAGGGATGTGGCTGCTTTGCTTTTTAATGAATTTTATTTTCAGGAGGTAACACAACTATGGCTCTCAAAACAAAAGAGGAATACATTGAATCGATTCGCGCCCTCAAACCCACAGCGTATATGTTCGGAGAACGTATCACGAACATAGTAGATAACCCTCGTCTGCGTGCAGGCATAGAGGCAACAGGAGCTACCTATGAGCTGGCTAATATGCCTGAGAATAGAGACCTCATGGTGACTATGAGTCCGCTCATCAATGAGCCGGTAAGCAGGTTCACGCTACCCCCATCCAGTGTTGAAGATCTGGTTGCAAGAGTGAAGGTAAACCGCAAAGTGGCCAATTACGTGGGTACCTGCCACCAACGATGTACCGGCCTGGATTGCCTGTCTACCCTGGCGATAGTAACGTACGACATTGATAAGAAGTATGGCACCACCTACAACAAGAATTTTACGGAATTTCTGAAGTATATGCAGAAGAATGATCTCACCGGAAACGCCGGCGTCACAGACGTCAAAGGTGATCGCTCCCTCAATCCCCACGAACAGGTTGATAAAGACATGTTTCTCCATGTTGTTGAGAAAAGGGACGACGGTATCGTTGTGCGCGGAGCGAAAGCGCATCAGACGGGTTCTCTTTCCTCTCATGAGATTATTGTCCTTCCCACCAGGGCTATGGGCAAGGCAGACACTGACTATGCCGTTGCTTTTGCCATTCCGTCCGATACAAAGGGGCTTATCCATGTTATCGGCAGATCTACCCTTGACATGCGGGAACTGGACGGTTGCGATATCGGTAACGCTTACTATTCCAAATACTGTCCTACCCTTATTTTCGACAATGTTTTTGTGCCATGGGACCGTGTCTTTCTGTGTGGTGAAACAGAATTTGCCTCTGAAATGGTTATCAAATTTTCTTCATTTCACCGACAGAGTCATGGTGGATGTAAATCAGGAAAAGTCGATTGTATGATCGGGGCCGCGCTCACCCTGATGGACTATAACGGAACTTCTAAAGCCACACACCTAAAACAGAAAGTCATTGATATGATCCACAGGGCAGAGACCTTATATGCGTGCTGCCTGGCCTCTTCGTACGAAGGCCAGAAACAACCTTCCGGGGCCTATTTTATCGACACTGTACTTGCCAATGCCTCCAAGATACATGAAGGTAAGGAAATGGCCGAGGCTACCAGACTCATGATTGATGCCTGCGGCGGCTTTGTAGCAGATTTGCCTTCTGACAGGGATTTTGCCAATCCGGAGATTGGTGGCCTCTTAAAGAAGTATCTCAAGGGAGTTGACAATGTACCTGTCGAAAAACGCATCAAGATGTACCGACTGGCTGAAAAGCTGGCCCTTGAGAGCGCTGATACCATTTCTGATATTCACGGCGGCGGATCTCCCGAGGCCCACCGTGTAACAATTTTCCGTGAAACCAACACGGAAGCCAAGAAGAAAGCTGCAAAAAGACTTGCCGGAATTAACGACTAACCAAAAAATGGCCGGGGATACCTCTCCAATAGGGAACCCCGGCCATTTTTTTATCCAGGAGTTAGATCACTGTTTGTGCCAGAGGAAGCATTGCAGTCACGATGAACATCTGTGAGGTCCGGACAACTGTCCCACTGTAGAAAACCCCTTCTCGAGCACCTAAGCTTCTCTTTTAAAGAGATGTACAGCATGTTTAAAAAGGTATGGGATTCAAGCTTGGGAATCTGGTGCATCTGGAATTGAAGATTTAAGCATAGTGTGTGGATGTGTAGCTTTCAATAAAACCTTTATGCTAAAAGAGGCCATAGAGTTTTTCTCTACTTCCTCATGCAGATGCTTCCAATATTACCCCGGTGTTTTTCAAATCATAACCGGTAAAGTCCTTTATGTAGTGCAAAAGCGCCGGCTGTTCAAAGAAGGTTAAAAAAGATTTTACCTGGGGCGCATGAAAGCAGTCTGCAGGAATGACCAGATCGAATCGTTCCTGAAAGAGCGGTACGAAATCAAGATCCAGAATATGCGCAGTATGTTCTATGCCAAAGGCTGCATCTGCCTCTCCTTTCAGCACGGAAATTCCCGCTTCCATATGTGATTCTGCTTCTTTACCATAACCGTTGATTGCAGTCCGGTCGATGTTACCTTCTCGGAGGAGAAAATCAAAGAGCAGTCGTGTCCCTGAACCCTCATTTCTGTTAATAAAGGCAACATTTCTGTCAGCAAGGTCTTTGATGGAATGGACCCCCTTGGGATTATTTTTTTTAAGAAAAAGGCCCTGGTTCCGATGGAACAACTGGATTGCCTTGTAGTCATCTTTCGGAAGATAACGATTGATGTAAGTTAATGTATAGGATTTCTTTTCCATATCAAGGATGTGCACACAGGACATATTTGCAGCATTTGCCTGGAGCAGTTTAAGGCCATTGATGCTCCCTACCGGCGCATAGTAGATGACGCCTTTATGCTCCCCATTGAAAAGATCGATAACCCTTCTTAATAATGGGTCATCACTGCCGGCTATCAGTATTCGTTTTTCCCGTTCAGTATTTTCCAGTATCCATTTATCAATAAGCTCTTTCGCAAAAGCTATCTTTCCACCGATTTTTACATGGGGTATCGCCCCGTCCTGGGCAAGTTTGTAAATCTTCTTCTCGTTAATCTTCAGGTATTTCGATAATTCTTTTGCAGAAAGTAACTCCATAGACAGATTATAACGGAAAAAAAAGATATTAGCAAATTGTTAAATAAGTAATCAATAGTTATAATTGGTAATTATTAGTATTAAAAATAATTAATAAGGCTTGATTTTTCTATGATAGTATTTTATAGTGTTTTATTTCACAAATGAAGACTGGAGATAAAGGCATGAAAAGACAGTTTTGTTTCTGGATCCTTTGTATGATTTTATCCATACCCTTATTGAGTAATGCAGAAGAAAACAAGTTTATTCTCATGGCAAGCACAATCGGTCCTATCGATTCGGGGATTGTCGATGCTCTTGAAAGAGGGTTTGAGAAAGATTCGGGCATACGGGTGCGCCATGTGGGTGCCGGAACCGGCGCGGCGATGGATATTGCGCGAAAGGGAAATATAGATGTCGTTATGGTACATGCAAAGAAGCTGGAAGAAACCTTTGTCAAAGAAGGATACGGGACAGAAAGGATTGACCTCATGTACAATGATTTTATCATTGCAGGTCCTTCCAGCGATCCGGCAGGCATTAAGGGTATGCAGAAGGCTGCCGATGCATTGAAAAAGATTTCTGAAAAAGGCGCCCCTTTCCTGAGTCGTGGTGACAAATCAGGGACACATATTGCCGAAATGTCCCTCTGGGAACAGGCCGGCCTTAAACCTTCAGGCGCCTGGTATAGTGTTTACGAAAAAGGCTCCGCAGGAAATGTGCCAACGCTGCGTGAGGCCGACAAACGAGCTGCATATACGGTTATGGACAGAGCTACTTTTCTTACTCTGCAGAAAGAAATCAAGCTTGTTGTCCTCGTTGAAAAGGACGAAGCACTGCTCAATTACATCAGTCTTATCCCGGTAAATCCGAAAAAGTTTCGAGGTGTCAATTACGAAGGTGTAATGGCATTTGTTGCCTGGCTGACCGATCCTGCGAAAGGGCAAATGCTTATCAGAGACTTTGGCAAAGAGCTCTACGGAAGTCCCCTTTTCTTTCCCAATTCAAAAGAATGGAAAAATAAACAGAGACCCACATCATTGAGGGATCAAATAAATAGAGTCTTAATTGAAGGAGCACTATTATGAAACGTACCAACTATATACTGGCATTTGTGTTAATTTTTGTTGGGTTCTGTACAATACCTGGTTTTTCTGCACCTCCGACCGAAAAGAATATTATTCTTGCAACAACGACAAGCACGCAGGATTCCGGTCTTCTCGATGTGCTTATCCCGGTTTTTGAGAAGAAAACAGGATACTTTGTGAAGACCATCGCTGTTGGTTCCGGTCAGGCTATGGCCATGGGGCAAAAAGGTGAGGCCGATGTGCTGCTTGTTCATTCACCGGAGGCGGAACAGAAGTTTATTACTGAAGGCTATGGGATAAACCGTAGGCTTGTCATGCATAATGACTATATTATCGTGGGACCCGCTTCGGACCCGGCGAAGATTAAAGGAAAGAAAACGACGGTAGACGCATTCAAAAAAATTGCTGCCTCAAAGAGCCTTTTTCTCTCACGGGGTGATAATTCAGGCACTCATTCAAAAGAGAAGTCCATCTGGAAAGCGGCCAATGTCGGATACACCGGCGAAAAATGGTATCAGGAAACAGGTCTCGGTATGGGTCAGACATTAAACGTCGCATCGGAGAAAAAGGGATACACACTCGCCGATAGGGGGACATACCTGTCTCTTGCGAAGATACTTGCCCTTGAAATCCTTGCTCAGGGTGATGCAGTGCTGCTCAATATCTACCATGTTATCGAAGTTAATCCTGCAAAGTGGCCTAAAGTGAATGCCGCAGGCGCGAAGGCATTTGCTGATTTCGTGGTTTCCAAAGAAACGCAGGCAATTATAAAGGGTTTTGGAGTCGAAAAATTTGGTTCCCCGCTTTTCTTCCCTGATGCCGGCAGAAAGGTGGATGATCTGGGGAAATAAATGGTGCTCATTAACAGGATGAACTATAATGGAGCTTTATAGAAAGGCAAAAAGGAACACTTTTTAATAGGCATGGAGCGTTAATGAGATAACCGATTCTTAACAATATTGTTACTTTAGCTTACTACTTAAAAGGTTATGTCAATAGACAAGTCAGCAAGATACTTGAGAGAGATGGAATGCAAAGTTCAATAATAAAAATTAAAAAGGAGGAAAGAATGAAGAAATTAGTGATTATTGCTTTAGCATTATTTCTTGCATTGCCGGTAGTCAGTTTTGCAGGCAGCGCGACAAGCAGATGGGATATGACCATCGGCGGTTATGTAAAAGCAGATATGGGTTGGGCTGATAGCGGTTTTGGCTTAGACTCTAATAATGCCACCAGAAAGGGTTTGCCCGGTGCCAGAGAGAACGTTGCCTCTGAATATGGTGTACTGGGCATGGCAGCTGGCGAAACAAGGCTCAACTTTCTCGTAAAGGGTCCCGATGCATGGGGCGCCAAGACATCTGCATTAGTGGAATTCGATTTCCGCGGCGCAGGCTATGGTAATACTGATGGTCAGCGTTCTTATAACACAGCACTTATCCGTCATGCATTTATGAAGTTCGATTGGGCAAATGACTCACTCCTCATCGGAAAATACTTTGCAAACTTCAACTCGATATCCATACCGATGTCGCCGGCTGCCTATCAAGCCATGGGCGAAGCCAAGAGCAACAGGGTTGTACAGATTACCTGGGGTCACAAGTTCGGCAAGAATGTAGAAACTACATTGGCATTACTGGCGCCTTCCAATGATGGTCTCGGTGGAACAAACGGCTATAATGAAGCCTCTGTTGCCAACTCCTATGCAAGAAGCATGATGCCCTACCTGAGCGGCGGCATTAATTACAAATCAGACGCATGTGGTAAGATTGGCAATACCAAGTTGACTCTAGGTGGAAGCGCTCTCATCGGTTACACAACTGAGACAGCCAATAATCCAAACAATAGTCTTGATCTTGAGGACAAGAATGTAAAGTCATGGGGCTTAAGCGCCTACGCAATAGTCCCCATCATTCCTGAGAAGAACAACAACAAAGCAGGCGCATGGGCCATCTCCGGCGGTGCAATGACTTACTCAAACATTCAGGCAATAACGAGCTCGCTGAGTATATCGAATGCTGCGTATGTGAGAGGAAACACAGTGGCTGAAGTAGCGCCGACCTATTATTCCTGGTGGGCAACTACAAACTTCTGGCTTTCAGACAAAGTATCACTCAATGCATACTATGCAAGTACCCGTCTGGCAAGCACAAGCGAGTACTTCAAGAGATCTATCCTTGCCAGCACAACTCCATCAGTGAACGATACATACATTCTGAACGTTGCCTATGATGTAAACCCGGCAATCAGACTGATGGCTGAAGCTTCACAGATCTATACCCAGTATGGAAGTGAAACAGCAACACAGTCAGACCGCGGCAAGACAAATGTCTTCCGGCTCGCAGCATATTACTTTTTCTAACAGAGACCAATACGGTTTTCAAAAAAAGGGGCCTAGGCCCCTTTTTTTATTGGAAACCAGGCCAGCGAAACCTTGGCCCGATAGACCTCATGTTCAAATATGTAGCCTTTTGTAAATACGTGAGTATCGAACAACAGGCACAATTCACATCATATTTGATGCGGATTGTGCCTGTTTTATATCAGGACAATGCCCAACAATTACTCTCTGTTCCTTTTGTGCTATGCGCTGATCTTTTCAATCTTACAGGAACAGACCTTATACTCCGGAATCTTGCATACCGGATCAAGGCAATCGACGGTAAGCTTGTTCGCACAGGATTCAAAGAAATGAAAGGGAATAAAGACTACATTCGGTTTTGACCGTGTCATAATTTTCGCCTTAATCCGGATACTGCCCCGTCGTGTTGATACAGATACAAGTCTCTCCGTCAGAAATGTTGTAATTGCTGGCATCATTGGGATGCATCTCGACAAAACCTTCCGGCACGGTCTCGTCAAGGACTTTTGAATTTCGTGTCATTGTTCCGGAATGGAAGTGCTCCAGTATTCTTCCGGTAGTGAGAATAACGGGATACTCCCTGTCTGTTTCTTCAAAAGGTGGCGTATAGTCTATGGCTGTAAAAAGACCCTTGCCCCTGGAAAATGTTTCTTTGTGGAGTATCTGCGTTCCCGGATGTTCTTTGGTCGGGCAGGGCCATTGGATAAGTTCCTTTTCAATCCTTTTATAGGTAATCCCCGCATATGAGGGGGTCACTTTAGTGATCTCTTTAAAGATATCCTCCGGTTCCTCATAATCCCAATCGGCGCCCATTCTCCGGGCAATCTGCATAGTAATCCACCAGTCGTCTTTTACATCACCTTTTGGCTCCAGCACCCTGTGCATCGGCTGGACCCTTCGCTCCGTATTGGTCGCGGTCCCTTCTTTTTCAATAAAAGCACAGGCAGGGAAAACAACATCGGCATACTGGGCCGTTTCAGTAAGAAAAATGTCCTGGACAACAAGAAAATCGAGATGTTCCAGGGATTCAATAACATGTTGTTGGTTTGGATCTGACATAACGGGGTTCTCCCCCATGATGTACATTGCCTTAACCTGACCGGCATGTGCGGCATTCATCATCTCGACCAGAGTAAGCCCCGGTTTTATCGACAATCCTGTCGCGCCCCAGGCGGTTTCAAACTTCGCCTTATTTTCATCGCTTGCCACAGGCATATATGCCGGGTAAGTAGCCGGAAGTGCGCCCATATCGCAGGCCCCCTGGACATTGTTCTGACCACGAAGCGGATTTACTCCTCCACCTGCCACACCCATATTGCCAAGAAGCATCTGGAGATTTGCTGTTGACTTTACGCCGTTGACACCAGACGTAAACTGGGTAATGCCCATTGAGTAATAGAGAGCCATAGGCTTGAGTTCCGCCATAAGCCGTGCAGCCTTTACGATATCATCGGCATTATCAATGCCACAGATATCCGCAACATATTCCGGTGTATATTTTTCAAGGGTTTTTGAAAGCTCATCAAACCCTTCACACCGCTTTTCCACAAATTCTTTGTCGTAAAGACCTTCTTTGATAAGCACGTGCATGAAGCCATTTAATATGGCAATATTCGTGCCGGGCTTAATGGCAAAATAGAAATCGGCAAATTTCGCAAGTTCTATTTTCCTGGGGTCTACAACGATAAGTTTCTTCTTTTTATTCAGGACTTCATTTTTTATCATAGACCCAATGACTGGATGGTTCTCTGTTGTATTGGAGCCGATTACAAGGAAGCCTGCTGATTGTGGTATTTCTCTTATAGAATTGGTCATTGCGCCTGAACCGAAGACGGCTGCCAGACCGGCAACCGTGGAGCTGTGTCAGAGACGGGCGCAGTGGTCAATATTATTCGTACCGATGACAGATCTCATAAATTTCTGCATGACGTAATTCTCTTCATTGGTACATTTTGCCGATGAAAGTCCTGCTATCGCATCAGGACCGTACTGTTCCTTTGTTGTAGTCAATTTCTGCGCAACATAATCCAAGGCCTCATCCCAACCAGCCTCCTGGAACTGCCCCTCCTTTTTGATAAGGGGTTTGGTCAGCCTCTTCGGACTTTGGACAAAGTCAAAACCGAATCTTCCCTTGACGCAAAGATGTCCATTATTAGGCCCATCATCGTGCCCCATGGTTTTTACGAGGAGACCCTCTTTATTCGTGTAGAAATCTATCTTACATCCGACGCCGCAGTATATGCAGATGCTCGATTCTTTCTGTAATTCCCAGTTAGGTCCTTTCCCGAGTACGGGTTGAAAGGTAAGCGCACCGGTAGGGCAGAACTGAACACAGGCTCCGCATTTGACACAGGTCGATTCCCCGATCTTTTTATCATCATCAGCGATGAGGTGGGTTGCACTGCCGCGTTCGCAGAAACCCCACACATTTGAAACCTGGATTTCCTTACATGTCCGCACACATCGACCGCAGAGGATACATCTGTTTTCATTTCTCTTGATCGCATTACTCGTTACGTAATCGATTTCGCGCTCAATAGAAGGAAAATCTTCTTTTGATTTTTCAACTTCGTAAGTCTTGACATATGTCTGGAGATTGCAATCGCCATCGGCGTCGCAATAGAGACAGTTGTGGTCGCCCTCCATGAGGATCAGTCCCAGAAGCCACTTTCTGATGCTCTTAATTCCATCATCTTCGGTGATAATGCTCATGCCGCTTGTCACGGGTTCTGTGCAAGAGGCTTTCAACATCGTATTGTTGATTCTTACTATGCAAAGTCGGCATGCACCGGTTTTGCTTAATTTCGGATGATAACAGAGATGCGGTATATGGAAACCGTTTTCACGGGCAACCTCCATGATCGTCTGTCCTGCTGTTCCCGTTACTTCTTTCCCATCGATGGTAAGTGTGATTTTTTCCATAAAATGACCCCTCCATAGCTTAACGAACACCCCTCATAAATGCGGGACATATCGAGTACAAAAAAACTGCAAAGATCTAAATTACGAATTTAGTCTATTGTAATGATACGAAAAAGTCACGAAAAAAACGAAGGGTTATCGAGACATATTGAAAAAATCGAAGGCATTTCACTCGCTTATTGCTGGCAGAGAAGGCCTTAAAGCGCTTTCACTATGGAGTTCCGGTCATGGGGAAAAAGAGACTGATCGGGAAATACATTTCCGGCTCAGTCCGGAGTCTTTGTGGGGAGTATTGCCTAAACATAACAGCTTGTTACACCGATATTATGTCGGTTTTGCCATGAGAATGGCAGCTACTTATTCACTTTAGTGATATATTTCATAGAGTTAGGCTTTTCCGAGGGAGCCTAATTAGGTTGACAGTACCATACATTCCATCATATATTATCAGATACATAAACAATGAAAAATGTAAAAAGTGAGCAGGGCATAATTAAAGAGAAAATCTCGCAGGACAAGGAAACACAAGGGCAGGTTAGATGGACCTTATTTTTGAAGGTATAAAGAAGGCTTTTATAATTCTTTTCACGTTTAATCCGGAGGTTATGGGGATTACCTTCCTGTCATTGAAGGTTTCCGGGTTAGCTACCCTCATCAGCCTTTTAATCGGCGTATCAGGTGGCACTTTCATTGCCCTTTCCGATTTCCCAGGGAAAAGGATTCTTGTCAGTCTTGTCAATACGGGTATGGGCCTTCCTCCTGTTGTGGTAGGTCTCTTTGTTTCTATCCTGCTCTGGAGAAGCGGCCCTTTGGGTTTTCTCGGCATCCTCTACACGCCGACAGCAATGATTATCGCGCAGACGGTTATTGCAGCTCCCATTGTCATGGGTATCAGTCTTGCTGCCATACAGCAACTCCCGAAAAAACTCAGGCTCCAGATACTTGCGCTGGGGGCTACGCGGGCCCAGATGATCTGGGTCCTCATTAAAGAGGCAAAATTACCCCTTTTGGCCGCTGTGATGGCAGGCTTTGGCGGTGTTATTTCTGAGATTGGCGCTTCCATCATGGTGGGTGGCAATATCAAAGGGTACTCCCGTGTCCTCACCACGGCTACCGTTATGGAAACAAGCCGGGGAAATTTTGATGTAGCCATTGCATTGAGCGTTATTCTCCTGGTACTTGTTTATGCAATCAACCTGATTCTCACCCACATCCAGCAAAGGGAAAAACCGCGATGAACTATTCAAGCGGGAATGATATTGCCGGTCTGAGCAGGCAGGCGCCCATATTGGAAGGGGTAGAGCTAAAAGTCCTGCGGGCAGGTTTCACGGTCCTTGACGTGGCCCATCTGTCCCTTCGCGAAGGAGAGACGCTTGCTCTTATCGGGCCGAATGGCGCCGGCAAGACGACGCTTCTTGTCACCTTGTGCTGCCTGACAAAGGGTTTTTCAGGCAGGATTCTTTTTCATGGCAGAAGAGTCGGAGATGAGGTTTCGGAAGGAGAGTACAGGAGATGCCTTGCCATGGTTTTTCAGGAACCACTTCTGTTTGATACGACGGTTTTTCACAACGTAGCTTCCGGACTCAAATTCAGGAAATTCGACAACGCGAGGATCAAGAAAGTTGTCGGGGAAAACCTGGAAAGGTTCGGGATTACCCATTTAAGAGATCGTTCGGCCAGGATGCTCTCTGGTGGGGAAGCCCAGCGGGTAAGCCTTGCACGGGCCTTTGCCTTAAGCCCTGAAGTTCTCTTTCTTGATGAGCCCTTCTCTGCCCTTGATCAGCCGAGCAGGGAATCGCTTATTGACGATTTTGAAAGGGCACGCAAGGCATCGCGCACAACAACGGTTTTTGCGACCCATGACCGTCTGGAAGCGTTGCGTCTTTCCGACAGGATCGCTGTGATGAACAACGGCAAGGTTGTTCAGGAAGGTTTTCCCGATGAGGTCATGAATACCCCTGCTGATGAGTTTGTTGCCTCTTTTGTCGGTGTCGAGACGACTCTCAGGGGTAGGGTGGTGAAAAAGGAAAATGACGCCATCATTGTCTCAGTTGCCGATCGGGAGATCGAAGTGGTCGGGAGATATGAACCGGGGGACGAAGTTGTCCTCTGTATACGGCCGGAGAATGTGGTTCTTTCGATGGATTCTGCAGGTATCCAGAACAGTGCCAGGAACAAATTTGCAGGTGTCATAGAGAAGATCGTCCCTCTGGGGCTCTACTATAAAATCACGTTGAATTGTGGATTTGTCCTCACCGCCTATGTGACCGGCCATTCCTGTGAGAGTATGACCCTTGTCCCTGGAAAGCAGATTACGGCTTCATTCAAGGCCACCGCAGTGCATGTCCTGAAAAGGGGCGACTAGCCACCAGCCCTGTGGCCCATTACTACGGGCCGGGAAATTCAAAGCGCTCAGGGGCCCGGTGAAGGCTATGATTCATCGGGCAGATGCGTGATTTTGACAGGGCCAGCGTAATCCTTTATATTTAATAGGGTAGGTGTAATATGGATTTTTTGAAAGCGATTACGGCAAGAGAGGCTTGTGAAATCATCGGTACTTTTCCCATAGAAATCGGTACGGAAATGGTAGGAATCGAAGATGTACAGGGGCGGGTCCTCGCCAGAGATGTGGTTTCCAAGACCGCCATACCATCCTTCACTCGTTCACTTGTCGACGGCTATGCTGTAAAAGCAAAGGATACGCAGGGTGCAAAAGAAAGCACCCCGGCGTTTCTTATCCTCAAGGGTGAAATAAGGATCGGAGAAGAAACTCGCGCGGCCCTCTCCGACGGAGAGGCAATCTATGTGGCCACCGGCTCTATGGTTCCGGGAGGCTGCGATGCCGTTGTGATGCAGGAGTATGCCCGACTTGCCACGGATGCTGTTGAGATCACAAGAGCCGTCTATCAGGGCGAGCATATCTGTTATGAAGGCGAAGACATCGCATATGGCGGGATTATTCTGAAAAAAGGCCGGAAAGTGACGGCCTTTGACAAGGGTGTCCTGGCGGCCGTTGGTATGTCGGAGATTGAGGTGTATAAAACCCCGCAGGTTGCCCTCATCTCATCAGGAGATGAGATTGTGGGTGTCGATGAAATCGTTCCTCTCGGAAAGGTGCGCGATATCAATAGATACACAGTGGAGGGCCTGCTGAGAGGCGCAGGAGCCCATGCTCATTTTCTCGGCATTTCCAGGGACAACATCCCGGATATAACGGAAAAGCTTTCATCGGCGCGCAATTACAACATGATCCTCATCTCAGGTGGCAGTTCCAAAGGGGAAAGGGACTTCATTACCACTTCCATAGAAAAGCTGGGGGGTACAATACTTTTCCATGGTATTAATATCAAGCCCGGTAAGCCGGCTATCTTCGGGCAGCTCTTTGGAAAGCCCATCTTCGGACTTCCCGGTCATCCCGGTTCCTGTGCCATGGTGACGGTCCGGTTTGTGCTTCCCCTGGTGAAACGTTTTCAGGGAGAGGAATATGACAATGAAATAGTGATACCGGCCCGGATGACCACCAATGTGCCCTCTACCTACGGTATTGAAGAATATGTCCGGGTGACCCTGGAAAAGGATGAAGATAACCGGTATTGCGCGAGACCGATTTTTTCGAAATCGGCTGTCATTGCTCCCCTGGCGCAGGCAGACGGATATGTTGTTGTGCCTGAAGGTGTCGAAGGGATTGAGAAGGATGAAACCGTTGAAGTATACCTGTTCGCATGAATTCGACCGTGAACCCTGTGTTTTCGTCCATTCAATACCGACAACCCGAATGAGGTCATAATGAAAAGATACCTGAAAACACTGACAACCGAAGAAGCGCTATCGAAGATGCTCGCTGTCACAGGACATATCGAAAATGAAGAAGATTTACCTGTACACGAATGCCTGGGGAGAATAACGGCGCAGGCCACTCTTTGCGCAGTTTTCCAATCCACCCTTTTTGTGTGCTGCCATGGACGGTTACTCTGTGTCGTTTGAAAGGACACTTGGGGCCGATCTTGCGCATCCCATGGATTTGCCGCGCAGCCATGTCGATCCGGTAAATACCGGCGATCTGCTGCGCCGTGGCGCCAACGCAGTCATCATGATCGAAGATGTAGAAGAGCAGGAAACCCATATTACGATCAGAAAACCTGTCTATCTCTGGCAGAACGTTCGTATGGTTGGCGAAGACGTCATTGAAGGCGATATGCTGTTGCCTGTCAACCACAGCATGACTGCCTTTGACGTGGGTATGCTTGTATCAGCCGGTGTTACTGAGGCGTATGTACGCAAAAGGCCCCGTATGGCTGTCATTCCCACGGGAAAGGAACTGATCGATATATTTCAAGAGCGATTCGACCCACAGGGCGAGCCCCGGCTTATCGATTTTAATTCCTATACGCTAAAATGTATGGCCGAGGAGATGGGGTTCGAGTTTAGTATATCGGCCATCGCCCGCGCCAAAGATGACCTTCGTGCCGCTGTTTGCCACGCAGTCGGGACGAATGACGTAGTCCTTATCAACGCAGGCTCCAGCGCAGGCAGAGAGGACTATACGGAGGAAATAATCGGGGAGTTGGGGACGATCATTTTTCACGGTGTCTCCATGATGCCCGGCAAACCGGCTATGTTCGGGCTTATCGATGGCAAGCCGGTCTTCGGTGTTCCCGGCTATCCCGTATCGGCGGCGATGACCTTCAGAACTTTTCTGGTTCCCCTCTTCGAGAAGCTCATGAACACAAAAAAGTATGGGAAGACAGTGACCTGTGAGGCTGCTTACAAGATACCTTCACGGGTGGGCATTGAAGAGATGCTCAGGGTCAACCTCATTGAAAATAAAGGGATATATCACGCAATCCCCCTGCCGCGAGGGGCCAGTCTGTTTTCTTCAATGGCAAAAGCAGACGGTATTGTGAGTTATTCCTGAGAACAGAGAAGGTTACGACGAATCGGAAAAGGTTACATGTCAATTGCTCCGGGATGAGGGGGAGATCGCAGGGAGGATCCATATCATAGGCAGTCACGACCTCTCACTCGATGTTATGCGTGATCTGCTGAAGAGCAGACATCCGGCCACGGACCTCATTTCAACCCATACGGGGAGCTTAAGCGGTATCATGGCGCTTAAAAAAGGCATTACGCCACTTGCCACGACACACATCCTTGACGAGAAAGAACAGATATACAATATACCTGTTATAAAGAAATACCTGCCGGACACCGCAGTGAAACTGATCCATATTGCAAAACGAACTCAGGGCCTTCTCGTCGCAGAGGGCAACCCGAAAGGCTTAATGAGTGTGGCAGATCTCACGAGGCCCGGGGTGAGGTCCGTCAATCGCCAGTTCGGGTCAGGCACGAGAATTCTCTTCGACGCCATCCTTGCCAGGGAAGGCCTCCACAAAGATGATATTAGCGGGTATGATAGAGAAGAATCCTCTCATACCGCTGTAGGGATCCTCGTGAGAGAATCAATTGCAGACGCAGGGGTTGGTATTTACTCGGTCGCAAAGGCATTTTCCCTCGGTTTTATTCCCCTCGCAGAAGAAGAGTATGATCTCCTCGTGACAAAGGAGTTTACGACTGACAGCAGGTTTGCAATGCTCATGGATATTCTGCGCTCCGTCGAATTCAAGGAGAGGCTCCTGGCCCTGGGCGGCTACAGTGTGGAGGATACGGGAAAGGTCAAATATGAGCACAACTGGAGTTAACCGGAGAAACGAAGGAGGAGAGGGGAGTGCTTAACGGCCGGGGGTTTCATCTTACCGAAGGTGGGAAAAGAGCCGACATCAGGACAGAATTCTAAAAGAAAGAGGCGCGGGAGCTAAAATGAAAGCAGTAGGCATCATTGGTTATAAAAAAAGCGGTAAAACCACCCTGGGTGTACGGTTGGCAGCAGAGCTTGCTCAAAAGGGATTGGTAGTGGGCGTTATCAAGCATACGGTTGAAAACATTGATTTACCGTCTGCGGATTCCACCCAATACAGCCATGTTTCAGGTTTTGTGGCGGTCATGGCTCAACAAGAAACCGAGATTATTTTAAAGGGCGAGCAGAAAATAGACGAGATCTTGAGATACTTCCATGGAGATGTTTTGATAATAGAGGGGTTCAAGGATAACAAAAGGCTCCCCAAGATCGTCTGTTTGCGCGAAGAATCAGAGAAGAAGGATCTTTGCGACGGATTGGAAATTGCCACAGTGAGTTTCAAAAATGAACTCGGAGACTATGATATCCTGAACGATGCCCATTGTAGAACTCTGGCCGACCTGGTCATGGAAAAAGGTTTCATATTGCCGACTCTTGATTGCGGCAAATGTGCTTATAAAAGCTGTGAATCGCTGGCCAAAGCTATAGTTGCAGGAAAGACGACCCTTGAAGCATGCGTTTCTTTTAATCCACCCATTATCATAAAGGTAGATGACAAAGATCTTGCCCTAAATCCTTTTACTGCCAATTTCTGCAAAAACACAGTCCTCGGTATGCTCTCATGTCTCAAAGGTTACAAGAAGGGGAAGATTACGATTCAAATCCCTTAAACTGCAGGAAATGATCGAAGATTTCTCTCAGGGCACCAATCTCTCCGGGCAACTGTAAATGTATCCGCCGCTTTCACGGACATACCCCAGCAATGTTACCTTGTGCTCCTGGGCCAGCTTCACAGCGGCGGTCGTCGGCGTTGATTTGGATACCAGAACCGGAACACCCATCCGGATAATCTTTGCCATGATTTCGGAAGATATTCTTCCCGACACAAACACAACTGCCTGGTCGAATAAATCGAGTCTATTTTCTTTCAGCATCAGTCCGGTAATCTTGTCAAAACAGTTATGCCTGCCGATGTCTTCAATGAGCACTTCATAATCGACAGTATGAAGCAGCACGCTGTGCACCCCTCCGACGTCTATGTATATATTCGACCTTGTCACAAAATCATGCATCAAATCGAGGATAGTATTCATCGAATAGGTTTCGTTGCTCTCGACTGTTTTGTATTGGCTTTTTTTGAGGGGATTGATGTAAGTATAGCATTTACCGCAGCCCGTGGTGAGGCTCCTTAAGCTTTCCTGCCGGTCAATGATTACCCCTTCTTTCAGGTTCATGATCACTGCCAGCATCTTGTCGTTAAATGAAATGTTTTCGATATCGGAATAGGAATTAATGACCCCTTCATTATAGAGAAACCCCAGGGCCAGTTCTTCCTGGTATTGATTGAGACAAAGCACCGAAACAAGCTCTGACTCCGTTGACGATCACTTTCAGTGATATTTCGGCAATTACCTTTTTGCTGATATCCTGAATGTGGCAACCATCGTTGTCTCTGGTGATCTCACGTACATTCAACACTTCATAGATTGTATCTTCCAAAGCGCTGCACCTTCCTTAGATATTTTGCCGCCTGGAGCCCTTTCTCATACCAAATTTCAGCACAAGAGGAACTTTTTTGCAAGTCAATTCAGTATTGATAGATACGATAGAAACGTTCCGCTATTAACAACGTAGTCGGCTTGTATTTGAACCACGCCTCCTTGGGCTGCAACTGGAGCCAGGGAGGTCCATGTTAGTAGACAAGAAGGATCAGGATGACCTGATCGTTGGTTGAGCGTCCTTGCCTGGAGATCCTCCAGAAGCGAGGTCCTCGACCGGATCATCATTATCAATGGTCTGGAAGAGGGGAATATCACCCGTGCTTTAAATGGTGAGTCTGCAGGAACTGTTATTTACAGAGAATAACGAACCGGGGATATTGTTCTTAAGAATCTCGCCGAGGTGAATATTGATTAGATCTCATCATGATCAATTAATTGAATCGCGACTTTTTCTCCTGCCTTAACTTTTGTTACGTTTTCCGGAATTATAATGAGACAGTTCGCGGCGCTCATTGAACGAAGTACCGATGACGTTTGATTGCCTGTTGTTGAAACAAAAAATTCATTATTTTTAATAGCAAAATAGCCCCTCAGCAGATGTACTTTGCCCGGTTGTTTATCGATATCCTCTTCAAGAAATGCGTTAACGACCGGTTTTGTGATTTTTTTTGCACCCGTTAATCTCAGCAATGCAGGTCTCACAAATTGAATGAACGATGTAAGAGCCGAAACGGTATTTCCCGGTAAACCAAAAAACAGTTTATTATCTTTTTTCCCAAACGTGCAGGGCCTGCCAGGTTTGACATTGACCCATTCAAACTGTATGTCAATATTGAGATCAGAATAAATTTCTTTTACAAAATCGTACTTACCCATTGATACACCGCCCGTGGATATTACGACATCGGATGTTAAAGCTTTTAAAAATATTTCTTTTGTATCTTTCAATGTGTCTTTAGTAATGCCTAAATAAAGGGGAAGACCGCCATACTTTTTGATTTCTGAGTATAAGGTATAGGCATTTGTGTTTCTGATTTGACCGAATTGAATTTCTTCGCCTATATCGGCCAATTCATCGCCTGTAGAAATAATTGAAACTGTCGGCTGTTTATAAACGTTTACTGTATTGTAATTGAGCGAGGCAAGGATGCCTACATCAGCCGACCTCAGCCGACCTCCCTTTTGCAGCACCTCATCACCTTTTGCGATATTCTCTCCGGCAAATCGATAATTTTCATTTTTAACTGTTTCGCGGAATATTTTTACATAACCAGCTTCTTCTTCTGTATCTTCAAACTGAATTACCGAATCAGCACCTTCTGGAATCGGAGCGCCGGTCATGATTCTTATTGCTGCTCCTTTTGAAACCGGTTTACCGGTAATGGAACCGCCTGCCTGTATTTCTCCTACAATTTTAAGTCTTATGGGATTATTTCTTGATGCTCCGCTGGTATCATCAGCGATTATCGCATAACCATCCATTTTGGAATCATTTAAAGGAGGGATCATTATATCCGATACAATGTCCTCATATAAAACACGATTGTATGCTTCCATAATGGAAATGTTTTCACAGTTCAGAGGGCTGACAGAACCTAAAATAATTCGTTGTGCTTCTTCAATGGATACCGTTAAATTTTTATTTGTCATAATTGAAAATATAACATAATTAGGTTTAAGAAGGGAACAGCCAATATAGTGCACTTTTATTTTGTGCCCATTTTCTCAATCTCTTTCATACTATTAATACATATCATTGATAATAGAGTGTTCAAGGACAATTTTAAACCCGGAAAAGAGCATTAAACCCAAATTTAACAGACATATATGTCCCTCATGAGTTTGAATAACCTATATTGTACTATTAAATCAGTTAGTTACAAGGGGTATCGTTTCTATCTTGGCTTTTACCATACCATGGCTTAATATTATGTTTAACAAAGAAAATTTACCGTCTTTTTATGAACATTATAGCGGCATATTTTGTGAAAAAATGATACAAATGCGATTTCCACTTGAGTGATATATTACCAAATGGTTACTATTGGTAATTATTGGTGATAATAAAGTTATAACATAGACAATTCAAAATGGAGAAGCTTGTGAATTAATTCATTTTTTCCTCTTGACAAGTTTTTGCCAATTTGTTAATTTTAACATGCTTTGAAGACGATCAACGAGATAATAAAACCTTCGGTCTTTTCAGGGCTTTGTTCCGACTGTCAGGTCGTTCTTATCGATAAGGTAGATGTGACCAGTGGAATTAAAGTGTCATCGGAAATCGGCACGAAGATGCCTGTAAGGCGGGTGCCGGCATTAAACCATTTACAATCAGGAATGCAACAAACATGAACAAACTGATAAGCAGAGAGGATAAAACATGAGGTACGGAGAGACAGGATTTAATTTAGAAATTGATCTAACACGAGGAAACATCGAGAGGGTTGAGACTGACCCGAAATTAACCGAACTGTATCTTGGGGGCCTAGGCACCAGCGCCAAGATATTGTGGGACAGGGTTCCCCCGGACACTGACCCCTTTTCGCCTGATAATCATACTCATATTCAGCACTGGTCTTTTATGCGGCACACCTGCTCCTGGCGCTAATCGTACCATTGTTACCACCTATTCTCCTCAGACGAAGTTGATGGCATATTCTATGATGGGTGGTTTTTGGGCGCCGGAATTGAAATATGCCGGTTATGACAAGGTGATCCTTAGCGGCAAGTCCCCAAAGCTGGTTTACATATGGATAAACAATGACAAGGTAGAAATACGTGATGCCGCTCATTTGCAAGGCAAAGGCGCTGTTGAAACGCAGGAACTTATTCGGCAGGAGTTGAAAGAACCCAACGCGCAGGTGGCTGCTATCGGCCTGGCCGGTGAAAACAGGGTTTTTATGGCTTCCATCGAACAGGGCAGGTCCAGTGCCAGCCGATTGGGAATTGGCGCCGTTATGGGAGATAAAGGAGTAAAGGCGATAGCTGTCCGTGGAACAAAGGACATCAACCTTGCCAACCCGGAAGAATTTTTGAAACTTTGCAATGACGTGCTGAAATACATAAAAGACCGGGAAGACAATCCGGTTCCAGGCGTAATGCCTATTTTAGCTGGGTCTTGGGTCACCGCAAGAGATGAAGCATATTGATGAGAAGTGGCACACCGAAAATTTCTCCTGGGGAAATTCCCGTGTCCGGAGAAAAGACTTCTGGACCAAGGAAATGGAAGAGAAATGGAAAGAGTACTCAGTTAAGCACGCGGACCCGGTTGATAAGTTGCTATAACTGTCCGATGAAATGCGGGGCAATAATTTCCGTTCCCGGGATTTCAACTTATATGATGAAATGCTTCTCCAAACTGACCTATACAATGGCGGCATTTGTAGATGATCTGGATTTTGGTTTTAGAATCGCCCAACGCGCTACGGAGTATGGAGTGGATGGATTCTCAACCCCGCAAACTATGGCCTTTGGCTTTGAGCTTTTAGAGGCCGGCATCTTGACTGACGAGGACTTCGCGGGATGTCCGTCCGATAACGAGGGAAAATTTTACTGGTTACTCGACAAAATTGTCCGACGGGAAGGGATTGGAGACATTCTGGCGGATGGCACACATTGGGCGGCACAAAGGATCGGAAAGGGCGCAGAGGCTTATGCTCATAATAACATCAAGAAACATGAGCAACTTCCTCTCAAACTTGGAATGCTCAATCCCATTTATTTCCTTATGTATGCTACCGGTGAGAAGATAAATATTACCCAGATTGAAGGACAGTTTCCCCAGTCGCCTTTTCCTACGATTGAGGAAAGAGAAGACTTTATAAAGGATTGGATCCATGTTCCTGATGAAAAGTTTAAGCAATATTTGATGGACTGGGAAATGCGTGGAGAACACTCAAATCCATATTATCCGACTATTGATATGTCCGTTGACATTGTTGACTGGCAAGAGATGATGCACTATATTGATGATGCCCTCGGTGTCTGCGCCGGTTTGTCGTCATTTCCCTTAAAACCTCCCTATCATATACACAATTACCCGAGATTCATCTCAGCAGCGACAGGGGTCGATATGGATGAAGACGGCCTCACGAAAGTATATAAGAGGAACCGAAGCCTGATTAGGGCCATCAATGTAAGAAGAGGCTTGAGGAGGGCCGATGAGAAGCCGCCTGAAGACCATTGGAAGAAGAGATTTCCTGAACTTGAAGAAAAGCTCTTGGATGCGTATTACAAATTTAAGGGTGGGATAATGACGGTATTCCTACAAAAGAGTCATTGCAGGAATTAGATTTGGCTTACGTTGCCGAAGACTTAGAACAGAGAGGGATAATAAAAAATGAGCAAGGTTAAGAAGAAAGTCAAAACAATTAAGATCGATCTCGATAAATGCAATGGTTGCCGGGCCTGTGAGGTGATCTGCTCTGCCTTTCACGCTCGCCAAAATATAGCAGCAATAATCCGGCGAGATCACGCATCCGGATGATTCGTGATCCCCTGAGAGATGTGTATGTTCCTGTATATGCCGGTGAATATACTCCAGCAGAATGTATGGGCAGAGACAAATATATCATTGACGGAAAGGAATACGACGAGTGCGGCTTCTGCAGGGCTTCATGCCCATCCAGGGACGCTTTTAAGGAACCCGATTCCGGTCTTCCCCTCAAG